>CABRFZ010000012.1 GCA_902470365.1 uncultured Collinsella sp. | reverse complement strand
TGCGCATGGTGCTGCCGGTGATGGAGGAGGACCGTTCCGTGCGTATCCTTCGCGCACCCGATGCGCTGTATTTTGCCCAGCACGAGATCTGCAGCTTTTACGCCGAGCAAGAGGACTTTGAACGAGCACTGCCCGAGGTGCGCCATCTTTACGATCTGGCACGCTCGTCCATGCAATCGCACTTTGCGCTCATCAACGTGCTTGCGCGTCTGGAGCGCTTTGACGAGATTATCGAGGTGGCGCGCCACGGCCTACGTATTGCCAGCGATCGTTCTGCAATCGGCTACCTGTTCTATCGCTTGGCGTTTGCCTATTGGAATTGCGATCAGCTCGACCTGGCGCTGGCTTGTTACCGTCTGGTGCCGCGCGGCGAGGAGTCGGGCAGTAGCGCGCTGGAAGAAATGCAGGGCCTTATGAATGAGATGGGCGTCAGCGAGCCTCCGACGTTCGAGGAGGCGGTCGAGACCATCCGCAAGGCTGGACTCGAGCTGCCGCCAGTGTCCGCCGTGACGAATCAGCTGGCAGATGCCGCTGTGCAACTGGTCGACAACGGCTTCTTTTTCCTGGCACGCGGTTGCATCTTCCAAATGTGGCGCACCATGGGCAACGACGAGCTCGGCTCCCTCAACCGCTCGCTGGGGTAGGCGAAGCCTCCAAGGAGGAAAGGATGCTAGGCAATTAGAAAATTTCCTCTTGCCCATCCTTGGCTGTTTGGTTACTATAGAACGGCTGTTACGGAGAGCTGACCGAGAGGCCGAAGGTGCTCGCCTGCTAAGCGAGTATGCCCCAAAAGGGCATCTGGGGTTCGAATCCCCAGCTCTCCGCCAGTTTAACTTTAAAGAAGGGTCCCATCGGGGGCCCTTTTTTATTATCGAGAAAGGGCGCTGGGGATTCGAACCCTCAAAAAATGAGGCGCCCCGTTGGACGCCTCCTTTCAGCGAGTGTATTGTTCTTCGATCTTACATCTCGGGCGCCTTGGCTACGGTCTCGCTCTCGGCTGTGAGCGGGCGGTTGTCGATGCGGCGGCCCAGGCGGTCGAGCTTCACAAGGAGCCACTCAATGGGATTCGGCCCTGCGATTTCCTCGTCGGCAACCAGGTCCATAACGGCGATTTTGGTGCCGTCCTGCTTGAGCGTAACGCTGCCCACCTTGTCGCCCACATGCACCGTGCCCGAAAGATCGTCGTAGCTAACCTTTTCGGTCACCTCGCCGGCAAGGGAAAACACGGTCGCTTGCGCCGTAGGATCGGCGAGCGTGGCGTCGATCGTCTTATCCGTCCAGTCGGTTTGACTAATGCGCGCCATAAGCGGGTTGCCGTTGGCGGTCTTTTCCTGCGTGTTGGCGATTGCGACCGCCGCCTTGTGACCGTAGTACCAATTGGCAAGGGTTGCGGTATCGGTAAAGCGCTGGTCGGTGGTGGTGGAGTTCAAAACAACGGTGTAGATCTCGTCGCCATCGCGGTTGTAGGCACTCGTAAAGCAATAGCCCGCGTCGTCGGTGGTGCCGGTCTTGCCGCCGATGTTGCCATCTTGGCCCAGCAAATAGTTATGCGTGTCCATGGAATGCGAATGGTCGGTGCCGTCGGCGCCCGTGACCTCGATCCAGGAATCCTCGCTCGCTACGACCTCGCGGATCGTGTCGTTTTTCATGGCCTCCTGCATCATCAGCGCCACGTCATGTGCGGTTGAGTGCATATCGCCAGCCCACTCATCAAAGTCCAGACCATGCGGGTTTTCAAAAAGCGTGCCGGTGCAACCGAGCTTCTTAGCGCGCTCGTTCATGGCCTTCACAAATGTTGCCTCGGCGTCTTTGGTCTTAGGGTCGATCTTCTTGCCCACATATTCGGCGAGCACGATGGCGGCGTCGTTGCCCGAGGGAATCATCAGGCCGCGCAATGCCTGCTCCACGGTAAGCTCGTCGCCTTCGAGCAAGCCGGCGGTCGAATTACCCACGGTGGCTGCGGCGTTGCTCACCGTGACCTTCTCGTCCATCTTGCAATTCTCGACGGTTAGGATTGCGGTCATGACCTTGGTGATCGAGGCGATTTTGACCTGCTCATCGGCGCCGCGCCCATAGTAGACGGTGCCGTCTTTGCCCATGACGAGGGCATTGGTCGCATCGATATCGGGCAGGTTTTCGGCCGTGATGCCGCGCGCATCGGCGGTTTTGCCGCAAACATTGTCGGTCGTAAGCACTTGGGCGCCGGCGACGGTGGGCACGCCAGCGGCAAGGGCGATAGCGCAGACAAAGCCGGCGGCAAGCTGGGCTGAGCGCTTTGCAAAAGAGGTGAGGGACTTCACGGATTTCGCTTTCGACGGGATGGTCTCTTCTGGAACAAGAGTATATCGTTTGCCGGCGTCGGCGATCATCGCGTGCGTGCGTGGCCCACATCCGCGCCCGAACGGGCACAAGGGTGCTTAAGGCCGACTTAATCACCCACGCTTGTTGTGTGTGACGGGCGCCCCCTCGGGCATAATGGAGCGCGAGAGGAGCACGCATGAACGAGCGCATTTTGGTAGTTGATGACGAAAAGGCCATCGCCGACTTGGTTGGTATCTACCTTACAAAAGAGGGCTTTGATGTCCAGATTGCCTATAGCGGGGCCGATGCTGCCAAGGCAATCTTGGAGCAGGAGTTCGATCTGGCGCTGCTGGATGTCATGCTGCCCGATATCGATGGCTTTGAGCTGCTGCGTACGATCCGTTCCAGCCATACCTATCCCGTGATCATGCTGACGGCGCGCGATGCCCAGCAAGACAAGATCGAGGGCCTTTCGCTTGGCGCGGACGATTACGTGGTTAAGCCGTTTCGTCCTCTGGAGCTCATCGCGCGCGTGCACGCTCAGCTTCGCCGCTACACCAGCTACGGTAGCCGCGCACAGGCGGCCGAGTCGCCGACCCTCCAGCTCGACGGCTTGGAGATCAACCGCGATGCTCGTTCCGTAACGGTGGACGGTGCACCGGTACGCCTCACACCCACCGAGTATTCAATCTTGCTGTATCTGGTCGAGCATCGCGGCAGCGTGGTGGCCGTGGAGGACCTGTTCCGCGCGGTGTGGAGCGAGGATTTTATGCCCGGCTCCAACAATACGGTGATGGTGCACATTCGCCACTTGCGCGAAAAAATCGGCGACGACGCACAAAAGCCACGCTTTATCAAAAACGTCTGGGGCGTCGGCTACATCATCGAATAACGCTTTTCGCTTGTGAGGATCTTGATATGACAAAAGACGATAGGCAAGCGTTCGAGGTGCCCGATCGACTCTTTGAATACGTGAGGTCAGTCGTTGACAACCGTGCGCTTGCAACGGTGCTGCTCTTTTTGCTGAGCCTGCTGCTGATTGGCATCGACAACATCGCCGGAATCTTGGCGGTGCTGCTTATCGGCTTTTTGCTAATCGATCGATTTGAAATTGTGCGTCGGTGCGTGGTGATCGGCGGTGCCGCGTGGGCCATGACGTTGGCGATTGGCGCCATGGCGCTCGGCGGCATCGAAGGGCCGGTGCTGTTCGATGCCGGCTTTGTATTCAACATGCTTGGCTTTGTGCTGGCGCTTGCCGCGTGCGTGCTGTTCTTGTGTGGCCGCGCCCTGTACTACCAGGGCTACGAACAGGGCGAGCAGCATGCCGATTGTGTGCTGGCCGCTCGTATTCAAGATCGCCTGATCGATCACCCCGACACCTGGGACAACATCGACGGCGACTTCTTGGAGGTCGAGGGCGCCCTTAACCGCGTGCGTGACCGTGAGCGCAAGGTGCAGCAAGCTCTGCGTGACGAGTCGCATCGCAAGGACGATCTGGTCACGTACTTGGCACATGACCTACGCACCCCGCTTGCCAGTGTGGTGGGCTATCTTTCGCTGCTGCAAGAGGCTCCTGAGCTGCCGGTTGAGCAACGTGCGCACTTTACGGGCGTGGCTCTCGACAAGGCGCACCGGCTCGATGCACTCATCGAAGAGTTCTTCGATATCACGCGCTTTGACTTCCACGATATCGTGCTCACGCGCGGCTATGTTGATCTGGGGTTGCTGCTGGCTCAGGTGGCTGACGAGTTCTATCCCATCCTCAACGAGCAGCATAAGGAAGCCCAAGTTGATATTCGCGAGGACCTGACGGTGCTCGTGGATGGCGACAAGATGGCTCGCGTGTTCAACAACATCATGAAAAACGCCGTCGCCTATAGCTATGAGGGCTCGACTATCACGATTGAGGCCGGGCGCCAAGACGATGGCGGCGTGCGCGTTCGCTTTATCAATCAGGGCGATCCTATCCCTGCGGCTAAGCTCAAGGTGATCTTTGAGAAGTTCTATCGCCTGGATGCGGCGCGTGCGACCAATCGCGGTGGTGCCGGTCTGGGCCTTGCTATTGCCAAGGAGATCATCGCGGCACACGGCGGTACCGTTGCATGTGAATCGACGCCCGAACACACGATATTCACCATCGAGCTGCCCGCCGCATAGCCAGCGTGCCCTTACAAACACTTGACAATGCGCTCACGTGCATATGAGCCGCGATTTCTACTATCGATACTGCTGAATTGATATCGATGTGGAGGTATGCGGTATGACGGCTGCTGCGGCTGTGGAGCCCACGGAGCTTGAAGAACTCATGGAAGCGCAGGCCGAGGCCGCGCACGAGCGCGAGGTTGGGGATGCGACTCGCCCCACGGCAGAGGATCTTGCCGCCTCGCCGACGCGCATCGACGTCGAGGGCCTCGACCTGTTCTATGGCGACCATCATGCGCTCAAGGACGTGAATATCAAGATCCGCGACAAGCAGATCACCTCGTTTATCGGGCCTTCGGGCTGCGGAAAGTCCACGTTGCTGCGCTGCTTTAACCGCATGAACGACGGCATCAAGGATTGCCGTATCGAGGGCAAGATTGCGCTCGATGGTCAAGATATCCTGGGCGATTACGACATCTGCCGTTTGCGCCAGCGCGTGGGCATGGTGTTTCAGCGCCCCAACCCGTTTCCCATGAGCATCTACGACAACGTCGCCTATGGGCCGCGCGGTATGGGTGTGCGCGACCGCGTCGTGCTCGACGAGCTGGTCGAAGACTCCCTGCGACGCGCCGCCCTGTGGGACGAGGTCAAGGACAAGCTCAAGGAATCGGGTCTGGGTCTTTCGGGCGGCCAGCAGCAGCGTCTGTGCATCGCCCGTGCGCTGGCCGTGCAGCCCGACATTCTGCTGATGGACGAACCGACCTCGGCGCTCGACCCCGTATCGACGCTCGTGGTGGAGCAGCTGGCCTGCGAGCTCAGGGAGACCTGCACGCTGGTGGTCGTTACGCACAACATGCAGCAGGCTGCGCGCATCTCCGACTCGGTCGCGTTCTTTTTGCTGGGCGAGCTGGTGGAGCATGCGCCCACTGCCCAGCTCTTCAAAAACCCGATCGATCCGCGCACGGCGGATTATTTGACGGGACGTTTTGGCTGATACCATCTAGTACAGGCACCTTTAGGGTTAAGATGCGGTCATGCCGGCCGCAAAGGGGTTCAACATGATCTATTACGTCGAGGACGATGACAACATCAGGGATCTGACGGTCTACGCGCTGCGCAAGCAGGGAATCGAGGCCGAGGGCTTTTCG
This sequence comes from uncultured Collinsella sp., assembly GCA_902470365.1. Lineage (GTDB taxonomy): Bacteria > Actinomycetota > Coriobacteriia > Coriobacteriales > Coriobacteriaceae > Collinsella. The sequence goes on along the minus strand of CABRFZ010000012.1, from coordinate 57,313 downwards.
TGCGATGGCGAGTTTAAGGCCGCCGTGGCGCGACGGGTACCCGATGCTGTCCTGCTCGACATCATGCTGCCCGATACCGATGGCTTGGCGATTATGCGTCGCCTGCGTGCCGACCGTCTGACGGCGACGGTGCCCATCATGATGCTTACCGCCAAGGACACCGAGCTCGACAAGGTGATGGCGCTCGATGGCGGTGCCGACGATTACCTGACTAAGCCGTTTTCGCTCATGGAGCTCGCCAGTCGCTGCCGCGCACTGTTGCGTCGCGGCGGTATGGTCAAACAGGCAAGCGATGTGCTCAGCGTGGGCGACATTGTGCTCTCGCCCAGCCATCGCGAGGTGACCGTTGCCGGCGAGTCGCTTAAGCTCACCCTGCGCGAGTTCGACCTGCTCGAGTACCTCATGCGCAAGCCCGGCGTGGTCTTTACCCGCGAGTCGTTGCTGCAGAGCGTGTGGGGCTGGGACTTCGACGGCGGTTCGCGTACCGTTGACGTGCACGTGCAGACGCTTCGCCAAAAACTGGGCGAGCATGCCAGCGCCGTCGAGACCGTGCGCGGCGTGGGCTACCGCTTGGCCGAGCCTTCTGCCGGTGATGGTGCCGAAGGTGACGACACCGCGGCCACCGCATCGGAGGAGTAACCCGTGGTCTTCGCCCTCCAGGGAAAACATACGCTGTCGCACCGCGTTTTTGTGACGATCTTTGTCTGCGCCATGGCGGTTATCGTGGCGTTTACGGTGCTGGGTGCGTTCTTTGTGCAAAACACCTTGGCGGATGCCACGAGTGCCAACCTGGCGCAAGAAACCGAGCTCATTGCTGCCGCCCTCGACGAGCAGCAGGAGCCCATCCCGTTCTTGCGTAGCCTCGATCGCGAGGACTTGCGCATCACGCTGATTAACAAGGATGGATCGGTTGCCTACGACAACGAGGCGTCACCTTCCACACTGCCCAACCACGGCGATCGCCCCGAGGTCATCGAGGCCTTTGAGAATGGTTCGGGTTCCGCGGAGCGCGCAAGCTCTACGCTTGACGAGATTATGCTGTATCGCGCCGTCGCCCTTGATAACGGCCAGGTTGTCCGCTTGGCGCAGGCCCAGCCTGGCGTTGCGGCGATTTTGCTGTCGATGGTGGCGCCGATGCTGCTTATCGCAGCAGCGGGTGCGGTGCTCTCGTTTTTTATGGCGCGCCGCGAGTCCCGTGCCATCATCGCGCCGTTGCAAGAGGTGGATTTGGACCACCCACGCCGTAGCTATGAGCACGCCTATGCCGAGATGGTCCCCATGCTTGAGCGTATCGAGTCGCAGCGCCAGGAACTCAAGCGCCAAATGGCGGTGCTAGCGGACAACGACCGTATGCGCCGCGAGTTCACGGCGAATATCACCCATGAGCTCAAGACGCCGCTTACGGCGATTTCGGGCTATGCCGAGCTCATCGCAAATGGCATGGTCGAGGGCGAGGACGACCTGCGCAACTTTGGCGGTCGCATCTATCGTGAGGCGGGCCGTTTGGCGGCGCTTGTCAACGACATCCTTACGCTGTCTAACTTGGACGAGGCCGAGCGTGCAACTGAGGGCGAGGCGGTGCCCATTGGGTCCACGGAGCCTATTGAGCTCTCGCGTGCCATCTACGCGGTTGAGCAGCGTCTTGAACAGGTCGCCCGTCAGGCGAATGTGACGATAAGTCATGAGACCAAGCCTGTGGTCATCGAGGGCGTGTCGCGCTTGATTGACGAGCTCATCTATAATCTGGCAAGCAACGCCATCCGCTACAATCGACCCGGCGGTACGGTTACGCTGCAGTGCGGCGCCAACGACGAAGGCCATCCGTTCCTTGCGGTCGCCGACACGGGAATCGGTATCGCGCCTGAAGAACAGGGCAAGGTATTTGAGCGGTTCTATCGCGTGGACAAGAGTAGGTCCAAGGCGCGCGGCGGAACCGGTCTGGGGCTTGCCATTGTCAAGCATGCGGCCCTGTATCATCACGCCACGCTCGATCTGTCGAGCGAGTTGGGCGTGGGAACCACCATTACGGTGACGTTTCCCATACAGCAGGACGAGCCATTCGCATAGCGATACAACATAGGTATTGATGTAGACGCCGCATTTGACTTTCGGGTGCGGCGTTGTTGTGCAATTTTACGATTGCTTCCGACATTTTTACAGGAGAGCCTGTTTCTTATGTATAGAGTTTGGTCTCGGTAAAAAGATGCGATAACATACGGACAGTTTTGTCAATCCGAACTGGGGAAATGAAAGGCAAGCTGCATGACCCTTCTCGAACTGTTCCAGCTGCTGAAGAAGCACCTCAAGCTGGTCATCACCCTTCCGGTGGTCTGCGCGATCGCCATGGGCATCGTGTCCTTCGCCGCGATGGACAACACCTATACCGCGACGACGAGCATGTACATTCTCGCCAAGACCGACGATAGCGGCCAGATGAGCTACAACGATCTCTCGGCGAGCCAGATGCTTTCCAACGATATCGCCACGCTGCTGGATAGCGATAGCGTTAAGAGCGGCGCCGCCAAGGAACTGGGCCTCACCGATCTGGATGACTACAAGGTGTCTGTTTCCTCCGAGACCACCACGCGTGTCATTACGCTTTCGGTTACCGGCACCGATGCCAAGGAGACGGCTGAGGTCGCAAAGGCCATAGCTAGCTCGGTGAGTACGGTCGCTCAGAACGTCGGCGCTGCCCAGAGCATCAACGTTATCGACGAGGCTAAGACCCCCGAAGCCCCCAGCGGCCCCAAGCGCACGCTGTATATTGCCGTCGCGTTCCTCGCCGGTATCTTTATCGCAGTCGCCTATGTCGTTTTGGCAGACATGCTCAATACCCGCATCCGCGGTGCCGAAGAGGCGGAAGAGCTCCTGGGCATTCCCGTTGTTGGCCGAATTCCGGCTATGAAAGGTGGTAAATAGGCATGGCTAAGGCAAAGAACACCGATAAGCTCGTTGTACAGAATGCCGCCAAGACCCTTCTGGCCAACATTCGCTTTGCGAGCGTGGACGACCCCATTCGCACCATCACCGTTACCTCCTCGATTCCCAACGAGGGCAAGTCTACGGTTTCCATTAACCTTGCTCAGGCAATCGCCACGAGTGGCAAGTCCGTGCTCCTGGTTGAGGCCGATATGCGCCGCAGGTCCCTTTCCGATATGCTCGGCGTTCGTTCGCGCGGCGGACTCTATGCGGTTCTTTCCGAGCAGATCTCCATTGACCAGGCAATTGTCGAGACGGGTCAGAAGAACTTCTACTTCCTTGATGCCGAGCCGCATATTCCCAATCCTGCCGACATCATCGTCTCTCACCGCTTTGCCAAGCTGGTAAAGGCACTGTCTGCTAAGTTCCAGTACGTCATCTTCGACGCTCCCCCGGTCGGCACCTTCATCGATGCTGCCGAGATTGCCAGCCTGACCGACGGCACGCTGTTCGTGGTGCGCGAGGACTTCACCAAGCGCGAGGAGGCGCTCAACGCTATCGGCCAGCTTAAGAAGTCCGAAAAGGTCAAGCTCATCGGTACCGTCATGAATTACTGTGAGACCGAGACCAGCGAGTACTACTACTCCTACTACACCAAGGACGGTAAGAAGGTGAAGAAGGGCTCCGACGATCAGGGGACTTCCAAAAAGGGCATCTTCACCAACCGAGCAAACGTTTAGTTGATTAAGGCTGACCTATGCGTGACATTCATTGCCATATCTTGCCGGGTGTAGACGACGGCGCCGCCGATCTCGATGAGAGCTTGGCGATGCTCGAGGCTGCCAAGCGGGCCGGTGTAACCAGAATCGTTTGCACTCCTCACTGCCGTGATCCCTATTTTGATTACGACAAGATGTGGGATGCCTTTGAACTGCTGCGTGATAACGCTGACGGTTTTCCGCTCCAGATGGGCTTCGAGGTCAACCATCGAAAGCTCGTTGAGCTTGGTATCGATGCCGCGGAGCACTTGCATTTCGATGGGACCAACGAGTTTCTGCTCGAGCTTTCGACGCATGCCGATGCGTATGCGTTTAGAGAGTACGAGAACACGATTTACGATTTGCAGTGCCGTGGCTACCAGGTGATCATCGCTCATCCTGAGCGCTATCGTGCGGTTCAAAAGGATGTAAGCGTGGCGGAGCGCCTGGTCGATATGGGCTGCAAGCTGCAGGCTTCGGCGGACTTTATTGCCGGCGGTCGCTTTGGTCGCGAAAAAAAGCCGGCACAGCGCCTGTTCGATCAGAACCTGTACAGCTTCATCGCGAGCGATGCCCATAACGTGGGTCATTACGACTGCCTGGCGAAGGCTCGCGCGAAGTTTAGCGTGCGCGGAGCTCATTTTCGCTAAAATCTGTCCCTAACGTTCGCGTTGAATGAAAGGGCAGCTATGGATATCCAACTTAAGACGGGATGCTTTGATGACGCGGCGTTGGTGCGCCGCGTCGTTTTTATGGACGAGCAAGGCTACGAGAACGAGTTCGACGCTATCGATGAGGCGCCGACTTGCATCCATGTGACGCTGTACGTGGACGGTGAGCTTGCCGGCTGCTCACGCGTATTTCCCGAGGAACTGGAGCGCGCGGCAGATGCAGAGGCTCCGGTTTCGCCGGCGTGTGACTTGGACGAAGGCGTCGCAGCGGGGGGGACCTATATTATGGGCCGCGTTGCCGTGCTGTCCGCCATGCGCCGTCGCGGTCTGGCAAGCAAGATTGTCGAAGCCAGCGAAGCTGCTGCGCGCGATGCCGGCGCCAAACTCATAAAGTTGCATGCACAGGAGTACGTGCTGCCGCTCTATGCCAAGGCCGGCTACACGCAGATCGCGCCGGTGGACTACGAAGACGAAGGCCAGCCTCATGCCTGGATGGCCAAGCGCATGGGCGACAGATAGGGACATTCCTTTTCTGCCGGCAGTTGGGGACACTCCTCGGCAATCGACGCATGGGTGTTGCAACATACAGTTTTTCGATTCCGTATGTATATATGCGCGCTAATAGGTTATAAAATCTAAGTCTGAACATAGCAGGTCTGCGATGCGGCTCGGGCAACCGGGCCGTTTTTGCGGGCAGGGGTAGCGCGAAAGGACTGCACATGCGTCAATTTAAGACCGAGAGCAAAAAACTGCTTGACCTCATGATCAACTCCATCTACACCAATAAGGAAATCTTCCTGCGCGAGCTTATCTCCAACGCGAGCGATGCCGTCGACAAGCTCAACTTTAAGAGCCTTCAGGATCCGAGTGTCAAGCTCGACCAGGGCGACTTGGCCATCCGTGTTTCCTTTGATAAAGATGCCCGTACCATCACGATTTCGGATAACGGTATCGGCATGACCGCCGAGGAGCTCGAGCGCAACCTGGGCACCATCGCCCATTCCGGCTCCGAGGAGTTTAAGACCGAGAACGCCGAGCAGCAGGGTTCCGATGTCGACATCATCGGTCAGTTTGGCGTGGGTTTCTACTCCGCCTTTATGGTCGCCAGCCATGTGAAGGTTGTCAGCCGTGCTTATGGCGAGGACGCCGCTCATGTGTGGGAGTCCGACGGTCTGGAGGGCTACACCATCGAGGACGGCGAGCGTGCCGAGCACGGTACCGACGTTATCCTCACGCTGCGCGAGAACGAGAAGCTCGACGCCGACGGCGAGGCCGAGACCTACGATCGCTTCTTGACCGAGTGGGGCCTCAAGAGCCTGATTCAGCAGTACAGCAACTATGTGCGCTACCCGATTCAGATGATGGTGACCAAGAGCCGCCAGAAGCCCAAGCCCGAGGACGCTGGTGACGACTACAAGCCCGAGTACGAGGACTATCAGGAGCTCGAGACCGTCAACTCCATGACGCCGATCTGGAAAAAGCGTAGCTCCGACGTTGAGCAGAAGGACTATGACGAGTTCTACAAGTCCACGTTCCACGACTTTGATGACCCCGCGCGCACCATTAGCTTCCATGCCGAGGGCACGCTCGAGTACGACGCCCTGCTGTTTGTGCCGGGCCGCGCCCCGTTCGATCTGTACAGCAAGGACTACGAGAAGGGCCTGGCGCTCTACAGCTCCAACGTGTTGATTATGGAGAAGTGCGACGACCTGCTGCCCGATTACTACAACTTCGTGCGCGGTGTCGTTGATTCCGCCGACGTGTCGCTCAACATCTCGCGCGAGACGCTGCAGCAGAACCGACAGCTCAAGGCAATCGCCAAGCGCGTGGAGAAGAAAATTACCGCCGATCTTGAGGATATGCGCGACAACGACCGCGAGGCATATGAGAAGTTCTTTGAGAACTTTGGTCGCGGTCTTAAGTACGGTATCTACTCGAGCTACGGCATGAAGGCCGACGAGCTCGCCGACTTGCTGCTGTTCTGGTCTGCCAAGGAGCAGAAGATGATCACGCTGGCCGAGTATGCCAAGGGCATGCCCGAGGGCCAGAAGGCCATCTACTACGCCGCCGGCGATTCGCGCGAGCGCCTGGCCAAGATGCCCGTTGTGAAGGGCGTGCTCGACCGCGGCTACGATGTACTGCTGCTGACGCAGGACGTGGATGAGTTCACCTTCCAGGCCATGCGTGAGTACGTGGCTGCCGATATGCCCAAGGTCTACGAGGATGACGCTGCTCGCGAGGCTGCCGAGAAGGCGGTTGCCGACGGTGCCGAGCCCGAGGTCGAGGATCGTCATCTGGAACTCAAGAACGTCGCGACCGGCGATCTTGATCTGGCGACCGACGACGAGAAGAAAGAGGCCGAGGACGCCACCAAGGAGAACGAGGACCTCTTTAGCGCTATGAAGGAAGCGCTTGGTGACAAGGTCGAAAAGGTCGCCGTCTCCGCGCGCTTGACCGATGCCCCCGCCTGCATCACCACCGAAGGCCCGCTTTCGCTCGAGATGGAGAAGGTGCTTCAGAAGGGTCCCGAGGGTGCGCCCGACGGCATGCCCAAGAGCCAGCGCGTGCTCGAGCTCAATGCCAAACACCCGGTCTTCGCCAAGCTTGTCGCTGCCCAGAAGGCCGGTGACGCCGATAAGATCAAGCAGTACTCCGGTCTGCTCTACGATCAGGCCCTGCTGGTCGAAGGTATTCTGCCCGAGGACCCCGTTGCCTTCGCGGCAGCTGTTTGCAACTTGATGTAGTTCGGGGATACGGCACCGTAACTAGATTAGAACGAGAGTGGATAATCTCCCGCTTTTGGCTCGAATGCGGGCTTGAAGTGGGAGATTTTCCACTCTCGTTTCCTTTTGTACGGAGTAGTCGTTGGGGACGTTCTTAAATGACTAGTTGGGTTGCTAATTTGTGCGGGTTGTGGTTTTGTGAGCTGCGGGAATTTAAGATACTGTACAACTGTACGTTAACTTATCTTCGTAGTATATTGCTACCCGCAAAACTCAGCACCATTGTGCCGCGAGGCACTAAAGCGTCTACGTACAATGGTTGTCGATAGTACGATTCGATTCAACGACAGGATGGATGGTCCAAGCGTGAGTCTCGGCAGCAAACTATCCAACGCAAAGGTCTCCTTTGCGATATTTAAGCGCGACATTAAGCGACTGCTTATGAACCCCGTCGCCCTGGTGGTTACCCTGGGCGTGTGCGTCATTCCCTCGCTGTATGCCTGGTACAACATCGTTGCCAACTGGGATCCGTACGGAAATACCCAGGGCATTAAAATCGCCATCGCCAACAACGATCAGGGCACCCAGAATGACCTAGTGGGCGAGCTTAACGCAGGCGATAAGGTGGTCGACCAGCTCAAGGAGAATCATCAGTTGGGCTGGACGTTCGTCGACTCGACGGCCGATGCCAAGGAGGGCGTCGAGAGCGGCGAGTACTATGCCGCTATCGTGATTCCCAAGAACTTCTCGGATAACCTGGTTTCGATGCTCGACGGCAACTACCATCAGCCCAAGCTCACGTACTACGTCAATGAGAAGAAGAGCGCCATTGCGCCCAAGGTTACCGATACCGGTGCAAACACCATCGAGGAGCAGATCAACTCGGAATTTGTCTCTACGGTAGGCAAGACTGTTGCCGGTATCGCCAAGGATGCCGGTGTCGATTTAAAGGACAAGGCAACCCAGACTCAGGACTCGCTGGCAAGTTCGGTGTCCGAGGCGTCCGACACCTTGGGCGAGGTGCGCGATTCGATTGGCGATATGAATGCCGCCATCGATAAGACGAGTGGCGCTATCGCCTCGGCTGATGCGGCACTTGCCGGCTTGCAAGGCCAGGCACCGTCGCTGACGCAGGCGATCTCCCAGGGCAACGACCTGCTGAGCGAAGCTCGCACCACGGCGGGCAACTCCATCACCTCGCTCTCCAAGGCGCTCTCGGAAGGCAGCCTTGCGCTCACCAAGACGTCGGCCTCTGCGAACGCTGCCATCGGCAAGCTGACGGGCGCGGTCACATCTACGACCACCCGTATCGACAACTCGCTCGAGTCTCTTCAAGCGACGATCGACCACAATAAGGCCGTTATCGGGCACTTGGAGATTCTCGCCAATGACACGTCGACAGGTTCCGAGGAAATTGACGCGCGCATTGTATCGACCATCGATTTGCTTCGAGAGCAGAATGAAAAGCTTCAGAGCATCAAGGACGGTCTGTCCGCGCAGTCGAGCGCCATGGCGAATGACGCAGCGGCTGTTTCGGGTGCCAGTGACGCTATCAATAACGCAATTCATACCGGTGCGACCAACCTTGGCCAAGCCCAGACGGACTTGGGCCAAAACGCGCTGCCGAAGGCCTCGAGCGCGCTCGACTCTTTTGCTGCCGTTTCGGGCGACCTGACCGGTATCGTCTCGGGTATGACACCTACACTTGCAAATGCGCGCGGCACGTTGGCGCAGCTTAGCGCTACGCTCGGCCAGGCCAAGACCACGCTGTCCCAGACCGATTCCTCGCTTGCCAAGGTCCAGGACAAGCTTGCAACCGCCGCCAATGACATCGCGGCGCTGCAGACCTCCGAGTCCATGGGCGAGCTGGCCGATCTGATGGGCGTCGATGTCAATGACGTGGCAGATTTCATGGCGTCTCCGGTTGAGTTGACGTCCAAGTCAATCTATCCGGTCAAGAGCTTTGGCTCGGGCATCGCTCCCTTCTACACCAATCTGGCGCTTTGGGTGGGCGGCTATGTGCTCATCGCCATTTACAAGCTCGAGGTCGACCGTGAAGGTGTTGGCAGCTTTACGGCGCGCCAAGGCTACTTTGGCCGCTGGTTGCTCATGGTGATCCTGGGCGCGTTGCAGGCCATCATCGTTACGGTAGGCGATCTGGTGATTGGCGTGCAGTGCGTCAGCCCGCTGCTGTTCGTGCTGGGCGGCATCGCCATTTCGTTCACCTACGTCAATATCATCTATGCGCTGTCCACCACGTTTAAGCATATCGGCAAGGCTATCGGCGTCATTCTCGTCATCGTGCAGATCCCGGGTTCGTCGGGCATGTACCCCATCGAGATGATGCCCGGCTTCTTCCAGTGGCTGCACCCGCTGCTGCCCTTTACCTACGGCATCAATCTGCTGCGCGAGACGGTCGGCGGCATGTATTCGTTCAACTACCTGTTTAACCTGTGCATTCTGGGCGTGTTCTTGATCGTGGCGCTCTTTATCGGCCTGCAGCTGCGTCCGCTGCTGCTCAACCTTAACCTGCTCTTTGATAAACAGCTCTCCACGACCGGTATGATGATTTGCGAGTCCAACGACCTGCCGCGCCAGCGCTACTCGCTGCGCACGGCCATGCGCGTCATGCTCGATTCCGATTCGTACCGTCGCGAACTGCTCGATCATGCGGTCGCCTTTGAACATCGCTACCCGTACTACATCAAGGGCGGTTTTGCCGCCGTGGTGGGCGTTCAGGTCCTGCTCTTTGTCCTGTCGACGGTTCTCGATATCGACAATAACGGCAAGATCATCCTGCTTGTCATTTGGATCATCTCGGTTATTGCCATCTGCGGCTGGCTTATCAATATCGAATATATCCGAGCGAGCCTCAATACCCAGATGCGCATCTCGGCGCTTTCGGATGAGGACCTGCGTCGCGAGATGCGCGAACACACGGCCGCCATTCCTGCCGCCCGCCACATGTTTGGCCTCAACGCCAGCGAGCGTGGTGCCAAGGGCGGCGATCAGTCCACGGGCCGCTTGCCGCATATCGGCTCGCACCATAAATCTCAGGGCAGCGACAGCACAGCCACAAATGATGGAGATACCACCGCGCTTGGCAAGCACTCCAAAGGAGGTGAGGCATAAATGAAGAACATCCTGCATCTGTTTAAGCGCGATGTCCAAAACGTGTCTCGCTCCGTGATCGGCTTGGTTGTCGTGATGGGCCTCATTATCGTACCGTGTCTGTACGCGTGGTTTAACATCGCCGGCAGCTGGGATCCGTACGGCAACACCGGCAATCTTAAGATCGCCGTGGTCAACAGCGATGAGGGTTACGAGAGCGATTTGATCCCCGTCGAGGTTAACGTGGGCGAAAACGTGACCGCCACCCTACGCGGCAACGAGAGCTTCGATTGGGTTGTGCTCAACAATCGCGAAAAGGCTATCGAGGGCGTTAAGTCGGGCGCGTACTATGCTGCCGTCGTTATCCCCAAAACGTTTAGCGCTGACATGATGACGCTTTTCTCGACCGACGTGAAACACGCCGATATCGAGTTTTACGAGAACCAGAAGGCCAACGCCATTGCGCAGATCGTGACCGAGAAGGGTTCGAGTGCCGTTCAGAGCCAGGTTAACGAAACTTTTACCGAGACCATTACGAGCATCGGTCTTAAGACGGTGTCCAGCCTGCTCGATTACATGAGCACCGACCAGGTCAGCAACTTTATCGCCAACCTGTCCTCGACGCTTGGCGATTCGATTGAGGACCTGCGAGACGTTCAGGCAAATGCTTCGTCGCTGGCGGGCATTTTGAGCTCCACGTCCGATTCGCTGACGTCGGCGAGCGGCATGCTCAAGCAGACCGGTGCCGTCGATGAGTCGACAAAGCAGCTCATGGAACATGCCAAAAGCGGCATCGATGATTCCAAAGAAGCGCTTAAGGCGGCAAACGATGCCATCGATGCCGCAATCGATGGAAGTGCGGGTTCGTTCGACAATGTGTCTGCCGAGCTCGCGAAGGCGTTCGACACCGCAAACCAGCATGTCGACCTTACGGTGTCCCAACTCAACGATGCCGCTGCGGCCCTCAATGCGCGCGCCAAGGATATCGATGCGATGGCCGATCAGCTCCGCAGCCTTGCCGACCAGGTGAGCGATGAGAATTTGAAGGACGGCCTCAAGTCCGCCGCGACGTCGCTGGGCAGAATCGCCGTTGAGTACCGCAACAATGCCAAGGATCTGGCGGCTACCGCGAAGTCTCTCTTCGATAGCATGGCCGAGGTTAACAACTCGCGTGCCGAGGTCGATCAGGCCATCGCTGATGCCAAGGCCGGCATCGCGGGTGCCAAATCCGATTACGATTCCACGTTCTCGGTTAAGGCCAAGGAACTCAAGAAGACGGTTTCGGGCATTCTGGACTCGCTTGATGGCATCTCGGGCGATCTGGATAGTGCCGTAGACGGTCTGACCGACGCATCCGGTTCGCTGGCAAAGGGCCTTTCCAAGGCTGCAAAGCTGGTCAACAAGGCTTCTGACCAGCTGGGCGAGGCGGCGGACAAGATTAGCGCTTTCAAGGACGAGCTCGATGGTGCCCTAATGTCGGACGATCTGGCCACGATCAAGACGATGATCGGCAACGACCCCGAGGGTCTGGCCGTGTCGCTTTCCGGCCCCGTCGCGCTCGATCGCAAGCCGGTCTATCCGATCCGCAACTACGGTTCGGCCATGGCACCGTTCTACACGATTCTGTCGCTCTGGGTCGGCTCGATCGTGCTGGCGGCCATGATGAAGGTCTCGGTTGACGACGAACTCATCAATGAGCTGATCCCCGTGCGCTTGCACGAGATCTACCTGGGCCGTTACCTGTTCTTTGGCGGTCTGGCCCTGCTGCAGGCAACGCTCGTGTGCGCGGGCGACATCCTGTTCTTTGGCATCCAGTGCGACGACCCGCTGCAGTTTGTGCTGGCGGGCTGGGTCGCGAGTCTCGTGTTCTCCAATATCGTCTACACGCTTACGGTTTCGTTTGGCGATATCGGCAAGGCGCTCGCCGTCGTGCTGCTGGTCATGCAGGTCGGCGGTTCGGGCGGCACGTTCCCCATCGAGATGACCGGCCCCGTGTTCCAGGCGATCTATCCGTTCCTGCCGTTCACCCACGGCATCAACGCCATGCACGCCGCCATGGCCGGTGCGTACCACATGGAGTACTGGATTGAGCTGGGCATCTTGGCAAGCTATCTGATCCCGTCACTGGCCCTGGGCGTCGTCTTCCGTCGCCCGGTCATCAAAGCCAACGACTGGATCATCGAAAAACTGGAGAGTACTAAATTAATCTAGCGCAACAATGTGAACGCTGATGCTGCGGCAATGTCAGCGAGCGAGCCGCATTTGCGCCAAGGTGACGTGAAATGAAAGGGCGCTGACCTTCTGGTCGCGCCCTCGAAATTGAACGTCAGATTGGCGTGAATGCGGCCCGCGCAGCGTCGGCCGGTCCGCCGTTCGGTAGAACGGCGGAACAAGACGCTTTAGCGTAGTGAATTGCACGGGCTGCTTGGTTGTTGCTACAGTAGCGGGGCGTGCCGGGGGTCCGGTGCGCCCTGTTTTTATTTGACCATGAGGCGGCACGCAGCCATGCGCGTGCGGACACCACGCCCAGATTGAGCGCGAGGATGCCCTATGGCCCAGCATGCCACTGACAATATCGAAATGATGCCCGATAGCCCTGTTGCTCGCGAGGACCTGGGCGCGGGCGGCACCTCCCGCGGCGCCGGCGCTCGCTCGCCGCTGTTCTGGAAAGTCCTGCTGCTTTCGGTGGCAGTCGTCTGGGGCTACTCCTTTACGACCATGAAGGACGCGCTCGACACCATTCCGGTGTTCGAACTGCTCTACGTGCGCTTTCTGCCTGCGGCGTTGGTCATGTTTTTCATCTTCCACAAGCGCATCATCGCGCACCTCAACGCCCGCAACCTTATCGTCGGACTTGGCATGGGCGCACTTATGTGGGCCGCCTACGCCCTGCAGACAGTCGGTCTGGCGCACACCACGGCGGGCAAGAATGCTTTTTTGACGGGCACGTATTGCATCGTTGTGCCGTTCGCGAGCTATTTTCTGAGCGGCGAAAAACTCACCCGCTATAACCTGGGCGCGGCGCTGCTGTGCTTGGCGGGCATTGGCTTGGTGGCGCTCGATAGCGTTGAATTCAACATCGGTGATGTCATTACGCTGGCGGGTGCGGTCTTTTTCGCCATCCAGATGGCGGTGACTGCCAAGTACGGTCGCAAAATGGACATCAACGTCATCACGTTTTGGATGTTTGTGGGCAACGGCGTGCTGAGCCTGGCAACGTCGCTGCTATTCGAGACCCAAGCGCCTCTGTCCGTGTGGACGCCGAGCTTTATCAGCGCGATGGCGTTTCTCTCGGTTGGTTGCACATGCGCGGCTCTGCTCATCCAAAACGTCGGCCTGGCGCATGTCTCGGCCTCGACGGGCTCACTGCTCCTTTCGATGGAGTCGCCTTCGGGCGTGCTGTTCTCGGTGCTGCTGATGGGGGAGGCGCTCACCTCGCGCCTGCTCGCCGGCTTCGCGCTCATCTTTCTTTCGATTATCTTGAGCGAGACGCATTTCGATTTCTTGCGCCGAAAATCACACCCGCAATTGTAAACAACTTGTTGCGCCGCCCTCCCAGGGCGGCATTTTTTATGTCATGCCCTTACAGTTATACCTTGCACTTTACGCTATCAAAGTGCGTGCTGCAAAAACGTTACTGGAGGGCATCTATGGCACAAGCTCTGTCCGATTTTCAACCGCAACCAGCGCCTCAGGCTACCACAGCGGCGCAGACCGCTATCGGCGACGGTCTTGTCGCAGAAGCTCAGGCTTTTGCAGACGAGCTCGCTGCGTGGCGACACGATCTACACCAGATGCCCGAGCTGGGTAACAATCTTCCGCAGACGTCTGCCTATATCCAGGCACGTCTGGACGAGATGGACATCCCCCATACCACGCTCGTCGACGGTTCCTGCGTCGTTGGCCTGATCGGTGCCGGTGCGGCCGCGGCCGCTCAGGGCAATGGCGTCTGCACGGACGAACAGGCCGGCACGGTCGTTATGCTGCGTGGCGACATGGATGCCCTGCCCGTTGTCGAGGAATCCGGCGAGCCCTTTGCATCCACCAATGGCTGCATGCATGCTTGCGGTCACGATATGCACGCGACGGCCCTGCTTGGTGCGGCGCGCCTGCTCAAGGCCCGCGAGGCCGAGCTCGTCGACGCCAATGCTACCGTCAAACTGCTGTTCCAGCCGGGTGAGGAGACCTTTGAGGGAGCACGCGCTGCCATCGCCGACGGCTTGCTCGAGAACCCGCGCCCTCAGGCGGCCTTTGCCATGCATGTCAACAGCCAGTCGCCGCTTGGCCTGGTGCTCTACGGCAGCCCGGCGCTTTCGGGCGTGTACGGTTTTCGCATCACGCTTCAGGGCAAGGGCGGCCATGGCTCGAGCCCCGAGATTTGCATCGACCCCATCACGGCAGGCGTCCATGTGCACCTGGCGCTCCAGGAGCTTATCTCCCGCGAGGTGCCGGCGGCCAAGGAAGTCGCGCTTACCGTTGGTAAGTTTGCCGGCGGCTTGGCGGCCAACGTCATCCCCGACACCTGCGTGCTCGAGGGAACGCTGCGCGGCTTTGATGTTGAGCTCATGGCTCACCTCAAGACCCGCATCGCGGAGGTCGTTAACGGCGTTGCCGCAACATATCGTACGCCGGCGACCATCGAGACGCTTTCGGATGTTCCGCCGCTTGTGCTCGACAGCGATATGACTCAGGCGTCGCTTGGCTACGTGGGCGCAGTGCTGCCCAAGGCGGCTTTCTTGCCGCTTTTCCATGCCATGGCGAGTGAGGACTTCGCGCTTATCTCGAGCGAGATTCCGAGTGCGTACTTTACCGTGGGCGCGGCCGTAACCGACACGGACGAGCATTTTGCCCAGCATCATCCCAAGGCGCGCTTTAACGATGCCGAGCTGCCGCTCGGTGCTGCGGCCTATACCGCCGTCGCTTTGGGCTATATCGCCGACCACCGGTAGCACCCAACCTTGCCTTTCAAGCCTGCGGGCATGGCCGTAAGGCCTATGCCCTTGTCTTTCAAGGCAATCTTGGGCACTACCGGCGCCCGGCGCCGGCTATTCGTTTGTTAAATAAGGAGCAGTATGTCCCAGCAGCGTAAGTTCTTCCCCGGCTGGCTCGTGGTGGCCTCCGGCTTCGTGATCATGGCCACGTGCTACACGATTTTCGTCAACTGCATGAGCCTGTTCCAGCCGCTGATCGTCAGCAACCTCGGGATTACGCTTGCCCAGTACAACATCTCCAACGCTATCTCCACCGTGGTGAGTGTCGTGGGTTCGCTCGTTATCGGTCATGTTGCCGATAAGGTGAGTGGCCGCGTATTGGGCTCGCTCACCGTCATCGCCACCTCGACGGTGCTCGCGGGCATGAGCTTTGTGGGTGAGCTTTGGCAGGTCTATGTGCTCTTTGCCGTCTCGGGCTCCTTTGCGAGCACTTGGATCGTGTGTCTGGTGTGTTCTGTGGTCATGCTCGTGTTCCTGCTGGCCTCGGAGCCCATCGCCGCCAAGCTGCGCGCAAGCGTGGCGGGGGAGTAGGCGTCCGTCGCTCTTTTCTGTTCGCCCCGTTCTGTCCGTGGCCGCCTTGGAAGCCGAATGGATGCTCGTACCATCATTCGGTTTCCAAGGCGGCCACGGGCCTACGAAATGATCCCTTTTCCTCCGTCCCCAAGGGATTACGCGATCCGAAGGGGACGGAGGAAAAGGGATCACAAACAGCGGCGGCGCATCTGGCCGAACGAGCCCCCATACCCTCGTTCGGTCAGGCGCGCCGCCGCGTTGCTGCTTTGTGCCGTATAATGTCCACTACCTATGACGCGATACAAAAGAAAGGTGTTTGCCCATGCAGGCACAGAAGGCGGAGGGAACCCGCGACCTTATCGGCGCCGAGATGCGCGCCTGGCAAAAGATGCAGCAGATTGCGGCCGGCGTGTTCGAGCCGTTTGGTTTTAAACCCATCGAGACGCCCGCGATCGAGCAGGTTGACGTGTTTGTCCACGGTATCGGCCAGTCGACCGACGTCGTGCGCAAGGAAATGTTCCGCGTGTTCAGCGGTGCCAACCTGGAGCGCGTCTTTACCGAGGGCACCGACACCAAACTCAAGCCCAAGCAGCGCCTGGCACTTCGCCCCGAGGGCACGGCCGGCGTGGTGCGCGCCGTCGTCGAGAACAATCTGGTGCCCCAGGGCTCCACGCCGTTTAAGGCTTACTACGCCGAGGCCATGTTCCGCGGCGAGCGTCCCCAGAAGGGCCGCCTGCGCCAGTTCCACCAGGTGGGCATCGAGTGGCTCGGCGCTCCCGATCCGGCGGCAGACGCCGAGTGCATCATCATGCTCATGGAGTTCTACAAGCGCCTGGGCTTCGATCTTTCCAAGCTTCGTCTGCTCATCAACTCGATGGGTGACGCCCAGTGCCGTCCGGCTTATCGCGAGCAGGTTAAGCAGTTCATCCTCGATCACGCCGACGAGATGTGCGATGAGTGCCGCGAGCGCGCCGAGCTCAACCCGCTGCGTGCCTTCGACTGCAAGAACGACCACTGCCGCGAGATCATGGCCGAGGCTCCGCTGATGGGTGACAACCTGTGCGATGAGTGCCGCGAGCACTACGAGCAGGTCAAGCGCTATCTGGATGCCGCCGGTATCGAGTATGTCGAGGATCCCACCTTGGTGCGCGGCCTGGACTACTACACCCGTACTGTCTTTGAGGTCGAGGCCCCTGGCGCCGGCGTCGGCTCCATCGGCGGCGGCGGCCGCTACGATGGCCTGGTCGAGCTCGAGGGTGGCAAGCCCACGGCGGGCGTCGGCTTTGCTGTCGGTTTTGAGCGCGCCCTGCTGGCCCTGCAGGCCTTTGGCAGCGATTTGGGTGCCGATGAGGCCCCGTGCGTCTATGTCGCCAACGCCGGCAAGGAGCTGCGCCAGAACGTCTTTGCCATTACGCAGGAGCTTCGCGCCGCAGGTATCGTGACCGAGGCCGACTATCAGGGTCGTTCGCTCAAGGCCCAGTTTAAGCAAGCCGATAAGGTAGGCGCCAAGCTCATCTTGGTCCTGGGTGGCGACGAGCTTGCCGCCGGCAAGGTCAAAGTGCGCGACATGCAGAGCCATGACGAGGTGCTCGCCGATCTGGACAACGTCGTCGAGGCGGTTCGCGAGCGCCTGTAGCGCATCTTTTTGAGCTTCGGGCCTGCTAACGTGCCCTGCTCATGGAGAGCGATTGTTACGGGGGTGTTTCGCTTTTATGCGGAATGCCCCCGTTTACGTATGCCGCCCACCGAGAAATACGACCATTTAGGGCAAAAACCTTTGCAATGCAGAAAATACTTTTGTGTGGTAAAGCGCAATCAGTGTCGAAAGTATTTCTCAAGCGCCTATAATGAATACCGCATGTTACGTGCATAGAAGGAGGAATGGGAGGAAACGTGGCTGAGAACCTAAGCAACCAGTCTGTACCCGAAGCCGCGGCGCGCGTCGCTGCCGTGGTCAACCGCCTCGTTAACCGAATCGGCTCGAATGCCGAGTCCAGGGAGCGTCTCGCCGAGATCGAGATCCCCGAGGAGCTGCGCGACAATCTGGCGCTGTTCTTGCGCCTGGAGCGCCGTGTGCTTAGCGAGTATGATCCCGAGATCGCGGACCTGTTCGACAAGATTTTGACAGCCGAGATTGTGGTCAATGCCGGCAACCCCGGTACCTGCGCTGCCGACGAAGCCGTCGACGAGCAGGGCGTGCCCACCGCCGACGAGCCCACTGCCGTGGCATTTCGTGAGGTCGTCGATTTGATCGACAGCCTGCCGCTCGATAAGCAGCAGGTCATCGTTCGCGCCTTTACGAGCTTTTTCCATCTGGCAAACCTGTCGGAGGAGAACTACCGTGTGGCGCAGCTGCGCGAGCGCGAGGCCGGTGCGTCGACCGATACCGAGGTCGATCCTGCCAACGAGCTTACCGTTGCCTATCACCAGCTGGTGAATGAGCTGGGTGTCGAGGGTGCCAACGAGCTGCTCGACAAGCTCGAGTTCCACCCTGTCTTTACCGCACATCCCACCGAGGCCCGTCGTAAGGCCGTCGAGGGCAAGATCCGCCGTATCTCCAACCTGCTGGAGGAGCGTCCGCGTCTGGGCGGCTCCGACCTGGTGGAGAACGAGCGCCATATGCTGCAGGAGATCGACGCCCTGGTGCGTACGAGTCCCATCGCGCTCAAGAAGCCCACGCCGGTCGAGGAAGCCGATACCATCATCGACATCTTCGATAACACGCTGTTCGACGTTATCCCCGTTATCTATCGTCGTTTTGACGATTGGGTGCTGGGCGACAAGGCCGGTACTGTGCCGCCGCTGTGCCCGGCGTTCTTCCATCCCGGCAGCTGGATCGGTTCCGACCGCGACGGTAACCCCAACGTCACCGCCAAGGTGAGCCGTGAGGTCGCCGCCAAGTACTTTACGCACATGGTGCTCAAGCTCGAGGACAAGTGCCGCCACATCGGCCGCAACCTCACGCTCGAGGCTACCTACAGCAAGCCGTCGGCCGAGCTCATTAACCTGTGGAACCATCAGGTCGAGATGAGCCCTCGTTACACGGCCCGCGCCGAGCTGATCTCCGAGCACGAGCCGCATCGCGCCGTCATGCTCGTCATGGCCGACCGCCTGAACGCCACCGTCCGTCGTATCACCGACACCATGTACCACAGCGCCGACGAGTTCCTGGATGACCTGCGCGTCGTCCAGCGTTCGCTGGCCGCCTGCGGTGCCGTCCGTGCTGCCTACGGCCCGGTCCAAACCATCATCTGGCAGGTCGAGTCCTTCGGCTTCCATATGGTCGAGATGGAGTTCCGTCAGCACTCCGTGGTGCATGCCCGCGCCCTTAAGGATATCCACGAGAACGGTATCCATGGCGACCTGCAGCCCATGACGCGCGAGGTCATCGATACCTTCCGCGCTATCGGCTCCATCCAAAAGCGCTACGGCAAGAAGATGGCGCACCGCTACATCATCTCGTTTACCAAGAGCGCTCAGCATGTGGCCGACGTCTTTGAGCTGGCGCACCTGTCCTTTGCACACGAGGAGGATGTCCCCGAGCTCGACGTGATCCCGTTGTTCGAGCAGCTCGAGGACCTCGAGGGCTGCGTCGACGTGCTCGATCAGATGCTTACGCTGCCCGTGGTGCAAAAGCGCCTTGCCCAGACCAACCGCCGCATGGAGGTCATGCTGGGCTATTCCGACTCTTCCAAGGATGCCGGTCCTACCACGGCCATGCTCGCGCTGCACTCCGCGCAGGAGCGCATCGCCAAGTGGGCAGAGAAGAACGATATCGACCTGGTGCTCATGCACGGTCGCGGCGGTGCCGTGGGCCGTGGCGGCGGCCCGGCCAACAAGGCCGTGCTGGCGCAGCCCAAGGGTTCGGTCAACTGCTTCTTTAAGCTTACCGAGCAGGGCGAAGTCATCTTTGCCCGTTACGGCAACCGCACGCTGGCTCAGCGCCATGTTGAGTCCGTTGCCGCCGCAACGCTTTTGCAGTCGGCCCCGAGTGTCGAGAAGACCAACACCGAGACCACGCGGAAGTTCTGGGATATGGCCGAGAAGCTCAACACTGCAAGCCACGAACGCTATCTGGACCTGCTGAACACCGAGGACTTTACACCGTGGTTCTCGACCGTGACGCCGCTGACCGAGGTCGGTCTGCTGCCGATCGGCTCGCGTCCCGCCAAGCGCGGTCTGGGCGCCAAGTCGCTCGATGACCTGCGTACCATCCCGTGGATCTTCAGCTGGAGCCAGGCGCGCATTAACCTGGCCGCTTGGTACGGTCTGGGCACCGCCTGCGAGCAGCTTGGCGATCTTGACCAGCTCAAGGCTGCCTACCAGGAGTGGCCGTTCTTCCGCACCTTTATCGACAACATCGAGATGTCGATTGCTAAGACCGATCAGCGCATCGCCAAGATGTATCTGCATCTGGGCGACCGCGATGATCTGTCCAAGAAGGTCTTTACCGAGATGCAGCTCACCCGTAAGTGGGTCCTTGCCATCGTCGGTGATGAGTGGCCGCTGCAGCGTCGTCGCGTGCTCGGCTGCGCCGTTCGCGTGCGTAACCCCTACGTCGACGCTCTGTCCATCGCCCAGGTCCGCGCCCTTCGCGAGGTGCGCATGAATCAGGACGAGATGGCCGAGGAGAAGAAGGCCGAGTACATGAGCCTGATTCTTTCGACTGTGACCGGCGTCTCGGCAGGTTTGCAAAACACGGGGTAATCGATAGCCCTGTAGTCGTCCGGGCCCGCCATCAGTTTACTTTTAGGCACGTCCTCGGACATGCAAGAAGCCCTCGCTGCGCACTTCGTGCGGCGAGGGCTTCTTGCGTTCTGCGGAGTGTGCCTAAAAGTAAACTGATGGCGGGCCCTGCGATGTCCGGCCTTCGGCGGATTACTGCTGGGGGAATATTGGCGCGCTCCGCGCGTTTGAAAAGGGCTTCGTGCTGCGGAATGCATTCAGAGGGAAACCCATCGGGTCCCTTCGTCCTCGGCCTTCTGGGATTAAAGCTGAAGAGAAGAATTGTGCGCTTCTCGCCTTACGACTGTAGCGGCCGCGGTCCCGTTTGGGGTCGCGGCCGTTTTGTTGTGGGTCAAATATGAACGTTGTGTTAATGAGTCGGTGGACGGTGGTGTTTTTCGGTGAGCGGCGTATCCTTCCAACGGTTTATCTAGTGTGTCAGTTGAAAGGAAGAGGGCGCTCGTCATTGTTTGAATGTGAACTGCCGTTTGACCACAAGACGTTGCATTTGGAGCTCGAGAATAAGAACTTCGCGGGTGTGATGGAAGGTCATCAAAACGAGTTTAAGACCACGAAATCGCAGGAAGAGCTGGTGGAGGAGTCACTTGCCAACCCTTACGGCTCGCCTTCGCTCGAGGAGCTCTGTGCTGGCAAGAAGGATATCGTCATCATTAGCTCCGACCATACGCGCCCCGTTCCTTCGCGTGTGACGATGCCTATTCTGCTGCATCACATCCATTCCGCTGCGCCTGAGGCGCGCGTTCGCATTCTGGTTGCTACGGGTATGCATCGTCCGTCGACGCACGAGGAGCTCGTCAACAAGTACGGCGAGGAGATCGTTGACAACGAGGAAATCGTTATGCACGTTGCGACTGATGACAGCATGATGAAAAAGATTGGCACCCTGCCTTCTGGTGGCGAGTGCATCATCAACAAGATTGCCGCCGACTGCGATCTGTTGCTTGCCGAGGGCTTTATTGAGCCGCACTTCTTTGCCGGTTTCTCTGGTAGCCGCAAGTCCGTCCTGCCTGGCATCGCCAGCTACAAGACCATCATGTACAACCACAACGGTCAGTTTGTGAACGATTCTCATTCGCGTGCCGGCAACCTGTGCCACAACCACGTGAGCGAGGACATGTTTGCCGCTGCCGAGATGGCTCACCTTGCCTTTGTGCTGAACGTTGTGCTCAACGGCAAGCATGAGGTCATCGGCTCCTTCGCCGGCGACATTCACAAGGCACACGAGGCTGGCTGCGAGTTCGTGAAGAGCCTTGCAGGCGTTGAGTCCGTCGAGTGCGAGATTGCCATCACCACCAACGGCGGCTACCCGCTCGACCAGAACATCTACCAGGCCGTGAAGGGCATGTGCTCTGCCGAGGCCACGCTTCCCGAGGGCGGTGTGATTATCGACGTTGCCGGTTGTGCCGACGGTCACGGTGGCGAGGGCTTCTATCACAACATCGCTGACAACGATCCGGCAGAGTTTGAGCGTGCCTGCATCGATCGTCCCAAGGACGAGACCCTGCCCGATCAGTGGACGAGCCAGATTTTCGCCCGCATCCTGGCACATCACCCTGTGATCATGGTTACCGACCTGTGCGATCACCAGATGATTAAGGATATGCACATGACGCCGGTTAACACCCTCGAGGAGGCGCTCAAGCTCGCCTTTGAGATGAAGGGTGCTGACGCCAAGGTGGCCGTCATTCCCGATGGCCTGGGCGTTGTCGTCGCGCAGCACTAGCGTGCGGCCTAAACGAATCGTTTATAACCGACAAGAAAGATAAGGTTTTATGCTTACCAAACTCCTCTGCGAATTCGGCGCAACGGCCCTCATGATCATCTTTGGCGTGGGCGTACACTGCGATACCGTGCTCAAGGGCACCAAGTATCAGGGCTCTGGTCATATGTTTGCCATCACCACTTGGTCTTTTGGTATCTCGGTCGCCTTGTTTATCTTTGGCGGCGCCGTGTGCATGAACCCCGCCATGGTGCTTGCCCAGTGCATCGTCGGCCTGGTGCCGTGGAGCAGCTGCATCCCCTTCATGGTTGCCGATATGCTCGGCGGCTTTGCGGGTGCCGTGATCGCGTGGTTGATGTATGCCGATGAGTTCAAGGCTTCCGATGGTGTCATCGATCCCGTTGCTCAGCGCAACATCTTCTCGACCAACCCCACCACCGAGGGCACCAACTATGCCCGTAACTTCTTCTGCGAGGCTATCTGCACCTTTGTGTTCATCAGCGCCATCCTTGCTGCTGCTAACCGTGCTGGCGAGAACGTTTTGATGCTCGCTATCTGCGTCGGTCTGATCGTTTGGGCCGTTGGCATGGGCATGGGCGGCATCACCGGCTTTGCCATGAACCAGGCTCGTGACCTTGGTCCTCGCATGGCCTATCAGGTGCTGCCGATTAAGAACAAGGCTGACAATAACTGGAAGTACGGCCTGCTCGTTCCTGGCATCGCTCCGTTTGTCGGTGCCGCTCTGGCCGCGCTGTTTGTGCACGGTTTCTTGGGCATGTTCTAGTCTGAGGCTACATAGTTGTCCGCTGGCCGCATGGGGTAACTTCCCAGCGCGTCCTCGGACATGCAAAAAGGCTCGCTGCGCACTTCGTGCGGCGAGCCTTTTTGCGTCCTGCGGAATGCGCTGGGAAGTTACCCCATGCGGCCAGCTGCGGGATCTTTGCTGCGCTCGAGCAAGCAACCCAACATATGAATCTGAATTATGGTGGGAGGGGCTTGTTGCTGATAGGAGCGTTGGGCTGTTGTTGACACTTTGGGATGCGTGGCGTCTTGAGTCGGAGCGGAACTTTGGAATGGGATCCGCACTTTGGGATGGGGCTCCCACTTTGGGAAGGGATAGTTACTTAGCTGAAGAGGGGTTTTATGGCTGATAGGTAATCTTTGGCTACGTCCTCTTTTGGGGCTTGGAAGTTGTGCCAGGCCCACCATTGGACCATTCCTACGAAGCTTGAGGCTATGTGGTGTAGTAGGAAGCTGCGGTCCATGGTGCCGGCGGGGCCGTTTGGGTCGGTAGGGACGGTTTCGGCTGCTCGGGCCATGATGGTCTTGCGGAGGCTGTCGGCGAAGACGCGTGAGCCGGCGCCGGCTACCAGTGCCCGTACGCCCTGGCGGCGCTCCCAGAGGTTGTTGAGGATATGCTCGACCTGCACGAGTGGGTCGTCGAGCGGCGTACCATCGTCGTCGAGGGCGTGGGTGCAGATGTCGCTCACGAGCTCGGACAGTAGGTCGTCTTTGCTCTTAAAGAGGCCGTAGAATGTCGCGCGGCCTACGTGGGCGCGAGCGATGATGTCGCCGACAGTGATCTTGCCGTAGTCCTCCTCGCGAAGGAGCTCGGAAAACGCCGTGACAATAGCGGCGCGGCTTTTTTCTTTGCGGGCATCCATGGTTATGCATCCACGTGAACAAGCAGGCAACGGAGCGTGCCGGAGCAACCCTCGTAGGGACGCTTGCCGGCGCCGTAGCCGACGGCTTCGATGCGGTAGCGTGCCGGCAGGTGCTCGGACGTGCGCAGCGCGGCGACGATGGCGGCGCCCGTGGGCGTCACGAGCTCGCCGGCGACCGGTACGGGCGTGAGGGCGATATTGCCCGCCTGGCATAGGTTGACAACGGCGGGGACGGGAATGGGCATGAGGCCGTGGGCGCAGCGGATGGTGCCGTGGCCCTCGGAAAGCGACTCGACAACGATGTCCTCAATACCCAGGTCATCGAGGCAGATGGCGACAGAGCAGACGTCGACGATGGAGTCGACGGCGCCCACCTCGTGGAACATGACGGTTTCGGGCGTTTTGCCGTGGGCCTTGGCCTCGGCGGCGGCAAGTGCGGTAAAGATGGCGAGCGCACGACGCTTGGCGCCATCGCTTAGCTGTGAACCGTCGATGATGGCGGTGACGTCCGCCAAAGAACGGTGGTGATGGTGGTGGGCGTGATGGTGACCCTCGTGACCATGGCCGTGGGCCTCATGGTCATGGTCGTGTGTGTGCTCGTGTTCGTGCTCGCCATGGCCATGATGGTGGTGCTCGTGCTCATGTGTGTGCTCGGCAGCCGCTTCGTTGCCGTAGAGCCAGGCCATATCGTGATCGTGGTTCTCGAGCTCCTCTGCAAGCTGAACGTCAAAGTCGCAGGCGTCGATGCCATGCTTGTTTGCACGCGTGACGGCGATCGTAAAGCCGTCGACCGGCAGTGTGGCGAGCTGTTCGCGCAGGTGCTCCTCGCTGGCGCCCAGGTCGAGCAGGGCCGCGACGGTCATGTCGCCGCTGATGCCCGAGGTGCCGTCGATGATAAGCGTGTGCTGATGATTGGACATGGAATGCTCCTTAACGGGCGCAGGGCGTGCCGGCGTTCAGATGATTGATAAGACTTGCTTGGTAGGCGGCACCGAAGCCGTTGTCGATGTTGACGACCGAAACGCCGCTGGCGCAGGAGTTGAGCATGGCGAGCAGCGCGGCTACGCCACCAAAACTCGCGCCATAGCCCACGCTGGTGGGAACGGCGATGACCGGACAGCTCACCAGACCGCCGATAACGCTCGCCAACGCGCCCTCCATGCCGGCGATGGCGATGACCACCTGTGCCTGGGCAAGTTCCTCGGCGTGCGCGAGCAGGCGGTGCAGGCCGGCGACGCCTACGTCGTAGAGGCGGTCGACCTCGTTGCCATAGAACTCGGCCGTCAACGCGGCTTCTTCGGCGACGGGCAGGTCGCTCGTGCCGGCGCAGGCGACAACGATGCGTCCGTTGCCGGTGGGGGAGGGCTTGCCACCCACCAGGGCGAGCTGGGCATCCGGGACATATCCCAGGTCGATGTCGTTGCCGAGAAGCGCAGCGGTGTGCGCGGCTTTTTCGGCATCCAAGCGCGTGACCAGGATGCGCTCCTGGCCTGCATCAAGTAATGCTTTGATAATGGCGGCAATTTGCTCGGCGGTTTTACCGGCGCCGTAGACAACCTCGCCGGCTCCCTGGCGCACTCCGCGCGAAAGATCGAGCTGCGCAAAGCCCAAATCGGCGGTCGGAGCCGTCTGGATGCGCGTAAGGGCATCGGCAGGGGTGACTGATCCGCCAGCAACATCGCTCAGCAGCTGCTCTAGGTCTCGCTTATCCATATATGTTCCCTTCGACGGCGCAAAGTCTAGCACTCAAAGGGTATGTTTCCGAACACTAAGACAAAATTGTTCGGAAACTATAGGACGGACTGATTCAATTGTTAGACGGATCGGCTAGTCACGCAGGATGATGTCCATGGCGAGCATCAGGTTGCGCTCGTCGATGGCAAACGGGGCGGCTTCGCGCGTTTTGGGCTTGGCGCAAAACGCGATGCCAGTGCCCGCGGCCTGAATCATGGGGATATCGTTGGCGCCGTCGCCGATTGCCACGGTGTGTGCCATATCGACGCCGCACTCAACCGCCCAATCCAGCAGCCGGATGAGCTTGGATTCCTTGGTCACGATGTCTGCCGCCAGCTTGCCGGTGAGCTTGCCGTCCACGACTTCCAGGCGGTTAGCGAGGCAAAAGTCGATGCCCGCGGCGGCCACGATCTTATCGGCGACCTCGTGAAAGCCGCCGCTTACCACGCCGACCTTCCAGCCCTTGCTGTGCGCCGAGCGCACAAGCTCCAGCGCGCCGGGGGTAAACGTCACGCGCTCAAAGGTGCGCTCGAACACGCTCTCGTCCAAGCCGGCAAGCAGCCCCACGCGTTCCTCGAGCGCCTGCTTAAAGTCGAGCTCGCCGCGCATGGCGCGCTCGGTGATCTTCGCCACTTGCTCGCCTACGCCGGCCTCCTCGCCCAACAGGTCGATGACCTCCTGGTTGATGAGCGTGGAGTCGATATCCATAACGATGAGGCGTGCAGTCATGGCGGGCCTTTCCGAGTGCTGTTTTATTGGGGCATATTGTCGCACGTGACGAGCGCGAGCGGGTGCCGCGGTGCGTCAATTGTTTCGTCTCCGTCAAGTCTTTGGGCAGGAGCTACTTTTCCGCGGCACATCGACACAGGTGCGATAAGATAGAACGCCGTGTCTGGCTGCGCGGTTTACGCAGGCTGGGCAAATCTGTACGACGCCGCCCGGAACGACACGGGGCGGCACAGATCCATAAAGGAGGATCACTGGTATGAGCCAGACCCGTCCCATCGACGAGCATTCCATGCACACCCGTACCTGCGGCGAGCTTCGCCGCGAGAACGTGGGCGAAGAGGTCACCCTCACCGGTTGGGTGAGCCGTCGCCGCGACCACGGCGGCCTTATCTTCTGCGATCTTCGCGACCGCGAGGGCATCACGCAGCTCACCTTCGACCCCGAGCACTCCGACGGCGACGCCTTTAAGATCGCCGAGACCATGCGTCCCGAGTGGCCCATCAAGATCCACGGCGTCGTGCGCTCCCGTGGCGAGGAGACCACCAACACCAAGCTCGCGACCGGCGAGATCGAGGTCCTGACCGACCACGCCGAGGTGCTCAACACATCCGTCACCCCGCCGTTCCAGATCGAGGACGGCATCGAGACCAGCGAGGACACCCGTCTGCGCTATCGCTATCTGGACCTCCGTCGTCCCGAGATGATGGCCAACCTCAAGCTGCGCTCCGACTTTACCTTTGCCATTCGCGAGGCGCTGCACAACCGTGAGTTCATGGAGGTCGAGACGCCCTCCCTGTTTAAGTCCACGCCCGAGGGCGCCCGCGACTTCATCGTTCCCAGCCGTATTCAGCCGGGTAACTTCTACGCCCTGCCGCAGTCCCCGCAGCTCCTGAAGCAGCTGCTCATGGTCGGTGGCGTCGAGCGCTACTACCAGGTTGCCAAGTGCTTCCGCGACGAGGACCTGCGTGCCGACCGTCAGCCCGAGTTCACCCAGGTCGATATCGAGATGTCCTTCGTGGACCAGAACGACGTTATGAGCGCGCTCGAAGAGGTCCTGGCCGATGCCTTCGGCCGCATGGGCGTCGAGATGCCCACGCCGCTGCGTCGCATGAACTACTGGGAGGCCATGGACACCTATGGCTCCGACAAGCCCGATACCCGCTATGGCATGCACCTGGTCGACCTGACCGACATCTTTGCCAACTCCAAGTTCAAGGTCTTTGCGACCGCCGCAAATGAGGAGGGCTCTGTCGTCAAGGCCATCAACGCCAAGGGCGCCGGTGCCTGGGCACGTGCCAAGATCGATAAGCTCGCCGGCGTGGCCTCCACGTTTGGCGCCAAGGGCCTGGCCTGGATCGCCTTCCGCGAGGACGGCTCCATCAACAGCCCCATCGTCAAGTTCTTCTCGGACGAGGAGATGGCGGCTCTGCGCGAGCGCATGGACGTCGAGCCCGGCGACCTTGTGATGTTCGCCGCCGGCCCGCGCCTGCTCTCCGACGAGATCCTGGGCGGCATGCGTTCGCATATGGCCAACGCACTCGAGATCAAGCGCGAGGGCCACGACTTCCTGTGGGTCGTCAATTTCCCGCTGTTCCATTGGGACGAGGACCGCAAGGCCTATGCTGCCGAGCATCAGCCCTTTACCCTGCCGACCGAGACCGACATCGCCAAGATCGAGGCCGATCCTCTGGCGGCCGGTTCGTGCACCTACGACTTTGTCATGGACGGCTTTGAGGCCGGCGGTGGTGGTATGCGTATCCACAACGCCGAGATGCAGATGTCCATGCTCAAGCTCCTGGGCTTTACCGAGGAGCGCGCCGAGTCGCAGTTTGGCTTCCTCATGGAGGCCCTCAAGTTTGGTGCGCCCCCGATGGGCGGTTTCGCTTTGGGCCTGGACCGCGTGTGCATGCTGCTTACCGGCTCCGACTCCATCCGCGACGTCATGGCGTTCCCCAAGACGGCCAGCGGCTCCGACCTCATGTCGGGTGCCCCGAGTACCGTTAGTGGCGCCCAGCTCAAGGACGTCAGCCTGCGCCTGATGTAGGCGAGCGGCTATATATTGCCCGCAACGAGGGAAGGACGCGTGCCTTCCCTCGTTTTTTATGCGCCGAGGTTGTGAGGGCATGGGGTGACCGGACGTCGAGGAAACTGCGTCCCGGAATTTGCGTCCAGAATGGGATGTACTTTCCGCCAGGGTCACTCAGCGGAAACTGCGTCCCAGAATCCAGCCAAATAACGGGTCGCACTTTCCGGTTGAGCCTTCTGGCGGGCTTCAACAAGCATCTAACGCTACAATAACTACCACGTGGCTGGGTTTGCCGGCCGAATGTACGATGTCGTGGGAGGGGACATGGTCGAGTTTACAAAGACGATTAAAGATCCGTTGGGATTACATGCCCGCCCGGTTGCGCTGCTCTATGACATCATTGCCAAGCATCGTAGCGACGTGTCAGTCAGCATCGGCGATCGCCACACGGATGGCCGCGATGTCATGGGACTCATGGCTCTCTACGGCGAGTGCGGCGAGGACATCATCTTTCGCGTTTCGGGCGTAGATGAGGCCTCCTGCGTTACGTCGATCAGAAACCTCTCGCTCTAACCTCAACAATGTGACAAAGGGGCAGTCCCCTCTGTTGCATCAATTGGTATGGCAAGGCGCCGCAAAGAGACAGTCTTTGCGGCGCCTTTGTTTCGTATAGGAAACTTTTTCGAAATCTGAATGCGGACCCTTTCCAAAAAGTTAACCACGTGTTAGTTTACTAAAGCGAACATAGGCGTGGTTAACTTTTACCGCGTCGATGTTGAGGACGAACTGACGTTAGGAGCCACTCATGTCTTGCGGACCGCAGATGCCGGCAATGCCGCTTTCGATGGTAAAAGCGGGCGAAACCGTGCGCGTGTCTCGTGTAAAGGGCAATGAGGATATGAAGCACCACCTCAAGGACCTCGGCTTTGTCGAGGGCAGCGAAATCCACGTGGTGAGCTCGAGTGGCGCCAATATCATCGTCACTGTGCTGGGCGCACGCTTTGGCATCGATTCCAAGGTCGCCATGCACATCATGACCGTCGGTTAGTTCGCAGCATTTGATAAAAACCGAAAGGGGGACAAGAGGATGAAGACGTTGGGTGACGTTAAGGTGGGTGAGAGCTCCACCATCGTCAAGCTTCACGGTGAGGGTGCGCTTCGCCGCCACCTTATGGACCTAGGGCTCATCAAGGGCACTTCGTTCAAGGTCGTGAAGGTTGCACCGCTCGGTGATCCGGTCGAGATCAACGTGCGCGGCTACGAGCTTTCCATCCGCAAGGAGGAGGCCGCCGTCGTCGAGGTCCAGTAAGGGCTCACGACGTATATTTCTGCAGATAAAGTTAGGTTTTTCTAACTTAATGCAGCAACTTTGAAGCACATTATCCAGCCTGCGCGGAGAAAGCAGCACAGGCACACAAGGAAGAAGGATTGAATGGCGGATTCTCAGATCCATGTCGCGCTGGCGGGTAACCCCAACTGCGGCAAGACCACGCTTTTCAACCTGATCACCGGCGCCAACGGCTACGTTGGCAACTGGCCCGGCGTCACGGTTGAGAAAAAGGAAGCCAAGCTCCTAAGCGACAAGAACGTTACCATCACGGACCTCCCTGGCATCTACTCGCTTTCCCCCTACAGCCCCGAGGAGCAATGCTCGCGCGATTACCTCATGAGCGGCGAGCCCGATGTCGTCGTCCAGGTGGTCGACGCTACCAACCTCGAGCGTAACCTGTACCTGGCGCTTCAGGTTATCGAGACCGGCCTGCCCGTGGTCGTTGCCCTCAACATGGCCGACCTGGTCGAGAAGAACGGCGATAAGATCGACACGGACAAGCTCTCCAAGAAGCTCGGCTGCCCGGTCATGATGATCTCCGCTCTTAAGAACAAGGGCATCAAGGAGCTGTTCGAGCAGGTCAAGAAGTCCGCTGCTTCTAAGGGCCAGGTGCCGGAGCACAAGTTCGATTCCTCCATCGAGGACGTTCTGGACCACATCGAGAATAACCTGCCTGCGAGCGTTCCTGCTAACAAGCGTCGCTACTACGCCGTTAAGCTGTTCGAGCGTGATGCAGACGCCTGCAAGCTCATCAACCTCACCAAGGAGAAGGCCGCTCGCGTGGAGGAGCTGGTCGCCCAGTGCGAGCAGGACTGCGACGACGATGCCGAGTCCATCATCACCGGTGAGCGCTATGGCGTCATCGCGCACATCATCGACGAGTGCATGACCAAGGCTCCGGCAAAGATGAGCACCTCCGAGAAGATCGACCGCGTGGTTACCAACCGTATCCTGGGCCTGCCGATCTTTGTGGTCATCATGTTCTGCGTGTACTACATCGCCGTTTCTACCTTGGGCGGCACGGTGACCGACTTCACCAACGACCAGCTCTTCGGTACCGACGGTTGGTACGTGCTCGGTCAGGGCCGCGACGCCTACGACGCGGCCGTCGAGGCTGCGGGCGACAATGCCGACTCGGTCGACCCGGCGCAGTACGGCCCCTATGTTCCGGGTATTACCACCGTGGTGCACGACGCCCTTGTGGCGGGTGGCACCGAGGACGGCGGCCTGGTCGATTCGCTCGTCTGTGACGGTATCGTCGGCGGCCTGGGCGCCATCTTCGGCTTCGTCCCGCAGATGTTCCTGCTGTTCGTCATGCTGTCCTTCCTGGAGGACTGCGGCTATATGGCCCGCGTCGCCTTCATCATGGACCGCGTGTTCCGCCGCTTTGGCCTGTCCGGTAAGTCCTTTATCCCCATGCTCGTGTCCTCGGGCTGCGGCGTCCCCGGCGTCATGGCCACCAAGACCATCGAGAACGAGAAGGACCGCCGCATGACGGTCATGACCACCACGTTCATTCCCTGTGGCGCTAAGCTGCCGATCATCGCCCTGCTCATGGGCTCCATCATCGGCGATTCTTCCACCACCGCCGCGTGGATCAGCCCGCTCTTCTACTTCTTGGGCGTCTTTGCCGTCATCGCCTCGGGCCTCATGCTCAAGAAGACCAAGCTCTTCGCCGGTCGCCCGACGCCGTTTGTTATGGAGCTTCCTGCCTACCACTTCCCGGCGATCCGCTCTTGGGCGCTGCACGTGTGGGAGCGCTGCTGGGCCTTTATCAAGAAGGCCGGCACGGTCATCTTCGCCTCTACCGTCGTGGTATGGTTCCTCTCCAACTTTGGTAGCTACAACGGCGCCTTTGGCTTCCTGCCCGCGATGGAGGGCATCCCCGAGGAGTTCATGGACTACTCCGTGCTTGCCATGCTCGGCAACCTGGTCGCCTGGATCTTCGCCCCGCTCGGCTTTAGCACCTGGCAGGCAACCGCGCTGACTGTCTCTGGCCTCGTCGCCAAGGAGAACGTCGTCGCCACCGCCGGCTCGCTGCTGTCCGTGGCCGACGCCGCCGAGACTGACCCGAGCCTGTGGACCGCGTTTGCCGGCATGTTCCCGACTATGGGCGCTTGCGTTGCCTTTGGCGCTTTCAACCTGCTGTGCGCCCCGTGCTTTGCCGCCATGGGCACTATCCGCAACCAGATGGACTCCGGCAAGTGGACCGCGATTGCCATCGGCTACGAGTGCGCCTTCGCTTGGGTCATCGGCCTGTTCATCAACCAGTTCTACAACCTGCTTGTCCTTGGGCAGTTTGGTATCTGGACGATTGTGGCCATCGTGCTGCTGGTTGCGATGCTCTTCCAGATCTTCCGTCCCATGCCCAAGCATGCATGGACCGACGAGGACGAGACCAACACTGCTTCCGCCGCAGTTTCCGCTTAAGTCCGAATAAGGATTAGCCCCTTTTCACGAGCCCGGGTGTCCCAGCGACACTCGGGCTTTTGTTTTAACCGCTAGGCAATTTCGTTATAATCGACGTCCGCAAATCGATTCATTATGTTGGAGAATCCATTTGATCATGGCAGATATCGACAATAGGATAGCTTTGGTGATTCCCGCGTATGAGCCGAGTGGTTGGCTGGCCGCACTACTTGAGGAGCTCGTGCTCGGATGGCCGGGACCGGTCGTTGTGGTGGATGACGGGAGCAGCGCGTCCTGTTCTGTGGTGTTTGACCGCGCCCGCGCGCTTGGTGCTACGGTTCTTGTCCACGGGCTCAACCGCGGCAAAGGTGCGGCCCTTAAGACTGCCTTTTCTTATCTCTTGGAACAGGTCCCGACTGTTGCGGGGGCCGTCACGGCAGATGCCGATGGTCAGCATTTGCCTGCCGATATCCGCGCCGTTGCGCGCGAACTCGGTTTGCACCAGGACTCGTTGGTGCTTGGCTGTCGCCGATTCGACGGTAATGGCGTCCCTGCGCGCAGTAAGCTCGGTAACAATTTTATGCTTGGGGCCATGCGCGTGCTCTGCGGTGTCGATGTGAGTGATACGCAGACGGGCTTACGTGGCCTTCCGGCGTCGCTTATGCGCCGTATGCTCGCTGTGGTGCGAGACGGATATGAGTTCGAGACAGAGATGCTTGTGCTGGCACGGCGTGCGGGTGGCATCTTCGAGGTTCCCATTACCACGGTCTACGAGGGTGACAACGAGGCATCACATTTCCGCCCCGTTGTTGATTCGCTTCGCGTGCTCGGTGTCTTATTCTCTGCGTTTGCGCGCTACACGCTCTCCTCGCTCGGCTCATCGCTGTTGGATTGGGCACTGTTCTCTGCGCTCGTACTCCTATGGTCGCATAGTGTTGCGATCAGTGCAGCCATCGTGTGGGCAACCGTCGTTGCGCGGGTCGTCTCGGCATTCGTCAACTATATGCTGAATCGAAAGATTGTCTTCAAAGCGGATGATTCCAGCTGTTCTCGGAGCCTTTGCCGCTATATCGTCCTGTGCGCAGCTTGTATGTTGGCGAGCGCCGCTCTTGTTCTCCTAATTTCCGTTGCGCTGCCCATACCGGTCTTCATCATCAAACCGTTTGTTGATACGGCATTGTTCTTTGCTAACTACCGTATCCAGCAGTCATGGGTCTTTGAATAGGGGGATGATTCCGTGAGCGTCCATGAGCTTAAGAAAGCCAAGAAAAGCGTGGTGGAAAAACAGGGGGCACGGAAGCGCGATGTGACGACCTTTATCGTC
Organism: uncultured Collinsella sp.; assembly: GCA_902470365.1. Lineage (GTDB taxonomy): Bacteria > Actinomycetota > Coriobacteriia > Coriobacteriales > Coriobacteriaceae > Collinsella. Next base: position 23,945 of record CABRFZ010000012.1, on the reverse strand, counting down.
ACTGCAGTCCTTATGGTCATCTATCTGCTATGGCGTCTGCTGTTCACCCTGCCGTTTGATCAGGGGATTCCCCAGATGGTTTTTGCGGTCTTGCTGCTCATCGCTGAGACAGTAACCGCGTTTACGACCTTCGAACTTTACTACCGCAAGGTTAAGGCCGACAGCGGACATCTCGTTATGCCGAAAATCTTGCCCGAAGACTATCCCGACGTTGACGTGGTAATCGCTACGCACAACGAGCCGACTGACGTGTTGTTCAAGACGGCGAACGCCTGTACCTACATGGACTATCCCGATCGTTCTCGGGTGCACGTCTATTTTGCTGACGATGGCTGCCGCAAAGAGGTCGCTTCCCTTGCGGCTGAACTTGGGATTGGTTATATCCCCTGCGAGGATAACAAGTATGCCAAATCGGGCAACCTCAACAACGCGTTAAGGCACACGACTTCACCGCTGATCGCGACGTTCGATGCCGACATGATTCCGCGTAGCAGCTTTCTCGTAGATACCGTGCCCTATTTCTTGCTGCCTCGCTATATTCAGGATGGCGCGACCGGCGCATGGCGTTATCGTTCCGAGGACGAACTCAATGAGGACCTTAAAGTCGGTCTGATTCAGACGCCGCAAAGCTTCTATAATCTTGATCTTTTTCAGTTCAATCTGTACGCCGAGGACAAGATTCCTAATGAGCAAGATTTCTTCTCACGCGAGGTAAACCGGATGCGCAACTCGTCCAACGCCTGCGCATACACCGGTAGCAATGCCGTGATTTCGCGCGCCGGTATGGAGGAGATTGGCGGGTTTCCGTATCATACGATCACCGAAGATTTTGAGACGAGCTGTCGTCTGCAGATGGCGGGTTATATTACCTATGCCACTGATAAGGTCGAAGCTCACGGCCTCTCGACGACGGATGTGCGCTCGATGGTGCACCAACGCATCCGCTGGGCGCGCGGTGTGATTCAGAGCATCCAAAACACGGGTGTCATCTTTTCCCGCAAGATTTCTTTTTCCGCGCGCATTACCTATCTGTGCAGTTTTCTGTACTGGTGGTCATTCTTCAACCGCATCATCTTTATTCTTGCGCCCATTATGTTTGCCCTGTTTGACTTCCAAGTGGTTAACTGCACACTCTGGCAGTTACTAATTTTTTGGCTGCCGAGCTATTTCTTTTATAGCAGGTCTATGAAATTGCTTTCGAGCAATGTTCGCAGTCAGAAATGGAGTCAAATCATCGACACCACGCTGGCGCCATCACTTATTATTCCCGTATTTCTTGAGACGCTCGATATCCGCGAGACCAAGTTCAAAGTTACGCGTAAAGACAAGACGACCAATCGCAGCGGTAGCCTGTGGAACATGCTCCCACACCTGTTGCTCGTGGTGCTCTCGGTTGCAGCTATTATCAGATTTACATGGGGAAAGTATGGCATGGCGCTCGTGTACAGTTCCGTGATCATCTATTGGTTGTGCTACAACTTGATTGCCCTTTTGTATGCTATTGCCTTTTCGGGTGGTCGGTCCATGCCGCGCAAGAGTACTCGCATCTCCGTAGACGAACCTGCGGTGCTGACGGCGCTGCCGGTTGAGGATGAGTGGTCGAAGCTAGCCGAGGACACCGGCGAAGCCGTGGTCGAAGGTGGTGTTTCCCTCGATTGCAGCTCGGACGCAATGGATGGCGAGGGTCCTGTGGGTGTTTTCGCGGGGCGCGCCATCAACATGTCAGACGGTGGTGTACTCGTGCGCATCGATGATCCCTTTCCCGAGGAGCTACGCAGCTTTGCGGTGCGCTTGGGAGATGGTCGCTATTGCACATGCGTTTCTGGTAGGCTTGTGCGCCTCTTTCAATCCAAATGTGGCGATGATGAGTCGTGGTACGCGGCGCTTCGAATCGAGCACCGCTCGCTCGAGGAGCGTCGCATCTATGATCAGCTGCTGTACGATCGCGAAACGGGCATCGCCGAGGAGCTTGATAGCTGGAACACCACCTATGACGATATCGTGCGTATTGTCCGCATGAGGATAAGGGCGCTTCTTTCGCGTTACCGCGTATGGAGATCCCGCCGCCGCTCCAGGCGTGATAGCGATCGATGCGGCGATTCACGGGATGCGGAGCGGACCAGTCACGATTCTGCTCATGTCGAAGGAGACGCTGCATGCTGATTATTGCTGCCTTCGGCCGTGCGGCGCTGTTCCTGCTAGCGCTCTTCGGTCTGTGCTATTGGATCCATCGTTTGACCGAGACGGATGTGCATTTCGCTCCCGTGTGTGCCTTGTGTGTCATGGGGGTCGTCACGTATGCCGGTGGAATCGTGGGCGCGCTTGCCCCTGCCACCTGGGGGGTGGTTGTGGTGGGCGCCATCGCCGGTGCAGCGGCAATGCCCTGTCTCCATGGTCGTGGTCTTGCTAGATTGCCCTTTGGTCTCCCTGACGCGTGTTTTCTCCTAGGTATGTTGATCTTTCTGTGGCCCCTGCTGTCGGCGCGTCTCGAGCATTACGATAACTTTACGCATTGGGCTATAGCGCTCAAGGTCATGCTGGAGACGGGGGCTTTCCCCACGGCGTCAAGTGGTCTCGTTGAGTTTTTCAACTATCCGCTCGGCACAACTTCACTGCTGTACTGCGCATGCACGTTTTTAGGCCATGCCGAGGGAACAATGCTCGTTGCTCAGGCAGCCTTTATCTTCTCATGTTTTTATGCTGTTCTTGGTATTGTGCGCAATCGCCGTTCGTTTCTGCCATATGCGGTGTTAGGGGCTGGCTGCTCGCTCCTTACGTTTTTCAATGTAACGATTCGCATTAATAACCTTTTGGTTGATTTCGTGCTCCCGGTCCTCACGATGGCGTGCTGGGCAGTCGTGGATCGTTATAACGGTGATGTTCGCCGCGAGCTCAAGTTGCTCGTGCCGTTGATGGCGGAGCTCATAGTGGTGAAGTCGACGGGCGTCGTATTCGTTGCATTTGTGCTCGCTTACCATTTAGCGCGCGGACACGTTGCTCTCAGGAATCGCGGCTGGAACGCTCGCCTGCGCTGGTTTGGTGCAACTGCCGTCGCAGGTGTTTTGGGTTTTTCCACTTATCTGATGTGGAGTTGGCACATGGCCACGGCGCTCGCGGGCGTCAAGAATAAGTTCGATGTGGGCGATGCTGCTCACGCGGCGGTGGTCGGCGGTAAGAATACTGCCCAGATCGCGCAGGTCGTCTCGACGTTTTTTGCGACCTCCATCGATTTAACTACCAGGCCTGCGCTCGGTTTCCTGCTCGGCAACTTGGCTGTTGTCGCATTGCTAGCGGCTGCTCGGTGGTGCTTTGGGCATCAGTTGACACATGTGCGCCGCGCACTGGTTGCGCTTGATTTCATGACAATTGTTTACTATGTGGGTATTCTCGCCATGTACATTTTCTCGATGCCAATGGACGAGGCCTTGAGGCTTGCTGGATTCGATCGTTATGCTTGCAGCATCATTGCATTGTTTGTCGGTGGCCTGGCGATGGCAGTTACCGTTGAGCTTGAGGGGCAGATGAAATTCCGGTCCGATGGTTCCCCCTGCCATGCAACGCCGTTACATAAGCGGCGATACCAACAGGTTGTAATGGGCTGCATCGCCTTGTCGCTTGGCCTTTTGACGAGTGAATACAACGGCATGCTATTCAATGCAAAGACATACGACACTTCGCTTCCGGCGACGGTCCGAGATGTCGTCGGTGATCGCTGGCCGGCATCGGGTAAAGAAGACGGTACTCGTTATTTGCTGTTCGGTTCCGATCGCGATGGGCTTATGACTTCGTACTACTTCACGTATGTGGCTCGATATTATTTGTTTGCCCCGCATTCCGATGCCATATGCGCGTTCTATGAGCCCAATATGGATAACCTTCTGTCGGGTTATGACAAGCTCATCGTAATCGAGTCCAATTCTGCGGAGATGGGTCTACTTAAAAAGCATTATGGCGTTACAGGCAAGGTCGGCGTCTATCGTATCGAGAAAAATAGCACCAGGGTAAACCTTATTGCTGAGTGAGGCAGCGAGATGAGCTCTATGATCATGATTTCACCCATTCCGGATAGGTTGCCTTGTACCAATGTGGTGGGGAGATGTGGCGTTTCCGCAGATAAAACCGACCAAAATAAACCTTTCCCCTTCTGGTAGGTGGAGAATAGGGTAAAGTAAGTGGTGGTTAACTAGAGGAGGCTTGCTATGGCACCTATCGATATTGTTGTACTGGCTGTTATCGGTATTGCGTTTGTCGCGGTATGCGTGCGCATCTACCGCAAGGGCACTTGCGCCGACTGCGCTCAGGGCGGCGTTTGCACCGGGCATTGCTCCAACAAAAAGACGTGCGCCGCACTTAAGGGCGTGGACAAAATCGCCGAAGACTTGGGTCGCGGTATCAAATAAGGTCCGGACATCCAAGCGCTCCGCGGGCATCCGTTCGCGGGGCGCTTTGTGCATTTGAGGGAGAGCACGGCGAGTCGAAGAGTATTTTTGGGGTATCGTTAACTGAACTGTAAATTGGCAACTTATCTATAACGGAGTAATCCCATGAGCGCTCGTGTAACCATGAAGGACATAGCCGCCGAGCTTGGCGTTTCCATCAATACCGTGCACAAGGCCCTGACGGGAAAGGCCGGCGTGAGCGAATCCGTGCGCGCCAAGGTGAACGCCAAGGCCGAGGCCATGGGCTATCACCGCAACACAAGTGCCTCAAGCCTGCGCCGCAAGGACATCAATCTGGTGTTTTGCCTGCCCCGCGCATCGCGCGAGGGAGCGTACTTTTTCCGTTACCTGTGGGAAGGCTGCAATCGCTTTGAACAGGAGGTCATCGACCGGGGCATTACGGTTGAGCGCGTTGAATTTGGCGTGGGCGGCTACGCTGATGCACTCGAGCAAATCGACGAGCGTCTGCAGGTGGGCGAGAAGATTGATGGCTTGCTCGCCTATGCGCCGGGCGACGATCGTGCGACTGAGCTTTTGGGGCAGATCGCCGAGGCGGGCGTGACGATTGAGCTTGTCGACGGCGACCGTCCGCATTTGAATCGTTTGGGTGCGAGCTTGGCCGATTATTCGACGGCAGGCAGCCTTATGGCCGAGCAGGCGGCAAACCTGGTCCATGCTTCTGGGGCCGACGCCCGCGTGCTCCTTTTGACAGGCGACCCATATACCGATTCGCACTATCTAACCGCCCGCGCCTTCCACAATTACCTGCGCGAACGTGATATTCCATGGCAGGTTGAGGATCTTGCAGGTGCCCATGCGCAAGTCAAACAACTCGAGCATGAGCTCGAAAAGCGCTTGAGTGCGCCGGACGCCCCCGAACTTATCTGTAGCGTTTTTGCCGTTGGTTCCGAAGTGGTTGCCGACGCGCTCGTCTCGACCGGCAAGGCCGGTCAGGTCATGGTGATCGGCAACGACCTGTTTCCCGAAAGTGCTCTGGCCTTGCGCCGCGGTATCTTTACCAATATTGTCTATAAGGACCCGACGAGCCTGGCGTATCGCGGCGCTAAGACGCTGGGCGATTATCTGCTGTGGGGAAGGACCCCGACGGTGCCCGTCCAGAAGGGCGCCGTCGAGATGGTATTTGCCAGCAATGTCGATCGCTACTGCGAACTTGCGGGTATTTAGCCGATTGAGCAGGTACCCCCTCTTGCGACGTGCATTTTTGGGAGTATTCAGCATTGGCATGCCCTGAATGAGGTGCAGAACGACTGTTTTAAGTGCCCCCGATGGCGTAATTTGCCATCGGGGGCACTTTTTATGCCGATCGGGCGCTATCTGCGTTCCAAATAGGACGCTGAGGATGGCGCACGGCGCGCTCCAATGCTGAATACTCCCAAAAATGTACGTCGGGGCATGACCCACCTGAGCAAAAGCGCTCAAGTTCGGTGTTCGGGGACGCCAAACAGTCCGCAATACATGCAAGTCACATCTCCAGCAACCGTTGAACGGGCAAAATCTACCGTTCACCCCGTGGTGGGTAGGTGAACGTTCACCTTTTGAGGTGCAATGGATTAGTATAGTGAACGTTCACCTAAAGGATAACGAGCGCGCCGTGCGCCCGCCTTGCCAGCAAAGGGGCTGTTTGATGAAAAACTTTATGGACGATCAGGATTTCCTGCTGAGCACCAAGACCGGCGAGGAGCTGTTCCACAACTTTGCCGAGGGCATGCCCATCGTCGACTATCACTGCCACATTTCTCCTAAGGAGATTTGGGAGGACAAGCGTTTCGAGAACATCACCGAGGTTTGGCTGGGCGGCGACCACTACAAGTGGCGCCTGATGCGTGCCAACGGCGTCGACGAGCGTTTTATCACTGGCGACGCCCCTGCTCGCGAGAAGTTCCAAAAATGGGCCGAGACCCTGGGTCGCTGCGTTGGCAACCCCGTCTTTGAGTGGAGCCACCTGGAGCTTAAGCGCTACTTTGGCTACGAGGGCGTCCTCAACGGCAAGACTGCCCAGGAGGTCTGGGACCTTGCCAACGCCAAGCTCGCTGAGGCTAGCTTTACCTGCCGCAACCTGATCAAGCAGTCCAACGTCCGCATGATCTGCACTACCGACGACCCCGCCGACAGCTTTGAGTGGCACAAGAAGATTGCCGCCGACGACAGTTTTGACGTCCAGGTCGTTCCCGCCATGCGCCCCGATGCCGCCCTGCGCATCGAGCGTGGCCAGGAGTTCGCCGACTACTGCAAGCACCTTTCCGAGGTTGCCGGCGTTGAGGTCAGCGACTTCGAGGGCATGAAGGCCGCCATCTCCAAGCGCTACGATGTCGCCCACGAGCTGGGCTGCCGCGCTTCCGACCACGCGCTCGACTACGTTATGTACGCCCCGGCTACCGCCGAGGAAATTGAGGCTATCTTTGCCAAGGGCCTTGCCGCCGAGCCGCTTACCGAGGACGAGGTCCTCAAGTACAAGACGGCCTTCATGCAGTTTGTCGCCGACGAGTATGTGCGCCTTGGCTGGGCCATGCAGCTGCACTTTGGTTGCAAGCGCGACAACAACCGTGCCATGTTTGCCAAGCTCGGTCCCGATACCGGCTACGACTGCATCTCCAATTACACGCCGTCCGACCAGCTCGCTGATTTCCTCAACTCCATTCAGGAGACCTGCGGTCTGCCCAAGACCATCCTGTACAGCCTGAACCCCATCGACAACACCATGATCGATACCGTCATGGGCTGTTTCCAGGAGGCCCCGACCGCCGGCAAGATCCAGAACGGTTCCGCCTGGTGGTTCAACGACAACGAAGTCGGCATGCGCGAGCAGCTCACCGCCCTTGCCAACGAGGGCGTTCTGGGCAACTTCGTCGGCATGCTCACCGACTCCCGTTCCTTCCTGTCCTATCCGCGCCACGAGTACTTCCGTCGCGTGCTGTGCAGCGTGATCGGCGAGTGGGTCGAGCAGGGCAAGTACCCGGCCGACATGGAGCTGCTGGGCACCATCGTGCGCGACATCAGCTACAACAATGCGGTCCGCTACTTTGGCTTTGACCTGGACACCGTCGAGGCCTAAATCCAAACCTGGTTCCGGGAGCGCCGTCGCCACACGCGGCGCCCCCGTTTTGCTTACACGCTAACGGCTATCTAAGGAGACACATAGATGGAGAACATCAGCTACGATACGCTCGAGAAGATCGGCTACGAGGGCTATCTTCTTCCCAAGGACGCGCCGGAGAAGGTCCTGCAGTTTGGCGAGGGCAACTTCCTACGCGCTTTCGTTGACCGCTTCTTTGACATGGGTAACGAGGCGACCGGCTGGAATGGCAAGATCGTCATGGTCCAGCCCATCAGCGGCGCCTTTGGCTTTGCCGACGGTATCAATGCCCAGGACGACCTGTATACCGTGCTGGTGCGCGGCAAGGAGGACGGCAACACGGTCGACGAGTCCCGCGTGATTAGCGCTTGCAGCCGCTGCATCAACCCGTACCGCGAGGACGACTACCGCGCCATGATGGAGGTCGCTGTCTCCGACGACCTAGAGATCATCGTCTCCAACACCACCGAGGCCGGTATCGCCTATGACCCGTCCTGCAAGGCCGACGACATGCCACCTGCGAGCTTCCCCGCCAAGCTTGCCCAGGTGCTCCACACCCGCTGGGCTGCCGGTAAGCCGGGCGTCATCGTCCTCGCCTGCGAGCTCATCGATCACAACGGCGAGGAGTTGCTGCGCATCATGAACCAGTATGTGAGCGACTGGGGCTGGGAGGACGAGTTTGCGCAGTGGATGGCCAACGACTGCACCGTCTGCACCACGCTCGTCGACACCATCGTACCGGGCCGTATCCGCGACGCATCCGAGGCCGCCGCGGTGGCTGAGCGTCTGGGCTACGAGGATCCCTTCCTGGCCGTGCGCGAGCCCTTTCAGATGTGGGGCATCCAGGGTGACGAGTCGCTTGCCGAGAAGCTTCCCTTTGTGAAGGCTGGTCTTCCGGGTGTCTTTGTGACTCCCGACGTCACCCCGTACAAAAAGCGCAAGGTCCGCATCCTCAACGGTGCCCACACCGCCTTCGTTCCGGGTTCCTGGGTTGCCGGCTTTGATATCGTGCGCGACTGCATGCATGACGAGACCATTCGCGGCTTCATGAACACCATGCTCTACGACGAGGTCATTCCGACGCTTGCCGCCGACTTGGATGTCGAGGACTGCAAGGCCTTTGCCGCCGCCGTCGAAAACCGCTTCGACAACCCGTTTATTGATCATGCGCTGCTCTCCATCTGCCTCAACTCCACGGCTAAGTGGCGCGCTCGCGACCTGCCCACACTCAAGGACTACGTTGCCGAGACCGGCAACCTGCCCAAGTGCCTGGCGACGAGCCTCGCTACGCTCATCTCCTTCTACACGCAGGAGCTCGTGTCCCGCGAGGGCGACGGCCTGCACCTGCGTCGCTCCGACGGCACCGAGTACACCGCTCAGGACGACGCCTTCGTGCTCGACTTCTACGCCGCCCATGCCGGCGCCGACGATGCCCAGCTGGTGCACGACGTGCTCACCAACGAGCAGATGTGGGGCGAGGACCTTACGCAGATCGCAGGTCTTGAGGAGTTTGTCGTCAGCGCGCTCGCTGTCGTGCGTGCCGAGGGCGCCAAGCAGGCCTTCGCCAACGCTCAGGCGTAAATTTCCGGCGCGGGTGTGGAATGGCATGCCCGCGCTTCGACTTCTGCTCAACCTGTAGGGTTAGGACTCTTTGTAATGAACACTATCCAGATCAATCCGGCCGACAACGTGATCGTCGCGCTGTCGCCGCTTGCCAAGGGCACCGCCGTCGCGGTTCCCGGGGTGGGCGAGGTCGTGGCCGCGGAGGATATTCCGCAGGGTCATAAGATGGCCGTGCGCTCGATTGCCGCGGGGGAGGACGTCATCAAGTACGGCCTTCCTATCGGCCATGTGACGGGCGATGTCCAGCCCGGTCAGTGGCTTCATACACATAATGTCAAGACCAACCTTTCGGGCGAGGTCGAGTACACCTACAACCCCACACATCCGGTCGTGGATCCGGTTGAGCCCGAGACCTTTATGGGGTTCCGCCGCGCCGACGGTCGTGCCGCGACGCGTAATGAGCTGTGGATCATCCCCACGGTCGGCTGTGTCAACGAAGTCGCCCGTGCCATGTGTGAGCAGGCCCAGGATCTGGTCGATGGCTCGCTGGAGGGTGTTTACTACTTCCCGCATCCCTTTGGCTGCTCGCAGACCGGCGCCGACCATGCCCAGACGCGTCGTCTGCTGGTGGCGCTCTCGCGTCATCCTAATGCGGCCGGCGTGCTATTCCTGTCGCTCGGTTGCGAGAACTGCACGCACCAGCAGGTGCTCGACGAGCTCGGTGACTTCGATCACGAGCGCGTTCGCTTTCTCACCTGCCAGGATGTAGCCGACGAGCAAATCGAGGGCCACAAGATTCTGGCCGAGCTGGCTGACCTGGCCAAGCAAGCCAAGCGAGAGCCCATTTTGGCCTCCGAGCTGGTTATTGGTCTTAAGTGCGGCGGCTCCGACGGTCTTTCGGGCATTACCGCCAACCCCACGATCGGTCGCGTGAGCGATATGGTCGTCGCCCGCGGCGGCACGTCGGTGCTTACCGAGGTGCCCGAGATGTTTGGCGCCGAGAGTATCCTGCTCGATCGCTGTGAGAACGAGCAGGTCTTTAACGCCGCTTCCGACATGCTCAATGGCTTTAAGGACTACTTTATTAGCCACGGCGAGGTCGTCTACGAGAACCCGAGCCCCGGCAACAAGGACGGCGGTATTACCACGCTCGAGGACAAGAGCTGCGGCTGCGTGCAAAAAGGCGGGTCTGCCCCCATCGTCGACGTGCTGCCGTATGCCGGCCAGGCAAATAAACACGGCCTGAACATGCTGTGCGGTCCGGGCAACGACATGGTATCCACCACGGCGTTGACGGCTGCCGGCTGCCACGTGATTCTGTTCTCGACCGGCCGCGGCACACCGTTTGGCGCGCCGGCGCCTACGCTCAAGGTGTTCACCAATCAGCGTCTGTGCGACCACAAGGCCAACTGGATGGACTTTAACGCCGGCGTGATTGCCACGGGTGAGCGCACGCTCGACGAGGCTGCTCACGATCTATACCAGCTGGTGCTGGAGACGGCGAGCGGTAAACTCACGAGTGCCGAGCGCCGTGGCTGTCACGAGATCAGCATCTGGAAGGACGGCGTCTGCCTGTAGTGGCAAATGCACCCAAGCGTAGCGCTATGTCGTCGGCCCCGTCGGGAGTGTTCCCGGCGGGGTTTTCGTTTTGTGGTTAAGTGAAAAAATTGGAAAATACGATAAACGTTCACCTATCTCATGGGTGTCCAGCATGGCACCTTTACCAGCAGACAATAGGTCTTAGAGCCTCAATTGTGTCCGTTCAGCGGTAAAAATCGACCGTTCAAGGATATTATTCAAGTGAACGTTCACCTATCATAAGCAATCGTGCATAATCTAACTAAACGTTCACCCTGAATGCTGGGCAGACAGATGTCAGTGTGGACTCAAATGTCTTGTTACAAGACAATCGAGAAAAGAGAGGGAGCTCGATGACTAATAAGATTGGGAAAAAGCGTAAGATCACATTCTGGACGCGCTTGGGCTTTGGTATGGGCGGTATGCTCAATTCCGGTGCCCTGACCTTTACGCACAGCTACATGGTGCTGTTCCTGTCCACGGAGTGTGGCCTGTCCGCAGGCGAGGCTACACTGATCAGCTCGTTTGCCATCTATGTCAACGCTATTCTTTGCCCGCTGATGGGCTTTGTGGCCGATAACTTCTATGCCACCAAGATTGGCCGTATCTTTGGTCGTCGTCGTTTCTGGATCTTGCTGGCCATCCCGATGATGATCGCCGAGCCGCTCATCTTCGTGGCTACGCCGTTTGGCTTCCCGTACTACTTTGTGCTGTACCTGATCTACAACGTCGCGTACACGTTCTGCACCGCCAACCTGTCGCCGCTTACCATCGAGATGACCGACGACTTTAAGGAGCGTACGTACCTTACCGGCTACAAGCATCTCTTTGGTAACGCCGCCGGCTTCCTGATGGCAGCACTCGTCGGCTTTGGCTTTGGCACCTTCGGCGAGACCAACCCGTTTAGCTACTTCATCATCGCTACGATCAACGCTTCGGTCATGGCAATCTCGCTGCTCTGCGTGTACCTGTCCACGTGGGAGCACACCCCCGAGGAGGTCGCTCAGGAGAAGATCGAGAGCGTCGGCGAGGGCATCAAGAAGTTCTTCATCGACGTTATCTCCACCTTCCGCAACAAGTCCTTCCGCAAGGTCCTGTATGCACAGGTCTCCACGAAGCTTGCTGCTGCCTGCTGGTCTGCCTGCCTGTCCTTCTTCATCGTCTACTGCCTGCAGATTCCTAAGTCCTACGAGTCCGTGATGGAGATGCCTGGCAAGGTCGTCGCTATCGTCTGCACCGCCATCTGGGTCGCCCTCATGGCCAAGAAGGGCTTCCACAAGTCTTGGTACCTCGCAAATGTCGGTTGCGCTGCGTGCATCATTGCCTACAACTACTTCGCCTTTGGTCAGATCAACGGCACCTCCACGGTCGCCATCGCCATGATCGCCTACCCCATCATCTTCGCCATCTGGAAGTTCTTCTACGTCGGCTTCCAGTACCTGCCCGATGTTCTGCTCAACTACATCCCCGATGTCGATGAACTCATCACCCTGCGTCGTCGCGAGGGCATCTACAGCTCCGCGCAGCAGCTCTGCCAGCAGATCGCCCAGGCTATCGCCGTCAACGTGTGGGCTATCGTCCTTGCTGCCTCCGGCTTCATTCAGACCGCCGGCAATAGCGACGCCGTGACCCAGCCCGCTACCGTGCCTCTGTATATCTGCGGCTACATGATCATCGGCTGCGCCGGCTTCTTCCTGCTTGCGGCCGTCCTTGCCCGCGGCATCAAGATCGACAAGGAGCAGTGCGACATCCTTTGCGACGAGATTCACCGCGTCAAGGAGGGTGGCAAGATGGCCGACGTCAAGCCCGAGGTCAAGGCGCTTTGCGAGGAGCTCTCCGGCTTTAAGTACGAGGACTGCTTTGCCCACAACAACGTTGGCTTCCAGGACGGTAGCGTAACCCCCGCCGAGTAAGGCCGACATATCGTCCAAATCACAGGGCCGTGCCACCGGAATTCCGCCGGCAGGCACGGCCCTTTTTAACAGCGTACAATTTGCCTTTAGAGCATCTTTTTGAGGGAGAAATCCATGGAGACGAACGTTATCTGGCGCAACGCCCGCGCGGCCGTGATCGAGCTTGACGACGGCGGCTACTTTACCTGTGCCGATACGTGGGAGATCTTTGTCAACGACGAGCCCGCCGGTACCACGAATACGGTCGAGACCTATGTCGACGGCCTGACCCCCGGCAAGCGCAACCTGGTTCGTTTTGTTTGTGGCGAGCGTGAGCTGAGCGTAGGTGTCACCACGCCGGCTGAGCCTTTTACCATCAACGTTCGCGACTGTGGCGCCAAGGGCGATGCCGAGCATGATGACACCACCAACATCCAGGCTGCCATCATGGCCTGTCCCAAGGACGGGCGCGTGCTGATTCCCGCCGGCAGCTATCGTATCAAGTCCCTCTTCCTTAAGAGCAATATCAACATCGAGCTCGCCGAGGGAGCGGTGCTGCTGGCTCGCCACGATCGTGCGGCGCTTGCCTACATCCCCGGTACGGTCACGGGCGACGAGGGTGCTGGGTATGCTGGCACCGATATGCTGCCCCTGGGCCGCTGGGAGGGCGAGAGCTTCTCGACCTACTGCTCTACCTTTACGGGTCTGAGCGTGCACGACGTGTGCATCTATGGTCGCGGCGCGATCGACGGTCAGACTGATTTTGCCGAGGACAACTGGTGGAACAAGGACTTTAAGAACATCTTTCGCCCCGAGGAGGGCCGCGAGGTCGCCCGCCCGCGCATGATCTTCCTATCCGAGTGTGAGAATGTGAGCTTGGCCGGCTTCACCGTCCGCAACAGCCCGGCGTGGAACATCCACCCCATCCTGTGCGAGCACGTCGATGCGCTCTGCCTGTCCATCGAGGGTCCCAAGAACTCCCACAACACCGACGGCTTCGATCCCGAGAGCTGCGGTTTTGTTCGCATCCTTGGTTGTCAGTTCTCAGTGGGTGACGACTGCATCGCCATCAAGAGCGGCAAACTGGGCATTGAGCCCGAGCTTCGTCCCGCCACGCACGACATGCTGATCTCTCACTGCTACATGCACGATGGTCACGGCGCCGTGGTCCTGGGGTCCGAGGCTGCCGGCGGCATCAAGGACCTCACCGTGAGCAAGTGCCTCTTTGAGCGCACCGACCGCGGCCTGCGCGTCAAGACCCGCCGCGGGCGCGGCAAGGATGCCGTCAACGAGGGCATTACCTTTGAGCACATTCGCATGGATGAGGTGCTCACGCCCTTCGTGGTCAACTCCTTCTACTTCTGCGACAAGGACGGCAAGACCGATTACGTGCAGTCTCGCGAGACGCTGCCTGTCGACGACCGCACGCCCGGCTTTGGTGCCACGACGTTTTGCGATATCGAGGCCACTAACTGCCACGCGGCCGCTGCCTACATCACGGGCCTGCCCGAGAGTAAAGTAACGCGCCTGACGTTCCAGGATGTCCACGTGACCTTCGCGCCGGATGCCGAGCCCTTTGTCCCGGCCATGGCCTGCGGCGTTGAGCCCATGGTGTGTCAGGGCATCATTGCGCAAAACGTCAAGGTACTCGATCTGCAAAATGTGGTGATCGAGGGCCAGGACGGCGAGGAACTGCAGCTCCAGAACGTTGACAAGGTTATCCGTGCGTAGGCGTTTGCTCCTAAACAATTAAATTCGGTATGTCGCGGCGCGCGATGGGCAGGGCCTTCCCGACCCATTGCGCGAACTTTTTATATGCCGAAACTGCAACGTAGACGGTCTACGACGAAAGGACGCGGTGACTGATGATGAGTGAGAGACGATTTTTTGAGGTTTCGCCCGAGCGTGCGGGGGCATATCACAGTATCTCTAAGGCCTTGGAGGCAATTGACGAATCCTGTCCGAATGACGGACGGCCGGTGACAATCCATATCGAGCCGGGTGAGTACCGCGAACGGGTCGAGATTCATCGCTCGCATGTGACGATTGAGGGAGAGACGGCCGACAGCGTGCGTATCGTGGGCAGCCTGGGTGCCAAGATGCCTTCGGAGGACGGCTCGGGCGTCGACGGCACGCTCGGCACGTTTAGGACCTATACCGTTTTGGTCGATGCCGACGACGTACGGCTCGAGAACCTCACGATCGAAAACGATGCGGGCGATGGGCGCGAGGTCGGTCAAGCGATTGCCCTGTATGCTGATGGCGACCGTCTGGTTGTCGATGCCTGCTGCATTAAGGGACACCAAGACACGCTGTTTTTGGGTCCGCTGCCGCCGCATGAGGCCAAACCGGGCGGGTTTATAGGACCCAAACAGTATGCGCCGCGCCGGGTGGGGCGCCAGTATTTTCGACGTTGCCGGATCGAGGGCGATGTCGACTTTATCTTTGGCGGCGCGCGTGCCTACTTTGAGGGGTGCGAGATTCGCTCGCTCAACCGCGATATGGACGTGAACGGCTACGTGACGGCGGCGTCGACGCCCGAAGGCGAGTCGCACGGCTTTGTGTTCCACGGCTGTTCGTTTACAGCTCGGGATGGCGTGGCGCCGGATTCGGTCTACCTGGGTCGTCCTTGGCGCGAATGGGCGCAAACTGTGCTGATCGATTGCTGGCTGGGGCGACATATCAAGCGCGAAGGCTGGTGGGATTGGAATAAGCCGGCGGCACACAACTGCGTGCAGTATGCTGGCGCGATTCTGCATGGGCCGGCGGGTGATACTACCGGCTGGGTGCCGTGGGCGAATGAACTCGATGTGATGGCTGCCGCCGGGTACGCTCGCGAGCAGGTGCTTGCCGGTGGGGATGGCTGGGATCCCGAGGGCGGCGACGGTGATGCGGTTGAGACGGCTGAACTGTCTGCCAACGGCCGCACCGTGCACATCGAGACGTACTGCGAAGACGAACCTGCGCTGCGTGCCCGGCTGAAGCGCGAGGGGCGTTCGGCTGCTTTTACGGGCAAGACTCCTGCGGATTTTGAGGCATGGAAGATTGCGACCAGGACTCGTCTGTACGATGTTTTGGGCCTTTCGCTTATGGACCGCGTCCCGATTGAGATTCGTGAGCTCAGCCGCGTGCGGGTTGCCGGCGGCATCGTGCGCACCCATGCGATGTTGCAGGTCGAGCGCGATGTTTGGATGCCGTTCTACCTGTTGGAACCGTCTCATCCTAAGCTTGATGAGCGGGGACTCAAACGCTGTTATATCTGCCCGCATGGCCATCAGGGAGCGGGTGCTGCAAGCGTAGCCGGTGTTGCGGGCGTGCCGGCTGTCGATGATGCCGTGCGTAAGTTCAATTACGACTACGGTCTGCGTTTAGCGCGCATGGGCTACGTGGCCGTCTGCCCCGACGCACGCGGTTGGGGATACCGTCGTGACTGGAAGGGTCAGGGCGATGACGAGAACAGCTACCTGCGCGGAACGTGCCTGAATCAAGCACGTATGGCCGAGCCGCTGGGTCTTACGGTTGCGGGCCTCAACGTCTGGGATAACATGCGCTTGATCGATTACTTGGATGCGCGCGGTGACATTGCCATGGATGACCTGGGTTGCTTTGGTTTTTCGGGTGGCGGCTACATGACGTTGTACCTGGCCGCACTCGACCCGCGTGTGCGCAAGGCGTTTGTCTCGGGCTATCTGTACGGTGTCGATGATTCGCTGCTGCATCTCAATGGCAATTGCAGCTGCAACTACACGCCCGGACTTTGGCGCTTACTCGACATGGGCGATATTGCCTCGCTCATCGCGCCGCGCCCGCTGCTGGTGCAAAGCTGCGAAGAGGATCATCTGAACGGTTCGCGCGGGCTGAAAAATGTTGACGAGCAGCTCGAGATCGTGCGCGATGCCTACAAGTTGCTGGGTCGCAGAGATGGCCTGCGGCACGAGGTGTGTCCGGGTGAACACCATCTGGGCGTGGCACATCTTGCCGAGGATATCGAATGGCTCGATTCGCACGTTGCGGAATGCGCCCGTGCATAGCCCCTCGGCATGCTGCGAATAAACGGTACGTTCCTGTATGACCGTCGATGGGCGGATGAGGAGAAGATTATGGAAACGAAGAGCTTGAGTGAATCGACCATTTGCTGCTTTGGCGATTCGACCACCTGGGGCGATAACGGCTGCGGTGGGGGAGGCAACGACATTTCGTGGACCTCGCACTTGGGCGCGCTACTGGGCGGCGCAACCATCGAGAACTTTGGCATCAAGGGCTCGCGCATCGCCGTCAAGGCCGACCGCAGCGATTCGTTTGTCGAGCGCCTGGACGGTATCGACGATGCGGCCGATATCTACATTGTCTTTGGCGGCGTCAACGACTTTAGCCGCAACGTGCCGCTTGGCGAGTTGGGCAGTACCGATGTGCATGAGTTCTACGGTGCGCTCGATTACCTGATCCGCACCATCACGGCACGCTCGCCTCGGGCAAAGCTCGTGTTTATGACGCCGTGCAAGACGAGCGGTAAGCACGAGAAGGAGATCCCGGCAAGCGATGAGCTCAACCACCTGGGCCTGACGCAGGTCGCCTACGTGCGGGCGATGCTCGAAGTCTGCGACCGCTACTCGGTTCCGGTGATTGACCTGTATGCGCAAAGTGGTATCAGCCCGTTTTTGCCAGGGCACCGCGAGCTCTATATGCCGGACGGTCTGCATTACAGTCCTGCCGGCTATGAGCGCCTGGCGCATCGCATCGCCGCGGGTCTCACCGCCGTTTGCCGCTAAAAGCCTGCCGTTTGCGGGGAATATAGGGTTAACGTTCACCCTATTTTCCCCGTTCGCGTTACACTAGGGGTAACGTTCACCTATCGTTTATGTCAGAGGGGACAGCAATGGGCTGCAATCAAATCCTGGACCGTTATATCGAGCAGTTGATCGAAACCTCTACGCCGCAGGCGCCGGCTTGGAATATCGAAAAGATTCGCGCCGGCAAGGAGAACACCTGGAACTATATCGACGGCTGCATGATCAAGGCGCTCATCGAGCTGTACGAGATCACGGGCGAGCAGCGCTACCTGACCTTTGCCGATGACTACATCGATTTCTTTGTCCAGGACGACGGTACCATCAAGCATTACAACCCGCAGGAGTACAACCTCGATAACGTCAATGCGGGCAAGACCCTCTACAAGCTCTATGACCTGGTGGGCAAGCCCAAGTACCGTGCCGCCATGGACACCATCTACCGCCAGCTCGAGACCCAGCCGCGCACCAAAGAAGGCGTGTTTTGGCACAAGGCCGTCTATCCCAACCAGATCTGGCTCGATGGCATGTACATGGCCCAGCCGTTCTACATGCAGTACGAGCTGAGTTTCCACAACCGTCGTGCCTGCTCGGACAGCTTCCATATGTTCCAGGTTGTGCATGACCTGATGCGCAACCCCCTCAACGGTCTGTACTATCACGCTTACGACGCGAGCCGCAAACAGTTCTGGTGCGACCCGGTCACCGGCCTTTCGGCTAACTTCTGGCTGCGCGCCGAGGGCTGGTTTGCCATGGCGCTCATCGACACCTGGGAGCTTATGCCGCCTTCGATGTCGGCCGAGAAGGATGAGATCCGCAAGATGTTCCACGATCTGATCGACGCCATGCTGCCATATCAGGACGAGAAGACCGGCATGTGGCACCAGGTCATCAACCTGCCCAATATCGCCCCCAACTACCTGGAGGAGTCGGGCAGCGCCATCTTTGCCAACGCCATCATGAAGGGCGTGCGTCTGGGCGTGCTGGGCGAGCGTTACTACCAGTACGGCCGTCGCGCCTTCGACGGCATCTGCGAGACCTGCCTGTCCGAGCATGATGGCCAGCTGGCGCTCGACAACATCTGCCTGGTCGCGGGCCTGGGCAACACCGCGCACCGCGAGGGCACGTTTGATTACTACATGAGCGAGCCCGTGGTCAAAAATGATGCAAAGGGTGTGGCGCCGCTGGTGCTTGCCTATATCGAGACCATGCATCACGACAAGCTGGCCGGTAAACGCGATCCGCTCGCCCCCTCGGGCGTGTGCTCCATCGAGGACCCGTTTGGCGGATACACCCCGGGCATCAACGCTCATAAGGGATGTGAATAACGTGGGGGCTATTACTCCGGGTGTACGTTTGCACGACCTTCCGCAGGGGACTGTCGAGGAACGCATTCGTATGGCGGGAGAGCTGGGCTTTTCGTGCATTCAGCTGCCGAGCAAGGTGCTCTACGCATCGATGGGGATCGATCGAGGCGGCCTGACCCGCGAGCTTGCCGACCATTTGCGTGCGGTGCTCGACGAGGCAGGCGTTTCGGTCGCCGTGCTCGGCTGTTATAAGAATCTGGCGACGCCCGATCGCCAACAACTCATGGATAACTTTGCCGAGTACGAGGCGTGCTTGAACTTTGCCCAGATGCTCGGCGGATGCCCGGTTGGCACCGAGACCGGTCGCCCCAATGCGCAGAACCGCGTCGCGGACGACCGCATGACCGACGAGGCGCTCGATGCGTTTGCAGACGGACTTGCACACGTCTGCGATCGGGCCGAGGCCGTGGGCGGGCAAATACTGATCGAGCCCGGTTGGAACGAGACGGTTAACACGCCGGATCGCTGCCGTGAGGTGTTGGAGCGCGTCTCGAGCCCGTCGCTCGGCGTGATCTATGACCCGGTATCGCTGCTGCACCCCAGCGTCGTTGACGAAGCGCAGGAAATCACAGCGCGCATGCTCTACTTATGCGGCAGTAAGATCCGCGTGCTGCACGCCAAGGATTTTGAGGTCGTTGATAACGAGGACGAAGCCGGTTGGTGCGACGGTACGGGTTCGCGCCTGGTGTGCCACGGCGTGGGCGAGACGGGACGATACGACTTTGAGCCCGTGGTGGCCTGGGCGGCTGCCGCCTGCCCTGGGATTCCCTGCGTGGTCGAGAACAGTGTGCCGGCGACGGCGGCTGACTGCCTGGCGACACTCGAGCACATGTCCGCTCGCTGCGGGGCTTCGCATCGCGAGTTATAGCATTGGCTTTTGCTGTGTCGGCAGATTGAGATTACCTGTATGGGGGCGGCGGTGAAGGGTCTTTATCGTCGCCCCCATTGGATTGCATTAAAAAGGGGAGTTGCGTGGCTATCCACATTGTCGAAGAGGCGAATCGTTGCCTAGGTTGTAAAAGGGCGTTCTGTCAGATTAAGGGCTGCCCGGTTCAGACGCCTATTCCACAGGTCATTGACCTGTTCAAACAGCGTCGTCTAGAAGAGGCGGGCGAGCTACTGTTCCAGAACAATCCCATGAGCGCGGTCTGCTCCATGGTTTGCAACCATTCGGGCCAGTGCGAGGGCGCGTGCATCCAGGGCCGCAAGGGCGCGCCCGTGCATTTTTCGAGCATCGAGAACTATATCTCCACGGCGTATTTGGACCGCAAAGAGTGGAAGGCCGCACCGTCGTGCGGCAAGCAGGTCGCTGTGGTCGGCTCCGGCCCAGCCGGCATTACCGTGGCAATTAAGATGGCGCAGCTGGGTTGCGCCGTCACTGTTTTTGAGCAGCGGCCCGAGATCGGCGGCGTGCTGGAGTACGGTATCCCCGAGTTCCGTCTGCCGCGCTCGCTCGTGCAAAAGTACCGCCACGTGATGTGCTCGCTCGGCGTGCGCGTTCGCCCCTCGACCACCATCGGCGGTGCGCTCCACATCGACGACCTGCTGCGCGACGGCTACGATGCGGTCTTTGTCGGTACTGGTACCTGGCGAGCTCGAAAGCTGGGTATTCCCGGCGAGTCGCGCGGCAACGTGCTGTTTGGTATCGATTATCTGGTCGATCCCACGAGCGTGGCAATCGGGCAGAACGTGGCGGTTATCGGTGCCGGCAATGTGGCCATGGATGTTGCCCGCACGGCCCTGCGCTCGGGTGCCCGCAAGGTCACTGTGTATGCCCGTTCGCGCCACATCTCTGCGATTGACGACGAGGTCGAGTTGACCGAGCTTGACGGTGCCGAGATTGTGCGCGGCAAGGCGATCTGCGCCATCGATGATAACGGTCCGGTGTTCGAGACGGCTATCTTTGACGAGGACAACAACGTGGTGGGCTACGAGGAAGAGCTCGACCACGTGTCCGCCGACACGGTTGTGATTGCGGCGTCTCAGGTGCCCAAGGACAAGCTCGTGCTTACAACGGGCGGTCTGGAGACCGACCATCGCGGCCTGCTTTCGGTCGACGAGCGCGGCATGACCACCGTGCCTGGCGTCTTTGCCGCCGGCGACGTGGTCAACGGCCCGCTCACCGTGGTTCATGCCGTGGCAGGCGCCAAGCTCGCCGTCGAAGGCATGACTGCCTATTTGGGTCTCTAACACATCCCATCCATCAGTTGCGGTGAAATACGGACTGTTTTGCCTGTCAAAAGCCTCACCTACTCCGTATTCCACCGCAACTTTTTTGTGAGGGTTGGGATTGAAAGTGGGGAGTGCGAGCGAGTACGGACGCGGCGGTTGCTGGTACGATAGGTACGTCAGCAACTGCCGCCGAGCGGCTCAAATGAAAGGAACCCTGTATGGAGTCCTCTGCCTATCCGATGCTCTTTAGCCCGATCAAGGTCGGTACGACCGAGGTCAAGAACCGCGTCTTTATGCCGCCGGTGTCCACCAACCTGGCCGATCATGGCTATGTGACCGACGACTTGGTCGATCATTACCGTGCCCGCGCCAAGGGCGGCGTGGGCCTCATCATCACCGAGGTCGTGACGGTCGAGCCTACCTATACCTATCTGCCGGGTGACATGTGCTGCTACGACGACACGTTTATCCCTGGCTGGGAAAAGCTCGCCGCGGCCGTTCACGAGTATGGCTGCAAGATCATGCCGCAGCTCTTCCACCCCGCCTATATGGCCTTTAACATTCCGGGCACGCCACGCCTGATCGCTCCGTCCTTTGTGGGCCCGTCTTACGCCCGCGAGGCACCGCGTCCCATCACGGTCGATGAGATCCACGAGCTCACGCATCAGTTCGGTGACGCCGCCGTGCGCATGCAGAAGGCCGGTGTCGATGGCGTCGAGGTCCATGCGGCACACGCCCACGGCATGCTCGGCGGCTTTTTGACTCCGCTCTACAACAAGCGCACCGACGAGTACGGCGGCTCGCTCGACGCCCGCATGCGTTTCCTGCTCGAAGTCATCGCCGAGATTCGCGAGCGCTGCGGCAAGGACTTTATCATCGACGTTCGTATCTCGGGCGACGAGTACACCGATGGCGGCCTGACCCTCAACGACATGATCTACGTCTCGCGTCGCCTGGAGAAGGCCGGCGTCGACATGATTCATGTGTCGGGTGGTACCACCATCAAGCGCGGCTCCGCAATTCCCGCCGCCGGTACCCAGCAGGCCTCGCATGCCGCCTGCTCGCGCGAGATCAAAAAGCACGTCAACATTCCCGTCGCCACCGTTGGACGCATCAACGAGGCCTGGATCGCCGAGGAGCTGATCGAGGACGGCGCTGCCGACATCTGCATGATGGGCCGCGCCAATCTGTGCGATGCCGAGTTCTGCAACAAAGCCGCTGCCGGCAACGCCGACGACATCCGCCCCTGCATTGGCTGCCTGCGCTGCCTGAACGGCATTATGTTTGGCAAGCGCATCTCCTGCACCGTCAACCCCGATGTTGAGCGCGACGAGGCCGGTTACGAGCCTGCCGCCGAGGCCAAGAACGTACTGGTTGTGGGCGCTGGTCCTGCGGGCATGGAGGCAGCCTACATTGCCGCCAAGCGCGGCCACAACGTGGTGCTCGTGGATAAGCAGGACGAGCCGGGCGGCGAGATGCGTATCGCAGCCGTTCCGCCGGCAAAGCAGGAACTCACCCGTGTGGTCAAGTATCAGTATCGTCGTCTGGCCGAGGCCGGCGTGAAGTGCGTATTTGGCACCGAGCTTTCGGCCGAGGACATTCAGCGTGACTACGCGGGCTACGAGGTCGTCCTTGCTTATGGCGCCGAGCCCATCGCTCCGGCCTTCATGCAGGGCTTTAAGCAGGTTATGACGGCTGACGACCTGCTGGGTGGCAAGGCTTTCCCGGGTAAGAAGATCGTCATCGTGGGCGGCGGCACCGTTGGCTGCGAGACGGCCGATTACCTGGCCCCGTTGGTCAACGACCTGTCGCCGGCCAATCGCGATGTCACCGTCATCGAGATGACCAAGACGCTCGCTGCCAACGAGGGCGGTGCCGGTCGCGCGGTGCTCATCACGCGCATGCTCTCCAAGGGCGTTCACGTGCTGACCGAGGCCAAGGTGACCGAGATTACCGAGGATGCCATCAGCTATGAGAAGGACGGCGAGATCCACACCATCGCCGATGCCGATACGCTGGTACTTGCCATGGGCTATCGTCCCAATACCAAGTTGGCCGACGACCTTGCTGCAGCCGGCGTTACCACCCACGTGTTGGGCGATGCCAACAAGTGCGGCAACATCCGCGACGCCATCGGCGATGGCTACAAGGTTGCTTGCGAGCTCTAGTCAACCCCTTGGTGCATGTGAGGCCTATCTCCGCGGCGTCAGTCGGTAGATAGCAAAAAGCGGTGGTCGTCCCGTACATGGGACGACCGCCGCTTGCGTTAGCTGCAATGAGTCGTGCGATTAGAGGCCCAGGATCTCCTTGACCTTGGCGATGATGGCCTCGTCGGTTGCGTTGGCAAAGAAGTACTCCTGGAAGTGTTCGCCGGCAAGTGCGCCCTTCACCAGGTCCTGATCGATCTCGCCCAGAACGTCGACGAGCGGACGCATAGTCACAGCGCGGACGCCGTCGAGGATCTTCTTGTTGCGCTGCTCGGGCTCAACACGCTCGGCAGGATAGCCGTTGCCCGAACCAAAGCCAAAGAGCTTCTCAAAGGTGTACTCGAGGTTGAGCTCCTGGCCCCAGCCGTTCTTGAGGGCGAAGGGCATGGCGACAGCGTTACCGTCGTTGACCTGGGCAAAGGTGTAGGCATCGAGTGGGTCGGCAACATGGCCGCACAGCACGCCGGGGAAGGAGTTGCAGGCGAGCATGGCGCCCTCGCCGGTGCCACAGCCGGTCACGACGTAGTCGGCAGCGCCGGAGTTCAGCAGCACGGCGGCAAGGATGCCGTTCTGCACGTAGGTGAGGGGCTTGGAGTCGGCGTCGGCATACATACCATAGTTAAAGACGGTGTGCCCCATGGGCTCGACAACCTTCTTAAGGGCAGCCTCGATCATGGGGTTCTTGGAGTTCTGAGAGTTCTCATTGATCAGAGCGATTTTCATTGCGAATTACCTTCCTATTTCTAACTTGCGGTGGAATAGTTCCTATTTATCCTGATAGATGGCCTATAGGGGGTGCGGACGATTTCTTGGACCGCGCCTAGGCGTATCCAAGCTTCCTGCGGT
>CABRFZ010000011.1 GCA_902470365.1 uncultured Collinsella sp. | reverse complement strand
GTGCCATGGGTAAGCCCGGTGCTTTTCTTGATATCGATCGCGTGACCCACGAGCTGCGCCCCGTGGAGGAGCGCAGCCGCGATTTCGATCTGCTGTACGTGGAGCTCGACGACGATGCGCGCCGTGCCCAGGCGAGCCGCTGCATGATGTGCGGTGTGGCGTTTTGTCAGATGGGCGCGAGCTTTGGCAAGGCGCGTCCGAGTGGCTGCCCACTGCACAATCTGATTCCCGAGTGGAACGAGCTAGTGTATCGCGGCCGCTGGAACGAGGCTGCCGAGCGTCTGTCACTCACCTCGCCCATGCCCGAGTTCACGAGCCGCGTGTGCCCGGCGCTGTGCGAGGCCGCGTGCAACCTGGGCTCGGTCGACGGCCAGCCCACGACGATTCACGACAACGAGCGTGCGATCAGCGACCATGAGTGGGCCAACGGCGGCCCGCGCCGCTTTGAGCCGGCAGGGGAGGATGCGCCCACGGTCGCTGTGATTGGCTCTGGCCCGGCTGGCCTGGTGGCTGCATGGGAACTTGCGCGTCGCGGCGCGCGCGTGACGGTGTTTGAGCGTGACGACCGCCCGGGCGGCCTGCTCATGTACGGCATTCCCAACATGAAGCTCGAGAAGTCCGTGGTCGAGCGTCGCGTGACACTTATGCGCGAGCTGGGCATTGTGTTCGAGCTGGGTGCTGACGTTACGAACCCTGCGGTGGCGGCCAAGCTCAATGGCTTTGACGCCGTCGTGGTGGCTGCCGGCGCTCGTGCTCCGCGTGGGCTTTCGGCTGCGAACATTGATGCCCCGGGCGTGGTGTACGCCGTGGACTACCTGACGGCTTCGACCGTCTCGGTGCTCGATGGCGGCGAGCCCGCGGTGAACGCGCGCGGCCTGGACGTTGTGGTCATTGGCGGCGGCGATACCGGTAACGACTGCGTGGGCACCGCGGTACGTCAGGGTGCGCGCAGCGTGCGCCAGTTTGAGTTCTTGCCGGCGGCGCCTGATGCGCGCGCGGCGAGCAACCCCTGGCCGCAGTGGCCCAACGTGAAGAAGACCGATTATGGCCAGCAGGAGGCCATCGCTGCCATGGGCGGCGAGATGCGCGCTTGGGGTGTGGATACGCTCGAGGTACTGTTGGACAAGAAGGGCGCGGCCGCGGGCCTGCGTGTGGTCGATCTGGATTGGTCGGCTGGCAAGCCCGAGCGCATCGCGGGCTCCGAGCACGAGGTGCCGGCCCAGCTGGTGCTCATCGCCTGCGGCTTTACGGGTCCCGAGCATGGCGTGTTCGACGCCGTTGGCGTGCCTGTTGCCACCGCTGGTCGTCCGCTGCCGGTGATGGCTGCCGAGGGCTCGCACCTTGCGGCCCGTGTCGACGGCGTCGCCGCGGGCGCCACACCGGTATACGTGGCCGGCGATGCTCGCAATGGCAGTTCGCTCGTGGTAAGCGCCATGGCCGACGCCCTGGCCTGCGCTGCCGAAGTCGCCGAGGCGCTGGAGCTGTAAAGTAGTCATTTAAGAACGTCCCCAATGACTAGTCATTTTTTGTCTAGTCGTTGGGGACACTCTTTGCGAGCGATTTGCTCGTTTGTCGACGTACGGGTGTTTATTTGTCGACTTCTTGGGCTGTGGTCACCTGTTGTTTCTGTGGTGGCTGTGGGTATCTGGCTCAAAAGGGCGGGTTGGCCGTCTATGTTTACCTGCGGTTTTGTTGCGGTGCGCATTTTCGGTCAAGCTTTTCGTCAAGTGTTTGGTCAGCATCTGGTTTGCAGCCGGAGGCCTATTTTGCCCGCGCTGGTCGTGGCCGACCACCCTCCTCGTAAGCTCAAATTGAGGTCTATCAGTTTGAGGAGGATGCCATGACTGACCACGCTTTAGACCGAGCGCAGCTAGCCGAAGCCGTCGGCAACGATATTGCCGACATAGCCCATTTTTGGATGCTGCGGAAGTTCCAGTTTTTGGAGCCGGCGCGCGAACAGTTCGAGATCATTGTCGACCCGTGGCTCAGCTATTGCACCGAGCCTTCGCAAAACGAAATCATGGCCTACAACATGGCGTTTACCGATTGGCTGCTCTTCGAGCGCTCCTATCGCCATGGCAAGACGCTGCTCGAGCTGTATGTTGACGAGCCGCCGGCATCGCTTTCGCCTGCCTCGCTCAAGCGGCTCGAGCAGGTACGCGACACGCAGTATTTCTCGCGCTTTGGCATTTTGGACAAGGATCCTGCGAACGGCATAGTTGCGCTGAAGGATACGCGCACCGACCGTCGCTTTGATGTCTACGACCCGCATATCGTGCAAAAGGAGCATTGGAGCGACGGCGCGATTGCGGTGCGCCTCGCTTGCGTCGACGATGTCTGGCTGACGGCGGGACAGCTCTATCTGTACGACATCGCGCGCCTGAGTGACACGGCAGTCGATGGGCCGGGTGCGGTGCATCCGGAGGACCTGCAGGATGGCTTTGACACCTCGTGCATCAGCTTCTTTTTGCGCCTGGTCCGCGACATCATGGGCGCCCAGGGGCGCTACGTAAAGTCCCTCAACATCTACGAGCAGGAGTGGGAGTAGGGGATGTGACTGGTGTCGCCCTGCTGCCCTGACTTTGTCTCAATCTGTAACGTTTGGCGGCTGTTTGGGCCCGTAACTGTTACAGATCGAGATGTTCGGCAACGGGTTGGGAGAATGTCTCGATCTGTAACATCTACAGGCCCAATTTCGACCTTCCTGTTAAAGATTGAGACAAAGGCTGGACGCGGTGTCGAAAGATCTTGTTCTGTAACAACTAGAGGCTCAAAGACTGTCTTCCTGTTACAGATCAAGACATTTGCCAGCGGAGGCAACGGTGACGATGGTCCATTTGTCTGACGTGGTGGTGATGAAAGTGTCTAATACCGTTCTCAAACACAAACATGCGACTCGCAACACGTTGGCGCGGAATAGGATGCTCGCGCGGCTCACGGAGACGGCCAAGCAAGGTGCGCTGCTCGCAACGCATGACAATACCGAGCTCATGTGGCTGCGACGCCATGTTGGAACCGACGATATCGCGGAGCCCGAGCCGTACCTGTTCTGTTTTCAGCATGATTGGGATGCATTGACGCCTGCAGAGCGAGCGCTGAGGACTATCAAAGGGCTTGCGGAATTTCATCCCGATTGGGCGTTTTGGGGTTATGACGCGGCACTTTTGTGGGGTCTGGAGGTGCCGAATGATCTGCTCGGGCCGCGTTTTCTTGTTAAGACGGGTTGTTCGGTGACGTTGAGCAGCGGGTGCAGGTTGTTGCGTCCTCAGATGGCGGGAGCGCTTGAGCGCGTCGACGGCGTGCGGGTGACGTCGTTTTGGCGCACGGTGGAGGATTGTCTGCTGCGTGCGCCGTTTTCGTATGGTCTGGCGATCGCCGATTCTGCATTGCGGGCGAAGGGCGTATCACGTGGGGATTTGTGCGAGCGCCTCCGCGCCGATTGCGAGGGCAGGCGAGGGTATCGCAGGGCACAGGCGATTGCGTCGTATGCGGACGGGCTGTCCGAAAACGGCGGCGAGTCTCGGTTCCGAGCGTTCTTTATTGCGTACGGCTTTCCGGTTCCGGAGCTGCAGGCGGAGTTTCGCGACCCGCTCGATCCGAGCCAGGTGTTTCGCGTCGACTATTTTTGGCGGCTCGAGGACGGGACGTGTGTCATCGGCGAGCTCGACGGAAAGGGGAAGTACACCTTGCAGAACGGTGAGGGCCGGGAGTCGGTCGACCCATTCGTGGCAGAACGTCAGCGAGAGTCTCATCTGACGATGCTCGGGCACAAGGTGCTTCGGTTTACGTTTGATGAACTCAAGAACCCGGGGAAGCTGGCTGAAAAGATGAGACTGGCGGGAATTCAACAGCGGGCCGATCTGGCTGAGGAATGGAGACGCCAGTGGTATGGGCGCTGAGAGGTTTTGTCTCGATCTGTAACGTTTAGAAGTTGTTTGAGTTCGTAATTGTTACAGATCGAGACAAACCGGTGAAACGTCGACCGAATGTCTTGATCTGTAACATCAAGGGGCCCAATAACCCTGTACCTGTTACAGATCGAGACATTCCCCTGATGTTGCTGGGGTGGGGCTGCAACGTATTCCGTCCCCCCACATCCCCTCTTCCCTCCGTTAACCGATATGTCCGCAGCAATCCTGCCGCGCTGGATAATAATGGACAGATGTTCAAGTTTTCTGAGGGGGAGGAGCTCGATATGGCGTCTGCCGATCGTTCCACGTTGTTTATCAATGCGACCGTCCTGGATGGCTCGAAACATATGGAGCCGCAGCCCGATATGGCCGTGGCCGTTGAGCGCGGTGTCATCACGTGGATGGGGCCGAGTGCTGTGGCGCAGGCGCCTGCGGGTGCCGAGGTTATCGACCTGGCAGGTGCGTATCTCATGCCAGGCCTCATCAATATGCATGTGCATCTGTGCGGTTCGGGCAAGCCGGTTTCGGCGGGCGATGCGGGCGCGCTGATGAAGAAGCTCGATAATCCCGTGGGGCGCGCCATCGTGCGCCATATTCTTAAGGGCAGCGCCCAACAACAACTGGCAAGTGGCGTGACCACGGTGCGCGGCGCGGGCGACCCGCTGTTTGCCGATCTTGCCGTGCGCGATGCTATCGATGCCGGCAAGTATCAAGGTCCTCGCCTGGTGGCGCCGGGAACGGGTGTCACGGTGCCGGGCGGCCATGGTGCGGGTTTGTTCGCCCAGGTGGCCAACAGTCCCGCCGAGGCAGCCGAACAGGTGCGCGACCTGTATGCGCGCGGTGCCGACGTCATCAAGCTGTTCGTGACGGGCGGCGTGTTCGACGCTACCGAGGTGGGCGAGCCGGGTGTGCTGCGTATGCCGGTCGAGGTTGCCGCGGCGGCGTGCAAGGCGGCGCACGAGGTGGGCCTGCCGGTTATGGCTCATGTCGAGAGCACCGAAGGCGTGAAGGCCGCGCTTGAGGCCGGCGTCGATACGATCGAGCACGGTGCCCCGATGACTCCCGAGATCTTGGAACTGTACCGCGGCGCCGCGGGCACGCAGCTCGAGGGGCGTGCGCCCAGCGTTACCTGCACTATCAGCCCGGCGCTGCCGTTTGTATTGCTCGACCCGGAAAAGACCCATTCGACCGATACACAAAAGAAGAACGGTGACATCGTGTGCTCGGGCATCATCGAGAGCGCCCGTGCCGCACTGGAAGCTGGCGTTAAGGTGGGCCTTGGCACGGACTCGAGCTGCCCGTTCGTGACGCAGTACGACATGTGGCGTGAGGTGGCCTATTTTGCCAAGTATGTCGGCGTGGGCAACGCTTTCGCGCTGCATACGGCCACGCAGGTCAATGCCGAGCTGCTGGGGCTGGGCGGCGAGACCGGCACAATCGAGTGCGGCAAGGCCGCCGATATTCTGGTGACGCGCGAGAACCCGCTCGATGACCTGTGCGCACTGCGTGATCCGACGCACGTGATGTGTCGCGGTGATCTGGTGCGCAAGCTCAAGGTGAAGCGTATTCCCGAGGTGGACGCCGAGCTCGACGCGATTATGGCCATGCCTGCCGAGGCGTTGGCCGAGGAGCTTGCCCGCGATGGCGTGGCGTAAGCGCTGGTGTGACGGAAACGACAGCCTCACCGTCGCATGCTGTCGCCCCATGCAAAAATCCGAGGTCTCAACATGAGGCCTCGGCTTTTTTATCGACAAATATGTAAGATGCAGGACAAACACTTCTGATGCATTTGTCCCATGTGCGGGCGCTAGGAGCGGGTTTCCATCTTGGCGTGGCACTTGGGGCAGGTGACGCGGATCTTGCCCTTGCCCTTGGGGACGGACAGCATCTGACCGCAGTTGGGGCACTTGAGGTACGCCGTGGTCTTGCGACCCTTCCACATCTTCTTGGCTGTGCGCTTGGCACGTTCAAAGTCTTCCTTGCTAGTACCGGCTGCGCGCGAGGCGTTGGCCGCTGCAGCTCCGCCGCCCAAGCTAGCTACAAACTTGCCCAAGCCGGGTACGTTTGCAGTCGCGGCGACAAAGGCCTCGTTCTCCTTGTGACGTGCGTCGATATTTTTGGACAGGCCGCGCAGCACGCCAATCACGATTACGGCGATGGCAATCCAGCTGAGCCACTGGATGCGGGCTATCGATCCGATCATCGCGATGACGATGCCGGCAAAACCCATCACGATGGTGAGTTCATCGGCACCATTGCGACCCTTCATAAAGTCATTCATGCAAATTGCCTTTCGTTCGATATGCTGCACGCCTTTATACCCGATTTAGAGCAAGGGGGACAGGTTAATCTGCACCAATGTGGTGCAAACATACCTGTCCCCGGAATACCAAGACGGTGCAAAGAAATCTGTCCCCAATGCCCCTATTACTTGGAGAGCTTGTCGACGACGCGTTCGATTTCGGCGAGCTTGGCGGCTTTGAGGTCTTCGTCGCCCGATTCGATTGCCGAAGTCACGCAGCCCTCGATATGCGCCTTGAGCACGTCGGCGTTAATGCGCGCGAGGAGCGCCTGCGTTGCCATGAGCTGCGTGGAAATATCGACGCAGTAACGGTCCTCCTCGACCATCCGCAAGATGCCGTCGATCTGGCCGCGTGCCGTCTTGAGCATGCGGGTCACCGATTTATGGTCTGCCATCATGTCGGGTCCTCGTTTCTGGTCGATCTTCCGGATGTCCCCGTCAGTTGCGGTGAAATACGGACCGTTTAAAGGCCTAGGGCGGCACAACAGTCCGTATTTCACCGCAACTTCTGAGGATTCAGTAGGCAGCGACTGCTATGCGGCGGTCACCGAAAGGGCGTGGAACTTCTCGCCGGCGCCCTCGACAGCGGCGGTGAGCTGCTCGACGGTCACGGTGTCGGCGCACTCCACCTGGACGGTCTGGGTCTCGTGATCGGCGTCGGCGTCGGTCACGCCGGCCACGTTGAGCAACGCCGTCTCGACGGTGGCGTCGCAATGGCCGCACATGAGGCCGGAAGTCTTGATTGTGTAACGCATGGGTATTCCTCCCTGTTGTGTCGGCTTTCCCAGGCACCCGACCTTGACCTTCAAGCCGTCGCTCGCGTACCAAAGTGCGCGTCGCTCCTCTTTCGGGTCAATCTCGGGCGTCTGGAAAACCCGTTCTAGATGGACTTAATGGTGAGCCTATTTTGCCACTTTGGGCTTAAAGGATTTTAAGCGCAGCGCATTGCTTACGACGCAGACACTCGACAGGCTCATGGCCGCGGCGCCAAACATCGGCGAGAGCTGCCAACCGGTGAGGGGGAAGAACACGCCCGCCGCCAGCGGAATGCCGATGCCGTTGTAGAACAGCGCCCAGAACAGGTCCTGCTTGATGTTGCGAATTGTGGCGCGCGACAGCTCGATGGCACGGGCGACGTCCATGAGGTCGCTGCGCATGAGTACCACGTCGGCGCCCTCCTTGGCGATGTCTGCGCCGGTGCCGATAGCAAGGCCCACGTCGGCGCGCGCCAGGGCGGGGGAGTCATTGATACCGTCGCCCACCATGGCGACCTTGCTGCCCGCATCCTGCAGCTCGCGTACGTGGTGCTCCTTGTCGGCGGGGAGGACGTCGGCGATGACCTGTTCGCTGCTCAGCCCCACGCGGCGGGCGATTGCTTCGGCGGTGACTCGGTTGTCGCCGGTGAGCATGCGCACGTCGACGCCAAGCGAGCGCAGTGCGGCGATGGCTCCGGCACTCGTTTCCTTGACCTCGTCAGCCACGGCAATGGTGCCGGCGAGCTCGCCGTTCTTGGCAAAGAACAGCGGCGTCTTGCCCTCGGCGGCGAACTGTTCGGCAAGACCCGCGGGCACCTTCGCGCCCAGCTCGTTCATCAGGCGCATATTGCCGGCGGCAATGGCGTTTTGCCCCTCGCGCGCCGTAACGCCTCGCCCGGGCACGGCGGCAAAGTCCTCGACGGCGCGCGCGACAATCCCTCGCGTCTCGCACTCGGCCATAATCGCCTCGGCCAGCGGGTGTTCGCTTGAGCGCTCCAGCGCGGCGGCCAGCTTGAGTAGCGCCTTTTCGCTCATGGCGGGCGATCCGTCGGCGCGCGTGGCTACCACGATATCGGTCACGGCAGGCTTGCCGCGAGTGACCGTTCCCGTCTTATCGAGCACCACGGTGCCCACGCTGCGCAGATTCTCCAGCGCCTCGGCGCTCTTGAACAGAATGCCCATCTCGGCGCCCTTGCCGGTGCCGACCATAATAGCGACGGGCGTGGCCAGACCCAATGCGCACGGACAGCTGATCACCAGCACAGCGACGGCAGAGGTGAGCGCTTCGTTCACGCTACCGGTCAGTGCCATCCACGCCACGAAGGTCATGGCCGAGATCACGAATACCACGGGCACGAACACGCCGGCGACCTTGTCGGCCATGCGGGCGATGGGCGCCTTGGTGGCGTTGGCGTCCTCGACGAGCTGGATAATCTTGGCGAGCGACGTGTCGGCGCCCACGCGTGTGGCACGGAAGGCAAACGAGCCGGTGCGGTTGACAGTGGCGGCGTTGACGGTGTCGCCGGCGGTCTTTTCCACGGGGATGGACTCGCCGGTGAGCGCGCTCTCGTCCACGGCCGAGCTGCCCTCGAGCACCACGCCATCGACAGGGATGGACTCGCCGGGGCGCACACGCAGCACCTGGCCGGGCAGAATGGCATCGACGTCGACGGTGGCCTCGCTGCCGTCCTCTGCCACGACGGTCGCGGTCTTGGGTGCTAAGTCGATGAGCGCCTCGATAGCGCCGCCGGTCTTGGACTTGCTGCGCGTCTCGAGGTATTTGCCCACGGTGACGAGCGACAGGATGGTGCCAGCGCTCTCAAAATACAGGTTGTCCATGCTCGTCATCATGGCCTCGTGCACCTGACCTGCGGCTAGCTGGTCGGCCATGATGAACATGGCGTAGAGCGACCAGGCGATGGAGGCGGTGGCGCCCACGGCAATAAGGGCGTCCATGGTGGGCGCGCCGTGCGCGAGCGATTTAAACCCGTTGATAAAGTACGCGTCGTTGACGTAGACGATGGGAATGAGCAGGACGAGCTCGGTGAGCGCGAGCGTCATGCTGTGGGTGTGGTCGGTGAAGATGCCGGGCAGCGGCCAGCCGAGCATGTGCCCCATGCCTATGTAGAACAGTGGGATGAGGAATACGATCGAGACGATGAGGCGGGTGCGCATGGCAGAGGCGGCGGCCTCCAACTTTTTGGTCGGTGACTCCATATGGGCGGCGCCGGACCTGGCTTGCGCACTTCCGCTTTGGACAGCGTCGGTGCCCGTGCTGATGGGTGAGGCCGAGTAGCCCGCGCGGTCGACAGCGGTGCAGATGTCGTCGGGGGAGACCTGCGCAGGGTCGTAGTCCACCAGCATAGAGCCGGCGAGCAGATTGACCGCGACGCTTTGGACGCCGTCGAGCTTGCTCACGGCACGGTCCACGTGCGCTTGGCACGCGGCGCACGTCATACCGCCCACGTCAAACTTATCCTGAGCCATGGCTTCTCCTTTCTGTAATTTGGTGTTGGAATTGTTAACCTGCTGATACTATACACCCATACCCCCTGGGGGTGTCCAGTACAGAAAGAAATGTATGACATTTCGCTACAGATGAGGGTGGCTGCCGGGTTGGTGCACCATCCCCGCCCTTCGTCTCAATCTGTAACATCTAGCCCAGTTTTTGCCGAGCTGCTGTTACAGAATGAGACAAACTCTCCGGCGGCAAATCAATATCTCGATCTGTAACATCTAGCGGGGAAAATGACCTCTAACTGTTACAGATTGAGATTTTGTTTTGAGAGGTTTGAGTTTGTCTCCATCTGTAACAGTTAGACCGGTTTTTGGATTCCAGATGTTACAGATCGAGACGAACCTTCAGCAATAAACTCAATGTCTCAATCTGTAACATCTGGCGGGAAATATGACCCCTTACTGTTACAGATCGAGACAGACCGTCCGCGGCCAACTCAAATGTCTTGATCTGTAACATCTAGAGAGGTTTTTGACCCCTTACTGTTACAGATTGAGATGTTGTCTCGCGGGATTGGGGTTTGTCTCGTTCTGTAGCATCTAGACCTGTATCTGCCGAGCTAGTGTTACAAATCGAGACAACTGCCGGGGAGGGGTCCCGTCACGGCAAGACGCCCGCCGCCTAGATACAGAACCCGGGGATCACACAGGTTAGCTTGCTTGGCTTTTCCGCAGGCGTTGCGTACGTAAAGACGTCGCCGTCGTGCCCCACGCGGTTCATATAGAGCGTGCCTTCGCTCTCCGATGTGTCGGGGCTCACCGTGCGCTCCCACCAACAGGTGTCCTTGCCCTTCCACTGGCGGACCATCGTCTCGTTCGTGGAATACGGGCTCACCTTGAGCTCGCGGAAGAGCTGATACTCCCTGCCCTCGCCGTTGTAGATGTCTGCCAGGTAGTGATAGCCCTCGGTAAACGAATCGGGCGGTTGCGTACCGCACAGCTCGACCATGGCGGGCAGCCAAAGGGTTGCGGGCAACTCGCTCAGGCACGATGCGCTGTTGGCGGCGCCAGCGTTATTCGAGACCTTCTTGACCCCTTTAATGAGTGCGCGCAACTCGTTGGGCAGCAGCTTAAGGCCGTCGCCGTTGAGCCATTCCCGCAGCTCGCAATCTGCCCAGCCGGCGCTCGGCGGTTCAGCCGCAGCGTTGCGCTCGGCAATACCCGCGTCGAACATAAACGTTAGTCCGGCCTTGCCCGTCCCGTCCAGAAGCTCATCGTGGCGGATGCCCACAAGCTGCGCGCCAACCTGCAGCCCGTTGGTGAGCGTGACACGCTTGGTACACGGATAGGGGATATGCCCATCGGCATCGAGCAGATGATAGCGCCTGGCAATCTCGCGTGCCTCGCTACGGGTCTCGGTGGCCTTAATCTTGAGCGAAATCTCCTGCAGCTGATCCCAAGTGTAGTCGTCAAGTGAACTGCGGATGCCGTCCAGGTAGTCGGGGATGCCAAAGCCATGGGTTGCCGCCCCGATAACGCCTAGCCCCGCAACGGCTGCGACAACGCCACCGATAATAAAGCGGCGGCGGGTCATGGCATCGTGCCGGGCCTGCTCCAGGATCTCTCTCGCGCGCTTGCCGGCGACGTCGACCTTAAGGTGCGTACCGGAGTCGATGTCAATTGCGGTGTCACTGCCCGCGCCCTCGCGGCCTTCGGATTCGGCGTCGGTGAGGTATGCCGAGAGCACCTCGAGCATCTGCTGCTCGGTGGGACGATCGCACTGCTCGACTGAGAGACCCTTCATGATGATCTGGACGAGCGCCTCATCGCCCTCGCAGCGCGGCTCGAGCGGTGCCGGCTTGGTCTTGGTCTTTACGAGATAGAACGAGCCGGTTGCAGCGGCGTCCGTCGACTCAAAGTCAAACGGTTTGCGACCGCTGTAGAGCTGGTACAGAATGCTCGAAAGCGCATAGACGTCGATTGCCGGCGAACGGCGAAGGGCCGCGATGCCTTCGATATCCTGCGTGAGCATCTCGGGCGCGGCGTATGCGGGCGTGGCAAAACGCCAGATGTCGGCGCGCCGGGTGATCGTGTCGTCGCCGAGAGCCATGGTCGCGGAGCCCATGTCGATGAGGCAGGGGTCAAAGGAACAATCAGCAATCTGCTGCTCGAGCGTTCGGCTGGTGGTGCGGAACATGATATTGGCGGGCGACAGATCGCGATGGATGACCGGGTTCACGAGGCCTTGGGTCATCAAGAGCGCACGAAGCACGGCGTTTCCGACGGCGGCGACCATCTGGGTGGTCAGCCCGCCCGAGGCGTCGTGCGGAAGCAGGGGCAGCGCCTGCTTGAGCGAGGTGCCCTCGACCCACTCCATGAGGATGAGAGGGTCATCCTCGCACGATCCGTAGCCATAGACGCGCGGAAATCCGCGCAGGTGCGAGACGGTACACAGATGACGGTACTCCTCGAACAGCGCGGCGGTGCTGGCCAGGTGCGCTGCCGATTGCTCGGCGGAGCGGTCGGGGGCTTGGCCGGAAAGGATAGCGTTGTCCTTGAGCAGCTTGACGGCAAAGACCTCGCCGCTCGTGTTGGTCGCGCGCAGCACGTGCCCGATGTTGCCGTTGTTGCGGTGGGCCGTCTGGAGAATAAGCGTCATAAACCGACGTTTGGCGTCGTCCTCGGCGCTGGGGTCGACCGCCACGGCGGTATCGAACGTATCGAGACGGATGAGTTTGTCGCCATAGGCGCTATCGGTAGTACCCATGGCGTTCCTTTGTCTGGCATGGGTTGCCGCACGTATACGCGAGCAGTGCGGATATCGGTAAAGTACCATGATAGCCGCACTGCCCACGTATACCGCTGAGCATTGTCGTTTACGACGCAGAAGGTAGAAGACGGAAGACGGACGGCGACCGTCTTTCGATCGCCGTCCGCGCTAGTCCACAATGACAAGGAATGTCGTGTAGAGACCCAGATGGAGCCTGTCGCTGTTTTCGATTTCCACTGGGGGATAGATCTTGCCGGGCTCGCGTTGGTCGCGCGGCGGCTCAATCACAATATCGCCGTCGCCTGCACCCGATTCGAGCACCGTGCCGTTGGTCGAACCAAGGCCCTGGGCGTACCAGTGCTCACCCTCAAGCCAAATGCGAAGATGCTCGCGCGATGCGTCGGCGCCCACATCGGTGATGCTGGGCGAGGTTTTGGGCAAAGAACCAATCACGGTGCCGTGCGGATCGCGTGTGAGGGGATGGATTTGCATGTCGGCGCAGTTGTCGGCATGGGTTCTGAGCAGACCGAGGTTGGGGGCGACGGTGCGCGGCTGCTCCAGGCTGCTCATAAAGCCACGTCCGACGGTAGTTTCGGTGGTGCCAAAGTGCCCGCCCGTCTTGCTGTCGCAAAAGCGCTCTACGGTGGCCACGCCCTGAACGGGATCGGCGAGCGCCCCCGTTGCCACAAAGAGCATCAAGAAGAGCGTGCTTTTCTCGCGCACGGCATTGCCGTCAAAGTTGTCGATGCGATTGAGGGCATTTGCATATAGGCGGCTGTCCAGCTTGTAGCTGGTGAGAGCCGACATCATTTCGTTGGCGGCCGGACCGCGATAGTGCTCGGCGATTGCCCGATAGGCGGACTCGCCGCCGCCGAGCTTGCTGCAGATTGCCGAGGAAAGGTTGAGCGTGGTGACGGTAAAGTCGCTGTAGATGGAGGGCGCGCACTGGTCAGGCTTGCGATGGACGATGTAACGGGTGAGATACGAGCGGTTGGAAGAGCATTTCTCGAGCAGGGTACTGCCGAGATAAGAGTTTCCATTGATGAGCATTCGGGCGATCTCGAGATGTTTAAGACCGCCGTACGAGCGAATATCGTTATAGAGGACCGAGCAAGGCGTCTCTGCTGCCACGGATACCTCCTTTGATTGCTTCCTAGCCAATATGGCGATAGGAATTAATGGTCCCCGGTGGGCGACGTATTAAATGGTTGCGTAATATATAGTGTAACCAAAGCAACATTATAGGCCACATGTTCGAAATTGCAGGAAGCCTGAGAGATTTGGTTTGGACTGGACGGAAATCCCCCTCTGTCTTGATCTATAACAATTAGGGCCGATTTTACTCGGTAACTGTTACAGATTGAGACGTTTGTGAACCGTGTCGACCGTTTGTCTCGATCTGTAACACGTAGAGGAAGAATTGCCCTGTAGATGTTACAGATTGAGACAATCAGCCGGGCCCACCTCGTCCGCCTCGTCATCTGTGGTTTACGTGGGGGCATGCGAAGCACGGGTATACTAACCGGCGGCGAATCTGCTCCATCGCTTAGAGCTGCTGCGTCTGGACGGCGCGTGATAGGGCTGCCAAAGCGATCGCCAGCGTGCTGAGCAACGTCCTCTCTGTGCGCACCTGTTTTTGTATGTATTAGCGCACTACCAAGCACGCCCGCGCGGCCGCATGCCGTGCCCATTGCGCGTGCAGATAAGGAACAACAACATATGCGTAATTCTGTATCCGACGTCACGGACGCCGAGATTCTGGACGAGACCCGCGAGGCCATGACCCAGGCTGCCTTCGATGCTGCCGACGAGGCCAGCGCCGCCGAGACCGTCGAGTCCGCGACCGAGAACCTGCCCGCCTTTGACGAGCTGGGACTTTCGGACGAGATGCTTCGTGCTATCGAGAATCTGGGCTACACGGCGCCGACGCCCGTGCAGGCCGGCTCGATCCCTGTGGTGCTCGAAGGCCGCGACCTGCTTGCCGCCGCTCAGACCGGCACCGGCAAGACGGCTGCCTTCTTGCTGCCGACCATGAACAACTTGGAGCACATCGCTCCGCCCAAGCCCGTGCGCGAGCGTGGCGGTCGCAACCGCCGTCGCGGTGCCAAGAAGCCCGAGGGCAACGGCCGCGGCCCCGTGATGCTCGTCATCACCCCTACGCGCGAGCTTGCCCAGCAAATCGACGAGGTCGCAAGCAAAATCGCCGACGTCACCGGCCATGTTGCCGTGACCGTCGTGGGCGGCGTGAGCTACAAGCCGCAGACCGCGGCACTTAAGTACGGTTGCGACATCCTGGTCGCAACGCCGGGCCGTCTGGTCGATCTGATCGAGCAGGGTGCCTGCCACCTGGGCGAGGTCAAAGTGCTGGTACTCGACGAGGCCGACCGCATGCTCGACATGGGCTTTTTGCCCGCCGTCCGCCGCATTGTGCGCGAGACGCCGGCCGAGCGTCAGACGCTGCTGTTCTCGGCGACCCTCGACGAGGAGGCCGTGGGTGAAATCACCGACCTGGTGAGCGACCCGGCCCGCGTGGAGATCGCGCCCGCCACGTCGACCGCCGATACCGTCGATCAGTTTGTGTTCCCGGTGTCCATCGAGGCCAAGAACAACCTGCTGCCCGAGTTCCTCAAAAAGGAGGGACCGGAGCGCACGATCGTCTTTATGCGCACCAAGCACCGCGCCGACAGCTGCTGCCGTCGTCTGGAGCGCAAGGGCATCAAGGCCGCCGCGATTCACGGCAACCGCAGCCAGGCCCAGCGCGAGCGTGCCCTTTCGGCCTTCCGCGACGGTACCGTCGACGTGTTGGTGGCAACCGACGTGCTCGCCCGCGGCATCGACATTAGCGACGTGCGCTACGTCGTGAACTTTGACGTGCCGGCCGAGCCGACCGACTACATCCACCGTATTGGCCGTACGGGCCGCGCCGGTGAGCTGGGCTGGGCCATCACATTTGTGACCGAGCAGGACGTGGATGAGTTCTACGAGATCGAGAAGCTCATGGACAAGACCGCCGACATCTACGAGGCCGGCGACCTGCATGTGGGTCCCAACCCGCCTGCGGTTGATCCCGAGCGCGACCCTTCGGCCTTTAAGGTGAAGAAGAAGACTAAGCGCGGCAAGTCCAAGAGCAAGAAGAAGCTTGAGCAGGCACGTCGCGACGGCAAACGCAACGGCGACGATTACGGCGATGTGGCTGGTCGTTCCAACCGCGGTCGAGACGAGCGTCGCGGCGACGGCGAGCGTCCGAGCCGTCCCAAGCGCGGCGGCAAGACCCGCGTGCGCGAGGGCGTTCAGGCTCGCGTGGAAGAGGCTGTGGAGAGCGTGGCCCGCGAGGTGGCTGCCGAGGAGCGCGGCGGTGCTGGTGCCATTGAGCAGGCCCCGCGCGGCAATCGTGCCGAGCGCCGTGCCAAGCAGTTCCAGGGCGAGGCACATCGCCGTCGCCGCGAGGACGAGGACCGCGGCGGTCGTCGCCGTGTTGAGCGCGAGGACGAGGGCCGTGGCTCGCGTGGCGGCAAGCGTGGCTCGGGCGATCGTCGTCGTTCCGGTCGCAATGACGAGCGCGGTGGCCGTGACGAGCGTCGCGGCGGCGAGGGCCGTGTTGAGCGCGGTGCCCGCGGTGGCGAGTCCCGCGGCGGCAAGCGATTTGATGAGCGCGGGGGCCGTGGTGGCGAGCGCCGCGAGGGTGCTCGCGGCAACGGCAGCCGCAGCGGCGCTGGTCGTTCTAACGAGTCGCGCGATCGTCGTGACCCGCGTGCCAGCCGCGATCGTCGCGATGACTGGCGCAACTACGACGATACCCGCGAGGAGCGTCGTGGCGGCTATCGTGGCGGGCGTGGCGGCAACCAGGCCGGCTCCCGCGGCGGCCGTGCCGGCGGTCGCGATAATCGTGGCAGCTATGGCAATAGTCGTGGCGGCAAGCGTGGCAGCAGCTCCCGTCGTCCCGGTGACGGCGGCGGCAAGCGCAAGTAACATACGCATCGCCCGCTAGAGCGAGGTGAACCAAGGGTCCCGAGCAACTACGCTCGGGGCCCTTTTTGTTTGTCGTATCCGATCGCTAGTTCAAATGTGATTTCCTCGGGAATGCATCTAGAGGATGCCGTGGACCTGTTTCCTGCCATGCGGCAATGGGTCCCATGGGGTGCGCCGTGCATTTTTTGGAGTATTCTGCAGTTCGAGTTGTCTGCATACGATTCGGTATTGCCAACGGTGGCCTTCAGATATCCCTTACGAGCGTTTTGAGTTAGATTTCGCCGTTTTCCGGAGCAGGGGCGCGTCATTCTCGCCATGTCGGGACTTAAAATGATACGGCGCCCTACAGTTTTGCCCGCCCGCGGCGGTGCTGGCGCGGTCACGTTGCAGAATACTCCGTTTTTTGCACGGGCCAGGATGGGGTACCTCGGGAGAACACGGCGGTATCCCGTAAATATATACAATCTGTACCGTAATTTATACAAAACGAAGAAGCAGACAGCGTAGGGTGGGTGCATTGGGGTGCTTGGTGCATTAAAACGGGGACCCCACGTGCCGTATACTCTGGCTGGATGTGAAAACGGCTTGACGCGTTGCCAGGCGTAGGGGGAGGGTGTCTAGATGAGCGTATTCGAAATTGTGTTTAGTCCGACGGGTGGAACGCAGAAGGTGTCTGGCCTTATGGCCGGGGCACTGGGCAAGAATGCCGTTACCGTCGATCTGACCGATAGCGGGCTAGATTTCAGCGCTGTCTCGATGACTGAGGACGACGTGGCCGTAATCTCTGTGCCGGCGTATGCCGGTAGAATCCCGGCTGTGGTGGCTGACCGGTTGGGCATGGTGCGCGGCAACGGGGCTCGGGCTGTTTTGGTTTGTGTATACGGAAACCGCGCGTTTGAGGACACGCTCGTAGAGCTGGAGGACGTTGCGAAGCATGCGGGATTCCGGGTGATCGCGGCAGTTGCAGCCATTGCAGAACATTCCATTGCGCGACAGTTTGCTGCCGGTCGTCCGGATGCGCAGGATGAGGCGCAGCTCGCAGAGTTTGCGCAGCAAATTCAGCAAAAGCTGTTGGCTGAGGATACATCCGAGCCCTTTATTCCCGGCAACCGTCCTTATAAACAAGCCGGAGGTCACCGCATGGCACCCGAGGCAACAGAGGATTGCATTTCCTGCGGTGCATGCGCCGCGGCGTGCCCCGTTTGTGCTATCGACAAGGGTGACCCCAAACGAGCAGCTGGCGAGGCGTGCATCTCCTGCATGCGCTGCATTGCCGTATGTCCGCGAAGCGCTCGTAAGCTTGATCCCAACAAGCTATCCGCTGTTTCCCAGATGCTGAGCAAGGTTTGCGTCGTGCGGAAGGAATGCGAGCTCTTCATCTAGCGCAAGTGAGATTGGTGTAAACAAACCTGGCCCTTTTGCACCAAAAACGATCCGTTTTCCTCCGTTCCCAAGGGATCATGTGATCCGAAGGGGACGGAGGAAAACGGATCAAAAAGGAAAAATAGTAAGGCGCTCTTTTTCACATTGAATATTGCAATTTGGTAACGCGTTTTATCAAATATGGCATTTATCTGCGGTAATGTTCTATTTCACCGCTGAGGGTGACATTTCATGCCGCCTGCCGAACTGCGTGAAGACCTAACAACTTTATAGGTCAGTGTGTTGCGTGTAGCAACTTCGCTCGGCTTCGCCTCCGGGCTGCCATGTGAGAGGGGATCTTATGGCTCGACTGCATGTAATGGAACGCAGCCACGCTCAGGCCGTCATGGACGACCTGCACGATGCGCTCGGACGTCGTCTGGCGGTGAGCTCGCTCGCCCCGTGTCCCGTGGAGTTTACGGCAGCGCTCGTCAACCTGTGCTCCACCCAGAGCTGCGGCAAGTGCA
Source organism: uncultured Collinsella sp. (assembly GCA_902470365.1). Lineage (GTDB taxonomy): Bacteria > Actinomycetota > Coriobacteriia > Coriobacteriales > Coriobacteriaceae > Collinsella. The sequence goes on along the minus strand of CABRFZ010000011.1, from coordinate 45,620 downwards.
CGCCCTGCCGCGTGGGCCTGAGCGCGCTGAGCGACCTGCTCGCCGATGTGCTCGAAGGGCGCACCGATGAGTCTACGCTCAACCTGATTGAGCGCACGGCCCGCACCATCTACCTTTCGAGCGATTGCGCCATCGGCTACGAGGCCGGCGCCATGGCGCTCACGGCCATTCGCGGCTTCCGCGACGACTTTGAGCACCACATCCGCGAGCACTCCTGCGGCTTTGACCGCGAGGCCCGCGTCCCGTGCGTCTCGGGCTGCCCGGCGCACGTCGACATTCCCGGGTACATTTCGCTCGTCGAGGCCGGCCGTTATGCTGATGCCGTCAAGGTCATCCGCAAGAACAATCCGCTGCCGCTCGTCTGCGGCTTGGTGTGCGAGCATCCCTGCGAGATGCACTGCCGTCGCGGCATGGTCGACGACCCCATGAACATCCTCGCTCTCAAGCGTTTTGCCGTTGAGCACAGTGACATCAACGACCATAAGCCGCATGTGGTGGACAACACCGGTAAGCACGTCGCCGTGATCGGCGGCGGCCCGGCCGGCCTTTCCTGTGCCTACTACCTGGCCGTGATGGGCCACAAGGTGACCATCTTTGAGCAGCGCCACCACCTGGGAGGCATGCTGCGCTATGGCATTCCCAGCTATCGTCTGCCGCGCGAGCGCCTGCAGGCCGAGATCGACTGGATCTTGAGTGCCGGCATCGACGTGGAACTCGACCACTCCGTGAATGGCGAGGAGCTCGCCCGTCTGCGCGACGAGTTCGATGCCGTCTATCTGGCCATCGGTGCCCACAGCGACAAGAAGCTCGGCCTTCCGGACGAAGAGGCGCCCGGCGTGGAGTCGGCCGTCAAGATGCTGCGCGCCATCGGTGATGACGAGCTGCCCGACCTGAGCGGCCAGCGCGTGTGCGTCATCGGCGGCGGCAACGTGGCCATGGACGTGGCACGCTCTGCCGTGCGCTGCGGTGCCGAAAAGGTAAGCATCGTCTACCGCCGTCGCATCTGCGATATGACGGCCCAGGACGCCGAGATCGCCGGTGCCCAGGCCGAGGGCTGCGAGGTGCTGGAGTTGACGGCCCCGCTCGCCATCAAGACGGGCGAGGACGGTCGCGTGAACGGCCTGCGCGTACAGCCGCAGATTATCGGTGAGCCCCGCCGCGGTCGTCCGGCTCCGCGTGCCGCCGCCACGCCCGAGCGCGTCATCCCCTGCGAGCGCGTGTTTGTTGCCATTGGCCAGGACATCGACTCCAAGCCGTTTGTGGACATGGGCATCGCCTGCAAGTGGGGCTGCGTGGTCACCGACTCGGACGGTGCCGTGCCCAACTTCGATGGCCTCTTTAGCGGCGGCGACTGCCAGACCGGCCCCGCCACCGTCATCCGTGCCATCAACGCCGGCCGCGTGGCTTCGGCAAATATCGACCGCTACCTGGGCTTCGACCACAAGATCAAGCTCGAGGTCGAGCTGCCGACCGTCCAGTTTAAAGGCAAGCATGAGTGCGGCCGCTGCGAGCTGGGTGAGCGCGAGGCCGGCGAGCGTATTCACGATTGGAATCTGGTCGAGCAGGGCCTTACCGAGGAGGAGGCTCGCCAGGAGGCAGGCCGCTGCCTGCGTTGCGACCACTTTGGCTTTGGCGCGTTCCGCGGAGGGAGGAACCTGGAATGGTAGAGCCCAACAAAACCACCGTCAGCGACAACACCGAAAACGGAGCGCACAATATGGTCAAGCTCACTATCGATAATTGCGAGGTCGTGGTGCCCGAGCATACCACGATCCTGGATGCGGCCAAGTCCGTCGGCATCCAGATTCCCACCCTGTGCTATCTGCGCGATCTGAACGAGATCGGTGGCTGCCGCGTGTGCGTGGTCGAGGTTGAGGGCTGCGACCAGCTGGTTGCCGCCTGCAACAACTACGTGCTCGACGGCATGGTGGTCCACACCAACAGCCCCAAGGCCCGCGAGGCCCGTCGCACCAACGTGCAGCTGCTGCTGTCCCAGCACGATTCGCAGTGCACGAGCTGCGTGCGCAGCGGCAACTGCAACCTGCAGACCATCGCCAACGACCTGGGCATTTTCTATCTGCCATATCAAAGGCATTTGGCGGGCGAGGGCTGGGATTTCGATTTTCCCATCATCCGCGAAAACGACAAGTGCATTAAATGCATGCGCTGCATCAAGGTGTGCGAGAGCGTGCAGGGCCTGGGGATTTGGGACCTGACCAACCGCGCCACACATACCGCCGTGGGTACCCGCGGACGCGCGCCGATCGGCAAGACCGATTGCGTCGCGTGCGGCCAGTGCATTACGCATTGTCCGACGGGCGCACTGCGCGAGCGCGACGATACCGAGACCGTGTTTGACGCGCTCGCTAATCCCGACAAGATCGTGCTGGTGCAGATCGCGCCTGCCGTGCGCAGCGCCTGGGGCGAGGAACTCGGCATATCTCGAGAGGAGGCAACCGTCGAGCGTCTGGCCTGCGCACTGCGCCGCGTGGGCTTTGAGTACGTGTTCGACACCGATTTCTCGGCCGACCTCACCATTATGGAGGAGGGCTCCGAACTGCTCGAGCGCCTGGGCGCCGCCGCTAAGGGTGAGGGCGACAGCCGCGGCTGGCCCATGTTTACGAGCTGCTGCCCGGGCTGGGTGCGCTTTGTGAAGGCACGTTACCCCGAGTTTGTCGACAGCCTGTCCACGTCCAAGTCGCCGCAGCAGATGTTCGGCGCTATCGCCAAGACCTACTACGCCAAGGTGCTGGGCGCGGAGCCCGAGCGCCTGTTTGTGGTGTCCGTGATGCCGTGCACGGCCAAGAAGGCCGAGTGCGCGCTGCCGAGCATGGTGGGCGAGGACGGCACGCCCGATGTGGACGTTGCGCTGACGGTGCGCGAGATGGTGCGCATGGTCCGCGCGAGCCACGTGAGCGTGGATACGCTAGTTGAGGAGCCGCTCGATACGCCGCTGGGCTTTGGCACGGGTGCGGGTGTGATTTTTGGCGCCACGGGCGGCGTGATGGAGGCCGCCGTGCGCTCGGCCTATTACCTGGTGACGGGCAAGAACCCCGACGCCGACTTCTTTACCGACACGCGCGGACTCGACGGCTGGAAGGAAGCCGCGGCCGATATCGAGGGCACCAAGGTGCGCGTCGCCGTGGCACACGGGCTGGGCAACGCTGCCCGTCTGCTCGACGCGATTCGCGACGGCCGCGTGAGCTATGACTTCGTTGAGGTTATGGCATGCCCGGGCGGCTGCGTCGGTGGCGGCGGTCAGCCCATCCACGACGGCTGCGAGCTGGCGGCCGAGCGCGGCCAGGTGCTGTGGGGCCTGGATGCGAAGGCGGACATTCGCTTCTCGCACGAGAATCCCGACGTTCAGGCGTGCTATCGCGAGTTCTTGGGTGCGCCGCTTTCGCCGCTGGCCGAGGAGCTGCTGCATACCGACCATCACGCCTGGTCGATGCCCAACGAGGGGGCGTGCTAGCGATGCGTGCGTTTAATGTTGAGCTGTCGCGCCGGGGGTTTTCCTCGGCGCTCGCCGCGGGCGCCCTGTCGCTTGCGCTCGCGGGCTGTGGCGGCGGGGCTGCCAGTGCCGGGTCTGTCGCGGGCTCGGCTGCCGGGTCTGTCGCTGACGGTGCTGCCGCAGAGCCGGTTGAGGTGCACGTCGCCTCGCTCAAGGGGCCGACCTCGATTGGCCTGGTGCAGTTTATGGACCAGGCTGCCGATGGCGAGACGGACAATAAGTTCGACTTTGCGATCAACACTGCCGCCGACGAGATTGTGCCCAAGGTCATTCAGGGCGATATCGATATCGCCCTGGTGCCTGCCAACGTGGCGAGCGTGCTCTACAACAAGACCGAGGGCGCGGTGCGGGTCATCGACATCAACACGCTGGGCGTGCTGAACGTGGTGACGGGCGACGCGAGTGTGGCCTCGTTTGGCGATCTGGCGGGCCATACCGTCTATATGACGGGCAAGGGCACCACGCCGGAGTACGTCATGAACTACCTGCTGGAGCGCGCGGGCTTGGCCGGTCAGGTGGCGCTCGAGTTTAAGAGCGAGCCTACCGAGGTGCTCTCGGCTCTGCTTGCCGACCCGACTGCCGTGGGCGTGCTACCCGAGCCGTTCAAGACGGCGGCCATCGCCAAGAGCGAGGGCAAGCTGTCGGCACCGGTGAGCCTGACCGATGTGTGGGACGAGCTAGCGGGTGACACGGGCTCGCGCTTGCTGACGGGTGTGACCGTGGTGCGCCGTGCCTTTGCCGAGGAGCATCCCGAGGCCGTGGCGGAATTCCTGAGCTGCCATGTTGCGAGCGTTGAGGCCGTGAACGCGGCGCCGGCGGACTGGGCGCAGGCCGTGGTCGATGCGGGCATCGTGGATAACGCCACGATTGCCGAGAAGGCGATTCCCGGGTGCATGCTCGTGTGCCAGACGGGCAAGGATATGAAGGCGGCACTTAGTGGGTATCTGCAGGTGCTGTCCGACGCGGACGCGAGCGCCGTGGGTGGTAAACTTCCGGCTGACGATTTCTACTACATGGAGTAGCCCGTGCGTGCGTTTGCTCGACAAATGACAGAGCGTATGAAGGCGGTGACGGCAGCAGGTGCCGTCGCCGCCTTTTGGCTTGCCGTGTGGGTGCTGGTGGCGGGTCTCGTGGCGCAGCCGTTGATTTTGCCGGGGCCGGGCGCTGTCGTGGTGGCGTTGCTGCGACTGGTATGCGATGCCGGCACATGGGCGATTCTGGCGGGCTCGGGCGCGCGGATATTGGGCGGGCTGGCGCTTGCCGCGGTGTGTGGTGGCGTGCTGGCCGGGATTTCGTCACGTTCGCGGGCGTTTGCGCACCTGGTTGCTCCGGCGCTTTCGTTTGTTAAGGCGACGCCGGTTGCCTGCGTGGTGGTCCTGCTGCTCATTTGGCTGGGATCGGCGCGCGTGAGCATCGCGGCAGTCTTTTTGATGGCACTGCCGGGCGTATATTTCTCGCTGGTCGAGGGTTTGACGCAGGTTGATCAGCCGCTGGAGCAGATGTTTCGTCTGCATGGCGTGCGGGGCTGGCGACTGTTTTGCGCCCACACCTGGCGCGAAGTCCTGCCGTTTGTGCTTTCGTGCGCCCGCGCCGTGATCGGCATGAGCTGGAAGGCCGGCGTGGCGGCGGAGTTGATCGGCATGGCGGCGGGCACCGTGGGCGAACGCATCTATCAGGCGAAGCTGCTCATCGAGACGGCTGACCTGCTGGCGTGGACCGTGTTGGTCGTGGCGGCATCGTGGGCATGCGAGCACGTGCTGGTGTGGTTGCTGCGGGCTTCGGGGCCCGCAGCATGGCGTGCTGCTGTGCGGGCGCATGGGCGTGCGTGCGGCTCTGCTGGCGGCGGGGCTGCTGCGGAGCTTGCGCTCGCCGTGGGCGACCGGGCGCCCTGGTCGCCGGCGCTCGACGGACTGGTGCTTCATGTGCCCGCCGGTGGACGCACCTGTGTGATGGGCGCTTCGGGCGTGGGCAAGTCGACGTTGCTTGCGCTGGTGGCGGGGGAGTGCGCACCGTGCTCCATGGTGTTTCAGGACGTGCGCCTGGTCGAGGACGCCTCTGCTTTGGATAACGTGCTGGTGTGCGCCGATGCACGCGTGAATGCCTCGAGTGCCGCTGCCTTGTTGCGCCTGCTGGTACCGGGGATCGATGTGCATGCCCGCGTGGCCGAGCTCTCGGGCGGGCAGCGCCGTCGCGTCGAGATTGCCCGAGCCCTGCTGTGTCCGGGCGGCGCAGTGATTCTGGACGAGCCCTTTACCGGTCTAGACATCGCTGCGCGCGACGCATGCACCGAGGTCGTGCTCGACTTGCTCGACGGTCGTATGCTGTTGCTTGCCACGCACGATTCCGCTGACGCTCGGGCCCTCAATATCTCGGACATCATAACGCTCTAAAGACTTACTCAGCAACAAATTGATCCGTTTTTTTCTCCGTCCCCATGGGGTCGGGTATGGTATTCTATCTGCGGGGTAATACTTAGGAATACCAAGTAATACCAACGCCGTAGAACAAACTCCAGATGCGGGCCAATCGGGTTGCCTTCACAGCCCGTCGCCCAGCCGCGTGGCCCGCATCCATCCGCACCACCGTCGTTTCAAAAAGGAAGCGCCATGGCAGAACACATGACCCCGGTTGTCGCGAAGGTCTTGCCCGAAGAAAAGGCGGCCTTCGCGGCGGCAACCCAGCTCGTGGGCACTACGCCGTCCAACGCCATCCGCATGTTTATCGCCGCGTTCAATCGCTGCGGCACCTTCCCGTTCGACATCTCGCCCAACGGGGCTTTTGGCATTGCGCCCGATTCTCATCAACAATGACTGTCCCCAAGTGCCGGGTTTTGAGGAGGTTGGCATGCTCAATGCGATGATTTGGGCGCTTGCCTGTTTTGGCGTCTTCGCTGCCGATATTGCCCTGAGCGTCGTTTTGTTCTCCGCCCTCGGCGTCGCATCGGTGTTCATGGGTTTTTCGATCGATGATCTCGACATCCAATTGCTTCAGGCCGTCGCGCAGACGGCGTCGTTTTTGATGGCGCTGCTGTGGTGGCGTTATCTGTGGCCGCGTTCGTTTATGGCACGCCGGCAAAGCGCGCATCCGCTCGGCGGGGGAGCGCGTGGGGCATGGAAACGCATCGCCTGCGTTATCGTGATTGGCCTATCCATGCAGGTGGTCGTTGGCTACGTGACCGACGCCGTGCTGTCGCTGTTGCCCGATGCCGCGGCCGACTACAGCGAACTTGTCGAGGAAACAGGCATGGGCGACACCAGCTATCTCGCCGTCCTGACTACGGTGCTCGGCGCCCCATTTTGTGAAGAGCTGCTGGTACGCGGCATTATTTTTGAGTTTTCGCTCCGAGCGTTTAATCCGCAGTGCCGCCCACTTTGGAAGCGCCGGCGTCGTGCGAGCGCGCAGGGCGGCGCCATGGTGCCCTGGGCGGCCCCAAGCATGTGGGGTATCGCAGCGGCGATTGTACTGCAGGCGGCAATCTTCGGTTTTATGCACATGAATTGGGTACAGGGTTGCTACGCGGGTGCCGCCGGCCTCATCTTTGGCTGGGTGCTCGTGACCACCGGAAAGCTCCGTTACACGATCCTGCTGCACTTTGCCTTTAATGCAGGGTCATACCTCATGGGCTTGCTGTGGTTTGTGAACGCACCGCTCGACGTGGCAATTACGGTCGCTATCGCCGGTGTCATCCTCGTTGAGGCAATGCGCTCGCTGCGCCACGCGTGTGGGATGGACGCAGCGAGCGCGCCGCTGCCCTAGTTGCGACGCCCGCCGCCGTTGGCGCCCTGACGCCCCTGGGCCGCGCGGTTACGGCCTGCGGTGTTCTGCGCACGTGACATGCCGCCGTGGCCCTTGCTGCCCTTAGGCCCCTTGCCGGCACCACCAGCGCCGCCGTGGGCCTTGCCGCCCTTCTTGCCTGCGCCATGCCCACCGCCAGCAGACGTCTCGCCCGGGCGCGGCGGCACGGGACGGATCAGGCAATGCTTGGTGTAGCCGATCAGGTCGCGACGGCCAGCCTTTTCCAGCGCCTCGCGTACCAGCTTGTAGTTCTCGGGCTTGCGATACTGGATGAGCGCGCGCTGCATGGCCTTCTCGTGCGGGTCGCGCGCCACATAGATCGGTTTCATGGTGCGCGGGTCCACGCCGGTGTAGTACATGCACGTCGACATAGTGGACGGTGTGGGGTAGAAGTCCTGCACCTGCTCGGGCATGTAGCCCATGTCGCGCACGGCTTCGGCAAGATCCACGGCTTCCTTCATGGTTGAACCGGGGTGGCTCGAGATCAGATACGGCACCACGTACTGCTTGAGTCCGTATTCGCGATTCAAGCGTTCAAATTTACGGCAGAATGCGTCGTAGACGGCGCGACTCGGCTTGCCCATCACGGACAGCACCGCGTCGCTCACGTGCTCGGGTGCCACGCGTAACTGGCCCGAGACATGGTGCTCTAGCAGCTCGCGCAAAAACTCGTCCGAGGCATCGGCCATGGTGTAGTCAAAGCGGATGCCACTGCGGACGAAGACCTTCTTGACGCCCGGCAGCTGGCGTAGGTCGCGCAGCAGCTGCGTGTAGCCGGTCTCGTCGACCACCATGTTCTTGCACACGCTCGGCCACAGGCAGCGTTTGTTCTTGCACACGCCGTGCTTGAGCTGCTTGTCGCAGGCGGGGCGGCTAAAGTTGGCCGTCGGTCCGCCCACGTCGTTGATATAGCCCTTAAACTCGGGGTCGTGTGTGAGCAGCTCGGCCTCGCGCATGATCGAGTCGTGGCTGCGCATCTGCAGCACGCGGCCCTGGTGGAAGGTGAGCGCGCAAAACGAGCACTCGCCAAAACAGCCGCGGTTGGAGCTAATTGAAAACTTGATCTCGGCAAAGGCCGGCACGCCGCCCGCCGCGTCGTAATCGGGATGCCAGTCGCGTGCGTAGGGGAGCTCGGCCACCTCGTCCATCTCGTCGGTGGAAAGCGTCGCCGACGGCGGGTTCTGCACCACATAGACGCTGTTGGGGTAGGGCTCTACCAGGCGGTGTCCGGTGATGGGGTCCATGTTCTGCTGCTGCACATTAAAGCTGCGCGCGTAGTTGAGCTTATCGGCGGCAAGGTCGTCCCAACTGGGCAGCAGGTCGTAGTCGTAGACCTCGTCGAGCGAGCCCGTGCGGTAAACGGTGCCGTTGATATAGGTGATCTGATCGATGGGCAGTCCCGCGTCGAGCGCGTCGGCGATCTCGACGATCGCGTGCTCACCCATGCCGTAGATGAGGATGTCGGCGCCCGAGTCGAGCAGCACCGAGCGCTTGAGTTTGTCCTGCCAGTAGTCGTAGTGGGCCAGGCGACGCAGGCTCGCCTCGATGCCGCCGATGATGATGGGGGCGTCCTTAAACGTCTGACGGATGAGATTGCCGTAGACCGTGACGGCACGGTTGGGGCGGTGACCTTCCTCGCCGCCGGGGGTATAGGCGTCGGTGTGGCGGCGGTGCTTGGTCACCGAATAGTGGTTGACCATGGAGTCCATGTTGCCGGCGCTGACCAAAAAGCCCAGGCGCGGCTCGCCGAGCACAGTGATGCTGGCGGGGTCGGTCCAGTCGGGTTGGCAGATGATGCCCACCTTGTAGCCGTGCGCGTCGAGTACGCGGCTGATGATGGCCATGCCAAAGCTGGGATGGTCCACGTAGGCATCGCCGCAGATATAGACAAAGTCGCACTGGTCCCAGCCGCGCGCATCCATGTCGGCACGACTGACGGGGAGGAATTTATCGCGGCCCGGACGCCAGGGGCGGGCGGGCGTCGCTTGGGAATGCTTGGCGCGGGTGACCGTGGCCTGCGCCTTGCCGCCGCGCTTTTGCTGCTGGCCCTGTTTGCCCTGCTGTCCGCGTTGGCTGTTCTGAGCGTGCTGAGGCTTTTTTGCCACGATCCCTCCCGGTGTCTGTATGCTGCACGTAATTGTAACCAGTCTTTTTGGGGCGGAGCTAAAAAGACTGGGGGAGTACATGGGCTGGTGAGTGAGAGCGTCGCCGCGCCCGCCGTTTGTTTCCAGACTGTGTATCCCTGCGTCGAAGGAGCCGTCTCGCGCGCACGCTATGTTGTCAATGGGTTACAGTATGAACGGCGGCTATGTTTCCGCCAACGCACGAGAGAGTCGTCAACAAGGAGGATGCACGACGATGCAGCGTGCCAAACAGATATCGGAGTCTATTGAGCTGGGCATTATCTTGGCGCTCGCCGGTGGCTTTATGGATGTGTATTCGTACATTGGGCGCGACCATGTTTTCGCCAACGCGCAGACGGGCAACATCTTGCTGGTGGGCGTGAGCATCTCGGAGGGCAATTGGGCACTTGCGGGGCACTATTTCTTCCCTGTGGTGTCGTTTGCTGTGGGCATTATGCTTGCCGACCTGGTGCACGAGCGTTTTGGCAGCTTAATCCACTGGCGTCAGGTGACGGTGTTCTTTGAAGCTGTTATCTTGCTGGGCGTGAGCTTTATCCCGGGCGGCGATTTCAACCTGCTCGCCAACTGTCTTACTTCGTTTGCCTGCGGTATGCAAGTCGAGAGCTTCCGCAAGATCCACGGTCACGGCATCGCTACGACTATGTGCATCGGCAACTTGCGCAACGCGCTGCAAAACGTGGACGATTACATCATCACCCACAGGCGCGGCTTTTTGGAAAACGGCCTGCTGTACTTTGGCGTGATCTTTACCTTTGTGTTTGGCGCCGTGTTGGGCAACTGGTGTATTGAGCGCATGGGCCTGCACGCCATCGTCGTGGCGAGCTTGCTGCTGTTTGTCGCGTTTGCCATCATGTTCATCGACCGCGAGCGCGACTTGCGCTTACGCTGGAAGGTTGCGGCCGAGGCTTGGAAAGAGGGCTGCCGAAAGTAACCGAATGCGGCAAAGGGGCTGTCCCTTTGCCGCACTGATCAATATTGGGGAGGGGACGGCCATCTCGGCCGCCCCTTTTTTGTAGTCTTAAGCGCTAAGGTGCATGTTTGTAATGACAAGATTTGACGTCAGCAAAGCGTGTTACTTGAGGCTATAGAATAAAAATGTCATCTTTCCAGCTATGATTATTAGTTAAGGGGATGGACATATGTCAGAGCTTTTTATTCAAAATAAGACGACAGTAATCAAGTTGATAATCAAGGCGGTGAACTGTCCTCTTTGTTGCTTTGTAGAGCCTTTCTGAGCAGCTATTCTATTATTAGTCTGGATGAGTCTTGCAACAATTTAGATAGTGTTTCGATATCCTTTTTGAAAGTAGCGTTTACGCAGGAGTTGAAAAAGCATACCGCCATTACTGCGGATCATGGACGTGGTTTCGAACAATTTGCAGACTATGTAATACAGTTCCAGGAGCCAGAAAAAACCATCCAGCTCCTGAATGTTGCTACGAACTGCTTTTTGCGATTTATTCGAGATGCTCTTCAATCCGTGCCCTAAGAAGGGCAATGGCTGTAGGTATTCCAATTGCGGCGGCTAATTCGGCTTTATCCAAAACCTGTATGCTAAAGCACGATTGTTTATCACATTGAAGGACGATAACTGAAGATAGTTTCACTTCCCGTTGGCTGAATATATCGTAATCTCCAAATAGGAAGTTACCTTTTATTGTGTAATTCGGTATGTTCGTTACGCACTTCATCTCAAGTCTGTTTAGGCCATAATCAAACACCGCAACTTCCTCGTGTTCGATGATGAGCGCAACCCTGGGCATGTTGCTAAAACCACCGTCGACGACAGTGAAGAGTTTTTCATTTGCATCGTCATAAACGGTATATTTAAGACTCAATAGCTGTCCTAGTGGACCCGTGAACCCATGTTTTTTGATGTTGAGGTTGTCTCCCGCTGGGTTGATGAGAGCCAGAGTATGCGGATAAGGGTTACCTTCAATTGAGATTTGATATTCGTTTGTAGCCGTCTTGCTCGATTTAGGACCACTAGCCACCATGTGTCATCGCCTCGATCGAATTGGAACCGTCTTCTGCTTCGTGCGGAGAATTACGCTGTACGTTGCAGTAGATGCAGCTGCAATAACCGCATGGGCAATTTCTAACAAAATGAATGACGTTATTTGCTGCATGCATGTTATTCACACAAAGTATCTTTTTATAAACGTATTGTCAAACATATATTGCTAAAACAGAAACAATTTATAGACTGAGTCGGTCGTATTCTTTGGGCGATTGCTCCTACAATCTAGCCTTCGCTGCTGTCGGGAGGGAAGGACTAGGGCTCCGTTATTCTGTTGAAACGCTTTAACACTTTTGACGTTCTCACGCGTTTTTTGTTTCAAAAGCGTTAGGATGGGACTCATAGCGTGGGGCGTAATGGATGCCCCGCACACGATGGGAGGCTATCAATGGCTAATCGTTTCGTTCTCAATACCATCTCTTATCATGGTTCCGGCGCCATCAAGGAGATCCCCGGCGAGCTCCAGCGTCGCGGCTACAAGAAGATTTTCGTCTGCTCCGATCCCGATCTGGTCAAGTTTGGCGTTACCGCTAAGGTGACCGATGAGCTCGATGCCGCCGGCATCGCCTGGAGCCTCTACTCCGAGATCAAGCCCAACCCCACGATTCAGAACGTCAAGGACGGCGTCGAGGCCTTCAAGGCCGCCGAGGCTGACGCTATCGTGACCATCGGTGGCGGCTCCTCCATGGACACCGCCAAGGCCATCGGCATTATTATCAACAACCCCGAGTTCGCCGATGTCCGCAGCCTCGAGGGCGTTGCTCCCACTAAGAACCACGCCGTGTTCACCATCGCTGTGCCGACGACCGCCGGTACTGCTGCCGAGGTGACCATCAACTACGTCATCACCGACCCCGAGAAGGTCCGCAAGTTCGTGTGCGTCGACACCAACGATGCCCCCGAGGTTGCTGTCGTCGATCCCGACATGATGGCTTCCATGCCCGCCGGCCTGACCGCTTCCACTGGCATGGACGCACTGACCCACGCCATCGAGGGCTACACCACCAAGGGCGCTTGGGAGCTCTCCGATATGTTCCACTTTGAGGCCATTAAGCTGATCAGCGAGAACTTGCGCGACTCCGTCGCCGAGGCCAAGTCCGGTCAGCCCGGCTCCGGCCGCGAGGGCATGGCTCTTGGCCAGTATGTCGCCGGCATGGGCTTCTCCAACGTTGGCCTGGGCATCGACCACGCCATGGCTCACACCCTGTCCGCTCACTACGACACCCCGCACGGCGTCGCCTGCGCCATGCTGCTGCCGATTGCCATGGAGTTCAACAAGCCGGTTTGCGCCGAGCGCCTGGCCAAGGTCGCCGTCGCCATGGGCGTTGACACCACGGGCATGAGCACTGACGAGGCCGCCGACGCCGCCATCGCCGCCGTCAAGCAGCTTTCCGCCGACGTGAACATCCCGCACGTCTGCGAGGCCATGAAGGCTGACGAGATCGAGGTCCTGGCTAAGGACGCCATGGCCGACGCCTGCTTCCCGGGTAACCCGCGCGAGGCGACGCTCGACGACGTCATCGAGCTCTTCAAGAAGATCTGCCCGGCTGCCTAGCCTAGTTTGGTGTTCTTTCGCCTGTAGGCGTATGGTCTTTTGACTTGCCGCTGGCCCCGCCGCGCTACGCGCGGCGGGGCTTTTTGTGCCTCGTCGATGCCCCGAGATGGGCAAAACCAAGGCATGCTGCCCGCTGCGGATGGGTGGTGTACTTCCCAGCGTGCATTTTTGGGAGTATTCAGCAAGCTCTTAAGAATGCATAACGTTTTGAATGGCCCGTAGTGGTCCGCAGGCGCCCATCGACAGCCATTGTGGGCGGGCTATCGATGAGTGGAGGGGGTTGTTACTGAGTTTTTGCTTTGCGACGACCTGCAACACTGCTGTAACCGCGTCGTTTTGTCGTTCGCGATGGGGTCGTTGGGGCCCACGGTGCTGAATACTCCGTTTTTTGCACGGCCCAAGGTGGGGTACCCTGAGACGAAGCAAAAAAGATTCCTCATTTCTATGCAGATACCGATAGGATTTATGCAAGATTGGGATTGTAAGCCGTGCGCGTGCGTAAAATCGGCGGGAGGACGTCTGGAGGTGGCTCGGCTCCCAGAGCCTTGCGCGTGCAGAACGGTTAAAATCGGGACTCGGTCTTAGTTTTGCTTGGAAGGATGCACATGGCTTCTGTAATCGATGCTTCTCTAGAGGAGACGCTCTCCTATATCGCGGGACAGCTTAAGACGCTGACTTCTATTGCTTCGCCTACGGGCTATACCCGTGCGGCGACTGATTATCTAATGGAAACGTTGCGCGATATGGGCTTTGGGCCCGAGCGCTCCAATAAAGGCAACGTGCTCGTTGAGCTTGGTGGTGAGGGTGAGCCGCTCGTACTGGCGAGCCATGTCGATACCCTGGGCGCCATGGTGCGTTCCATTAAGGACAATGGCCGCCTGCGTCCCACGACGCTTGGTGGGCACCAGTGGTCTACGGCCGATGGCGAGAACTGCACCGTCTACACGCGTGACGGTAATGTCTACACGGGCGTGGTCCTCAATACTGAGCCTTCGGCGCATGTGGCCGATGAGCCGGTCAAGACCATCGAGAAGAACATGGAAATCCTGCTCGACGAGAACGTTGACAGCAAGGATGACGTGCTTGAGCTGGGCATTCAGACGGGCGACATCATCGCTATGGATCCGCGCACCACGGTGACGGAGAGCGGCTACATCAAGAGTCGCTTCCTTGACGACAAGCTGTCCGCGTCGATTCTGCTGGGTTTGGCCCGCGCCGTCGCCGACGACGAGGTGACGCTTTCGCGCAAGGTATCGCTGCTCTTTACGGTGTACGAGGAGGTCGGCCACGGCGGCGCCTTTGTGCCGGCCGACACGCGCGAGATGATCAGCGTGGACATGGGCTGCGTGGGCGACGACCTGGGCTGCACCGAGCGCATGGTTTCGATTTGCGCTAAGGATTCGGGTGGTCCGTACAACTACGACCTGGTAACCACGCTGTCCAACATCGCGCGCGAGCTGGAGCTCGATTACGCCATCGATGTGTACCCGCACTACGGCTCCGACGTCGAGGCCGCGCTCTCTGCCGGCTACGACATTCGTCATGGTCTGATCGGCCCCGGCGTGTACGCGAGCCACAACTACGAGCGCAGCCACATCGACGGCGTGCGTAATACCTTTGAGCTGGTTCTCGCCTACGTTCAGCGCTAGGGGAGCAGCTTGCGACTCGGCTGACCAATCGCTAAGGCCCGATTTCTCGGGCCTTTTTTCGCTTCATTCTGTTTAGTATTATACTGTATGTAACTAATTAACTTAACGTTTGGAATACTTAACGAGGTGATGCGGCATATGAATGCATCTGAGTACTTATCTATGGGTGATGCTGCCTGCCTGCTGGGCGTTACGAAAGCCCGCATATCTCAACTTGCCGCATCGGGAACGCTCGCGTGCGATATTGTGGGCGGACGGAAGATGGTCGAGTTCAATTCCGCGGTCGCTTATCAAAAGGTCCGCAAACGTGGACGCCGTCCTGCGGCCGATGTGGGGCGCAAGTTTACGCTGATGTCCGCCGACCATGAGGTCGCGCATGTCTCATTTGATCCGACGCGCGAGTTTTCCTTCGAAATCGCGGAGGTACTCGATGCGCAACGAATGCCGTTTGGCACGTGCTCGAGCTCTTCTCCAACGGTGAATAAGCGGGAGCTCAACGTGTGGTGGAGCCATCGGTCGGTGCCTGACGTCCGCCCCGGGCTCGTCTCGCGCTATCGTGAACTGGGAATTGCCAGTGGCATCGAGGTTCCGGTTCGGTGCCTGGGCCTATCACTTTCGGATTGTTATTGGCTGCGGCCGGCCGATTGCGCCGAACTCAAATGGCAAAACATCAATTACTTTGAGAACGAATTTGAGCGATCGGCGCCCGAAGAGCGTTCGGGTTGGCTGGAAGGCATCGGTCTTAAAAATCCGGATAACACGTCCGAGGGCGAGCTCCCTAAATCGTGGATGATCCGAAACGGCATTCGCGTTTTGGCTAAAGGGTGCGGGATGGACGATCAGCGTCCCTTTAACGAGGCGGTTGCAACGGCTCTGCATCGTCGCTTGCTGTCGGAGGGCGAGTTTGTTCCTTATACGGTTGAGCGGATGTTCGATGGCCCTGTGTGTCTGTGCGACGACTTTCTAGACGGCCGCGAGGAATATGTTCCGGCTGTTTACGTTAAGAACGCCCTTGGCGGCCAGCGAGGAAGCTCGACGTACGACCGGTACTGCCGCTACCTCGGCAAGCATGGAGCAGACGAGGCTGCCGTGAGAAGGTCTATGTCGCAGATGATTGTCTGCGATGCCCTTTTGGCCAACAGCGACCGCCATTGGCGAAACTTCGGCATCATCCGCAATGTCGATACCCTGGAGATAAGGCCTGCTCCGCTGTTCGATAGCGGCAACTGCCTGTGGTACAACGTACCAACTGCCGTGCTCGCAGCTGGGGAGTTTGGGTTTTCCGCTAAGCCGTTTGGGCCCGACCCTTCCGTCCAGCTGGCGCTTGCGGACTCGCTCGATTGGTTCGATCCATCGCGGCTCAACGGATTTGTTGATGAGGCGATCGAGATTCTTTCGCAGAGCGAATGGGCGACGGCGGAGAGTCGACTCGAGGCCATTTGCCGCGGCCTCGAGCGTCGCGTAATCGAGGTTAGTGCCGCTGTTGAGGTGCTTCGACACGTGCAGCGATAAACCTGCGGCTACTTAAGTGCGCCGGTCACCGTGCCGCCGCCCAGGACGATGTCGCCGTGGTAGACTACAACGGCCTGGCCGGGGGCGATGGCTCGCTGCGGCTCGTCAAAAGTCAGCAGCATTTGCCCGTCTTCGCCGCGCGTAAGGGTCGCTGCTTGGTCTTTCTGACGGTAACGGTACTTGGCGCCCACGCGAATGCCGCCGGCATCGAGTTCTGCCTCCATGCGGTCGGCAGGGGCGCTCCAGATCCAGTCGTCGGCCGTGAGTGCTGTGGCCGTTAGGTCCTCGGCCTCGCCCAGATGCACGGTGTTGTTGGCGGCATCGACGCCCGTCACATACACGGGATGCGCCATCGCGACGCCCAAGCCCTTGCGCTGGCCGATGGTATAGCGCAACGCGCCGTTATGGCGTCCGACCACGCTGCCGTCGCGCCACACAATGTCGCCCGGTGCAGCGGGATGTCCGCAGCGGCGCTCGATATAGCCCGCGTAGTCACCGTCTGGAATAAAGCAGATGTCCTCGCTTTCGGCCTTCTGGGCGTTGGTAAAGCCTTGCTCGGCGGCTATGCGGCGCACGTCGCGCTCTTTGTCTAGGCCTGCCAGCGGAAAGATCGTGTGCGCCAGGCGCTCCTGCGTAAGCGAATATAAAAAGTAGCTCTGGTCCTTTTTGGGATCTTCGCCGCGATGCAGCTGCCAGGTGCCGTCTACTGTCTGGCTTGTTTTGGCGTAATGACCCGTTGCGATGTAGTCGCAGCCCATGTCCAGCGCCGCACCGAGCAACGCGCCAAACTTTATGTGGCGGTTGCAGATGATGCACGGGTTGGGCGTCAGCCCCTCCTGGTAGGCGTTCACAAAGCGCTCGATAACGCTGTGGTCGAAGGTCTGCTGCAAGTCGAGCACATGGTGGGGTATCCCCAGACGCTCGGCGACGGCCTTCGCATCGGCGATGTCGCGGTCGACCTTACTCATGCCCGTGGCGGAGTCGGGTGCGGGACAGGTGAGGCGCATGGTGGCGCCGGCGCATTCGTAGCCCTGGCTTTTGAGCAGGTACGCGGTCACGCTGGAATCGACGCCGCCGCTCATGGCGACGAGCACGCGCTTGTTGTGCATGGGGAGGTTCTCCTTGGTGGCATGTGGCCAAAAAAGAAAAGCGGCGCGGGAGGCTGGTTCCGCGCCGCAGACATTGTAGCAAGTTCGGGCGTCTCGTGGGACACCCTGATTGGATGGGCTCAGACTGCCGGGAGAGAGGAGGCCGGCTCGTCCGTGGGCTCAACCTATGGGCGACAGGCCCTAGTCCTGGAACAGTGCCGTGGACAGGTAGCGCTCACCGGTGTCAGCGAGCAGCGCCACGATGGTCTTGCCCTCGTTCTCGGGGCGCTTGGCCAGCTGTAGCGCGGCCCACACGGCGGCGCCGGACGAAATGCCCACGAGCACGCCCTCCTTGTGGCCCACGGCGCGGCCGGTCGCAAAGGCGTCGTCGTTCTCGACGGGGATGATCTCGTCGTAGACCTGGGTGTCGAGGACGTCGGGCACAAAACCGGCGCCGATACCCTGGATCTTGTGCGGGCCGGCCTGGCCCTTGGAGAGCACCGGGGAAGTGGCGGGCTCGACGGCGACAACCTGAATCTCGGGGTTCTGCTCCTTAAGGAACTCACCCACGCCGGTCACGGTGCCGCCGGTTCCAACGCCGGCGACGAAGATGTCGACCTCGCCGTCGGTGTCATCCCAGATCTCGGGGCCGGTCGTGGCCTTGTGGATGGCGGGGTTGGCGGGGTTCACAAACTGGCCGGCGATGATGCTGTTTGGCGTCTCCTTCTGCAGTTCCTCGGCCTTGGCGATGGCGCCCTTCATGCCCTTGGAACCGTCGGTGAGCACGAGCTGTGCGCCATATGCCTGCATAAGCTTGCGGCGTTCGACGGACATAGTCTCGGGCATGGTGATGATCACCTTGTAGCCGCGAGCCGCCGCCACCGAGGCGATGCCGACGCCGGTGTTGCCACTCGTGGGCTCGATGATGGTGTAGTCGCCGCCGCGCACGAGCTTGCCGGCCTTCTCGGCCTCGTCGATCATGTTCTTGGCGACGCGGTCTTTGACGGAGCCGGCGGGGTTGAAGTATTCCAGCTTGACGAGCACGCGGGCCTTGAGGTCCTCATCGGCCTCAAAGTGAGTGAGCTCCAGAAGCGGAGTGTGGCCGATAAGCTGATCGATGGACGTGTAAACATTGCTCATGGTGAACCTCCAAAGTGTTCAAATGACTGGATACCGTGTGGTTTTACGGTGTGTGTAGCAGCGAAACCCACAAACCTTATGGGTTGTTCGTTTTGCTGTTGGCAAGCATAGTAGACAGTAAAGCCTAGTAACGCAATAGGAAATAGAAGATTATTACGAGTCGATTAACCATCTTGACCGGAACGGGTATTTTCAAAACCAATATTTCGGCTAGAATTTCTACGGACTAAATGACCGAAAGGCAGCACTATACATGTTGGTTTCTACTAAGGGCAGATATGCCCTGCGCGTTATGGTCGATCTGGCCGAGCACCAGGCAGCCGGTCGCATCCCGCTCAAAGAGATCGCGGCGCGACAGGGGATTTCCGAGAAATATCTCGAGAACATCTTGGCTACGCTCGTGCGCGCCAACATGCTTTCGGGCATGCGTGGCAAGGGCGGCGGCTACGTGCTCACGCGCCCGCCCGAGCAGTACACGGTGGGCGAGATCTTACGCCTGACCGAGGGCAGTCTGGCGCCTGTCGCCTGCCTGGATGGCGACTGCAAGGGCTGTTCGCGTTCGGATGAGTGCCCCACGCTCGACGTGTGGAAGAACCTGGACAAGCTCATCAACGACTACCTCGACGGTGTGACGCTCGATCAACTTATCGCTCCCAACCGTGGCTACGACTACGTCATCTAATCCCACCTGTCATGTGGGGACGGGGCAGAAATGGTAGATGCTCTCGCCCTTTAAGACTTGACAAATAAGAAGGCCGCCCATTTTTGCGATGGGTGGCCTTCGTTTTGGGCTGTTGAGACGGGCACGGCCGGAATGGCCGTTTTAGTCCTTGGCGATGCTGTCGAGAATGCTACGCATGATGGATACCAGGATGCTACCCATAAAGGCCGAGCCAAAGCCTGCGATGGAGATGCCGACGCCCAGCAGGTTGACCGACAGGTAGCTCGCGAGCTCAAGCATAAAGCTGTTGACGACAAGCTGGAAAATGCCCAGCGTAATGATCGTGAGCGGCAGCGAGATGACCGTCAGGAACGGCTTGACGAACGAATCGACGATGTTCAGGAACAGTCCCACGAAGGCGAAACAGACCCAGGCCTCGGCAAAACCGAAGGGCTGGATGCCGGGAACGAGGAACGTGGCAATCGCGATGGCGATCGAGGTAAAGAGCCAGTTAAGCATAAAGCGCATGGTGTGAATCCTTTCTTGCGCAGGATGTATTGACATCGCGCGAAGCGGCTTGCTGCGGCAGCTTGGACGGCCGCGCGGGTATGCCGCCTTGTTCGGCCGCCCATTGTCTCAGATATTCGTGGAGCTTACGTGCGCATTCGGTTTCAAAACGGCGTTCGTCCTAAAAAACGTGCCGCTGGCAGAGAGTCTTGTCGCTTTAGTTTGGTGGTGTGCTACACTGCTACGGGCAAATGGCCCATGCATAGTTTTATTGCATATTACGGGTGAACGATGCCCGATGTCAGTATCAACTTCGATGCCTTTTGGCGGGTTTGGCGGTGATCGATGAACATCGAGAACATGTTTGACAAGCCTGATGTCAAGCAGCTAGTCCACGCATTTAGTCTTTTGGATGACGAGAAGGATATCCAGGCGTTTTTAACCGATATCTGCACACCGCGCGAGATTTGCGATCTTTCGCAGCGCTTGCAGGTCGCGCGTTATCTGGATGAGGGCGAGCCCTATGTTGAGGTTCAGGCCCGCACGGGCGCTTCGTCCACCACGGTGAGCCGTGTTTCCAAGGCGCTCAACGGCGAGTACGGTGGCTATCGCAAGATCCTCATCAAGCTGGAGGATGGCGAGTAGGTCAACGGCAACAAACGGATCAGCTGGAGCCGCCCCTTCGGGGGCGGTTTTTGTGTGTCGATAATTGATCCCTTGGGGACGGAGGAAAACGGATCATCGAGGGGATCTGGTGCATTGGGGTCAGGTTGTCCGCGCGGGCGGGTAGGATAGATGCGTTGAATATTGCGAACAGTTTGAGTGGAGGACCATGCCTGTTCGAATCTATACCACCAATGCCGGCACGGATTTGAGCGATGCCGAGGCGGCGCTGCTGGCCGACCTGGTTGCCCGCCACGGGCGCGCCGTGTTGCTGGCGCCAACATTTGCCGAGCTCGACCTGTGCCGTCATGATGCGGCAGAAGCCGGGGTTTCACTGGGTATCGATTACAAGACGCCCACATCGTGGCTCCGCTCGCTGTGGGAGCTTATGGGCGATGGCCGCAGCTTTGTGGATAACCTTCAGCGCCAGATGCTGTTCTCGGACATGGTCGACCGCCGCGACGACGCTGCTCTGCAGCCGCTCTCGCGCAGCCAAGGCACGGTACGCATGCTTGCTCGCATGGCCCGCGGCGTGTTGCCAGGCGTGGCGGGGACGGGCGACGAACGCTGTCGCGATGCCGCCGCTCAGCCCGAGCCCAAAAGCGACGCCGAGGCCCGTGTGTTCGAGCTGTTGCGCGCCTATGCGAGCGGCTTGGACCGTCGAGACATGGTCGAGCCCTGCGAAGCCGCCGATATGATGGCAGAAGCCCTGGCGAACAACCTGCCGGGGTGCGCCCGCGCCGTCTGCGTGCGTGGTGTCACGTCGTTTACGCATAGCCTGCTCGAGCTGTTGTCGGCCGTGGCGAACAATGGGGGAGAGGTCGTCGTGCTGCTTGCCCGCGAGCAGGCGGCGATGCGCGAAGACTTGGCCGCAGCTTTTGATGCCCGCGGTGTGCTGTTTGAGGTCGCCCCGTTGGGAGAGGACGCCGGTGCGTCCGAGACCGCTTCTGCGCCTGCTGCCCAGCCTATTTTTATAGAGGTGGCCGGCCCCCATGCCCGCGCCCGCGCTTATGTGGATGCTCTTGAGAACCTGGTCGCGGCATGTGAGGAGTCTGTGTCACGCGACGGCGCCGCGACGAACGCCGACCCCGCGCGCGTGCTCGTAGTTTCCGCCCGGGCGCCCCAGCTGTTCGGCGAACTCGCTGCCCGTCTGGCGGCGCGTCACATTGCGGCCGAGACGACTGAGTTCACGGCGTTTTCCCAGTCCGTCGCGGGCAGGCAGTTTACGGCGCTCGCCAACCTGATCGAGCGTATGAAAGCCGCCGACGAGGGCACCGCTTCCAAGACCGAGTGGTGGCCCGCTCCAGAGCTTGCCGACTGGATTTATAGTCCGCTTTCGGGTGCCGACGCCGCGAGCGCCCGCGGCTTCGACAAGAACATGCGCCTGTCGCGCAGCAAGACCGCTGCGGGCGTCAAGAGCCTGCTGCAGAGCGTGCAGGGCCAGGTGAGGGGTGCCCGCAAGGCCGCCAGCGACGATAACTGGTTTAAGAATGTGCCGTGCGTGGTCTCGGACGTGTTTCAGGCGCTGTGGCGCGACAAACCCGTGACGGCGCTCAAGGCCATGCTCGCCGTTGCCGAGGCGCTGCCCGATCGCGCTCTAGGCGGCCTTGACGGCCAGGCCCGTCGCCAGGCAGAGACGGCTTTGCTGCGCCATGCCATCGACATCCTTATGAATGATGCTCGCGCGCTCGACGTGTCGCAGGCCGCGACCGTGCCGGTTCTCGACGGCGTTCGAACCAAGGTGGACAAGCGCAGTACCGCTTACGATTACGAGACCTACGAGGTCGATCGCACGCCACGGGCGCAAGTGCGCTTCGTGTCGCTTGCCGATGCGTCGGTTTTGCGTCCTGGCGGCTACGATGCCGTGCTGTTTGCCGATGTCGACCTGGACAGCTATCCGCTTTCGCACGAAGAGGGCCCGCTTGCCACGTTGACGACCGAGCTGCGCCGCGACGGCGTGTCTTTGGAGCCCGCCGCCCTGCTGCGCGTGCGCTTTGGCCGTGCAATGCAGGCGACGAGCGGTCCGGTCGCGCTCGCCCGTGTGACGCACGATCGCCAGGCACGCGAGTGCTACCCGGCAGCCGTATGGACCGAGCTGCGGGCACATGCCGAGGCCGCTGGCGCTGCCAAGCCCACGTGCGTGGGTGAGGGCGATATCGTAAGGGACTTCGATCCCGCGGCAGGCGAAGGCCTCAAGCGCGAGCGCGTGACCTGTGAAGCCCCTCAGCATCTGAGTGCCGAGGCCGTGCCGTATTTGGTCCTGTGCCGTCGCGATGGCGAGGGTGAGGACGCGCCGCTCGTGCCGCGTCTGACGTCCGCCTCGCAGATCGAGGCCTATTCCACCTGCCCGCTGTGCTGGTTCGTCTCGTATCGCGTCAAGCCCCAGTCTATCGACGCGGGCTTTGGCAACATGGAGAAGGGCAACTTTGTCCACGACGTGCTGGAACATCTGCATGCCCGTCTGCCCCAAGAGGGCATGGAGCGCGTGACGCCCGAGAACCTGCCGCGCGCTCAGGAACTGCTACACGAGGTCTTTGACGAGACCTTGGCCGAGCACGCCGGCAAGCGCGGTACCGAGGGCCCGCTGGTGCCGCTCTCTCCAGTGGAGGAGCGCCAGGTGGCCGAGATTTTGCCCCAGCTGGAAGGTGTGCTTGCCTACGAGTCCGAGGCGCTTGCCCCCTTTGCCCCGCGCTACCTTGAGTTCGCCTTTAATGAGCTTAAGGTCGAATATGCCGGTTGGCCGCTCGGCGGTCGCATCGACCGCGTGGATGTGGATGCCGAGAATCGCGCCGTGGTAATCGACTACAAGCATCGTTCGGGTGTCGAGGAGTTTAAGCTCGCCGACCCCACGGTGCGCGACGAGGAGACGGGCGAGGCCCCCATCGACGATCCGCGCTGGCTGCCACCGCATACCCAAACGCTCATCTACGCGCAGGCCATGCGTCGGGCGCTGGGCCTAGATACCCGTGCTGCGCTCTATTTTTCGACCAAGGGCGGCAAGCCGGCGTTGCGCGGTGCCGCGAGCGCCGAGCTGCTCGAGGAAGAGCGCGGCGACGGTCGCATCCCGGGCCTTAAGAAAGGTTTCCCCGGCGAGGGTGGCAGCATGGACTTCGACGCCCTGCTCGATCGCGTTGAGGCCGGCATCGCCGAGCGCCTGCGCGAGCTCGAGGCAGGCAACGTTGCCGCCGTCGACCCGACGTCGGCTCAGGCCGCGCATGCGCGCTGCTCGTATAACCACCAAGGAACGTTTGTAAGGAGGGACGTGTAGACCATGGATCTTTCGACCTTGATGCCGCAACAGCTGCAGATCGTCAAGACGCTCGACCGTCCGCTGTTTGTCTCGGCGGGCGCCGGTTCGGGCAAGACCTTTACCCTCACGCGCCGCATCGTCTACGCGCTCTCTCCCGAATCCGGTCCGTTCGTTGAGCATCTGGACCAGGTGCTCGCCATTACCTTTACCAAAGATGCCGCGGCCGAGATCCGTGACCGCGTGCGCCGTGCGCTTATCGACGAGGGCATGGACGAGGAGGCCCTGACCGTCGACGATGCGTGGATCTCGACCATTCACGGCATGTGCTCGCGTATCCTGCGCGCACACGCGTTGGAGCTGGGCATCGACCCCGAGTTCACGGTGCTCACCGATACCGACGAGCTCATGGACCAGGCTGTTGAGCATGTGCTGGCCCGCGCGACGGCACCCGATGCCGCCCCCGAGCTCGCCGCATCGCTCAAGGCCCTCTATGCCTGGTATCCCATGGCGGGCGAGGGCGGTCCCTTTGGCGCCGGCACTACCATCAAGGGCCTGGTGCGCGAGCTGCTGGAGCTCTCGAGCCAGCTGCCGGGCGGCATGGACGACGTGAGCGTGGCGCGCGGCCAGGCCGACACCTCGGCGTTTGCCGATGCCTATCGCGCAGCACTGGGTGCGAGCAAGGCCGCGACCGAGAAGGCACAGGTGGCGCTCGATGCCATCGATGCATTCGAGGCCAGCGGCAAGACCATGGCCGATGCGGCGCGACTCATGATGTCGTGCACCATGCCGCGCGCGAGCAAGGCATTCCCTAAGGAGCAGGTCGAGCTGCTCAAGGCCGAGGCCGCCGATGCATTTATCAATATCGTGCTGGCCTGCGGTGGTCCCGCGCTCGATGCACTGGTGGGCTTGGCCCGCTCTGTAGAGGCTGAGTATCGCGCGCTGAAAGCTGCCCAGTCCGCCCTCGATAATAACGACCTGCTGCGCATGACCTACGAGGCCCTGCGCGATTACCCGGCCATCCGAGCGGCATACGAGGGCCGCTTTAAGATGGTCATGATTGACGAGTTCCAGGATACCGACCAGATGCAGGTCGATCTAATCCGCTACCTGACGGGTGCGGGGGAGCGCGCGCTGTGTACCGTGGGCGATGCACAGCAGTCGATCTATCGCTTCCGCGGCGCCGAGGTCGAGGTATTCCGTCGCCAGGAGCGCAAGGTGGGCTCGTCTGCCGCGCCCGAGGCGACTGCCGTGACCGACACCCCCGCCGGCGAGCTCGTCAAGCTCGTGCGCAACTTCCGCAGCCATGACGAGGTACTGCGTTATGTGGCACGCGTCTTCGACGGCGATGACGGCGGCCTGATGCAGGGCTTTTTGGACCTTGAGGCGAGTGACGGACGCAAGGACACGCTGGTGGCAGACGCCTCGCGTCGCCAGGCCCTCTTTGTTGCCGGCGGCAGCACGCAGGAGCGCACACAGGCCAAGGCCCGTGCGATCGCCGAGCGATTCCGCGCGCTTGCCGATGCCGGCCAGCCCCAGGGCGGCATGGTGCTGCTGCTGGGCCGCATGACCAATGCCGACGTCTACGCCCAGGCCTTCCGCGACCAGGGGCTCGACTGCGTCATCGCGGGCGGCTCGGTCTTTTCCCAAGCCGCCGAGGTGCAGACGGTGCGCGCCCTGGTCTGCGCGCTCGCCAATCCGGCCGATACGGCGCAGGGCCTCATGCCGTTGCTGGCCTCGCCGATGTTTGCGCTCGGCGTCCAGGAGTTCCTGGCGCTGGCGACCAAGCTCGATAGCGAGACGGGGGAGACCTCGCGCCGCAACATCGATGCGGGCATCATGAGCGATTCCGATGCGCCGGGCCTGCAGGACCTGCCGCTCGTGACGCGCGCCCGCGAGGTGCTGCGTTATGCGCTTCGTCGTGTGGGCCGCGATTCGTTCGCCGCCATCGCGCGCGACGTGGTCAACGCTTCGGGCTGGTTTGTGCGTCTGGCGCAGCGTGGTCCCGAGGGCAAGGCCATTGCCGCCAACGTGCTCAAGGCGCTCGATGCCGTGGCCGAGGCGGAGGCCGAGTTCGGCAATTCGCCGCGTTCCATCGCGCTGGCCTTCGACCGTTTCTTGGCGGGCAAGGAGGCCCCGGGTGCCCTCAACGAGGAGGGTGACGGCGCGGTGCGCATCATGACGGTACACGCCTCCAAGGGTCTGGAATATCCGGTCGTGGCGGTCGCCGAGTGCTTTGGCGTGCGTAAGTCCTCGGGTGCGGCACAGATGGGTCGCGTCGAGGGCGGAGCGCAGGTCGTGGCACTGCCGGCACGCTTCGACGGCGTTAAGCTTGCCGACGGTACCTTTGTGAAGGGCGACGACGTCAAAAAGCAGTTTGAGCACGCGTTTAAGGGCAAGGGCACGTCGCTGTGGTTGCCGCCAGAGCTTATGGAGGACGTATGCGCGACGGGTTCTCCCGCCGAGGTATTTGCTCGCCTGCGCAACGACGACCTGCAGCTTTCGCTCGAGGAGCGGGCCCGCTTGCTCTATGTTGCCATGACGCGTGCGCGCGAGCTGGTGATCTTGGCGATGGATGCCGGCGTGAGCCGTGGCAAGGTGACGGCGCCGACCTTCGACGTCGAGACCGATCTGACCTACGATGTGCTGCGCCGTATTTTGCCGACCGACGCTCTGGACATGCCGCAGCTCGATGCCGACCGCCTGGTGTTCGACAACTCTAAGCCGGGCGACTACGAGCTCATCTCGCTGGCGGACTTTACGTTTGGCGAGCAGGCGTTTGAGGCCAACGCTTCGCTGGATGCCGAGGGCAGGCTTGTTCGTGGCGATGCCGATGCAGATGCTGCCGACGATTCGGCCAGTACAATCGTCCCCGGTCCTGCCGACCCCGAGCCCGATGCGTTTGAGCTTGTGTATCCCCAGGCGGTGGGCGTGCGCATGGGCACCTGCCCGTATCCGGAGCGCGATTCGTACAGCTACTCGTCAATTGCCGCGGCGCTGCATGCCGAGTCCGAGGACCGTGCCGCCGAGGCGCACGTGCCCATGGACGAGGCTGGCGATGATGCAGAGTCGGATGGCTCGGAGATGGCCGATGCGGACGTGGCCGTCGTTGAGCCCGCCGGCAACCCCATGGCGCTGGGCTCGGCGTTCCACGCCGCCTGCCAGTGGCTCATCGAGATGGGTGCTGACGCGTTGCCCGCTGCGCGCGCCGATGCGCTGGCGCGTCTGTGGCGCCTGACGCCGGAGCAGCGCGAACGCTTCGACGTTGCCCTGAACCGCTGGCTCAAGTCGGCTGTTCGTGCCGACCTGCTCGCGTGGCCGTGCATTCGCGCCGAGGTGCCGTTCTTTTCACTGGGCTGCGAGGACGAGGACATCGCTCGCTACGGTGCATATGCCGAAGGCGCCATCGACGCTTTGGCGACCGACCCGGCCGATCCGTTACGCGCACTGGTCATCGATTACAAGACGGGTGGCACGCCGGATGAGACGCCGGACCAGCTGCTCGAGAAGCACGCCTTGCAGGCGCGCGTCTACGCCGACGTGTTGCACAAGGCGGGCGTTGAGGCGGTGACGGTCAAGTTCGTTCGCGTGGAGCAGGCGAATCCAGCCATCTTCGTCGAACCCGCCGAACCTCAAGTAGTCACCTACAATCTCTAGCCCTCAGATAACTTGCGGTGGAATACGGGCTGTTTTGGCCAAAAAAGCCGCCAAACAGTCCGCATTTCACCGCAACTGCAAGAGGAGCCGTGTTGGTTTGGCTAGGTTCGGGTGCTGTCCGTGCCGTGGGGTAAAATCGTTCAGTCAGAACACGAACCCGCATCGGAGCTCATCACATGGCATTCGTCCATCTGCACAACCACACTGTCTTTTCCATGCTCGACGGCGCAACCCGTATCCAGGATATGGTCAACCGTGCCGTTGAGCTGGGCATGCCCGCCGTGGCCATTACCGACCACGGCTACATGTATGGCGTGCCCGACCTGGCGCTGGCCTGCGACGCCGTCAACCACAACACGCCCGAGTACAAAACCTGGAGCCACGACAAGGCCTTCCTGGAAAAGGACCGCCGCGACGAGCTGGTGGAGCCCGATCCCGAGGAAAACCCGCGCGAGCATGCCCAGTATGTGAAGGACATGGCCATGTGGGACGAGAAGGGCAACATCGACGAGCTCAAGCCGCCCCTGGTCATCAAGCCCATCTTTGGCTGCGAGGTCTACTTTACGCCGGACGAGACCCTTGCTCGCGACCACAAGCCCGAGCTCTACCACATGATCCTTCTGGCCAAGGACCAGGAGGGCTACGTCAACCTGATGCAGACGGTTTCCGAGGCCGCCGTGCAGGGCTTTTACTACAAGCCGCGCGTGACGCTCGACAACCTGCGCCGCCACGCCAAGGGCATGATCTGCACGAGCGCCTGCATCGCGGGCATCATCCCCAAGTACATCGACCGCGGTGACATGGAGGGCGCCATCAAGTGGGCCGAGACCTTCCGTGACACCTTCGAGCCCGGCGACTTCTACATCGAGATCCAGGAACACGGCATCACCACCGACAACGGCCTGACCGACGAGCAGATGGACCGCACGCTCATCGACATCGCCAAGCAGGTGGGCGTCAAGGTCATCGCCACCAACGACTTCCACTACCTGCGCCGCGAGGACGCGCCCGTGCAGGACGTCATCATGTGCATTGGCATGAACGCCAAGGTCGACGACCCTAACCGCATGCGCATGACCGGCTCGGAGTTTTACATGAAGACCGAGGAGGAGATGCGGGCGATGTTCCCGTATTGCCCCGAGGCCTGCGACAACACGCTCGAGATCGCCGACAAGTGCTACGTTGAGCTGGACTGGGACTCCATCATCCTGCCGCGCTTCCCGTTGCTCGATCCCGGCGAGACGCACGAGAGCCAGTTCCGCCGCGAGTGCGAGAAGGGCCTGCGCCAGCACTACGGTGACGACTGGGCCACGCGCGAGATCGGCGGCGTCAACATCAAAGAGCGCTTTGAGTACGAATACAAGGTCATCTGCGACAAGGGCTTTGCCGCCTACTTTTTGATCGTTGCCGAGTACGTGCAATGGGCCAAGGACAACGGCATCGGCGTCGGCCCCGGCCGTGGCTCGGCCGCCGGCGCTATCGTCGCCTACGCCATGAACATCACCGCGTTCGACCCGCTCGAGAACGGCCTGATGTTCGAGAGGTTCCTGTCCCCGCAGCGTACCGAGATGCCCGATATCGATATGGACTTCGACGATGAGCGGCGCCTCGAGGTCGTGGAGCACGTTCGCCAGCTCTACGGCCCCGAGAAGGTTACCCACGTCATCACCTACTCGACCATTAAGGCCAAGCAGGCCATCAACGACGCCGCGCGCGTCCTGGACTACCCGGTCTACATGGGCCAGCGCCTGTCCAAGATGGTCTCGAGCGACCCCAAGGTCAAGCTCAAGCAGGTGCTCGAAAAGCAACCCGGCAAAGAGGATCTGTTTAACCCCGACTTTGCCGAGGCCTATAAAAAGGACGACGACGCCCGCCGCATCATCGACACGGCGCTCTCGATCGAGGGCCTTACCCGTGGCGAGGGCGTGCACGCGTGCGCCGTTCTGATTTGCCGCGACCCCGTCAACGAGCACGTGCCCACCAAGCTCGATACCAAGGGCGGCGTCGAGATTACCCAGTACGAGGGCCATACCGTTGCCGACATGGGCCTGCTCAAGATGGACTTCCTGGGTCTGCGTACGCTGACGGTTATCTCCAAGGCCAAGGCCAACATCAAAAAGAACTTCGGCATCGACATCAAAGAGGAAGAGATTCCCTTTGACGACCCCGAGATCTTTAAGCTCATGGGCTCCGGCCACACCGCCGGCGTCTTCCAGGTCGAGTCCGCCGGCATGACGGCCACGATCAAGAACATGAAGCCCACCGAGTACAAGCACGTCGTGGCATTGATCGCTCTGTACCGCCCGGGACCGCTGGGCGCCGGCATGGTTTCGTCCTATATCAACCGTATGAACGGCAAGGAACCGGCTGTCTCCTACGACGACCGTCTGGACGACATCCTGGGCGAAACCTACGGCACCATGGTCTATCAGGAGCAGGTTATGCTCATCTCCGTCGAGATGTGCGGCTTCTCCAAGGGCGAATCGGACTCGCGTATCCGTAAGCCCGTGGCTAAGAAAAAGATCAAGCTGCTCACGTCGACGGTGCTCCACTGGGAGGATGGCTCGGACGAGACCACCTACGACCACTGGATGAACGGCGCTATCAAGAACAACTACACGCGCGAGGTCGCCCAGAAGATTTGGGACGATGTTCTTGAGTTCGCGTCCTACGCCTTTAACAAGTCGCACTCCGCCGGCTACGCCATCCTGGTTATGCAGACGGCGTGGCTCAAGGCGCACTATCCGCACGAGTACATGGCGGCCGTTCTGACGTCCTATACGGGCAAGACCGACAAGATCGTTCACTACGTCTCGGCGTGCCGTCACGACGGCATCCCCGTGCTGTCGCCAGATGTCAACGAGTCCGGTACTGAGTTCACGGCTACCAAGGAGGGCGTGCGCTTTGGTCTGGCCGGCATCCGCGGCGTGGGCACCGGCGTGGCGCAGGCGATTATCGCCGAGCGCGAGGCGGGCGGTCCGTTTAAGACGCTGCACGACTTTGTCGAGCGCGTGGACTCGAGCCAGGCCAACCGCCGTGTGATCGAATCGCTCATCAAGGCAGGCGCCTTCGACTCCACGGGGTATCCGCGTCGCCAGATGATGCACTTTGTGGATAAGAACAACCCTGAGAACATCATCGATGCCGCGGTGAAGCGCCAGAAGGATCGTGCGAGCGGCCAGACGTCGTTCTTCGACATGTTTGGTGATGTTGAGGGCTCGGGCTTTGAGGTGAGCGTGCCCGATCCGGATGGCCAGGAGTGGGACCGCCACCTTAAGTTGAGCCAGGAGAAGGAGGTTCTGGGCATCTATGTCTCGGACCACCCGCTGCGCCCGTTTGAGTATGCGCTGGCCAAGGCACGCGACTTCTCGTTCTCGCAGATCGACACTGGCTACGAAGTTCAGAATCCTACGGGCGGTACCATCAACCAGGAGATTCCCGAGGGCAAGGCGCTGTGGTGGGCCGGCATGGTCTCGAGCGTGTCCAAGCGCGTGACCAAAAACGGCGACCCCATGGGCATCGTGCAGCTCGAAGACATGGAAGGCGAGGCCACGGTCGTGGTGTTCCCCAAGACCTACAAGGAGGCCGAGGGGTATCTGTATGGCGAGGTCGATCCCGAGACCGGCGCGCAGCTGTCCGACGCGTTTGTGCGCATTAAGGGCAAGCTCGAGCGCTCGGACCGCGGCGACCAGATCATCGCGCAGGAGATTGTGCCGCTGGAGCTTAGCGAGGAGAAAAACAAGCCCAAGGTCTTTGAGGTCATGGTGCCCAACAGCCGATTTAGCCAGGGCAATATGGCGCGCCTGGCCACGGTGCTCACCACCAACCCGGGCGGCGACCGCGTGGAGATCTTTATTGAGCAAGTCGACGGGCGCGTGCTGCGTGCTGAGGTGCCGGCCAAGGTCAATGCACGCTCGATTCCGCTGCTGGCAGAGGCAAAGGCCATCGTCGGCAACCAAGGCCGCGTGACGGTTATCTAAGCTACCCCGGGTGAGATTGGAGGAAGTGATGGCGCAGGGGACGTTTGTGCAGGCGCTCCGGAAAGAGGCGGCGCTGAGTGGCACCTTTATGAAGGGGCGTTCGCTCATGCTCAACGGCGCCGTGCTGTCGATCGAGGACAGCGGCTCGCGCTTCTCCAAAAACGTGACGGTTGAGGGCTCGGTGCGCGGTTCGCGTGGCGACCTGTACAAGACGCACGTGGCGCTCGACATGGACGAGCACGAGGTGATCGACTACGACTGCGATTGCCCCGCTGCCTATCGCTACCCCGGCATGTGCAAGCACGCTATTGCCACGGCTCTGGCGTATTTGGATGCCAGCGGCGCCGAGCCCGTCGAAGGTTTGCGCACGCCGGTCCGCACGTTTGCGGCGCAGCCGAAACAGCCCGCGCGCAACGCGCCCGAAGCGCCGGCCGTCAATCCCAACTTTCCCTTTCCGGCGCCCGTCCCCACGAGTCCCAGCCTCATGGCGGCGCTCTCCGATCTTTCGGACGCGCGCATGGATGAGCTGGCGAGCATGCGCCGCAAGCTCGCCGGCAGTGTGGATCCCGATGCCCCCAAGGCGGTGTTGGAGCCCTCGCTGGTGCCGTATTACAATCCACTGTTTGCCGAGCGCTTTAGCTGGGCGCTCGAGCTTCGCATTCGCTGTGGATCGGTCTCCTACGTGGTCAAGGACATCGACGGCATGGCCGATGCCTACGTGCGCGGCGGCACCTTCTCGTACGGCAAGAAGCTCACGTTTGTCCATACGCCCGAAGCCTTCGAAGACGTGTCGACAAAGCTGCTCAACCTTGTCGTGACGACAGTTGCCTATCTCGATGACATCACAAGCTCGCGTTCGGCGTCGTACGACTTTGCCCGCAGCGGTTTTGTCGCCGAGCGTCAGTTGCCGCTGTCCGAGCATAGCATCGTATATGTGCTGGACCTGTTGCGCGGCCAGACCATCTCTTTTGAGCCCGCCTGGTCGCGGGGGACGACGATGCATCGCACCTATGACGTGGCGGTTGAGATGCCTCCGGAAGGGGAGGACGAGGCGCTGTCTGAGCGCCCACCGCTCCTTGCCGCCAAAATCGCGCCGGCGGCTGGTGGCAGCTACGATCTACGCCTGCCGGCCGATGCATACTGCTTTGCTTCGGGCGACGTTGCCTATCTGGTCGACACCCGCCGTGCGCGCCGCGCCGATGTAGCGTTTGCCCAGCATGCGGCGCCGTTCCTATCGCGCTTACTGCCCTGTCGCACGCCGATCCATATCGCTGTCGACCAGGTGGGGGAGTTCTGTCGTATGGCGCTGCCCATTTTGCGCGACTATACCGACCTTACCGCGCCCGCCGCGCTCGATACCGTGGCGCCCGAGCCGAGCTTTGCTATGGCGATCGGCGTCGACGATGGGCTTGTGACCTGCAAAATTACGGTTGCCTACGGCGACTGGTCGGCAGATCTCTTTAGCCTGGGCGCTCCGGGCAGCCCCTTCGAAGAGCAACGCCCCGGCGTGCCGCCCCGCGACGAGGTGGCAGAGTTTCGTGTTATGGACACGGCGGCCCTGTACTTCGATTTCTACGAGGGCGGTCTGGCGTTTGAGGAGCGCGATGACGAGAGCTTGTTCTGCCTGCTGACCGAGGGCCTGTCCGCCCTGTCCGAGCTGGGTGAGGTCATGCTCAGCGACCGTCTGCGCCAGATTTCGGTGCGACCCGCGCCCAAGCTCTCGGTTCGTGCGACCGTCAAGAGCAATCTGCTCGACGTCGAACTGGGCGCGAGCGGCCTTTCGGCGTCAGACCTTGCCATCTACCTCGACTCCTACAAGCGTCACCAGACGTTTGCGCGCCTTACGTCCGGCGACATCATTCGTTTGGACGAGGGTGCCCGAGCCGCGTTTGGCCTTGCCGAGGATCTGGGGGTCGATGCTGTTGACCTGCTCGACGGCGTGTCGCTTCCCGCGTCGAGCACCCTGTTCGTCGATAGCATGCTCGCGCGCACGCCCGCGCTCGAGGCCGATCGCGACGCTGCGTTCCGCCGTACCGTCGAGCGTCTGGACACGCTCGGCAAGATGGACTTTACGGTGCCGGCATCGCTCAAGGCAACGATGCGCGGCTACCAGGTCGACGGATACCAGTGGCTCGGCTCGCTCGAACACCTGGGCCTTGGCGGCATCTTGGCCGACGACATGGGCCTGGGCAAAACGCTGCAGATGATCGCGCATATCCTCGCGCGCGTGGAAGCGGGGGACATTAAGCCCACGCTTGTGGTGTGCCCTGCGTCGCTCGTGTACAACTGGACTGCCGAGCTGGAGCGCTTCGCCCCGTCGCTCGATGTGTGCGCCATCGTGGGCGCCAAGGCCCAGCGTCGCGTGCAAATCGCCGGCGTGGCCGAGCATAACGTGGTCGTGACGTCGTATGACCTTATGCGGCGC
Organism: uncultured Collinsella sp.; assembly: GCA_902470365.1. Lineage (GTDB taxonomy): Bacteria > Actinomycetota > Coriobacteriia > Coriobacteriales > Coriobacteriaceae > Collinsella. The sequence goes on along the minus strand of CABRFZ010000011.1, from coordinate 12,066 downwards.
GATATCGACGAGTACGTCGAGCAGGACTTTGCCCGCGTGGTACTCGATGAGGCCCAGTACATTAAAAACCCGCTCACCCAGGTGGCGCGTGCCACCAAGCGCCTGCCGGCCGGCGTGCGCTTTGCCCTGACGGGCACGCCCATCGAAAACCGCCTATCCGAGCTCTGGAGCATCTTCGACTTTTTGATGCCGGGCCTACTTGGCACGCGCGAGTCGTTTGCCAAGCGCTTCGAAAGCCCGGTCGAGCATGCCGAGGGCGACAGTGCCGCTCGCCTGCAAGCGCTCGTGTCGCCGTTTGTGCTGCGCCGTGTCAAGGAAGACGTGGTGGCCGACCTGCCCGAGAAGATCGAGGATACGGTCATGGCGCAGCTCACCGGCGAGCAGCGCAAGCTCTACCTGGCCAACCAGGACCGTATCGCCCAACAGGTGCAGCACCGCGAGTCATCCGAGTTTAAGAAAGACAAGCTCAAGGTGCTCGCCGAGCTCACCAAGCTGCGCCAGATCTGCTGCGACCCGCGTCTACACTACGAGGATTACAAGGCGGGGAGCGCCAAGCTCGATACGTGCATGGAGCTCGTGCACGGCGCACTCGACGGCGGACATCGCATCCTATTGTTCAGCCAGTTTACGGGTATGCTCGATATTATCGGTAAGCGCTTGGCCAAGGAGGACATCGCCTTCCTTAAGCTCACGGGCGCTTCGTCTAAGGAGAGCCGCGCCAAGATGGTCGCGCAGTTCCAAGCGGGCGAGGTTCCGGTCTTTTTGATTTCGCTCAAGGCGGGCGGCGTGGGCCTTAACCTGACGGCGGCCGATGTGGTCATTCACTACGACCCGTGGTGGAACGTGGCCGCGCAGGACCAGGCGACCGACCGCGCGCATCGTATTGGTCAGCAGCATACCGTGACCGTGTACAAGCTCATCGCCAAGGACACGATCGAGGAGCGCATTATGCAGATGCAGGAGTCCAAGCGCGACCTGGTCAACAGCGTGCTCGGCGGCGACGGCATCTCGTCGGCGTTGTTTACCCGCGAAGATGTTCTGGCGCTGCTGGGCGGCGACGGGCGCTAGCCGCGCGCGGGGTGGGACTGCTGGAGTGGGCAGGACGGTCGACGCATTTTGGCCCGACCGCTTGCCTGATCCGTTATGTGTTCATTTGCAATGCCGTGGATGGTTTGTCTGCCTTTGGGCATAAGAACCATCGAGAACATTGGCACATCAGCAAAGGAGAACATCATGGCGAAATTCTTTAAGGACCCCGACGGCAAGCTCATCGCTGCCCTTGGCGACGGCGTTGCGACCCCTGCCGGTTGCACGGAGCTGACTGCAAACACTGAGGACGCGGCGCACGAGAAGCACGTGCCTGTTGTCGAGACCGAGCGTGACGGTCACGTGATTCGCGCACGCGTTGGCTCGGTCGAGCACCCCAGCCTGCCCGAGCACTACATTGAGTGGATCGCCCTTGAGGCCGAGGGCCGCTTAGAGGTCCATTACCTTGAGCCCGGCATGAAACCCGCGACGTTTTTCGCGGGCGGCTCCAAGACCGGTACCGTCTATGCCTACTGCAACCTGCACGGGCTGTGGTCCGCGACATTCTAGGAGCGCGCCCCCGCTCGGGGTATCATAGCTAGCATATGCACATGCAAGCGCCGACTGCATTATGCGGCCGGCGCTTTTACTACGATTTCGATGGTTTATGACGGAAAGGGCTGAGCCATGAAGCTCGCGCTTGCACAGATCGATATGCGCCTGGGTGATATTGAGGGCATTTGCGGCCGCATCGAGGACCAGGCTCGTCTGGCCCACGAGCGCGGGGCGCGCGTGCTGTGCGTTCCGGCTCCGCTCTTTATGGGCGCCATGCCCGGTGGCCTGGTGGGCGCTGCCGACTTTGAGCACGACATGCTTGCCGGCTTGACTGGTGTCGCCGAGCGTATCCAGGAGCTTGACATGATCTGCATCGTGCCCGCGGCGGTTTCGTTTGAGGGCCAGCCGCTGCTCGACTACATGATGCTCAAGGACGGTCATGTGGTGCCGGCGCGTTCGAGCATTGCCCTGCAGCGTGGCGAGAACAGCGACACGCGTTGGGCGCCGCCGGTGTTCGACGTGGACGGCGTGCGCATCGCCGTGATTTTTGACTTGGACCGCGAACTCGAGATGTTGCCGACCGGTGTTGACCTCATTGCGTATTTCCAATTCAACGCGTTTGACATGACCGACCGCGAGACTGCTGCCATTGCCGCCGTTCGCAGCGGCGCCTACCGCAAGATCGCATCCAAGCGCAGCGTGTGGTTTGCCTGCATAGCGCCGGTCGGTGCCTATGACGAGTCGGTGTATACCGGCGGTTCGTTTGTGCTCGACGACTGCGGCCGCGTGGTGGCCCAAGCGCCGTGTTTTGAGGAGAGCCTACTGGTTCAGGAGATCCAGCGCGGTGTGATGCTCGATGCCCTGGAAGACCACGAGCTGCCCGAGTTTCGCTCCGAGGAATGGCTGTGGCAGGCGCTGGTGCTTGCCGTTCGCGATAACGCCCGCGCCCGCGGTGCGTCGCGCGCCGTGGTGGCGCTCGAGGGCGACTTGCCGTCGTCTTTGCTGGCGGCGCTGGCCGTCGACGCTCTGGGCCCGCGCAATGTGATTGGCCTGGTGCTGGGGCGCAACCGTATCTTTACTCCGGCGCAGGAAGAGGCCGAGGCTGCCCGCTGTGCCGCCGTCCGCGCCATCGCCGAGCGTTTACACATTCGCACTGTCGAGCGCGATGCACCGGATGCGACGCGTGTGCTCGATCGCGACGTGTCGGCGGGCGATGCCGAGCGTCTGCGCTCGCGCACGTTGGGCCTCATGCTGGAGGACACGGCGCTCGAGCTGGGTGCGATGGCGCTGAGCCCGCTGTCCAAAACCGAGTACGCGCTGGCGGCGCCGGCGCTTTGCGGCGGCTACCAGGGCGATTACGCGCCCTTTGGCGATGTGTACCTGTCGACGCTTGAGTTTGTGGCGCGCGTGCGCAACCGCACGTCTGCCGTGGTGCCCCAAGAGCTCGTGACGCTCAACGCGGTGGAAGATTGTATGGAGCGCGTGCTGGCGCAAGCGCTCTCGACGCTCGACGGTCCGGTCGATATGCTCGACCGCGCGGCACAGCTGCTCGGCGGGCTTGAGCCGGGTGAGGTCGATGGCGCGCTCGAGGCGCACGTGGACCGCAATCGATCTTTCGACGACATCCCGATGGCCGCTGGCAAGACTGAGGCCTGCTCGCTGCTGCTGATGCTCGTGCGCCAGGGCGAGGCTGCTCGCCGCATGCTGCCGACGGCTCCGATCGTCTCGGCACGTTCGTTTGTTGAGCGCTCCTGGCCCTACATGCTTGCGTGGTCCGATCTGGGACTCAGCGGCAAGGAGCGCATGACGGTCGATTCGCTGGCGCGCGCCGAGGTGCGCCGTTTTGCTGACGAGGATACGAGCGAGCGCGTGCGAAACGAGATGATGGGCGTGCTGGGCGAGCTGCTGGGTATTTCGCCCGAGCAAATGGAGGAGCTGCGCTCCGAGGACGGTCAGCGTCGTTTGCACGAGGGAATGAAAAAGTTCGAGGGCGAGGTTCAGGACGCCATCGATAAGATGATGGGCGGTCAGGGCGGCTCGCAAGGTAGTCCCCAGGGTGGCCCGATGCCGCATCCGCCGGTTGATCCGAGGCAGTTCCCCTTTTTCTCTCAGAACTAGGTCGCTGCGCGCCCGCCAGAGCGGCAATCTGCCTTTCAATCGTCGGACATGACCGCCAGGTCAATGCCCTCCTCTTTCAAGGCACCTTGCTCGCTCTGGCGGGCGCTCGCTTGCGTATACTCAACCTACAATTCGATCTCGGCTGACTTATAGGGCTAGCGTTGTGTTATTCTAGAACAGACGTTCGTGAATGATGCGCGGGGCCTTGCCTTGCGCTGTGCTTGTGGCGAGGGGAGGTCGGCTTGGTTATCTTGGGCATTGACCCCGGTTTGGCTCATACGGGTTGGGGGATTATCGAGGAGCGGCGTGGCGAGGTTCGCTGCCGTGCCTATGGCTGCATCGAGACCAGTGCCGGAAGTCCGCTCGCGGTGCGCCTGTCGCATATCGCCCATGACCTTAAGGATGTCGTTGAGCGTTATCGACCCGACACGGCTGCTGTCGAGAGCATCTACTTTGGTGCCAACGTTCGTTCGGCCATCCCCACGGCGCATGCCCGCGGTGCTGCGCTTGTGGCGCTTTCGGAGTGCGCGCTCGAGATTGGCGAGTACACGCCCATGCAGATCAAACAGGCTGTGGTGGGCACTGGCGCCGCGGACAAGCGGCAGGTCGCCTACATGGTACGCACACTAACACAGCTCGACCACGACCCGCATCCCGACCATGCCGCCGATGCCCTGGCCTGCGCCATCTGCCACGTAAACCTCAGCCGCACCCGCGCCCTCACCGGTGGCGAGTTCTATCAACAGAGAGGAACCGGATACTGATGATTTCCCAGCTCCACGGAACGCTTGTCGAGGCCACGATGAGCTCTGCTGTCGTCGATGTGTCGGGCGTTGGCTTTGAACTCGGCATCTCGGGCAGCACTGCGGCCACGTTGCCGACGCCCGGCGGCGAGGTCCGTCTCTACACGCGTATGCAGGTGCGCGAGGACGCCATGACACTTTTCGGTTTTTCCTCAAAGGATGAGCGCACGATGTTCGACCGGCTCGTGTCCGTTTCGGGCGTTGGCCCGCGCCTGGCGCTTGCCGTGCTTTCCACCTATACCGTGGGGCAGCTGTATTCGCTGGTGATGGCCGAGGACGACAAGGGCATGGCCAAGGTACCCGGTGTGGGCAAAAAGACAGCTCAGCGCCTGATCCTGGAACTCAAGAGCACCTTTGCCAAGGATAAGGGCTTTGTGCCGGTCGACGTGATTCCCGGACAGGTTGCGATGCCCGTGTCCGCTGCCGCTCCCTCGGCGATCGACGATGCCCGTGCGGCACTCCTTTCCATGGGCTTTAGCCCGCAGGAGACCGATGTTGCCCTGAGCGGGTATGATGGGCAGAATATGCGTGTCGAGGATTTGCTCAGCGCGGCGCTTAAGCGACTTGGAATGGATGCGTGATGTGGGAAGCCGATGACTCTCAGGACCTGTGGGCGACGCCCGGCAACTCGCCGGCGGCATCCATGGCGCACGGCGAGCGCATGGTGGGCTCGGAGCTGACGGCCGAGGACCTCGATGTCGACCGCACTTTGCGCCCCCAGCGCCTGGACGATTACTGTGGCCAGGAGCACATCAAGCAGAGCCTGCGCGTGTTGATCGAAGCGGCGCAGAGCCGTGGCGAGACGCTCGACCACGTGATCTTCTCGGGTCCTCCGGGCCTGGGCAAGACCACGCTGGCCACCGTTATCGCCAACGAGCTGGGCGCTCAGATCAAGACCACGAGTGGCCCTGCCATCGCGCGCACGGGCGACCTGGCGGCCATCCTTACTAACTTGCAGCCGGGTGATGTGCTGTTTATCGACGAGATCCACCGCCTCAACCGTTCGGTCGAGGAGGTCCTGTACCCCGCGATGGAGGACTTTGCCCTCGATATCGTGATTGGCAAGGGTCCGGCGGCGCGCTCGATTCGCCTGGATATTCCCAAATTTACGCTGGTAGCGGCAACGACCCGCTCAGGCATGTTGACAGGCCCGTTGCGCGACCGCTTTGGCATTTCATATCGCCTGGATTACTACACGGTCGAGGAGCTCGCGCAGATTGTGACGCGCTCGGCGACTATCCTGGGCGTGACGATCGATCATCCCAGTGCACTCGAGATCGGCTCGCGTTCGCGCGGTACGCCACGTCTTGCCAACCGCCTGCTCAAGCGCGTGCGCGACTATGCACAGGTGCGCGGCAACGGTCCCATTGAGCTCGATATCTGCCGTCAGGCGCTCGAGTTCTTCGAGATCGACGAGCTCGGTCTGGACTGGATGGATATTCGTATCTTGGAGACGCTTGCCAAGACGTTCTCCGGTCGTGCCGTGGGACTTACGACCCTTGCCAGCGCGGTGGGCGAGGACCCGGGCACGCTCGAGGATGTCTATGAGCCCTATTTGCTGCAGTGCGGGTTGATGATTCGTACGCCGCAGGGCCGTCAGGCAACCCTTCGCACCTTTGAGCACCTGAGGATTGAACCTACCGTTTAGGGCGCTTTGTTTTGGCGGGCTGTTGGACTATCGCTGGGCATCGGGTAAACATATCGCCGTTCATCGGTTATGGGCGTTTTACTATTGCGCGCCCGTGCTATGCTGAATTGGTCTTTTTCTCATTCGGTAACGAAAGGACCGCCCATGCCTACTGACATCGAAATCGCACGTTCTGTCACGCCACTGCCTATTACCGAGGTGGCCAAGAACGCCGGCGTCGACGTTAAGCACCTGATTCCGTACGGCTTCGACAAGGCTAAGGTCGACTATTCACTGCTCAACGAGCCGACTGATCACCAGGCCAAGCTTGTCCTCGTGACCGCCATCAACCCCACGCCTGCGGGCGAGGGCAAGACCACCACGACCATCGGTCTGGCCGATGGCCTGCGTCGTCGCGGCGTCAAGAGTGCCGTGGCCCTGCGCGAGCCTTCGCTCGGCCCCGTCTTTGGCGTTAAGGGCGGTGCTGCCGGCGGCGGCTGGGCTCAGGTCATCCCCATGGAGGATATCAACCTGCACTTTACCGGCGACTTCCACGCTATCGGTGCTGCCAACAACCTGCTGGCCGCCATGCTTGATAACCACATCCAGCAGGGCAATCAGCTCGGTATTGACGTTAAGCGCATCACTTGGAAGCGCGTCGTCGATATGAACGACCGTCAGCTGCGCCACGTCATCGACGGCATTGGCGGTAAGGCCCAGGGCGTGCCGCGCGAGGACGGCTTCGATATCACCGTTGCCTCCGAGGTCATGGCGATCCTGTGCCTGTCCACGAGCATCAGCGATCTTAAGGAGCGCTTGGGCGAGATCGTTGTCGGCTATAGCTATGCCGGCGAGCCCGTCCGCGCCCGCGACCTTAAGGCCCAGGGAGCTATGGCCGCACTGCTCAAGGATGTGCTCAAGCCCAATCTGGTGCAGACGCTCGAGGGCACGCCCGCGTTTGTCCACGGCGGTCCCTTCGCCAATATCGCCCACGGCTGCAACTCCATCATGGCCACGCGTATGGCTATGCGTTTTGGCGATGTCGCCATTACCGAGGCGGGCTTTGGTGCCGACCTGGGTGCCGAGAAATTCCTGGACATCAAGTGCCGCATGACGGGCGTTCGTCCCAACGCCGTCGTGATCGTCGCCACCGCTCGCGCTTTGAAGTACAACGGTGGCGTCGCCAAGGCCGATCTCAACGAGGAGAACCTCGAGGCACTCAAGGCTGGCATGCCCAACCTGCTGCGTCACGTCGACAACATCCAGAACGTATATGGTCTGCCCTGCGTGGTCGCCATCAACCGCTTCCCGACGGACACCGAGGCCGAGCTCGCGCTCATTGAGTCCGAGTGCCAGAAGCTCGGCGTCAACGTTAAGCTTTCCGAGGTCTGGGCCAAGGGCGGCGAGGGCGCGCTCGAGCTTGCCGATGAGGTCATGCGTCTGATTGAGCAGCCGAGCGAGCTCAAGTTTGCCTATGAGGACGGCGCTGATGTCGCTGATGCCCTCGAGGCCGTTGCCACCAAGGTCTACCGCGCCGACGGCGTTGACTTTACGCCGGCCGCCAAGCGCCAGCTCGCCGAGCTGCGCGAGAATGGCTTTGGCAACCTGCCGGTGTGCGTCGCCAAGACGCAGTACAGCTTTAGCGACAACGCCAAGGCCCTGGGCGCTCCCGAGAACTTCCGCATCACGGTGCGTGAGCTCAAGGTTTCCGCCGGCGCCCACTTTGTGGTCGCACTGACTGGCAGTGTTCTGACCATGCCGGGCCTGCCTAAGGTCCCTGCGGCCGAGAACATCGACGTCGACAACGACGGCAACATCACCGGCCTGTTCTAAGCTCGCTGCTCATAGCCGCTTGCCCGCCCCGTCGCGCCTACCAAGGCCCGGCGGGGCTTTTTGATCCTTAGGCCCGCGCATGTCTTGTAGATACCGACGGACTCTGCCCATCATAGGCTTTTGCGCTGGTAGAATGCATGGATAACTTGATGCTTACAGGCGACGGAAAGGAATCGTTGCATGGATCAGGACAAGACAACCGTGATGGGCGGCTGCGGTTCCGCGCAGGCTGGCGATAGCGCCGATGCGACCCGCGTTGTTCCCAACCCCGGTTATGTCGACCCCGCCGCGACGCAGCCTTCTGCCGAGCCCACACGAGTTATGGGCTATGGCGACGCGGCGCAGGACCCTTACGCTGCATCTTTGCAAAGCCCCTATGGCAACGCGGCGGCAGACCCGTTTGATTACGCGCCGCAGGATTCTTATGCCGCCTCGACGCCGAATCCCTATGATGACCTGCCGCAGAATCCCATTCCGCAGCCTCAGCAGACGACGTATATGCCTCGCACGGCGCAGCCTCGCTACGAGTCGCGCGAGCCGTATCGCGAGTACCCCAAGTCGATTCCGCAATATGGCGAGGACGAGGAAGAGACGCCGTCGCGTTCGTCGAGCGTGATTAAGAAGATCCTCATCGTGCTGGCGATCTTCTTTGCGCTGTCGGTTGTGTTTGCCATCGTGTCGGGCATGCTCAACAAGCGAGGGAGTTCAACGGCCGATACCACTGCCGAGCAAACCGAGTCCGCCTCGTCTAGCACCGTCGATTTGAGTGATATCCCGGGGCAGTACTGGTCCAACGCCAAGAAGATCCTCAAGTCGCGCGGCGCCGATCTTTCGAATGCCGTGGTCCTGACTGATGATGGCTCAACGCCCGTCGTCGATGCCAACTGGGTCGTTACTTCTGCCTACTATAACGACAACGGCAACCTCGAAATTCAACTCACGCACAAGAACAGTTCGGGCAACTCGTCCGACGGCCAAAGCGGTACCGACAGCTCGAGCTCCAATACGCTGGAGGACTTGAGCAACAAGGCGCAGGAGTTGGGAGACAAGGCGCAAGAGCTGGGCGACACCGCTCAGAACCTGGGCGATACCGCGCAGAACTTGGGCGGCATGGCGACGGATGCCTGGAACGCCCTGCAAAACGGCATCTCGGGCGCGCAGGGAAACTAGCGGACGAGCGGAGCGGGGCTACAGCTGCTCGGCCGGACGCTCGGGCGAGCTGAAGCCCGAATCAAACGTGACGACGCATGAGACATCGGGCCGGCGCTCGTGCACGATGCGCGTGACGAGCTCCAGCAGCTCCTCGTCGGATATGTCAAAGCCGTCGGGACGCACCAGGTCAAACGAAACGAACCCGTCGTGCTCGTGCAGATCGTGGATGGAGAGCGCGGGATCGATCTGCATGACGCCGCGCTTGACCCAGCCGCGCAAGTCATCGCCGGTTGTCGCGATGGGGTCGCAGTGCAGCGTGATACCAATGCCCATCTGGCGCTTGATGTCGTGCTCGATGGTGTCCAGAATCTCGTGGTGCTCAAACGCGTCGCCCTCGCCGGGCATCTCCACGTGGGCGCTGGCAAACTGACGACCGGGGCCGTAGTCGTGCACCATGAGGTCGTGTGTGCCCAAGACCTGCGGATAGGACATGATCTTGTCGCGGATTGCCTGGACGAGCTTGGGGTCGGGCGCTTGCCCCAGCAACGGGCTGATGGCGTCGCGCACCAGGCCCAGACCGCTGATGCAGATGAAGACGCCCACACCCAGGCCTGCCCAGCCATCGAGATCAAAGCCGGTCGTCTGCGAAATAAGCGCCGCCACCAAGACCGAGCCCGAGGTGATGACGTCGTTTTTGGAGTCCTGCGCCGTGGCGATGAGCGTCTCCGAGTCGATGCGATCGCCCAGCGTGCGGTTGAACGCTGCCATCCAGAGCTTAACGAGCATGGACGTAGCCAGTGCCGCAAGGGAAATAAACGTGTAAGCGGTGGGCGAGGGCTTGATGATCTTGGTGACCGACTCGAGAATCAGGTTGATGCCGACGGCGCAAACCAGGACGGCGACGAACAGGCCGGCTAGGTACTCGTAGCGGCCGTGACCATAGGGGTGGCCTTCGTCTGCCGGGCGGCTGGCAAGGCGGAAACCGAGCAGGCTCACAATGTTGCTCGAGGCATCGGAGAGGTTGTTGAAAGCGTCGGCGATGAGGGAGACGGAGCCGGCGAGCAGACCCGCGATGCCCTTGGCCAGGCACAGGGTGATGTTGAGGCCAATGCAGACGAGGCTTGCGGAAAAGCCCGCGTTGGTGCGGCAAGATGCATCGACCGGCTCGCTCTCGCTGCCGGGAACAAGCGTATGTACCAGCCGATTTACAAATAGCATAGCGGTCGTCCTCACAATCATGTTTAAGGGGATAGTGTAGCTCGCACGGGGGCGCCGTGCGCCGATGCTCAGAAAATGCAGCAATAGTCTGCCGGTGCTAACGAGCGAGCCTTCTCGTCTGCCTGGGTGGTCCATTTTGGGCCACATGGGTATGGGCATGTGCCTGCTTGCTCGACATACTTAATGTCGACAGCCCCTGTGCAAAGGAGGACGTTTCCATGGACGAGATGTTTGCCATTAAATGTCAAAACTGCGGCGGCCCTATGTACTCGCACCAGGCTAAGCGCAGCTTTGAGTGCGCCTATTGCGGCACGGTGGTTCCGTGGCAGGCGGACGCCGGAGAGCCCAAGAGCGCTTTGGGTATTCGCCATACGCCGTTGACGGTGGTGGATGGACTGCTCAAACTCACGCATGTGTCGCAACTCGAGCGCCCGCAGGACCCGGACTGGTATTTCTTCAATGCGCACTGGCGCAATCAGTCGGTCCTGGAACATCTGCTGTGGGAGGATCGCGGCACGGCGCAGGAGTTCCAAGAGGCCACGCATGTGAGCATTCCTTGCCCCTTCTGCGGAGCGTCCTTTGAGGGCGAGTCAACGCAGCGTGTGTTTGAGTGCCCGTCCTGCGGCAATAAGATTGGCATTGCGGACCTGCTCAAGCCGGGGACGTTTAGCAAGCGCCTGACCATGGGCGTTGGTGCGGAGTATGTGCCCGAGCAGGGTATTCCCTGCGAAATCTCGCCGCAGCAGGCACGTGCCAACGCGCTGCAGCTGGTGCGCCAGTATCCGGATGCCTTTGCCGGGCACGACGTGGAAGACGCGATCCAAAACGACATGATGCTCTTCTATTTCCCCATGGCGCTGGCGGACTTGCGCATGATGGCGAGCTTCCCGGGCAAGGGCCTGAGCAAGGAGGCCTTGGTGTACTACGAGGTGCTCGACTGGGCATACCCCAGGGCAAACTACCTGGACGTTCGCCTCATGGGCATTTTGGAGCCGTGGGACTTTGCCAAGGTCGGTCCGTTCGATCCCGCCATGCAGGAAGGTGACTTTCGCGTTGTCTCAGTCGATGCGTCTACCAAGGACCAGGTGGTCATTGATAAGTTGGCGCTCGACGTTGCGGGCAACGACGCCGAGGCTGTACTGGGGCTCAATAAAAAGAGCATCCGCACGTGGGCGCGCAAGGCCCGCAAGCACAAGGACGGCTTGGTTATGGTGCCGGTGTACTTTGTCGATCGTCCTGCCTCGGATAGTCGCGATGGCGAACAGGTGCGCATCGCCGTGAACGGCCAGACGGGCCGCGCGGCTGCGGTGGTGTTTAGCGACAAGCGCGAAACGCATATCGTGGCACCGCTCAATCCCAACGTGATGCTGTCGAGCGAAAGCACCGTGCACGCCACGCCCATCGAGGTCAAATACGTTAAATCGCCCTTCCTATACCAGATTGTGCGCCGTGGAGGCGGCGAGCAGCCGCGACAGGTGGCGGCCGCAGCCGAGGGTTCCTACCGAGAGGAGAAGCCCAAACGCCGCGGTCTGCTGGGTGCGCTATTTGGGAAGTAGGGAAGCGCAGCCGGTTGGTGCTGCGATGCGATAGTTAGAGGAACGGGGCAGTCCGCAGAAGTGCGGACTGCCCCGTTTTTGTGTTGCGGGGAAGTACTGGGCACTTCATTAAAGGTCTTCGCACGGACTCGAATTTCAATGTCGCCTAGCGCCTTCGTGCAGGATTCCCGAAGTGACT
>CABRFZ010000010.1 GCA_902470365.1 uncultured Collinsella sp. | reverse complement strand
CATGCGAACCTCCAGTCCGAACCGCTTCACGGTCCAACTTTCTGTCCGCACCCCCTTTGGCCCCTATTCTGCCGCAAACAGGAACTATTCCACCGCAAGTTATAAAAGGGTCATGAGGAGCGCGTTTTGCCGAAGGCCTTAAGCACCGCCGTCACGGGACCAGGCTGGAAACGTCGGCGCACATCGTCGAGACACTCGGGAATATCGATGTGCTGCGGGCAGTGCCGCGCGCATTTGCCGCATTTGACGCAATTGCTCACCAACTTGGGCTCGCTTGTGCGCACCGCGCTCGCCGTAAAGTATTGAGACAGCCCCGTAAACCAGCTGTGCGCATAGCTTGCGTTGTAGGCGGCAAAACATCCAGGGATATTGATGCCTTTAGGGCACGGCATGCAATAGCCGCATCCCGTGCAGGGCACGCGATTCGATTTTTCAAACTCATCCAGCACGTGCGCGATCGTGTCGAGCTGGTTGGCCGTCATCGAATTCGGCAACGCGAGGTCTGCCAGTGACGAATTCTCGTCCACCTGCGCGGTATCGGTCATACCCGAAAGCAACATGGTCACCTGGGGATGATTCCACACCCACGAGAGCCCCCAAGCGGCAGGCGTATGCAAATGCCGATCGCATGCACCATCGAGAACAGCGCGCGCCCGCGGAGGCAATTTGCCTGCCAAGCGTCCGCCCAAAAGCGGCTCCATCACAAACACCGCGAGACCTCGCTCGGCGGCGGCCATGAGCCCCGCCGTTCCCGCCTGATATCGTTCTCCAGCGTAGTTGTACTGGATCTGGCAAAAGTCCCACTCATACGCATCGAGCATCGTAAGGAAGTCCGCCGCGCTGCCGTGGTACGAAAAGCCTATCTGACGAATACGCCCTGCAGCCTTTTGCTGCGCGATCCAGTCCTCGATGCCCAGCGCCACCACGCGCTCCCACTGCGCAGGCGAGGTGATGTTGTGCATAAGGTAATAGTCGATATGGTCGGTCTGCAGGCGGCGCAGCTGCTCGTCGAAAAACCGATCGAAACCCTCCGCGCATTTGCACGAAGCATGCGGCAGCTTGGTTGCGAGCAAAACCTGGTCGCGCAAGCCCAGGCGTTCAAGCGAAGCGCCCACGCAAGCCTCGTTGCCGGGATAGAGATAGGCCGTGTCCAGATAATTAATCCCCTGCTCCACCGCACGGGAGATGATGGCATCGGCCGTCTTCGCATCGGGGTGTCCCGGCGCACCGGGAAACCTCATGCAGCCCAGACCCAGAGCGGATATTCGGTTACCACTTTTGGGGTCAACACGGTATTGCACGGCCCCTCCCTTCGCCATCAGCGCCCCGGCAAGCGAAACACAATGGTCACGCAGCCGAAACATCGTGGAATCGCAATCGAGAACGTATCGTAACGCAGCAGAAATCGAGCCGTCACGGCACCGCTTTAACATCAGCAAAAAGCCCAATGAAAGGAGCCGGGCATCACCACGCGCATGTCTTTGCGGTCTGCCCCGCGGCATAAGCGCACAGCGCAATAGTTTCTTTTTCATAACAGCCGCCCCGCGCACCCACCAATCACCCTGGCAGCATACAATCCATCAGGCGCCCCTTACGCGGGCGCCTTTTACATGGGGAGATGATTCACATGCAGATCAACAAGGTCGCCTTTATCGGCAAGGGCGGCGTCGGCCTGCTCTACGGCAGCATGATCGCCCGGGCGCTCGGCAACGACGCCGTCGAATACGTCATGGATGATGCCCGTTTTGAGCGTCATGCGAACGACGCGCTCACCGTCAACGGCAAGCCCTGCGATCTCACGTCCGTCCGTGCCAGCGAGGCGACGCCCGCCGATCTGGTCATCCTGACAGTCAAGACCACCGGTCTCGACCAAGCACTCAAGACTATGGAGCGCGTCGTGGGACCCAACACGCTCATCGCCTCGCTGTGCAACGGCATTACGAGCGAGCAAAAGATTGCCGAACGTTTTGGCTGGGAGCATACCGTTCTTGGTATCTGCCAGGGCATGGACGCCGTGTTTCTCAACGGCGCGCTCACCTTTACCAATGCGGGCGAAATCCGCTTTGGCGCGGCGGCCGGCACGAACCCCGCAACCATCACCGCGATCGACGAGCTCTATACGCGCTGCGGCATCGCCCATACCGTCGAGGACGACATCGCCCACCGCATGTGGGCCAAACTCATGCTCAACGACGGCATCAACCAGACCTGCATGGCCTACGGCGGGACCTACGGAAGCGCCACGGAGCCGGGCTCCGAGCAGCGTCGCTGCTTTGTTTCCGCCATGCGCGAAACGCTTGCGGTCGCCAACGCCGAGGGCGTTGAGCTGACCGAGGCAGACCTGTCGCAAATGGTGCACCTCATCGAGGGAATCGACCCCGCCGGTATGCCCTCGATGGCTCAAGACCGCATCGCAAGGCGCAAAACCGAGGTTGATGAGTTCGCGGGCACCATCTGCCGCCTCGCAGCCAAACACGATATCCAGGCACCGCAAAACGAATGGCTCTATCGACGCATTCGCGATATCGAGAAAAGTTGGTAGCGCCGACGCGCCGCATTCAACAGCCTTAACAGCAAAGCCGCCGCAAGGAGCACTCCCCTTACGGCGGCTTTCATCTTCGTCTATGACCGGCGGTCAATCTCACAACAGCTAGCGTTGCGACTCCGGAACCTCGTCCTCATCGTCGCGGCAAAGGACAACACCGGTGCTTCCCAGCAGCGTGGCTGCGATCAGCGCGCCGGCCACGATAGGAGCAGCCCCGCATGTCCCCAGCATGCCCGCGACGAGCGCGGCCGTGGGACCAAGGCAGCCAAGCATCAACGCGACGGCGGCAACGGCAATATCTCGAGCATTCACAAGACCACTTCCTCCAAGAGAAAGACCTTATTTCTCAAGAACCAGTGTGCCCCGCATCCATACGCCCAGCGTACCGCCACGGTAAGGGCTCTGTTAACTCAGACGCGCATAAAGAACGGGCGGCTTTACGTTGCCCTAAAGCTCGGTAAAGACGCCCGTCCGCCAAATATCCGTGATGCAGAAAAATTACCAACCGGTGTAGTAGTCGGTGGTTCCGGCAGCGCAGCCGGAGTCATAGACCTTGCAATCACCCTTGGAGCCCGTAAAGGTCGAGCCCTGGGCCATATCGCCCGCGGCAACAACGTAATAGCCGTCGGAATCACGCCAAAAGCCCTCAGAATCCTGAGTCCATTCGCCCGTGCGATAGTGATAAAGCACATTGCTGCTGTAATAGGTCTCGCGGCGCCCGTTGTAGTTATTGACACCCGTAGAGCGCGTCAGGCCCGATCCGTTCGCGCAGGACGCGGCAGACGCGTAGGACGAAGTGTAACCGGCGTTGTAGTACGAAGCCTGGGCGGCCTCGGCAGCCTCCGCCTCGGCGGCAGCAGCCTCGAGCGCTTCGCGCTTGGCATCCTCAAGCGCAGTGCGCAGCTCATCGAGCTCGGTCGACTTCGCGTCGACCTCCCCCATCGTCAACAGGCTGCCTGCGCCATCGATACAGCCCTGCAGCACAGCGCGCTCGTCATCGGTGGCATAGTCGCCATACATATTCATGATGATCTGAGCGCGCATCTCCAGGGAATCGCGCTTGGCCTCCATCGAGGCGTTCCACTCCTGCATGGAGCCATAACCGTCACCGCGGTAGTCGACGGGCTGCACCAGCGTCGCCTCGGACGGCGTAGATCCGACCGCATCGGATAGTGTTGCCGCGTGGGCATCGGTTGCACCGGCGCCCGCCAAAAGTGCCACGGTCAGAGCGGCGGAAAGGGCGGCGGCTTTCGGTTTTCGTGAATCAATCCTCATGTAGCTGGAAACCTCCGTAGTGCGTTTTTGCTGCGTTTGAGCTGCGTGTGATTCGATCGCGCTGCATAGTACCCCGAGCAAATCGCGACCTGCGGTTTTACTTAAAAGGCGCACGTCAATTGCGTAAAACTCACATCCTCTCAACAGGAGTTTTCCACAACTCGAATGCATAAAGCGTGTCAAAAACCCTGTTTTTGCGCCCTCTCTATGCAAAAAAGGCGCCTGTGCAACCATTGTTCGCACAGGCGCCTTGAGCAGGCATTTTATACAGTTATACCTATCGAGTCGCAAGGGGTCCTTGCACAAGTCGCCTTACTCGTCCAGCGCGGCGAAGGCCTGCTTCAGATCCCAAATGATATCCTCGGCATTCTCGGTACCGATGGAAAGACGGATCGTGGAGGACGTGATGTTCTGCTCGGCGAGCTCCTCGGCAGAGAGCTGGGAGTGCGTGGTGGTAGCCGGGTGCACGACGAGCGACTTGACGTCGGCCACGTTGGCGAGCAGCGAGAACACCTGCAGATGATCGATGAACTTCCAGGCGGCCTCCTGGCCACCCTTAATCTCAAAGGTAAAGATCGAGGCACCGCCGTTGGGGAAATATTGCTTGTAGAGCTCATGGTCGGGGTGCTCAGGCAGGCTCGGGTGGTTCACCTTGGCAACATGGCTGTCACCGGTCAGGAACTCAACGACCTTCTTGGTATTCTCGACATGACGGTCAACGCGCAGCGACAGAGTCTCGGTGCCCTGGAGCAGGACCCAGGCGTTGAACGGGCTGATGCAGGCGCCCTCGTCACGCAGCAGGATAGCGCGGACATAGGTTGCGAAGGCGGCGGGACCGGCAGCCTCGGCAAACGAGACGCCGTGGTAGGAGGGGTTGGGCTCAGCGATCTGGGCGTACTTTCCACTCGCCTTCCAATCGAAGTTACCGCCGTCCACGATCACACCGCCCAGCGAGGTGCCGTGGCCGCCGATGAACTTGGTTGCGGAGTGGACGACGATGTTGGCACCATGCTCCAGCGGACGGAACAGATACGGGGTGCCGAAGGTGTTGTCGACGACAACCGGCAGACCGTGCTTCTTGGCGATCTCGGAGATGGCGTCGATGTTGGGGATGTCGGAGTTGGGGTTGCCGAGCGTCTCGAGATAGATGGCCGTGGTGTTGTCCTTGATGGCCCCCTCGACCTCTTCCAGGTTATGAGCGTCGACAAACGTGGTCTCGACGCCAAACTGGGAGAGCGTATGCTCCAGCAGGTTGTAGGAGCCGCCGTAGATGGTCTTCTGAGCCACCACGTGGTCACCGGCCTGAGCAAGAGCCTGCAGAGTATAGGTGATGGCAGCAGCACCGGAGGCGACGGCGAGACCTGCCACGCCGCCCTCGAGTGCGGCGATACGGTCCTCGAAGACGCCCTGGGTGGAGTTGGTCAGACGGCCGTAGATGTTACCAGCATCGGCAAGACCAAAGCGGTCGGCGGCGTGCTGGGAATTGCGGAACACATAGCTCGTGGTCTGGTAGATAGGCACGGCGCGGGAGTCGGATGCGGGATCGGCGCTCTCCTGGCCAACGTGAAGCTGCAGGGTATCGAAACCAAAGGTGTGCTCGGGGTTGTTGATGAACTGGCTCATGATGATCTCCTTGATCGAATAAAAGTAATAAGAGTAAGAGAAGTAAGTGGCTGTCTCCTGATCACGCCGACGGGCGCAAACAGGAGCCCGGCATTCGTCTTGGTAAGCAATTCATATGCGGGCCTCCTTTCGCATCCCGGTTCCGTGGTCGGCTTAATTACCTACCGCCTTTGTGTGTTTTGAATAGTACGAGCATTGTTTCCCTCGGTCAATCACTTAAAAGCGCTAACTTGTTATCGGTTTTATAGATAACACTCGAAAGGACGGGCGCCGATGACCCTCCAGCAGCTTCGCTTTTTGATCGCCGTGGCAGAGTCCGGTTCGATCAACGCCGCAGCCCAGCGCCTCTATACGGCGCAGTCCAATATCTCCAATGCCGTCAAAAGCCTGGAGCAGGAACTTCATATCGAAATCTTTACGCGCTCCAGCCGCGGTGCTGCACTCACCAACGACGGCACCGAGCTTTTGGGCTATGCACGCCAGGTCGTAGAGCAGGCCGACATGCTCGAGGCCCGCTACGAGGACGGCGGTACACCTCAGGCCCGCCTCGCCATCTCGGCCCAACACTACGCGTTTTCGGTCGAGGCCTTTGTCAACGTCGTCGAGCGCTGCCGCGACAGCAAGTTCGAGTTCATCATGCGCGAGACCACCACGGCGCAGATCATCGACGACGTCCGTGCGTTTCGCAGCGACATCGGCATCCTCTATCTGGACGACTTTAACGCCCGCGTCCTGCAGAAGGCCTTCGCCGATGCCCGAGCGAGCTTTCATCCCCTCTTTGATGCGAAAGTCCACGTGTTCGTCAGCGAACGCCACCCGCTCGCCCGCCGCCCGCAGCTGTCGCTTGCCGACCTCACACCCTATACGCGCTATAGCTTTGAGCAGGGCACCTCTAATTCCTTCTATTACTCCGAGGAACCGTTTAGCTATATTCCCTGCAACCGCAATATCCGCGTATCCGACCGCGGGACGCTCACCAACCTGCTGATAACCTCGAACGGCTATGCGCTGTCGACCGGTGTCCTCTCCAATGAAATGCAATGGGGTATGGCATCGATCCCGTTAGCAGACGCCCCAACGATGCACGTAGGCTATATCATGCACAACGAGCGCAAGCCCTCTTCCCTCTTGCAGCAATACCTCGACGAGCTCAACCGCATCATCCATGCCAACTAACTGTCGGAAGACGGGATAGAAATCGTAGATTGCTAGCCCCCGGCGGGCATGGCGCTACAATGGTCACTCACACGAAACGTACCCAACGAAAGGAAGCCCGTGAAGGTCATCATCTATACCGACGGCTCGGCCCGATCAAATCCGGGACGCGGCGGCTACGGCGCCGTGCTCAAATACACCAACCCCGCCGGCAAGACCTTCACCTCCGAGCTTTCGCGCGGTTACGCCAAGACCACCAACAACCGCATGGAGCTCATGGCCGTTATCGTGGCGCTCGAGGCACTCAACCGCCCTTGCGAGGTCGAAGTCCATTCCGACTCGCAGTACGTCGTCAACGCTTTCAATAAACATTGGATCGACGGCTGGAAAAAACGCGGATGGAAAACTGCCAACAAGCAGCCCGTCAAGAACCGCGACCTGTGGGAGCGCCTGCTTGCCGCCAAGAGTAAGCACAAGGTTGAGTTCATCTGGGTTAAGGGACATGCCGGCCACGAGCTCAACGAGCGCTGCGACGAGCTCGCCACCACGGCGGCCGACGGCAGCAACCTCGATATCGACACCGGCTTTAACGAGAGCGACCTGTAACGGCGTTTTCGCACGCTATTTCCTGCCCCTTCGCGCTACACTCATCCTGTAAACCGAACGGCACGAGGGGGATACATGCTGCGTATAGCGACCATCGGCACATCCATGATTACCGACGACTTTATCCAGGTCGTCAACGCCAACGACCAAGCTGCGTTTGTGGGCACGCTCTCGCGCGATGCTGATCGCGGCGCCGCCTTCACCGCTAAGCACGGCGGCGAGCGTAACTTCACCGCACTCGACGAGCTCGCTTCCGCCAACGACGTCGACGCCGTCTACATCGGCAGCCCCAATGCACTCCATCACGAACAGGCGCTCGCCTGCATCGCCGGCGGTAAGCACGTCATCGTCGAAAAGCCCTTCTGCGCCACCGAGGCGCAAGCGCTTGAGGTCTTCCGCGCTGCCGAGGCAGCAGGTGTCGTGGCCCTCGAGGCCATGCGTCCCCTCCACGATCCCGCCTTCCACGCCATCGAGGACGCCTTGGGTGAAATCGCCCCCATCCGCCGCGCCTCATTGCGCTTTGGCAAGTATTCCTCGCGCTACAACGAGATTCTCGCGGGACGCGCCACCAATATCTTCGACTGCAATATGGCATCGGGTTCCCTCATGGATATTGGCGTCTACACCGTCGAGCCCATGGTCGAGATTTTCGGCATGCCCTCCGGCCTTACGAGCATGGCTACTCTGCTCGACCCCACCACGCGACAGCTCACGCACGGCCCCATCGACGGCTGCGGTTCCATCCTCGCCAGCTACGGCGGTGGCCGAATCTCCGTCGAGCTCGCGCACTCCAAAATTACGAATGACCTACTGCCCTCGCAGATCGAAGGCGAGCGTGGCACTATCCAGATCGACCATCTGTCCACGCCCCGCAACGTCCGCATCGACTATCGCGGCGACGTCGTACGCGGCTCGGCGACCGAGGCGCCGCGCGAACAGGGCAATAACGGCCGCGTGCTCGACCTGCCCAAATCGAGCAACACTATGGAATACGAGCTCACGGACTTCATCACCGCCATCGGCGGCATCGATAACGTCAAGGAAGAGATTTGGGAGACCCCGGCGGGACGCCACGAGCTTGGCCACTACCGCGATGTCACGCTCGTCTCACTACGCATCATGGATGCCGTGCGTCAGCAGGCCGGCATAACCTTCCCGGCCGACGCAGGCAAGCAGGCATAGCGATGGGCCTCTTCGATACGTTCTTCTCCAGCGTCACCGGCGGCAGTCGAGAGCCTCAAAAACCATCAAACGTCGAGCTCGAGCTGCGCCGCAGGCTTACCGTACTCGCAAGCGACGAGGCCACTCAAGACACTCCCCTGCGCTATTTCCTGCGCTGGGCGGGGCAAGTCCAAGGCGTTGGTTTTCGCTTTACCAACACCAACCTCGCACAGGCACGCGCACTCACCGGCTGGGTGCGTAACATGGAAGACGGCTCAGTCGAGATGGAGATACAGGGAGCTCCGGCAAACGTCCTATCTCATCTCGAGGCGCTTCATGCCTCCTACGAGCGCATGGGAACGCGTTTTCGCCTCGTAGACGCCCAGGCCCGAGCCCCACTTGCCAATGAAGACGGTTTCAGTCCTCATTATTAGTATTGTGTGCTAAATACGGTATCATTTACCTACGACCGTTAATAGAAAAGAGGCGAGGCGCATGGCGGTGCAAAGAAGGAATACCAGGCAGCGAAAGCTGGTTCTTGACGCCGTGCGCCAAAGCTATAACCATCCCACCGCCGACGAAATCTACAACGTCGTGCGCGCGCAGGATGACAAAATCAGCCGCGGTACGGTCTACCGCAATCTCAATCTCTTGGCCGACGCAGGCGAAATCCTCTCCATCAAGACGCCGGGCGGCAGCCGCTTCGATCGCACGATCGAGCCGCATGCGCATATCATCTGCACCTCGTGCAGCCGCGTCATCGACGTACCGCTCCCCTTCGATGCCCAGCTCGACGCCAAAGCATCCGAGCAAATCGGCTGGCACGTCACGTCGCACTACACCATCTTCGAGGGTCTCTGCCCCGACTGCCGGTAGATGTTCGGGACATGCCTTAAAATCCACCTTTCCGCGCTTTGCAGCAAAAAATAGATTTCTAGGCATGTCCCAAATATCTACTCAGCGAGCAGGCGATGCAATTCCTCTTCGACCGTGCGCACGTAGCGGACGCGGTCGTTAATGCCACGCATAGAGGGGTTGCAGCTCTCCATGAGATAAGGATGGCCCACGACATTGAGCATGTCGCGATCGTTCTCATTGTCGCCAAACGCCATCATCTCATCGGGCGAAATACCCAGGGCACGACCGTAATCGGCAAGCGCGGAGCCCTTGCCCGAACCGAAACCGATAAAGTCCGTCCATTCGGTTCCCGACGTCATCACGTCAACACGGTCGCTAAAGAGGCGCTCAAAATACTCCAGGGCCGCCGGCTGATCCACCTCGGGCGTCTGGAAGGCAATCTTAATGACGTCCTCGTCGATTTCCTCGGGGCGGTCGACCACCGCCACATCGCAGTGGACCTCATAGCGCAAATGATCGACGAACGCATCGTTGCCGCTCATGGTGTAGAGGTGTCCCTCACACGAAAGGGTCACGTCGGCATGGGGATACGCAACCACGGCATTCGCGATATCCATAGCAAGGCTACGCTCCATGGAACGCTTGACAACGGCACGCCCCTCGCTCATCACCAGGGCTCCGTTTTCGCATACATAGGCGAGCTCATCGGCCACCGGGGCAAACAGGTAGCGCAAGCTCGCATATTGACGGCCGCTCGCCGGCATAAACACGATACCGCGACGATGCAGCTCATCGATGAGCTCAAAGGCCTCGGAACGCGGCTCGTGCTCCCCCGGATGCAGCAATGTGCCGTCCAAATCGCATGCAATCAGCTTGATTCCCTCAAGACCCATATGCTTTCCCCCACAGCATCTCATCAACAGTAAGACGGACTTTGAATAGTTGCCTCTCAAAGTCCGTCTTACTTATACGCACGTTAACCGCGCGCCTTCTTTACGATCGTAAAGTCGGGAGCCATACTCACAACGGCATCCGCCGCACTCGACGCAAAGCGCCGGTCCGAATCGAGTTCACGGGTAACCGTCGAGAGCCGAACGCCCTCGACGCCCCGGAGCATGCGGCCCAAAACAGGCTGCACCGGCGTATACATGCGCACGGTATGCTCGTCCGAATCGCCTCGGAAAAGCGGCGCATGCATATTGCCGATCTCCCAGCACGCATGCGCGAGCGCAATCGGGTCCATGCGGTCAACTTCGACCAAATAAACCTCGGCGCTGCGCAGGCGCACGACAACCGCCACGGGCACCACGCCCGAACGGTCAATGGCGAGCACGTCGCCGTCGACAAGACGACCGCCGTCGGCAGTACCCAGCCGGACATCGACCGTGCGCCCCAGCTCCGTCACGCCCACAAACGCGCGCGTATCAGCCTGGTCCCAATCGAGCAGCAGCTCGTCAACTTCAAAGACGCCGCCCAGCTTCCGGCGAAGCAGGAGTTCATAGGACGGATCGTTGAGATTTCCCAAGCATGTCGTCGAAACCAAGCGTTCAGGCATACTCTAACCCTCGACCTCGACGAGCTCGATATCAAAGTTGAGGTCCTTGCCGGCCAGCTCGTGGTTGGCGTCGAGCGTCACGGCCTCGGGCGTTACGTCGATGACCACGGCGGGGACGGGCATGCCGCTCGGCGTGGACAGGAAAAGCTTCATGCCCTTCTCGATCTGCTCGATGTTGGGAACCTGTTCGGCCGGGAAGGTAATAACCATCTCGGGATTGTGCTCGCCGTAGGCATCGGCAGCCGGGATGTGCACGGTCTTCTTCTCGCCCACCTGCATGTCGACAACAGCGGCGTCGAAGCCCTTGATCATCTGACCGGCGCCGCAGGTGAACTCCAGCGGCTCGCCGCGATCGTAGGAGCTATCGAACTGCGTGCCGTCATCGAGCGTGCCACGATAATGGGTCTTGACCTTCTTGCCCTGGTTGGACATGGTAACCTCCGTGATAAGGGCGGCGCACAACGCGGGCCGCCGTGAACATATGGCGCTAACTATACCCTAGTCATACAATTCAATGACAGTTTGCAAAGAAACGCTGCAACCGGAGGAACCATGGCATATCCCGTATTTGACCTACACTGCGACACCGCCGACCGAATCGGCTGGGCCACGCTCGATCTCGACCTGCGCTTTACCGCCGGCACCGACGGTTATTTCCCCGGCGACGAAACGCATCCGCAAGATTTCGACCTCATCAAGGGCAACGCCTGCGCCATCTCGCTCGCAAAGATCGGCAACACGCCATGGGCACAGTGCTTCGCCACGTTTGTCCCCGATGAGATTCCCACCGCCCACGCCGCGCGCTTCCAGGCGCAGATCATGGCGCATATGAGCGGCCAGGCAATGCTCAACCATGACCGCATGGTCAACGTACGCAGCGCGGCAGACATTCGCCCCGCGCTCAAAGACGGCAAGGTCGCCTGCATCCACACCATCGAAAACGCCACGTTCTTTGCCGAGGACCCCGCGCTGATCGAGGTGCTCAAGAGCTTGGGCGTACTCATGTCATCGCTCAGCTGGAATGCGCAGGGACCGCTCGCGAGCGGCCACGACACCCACGCCGGCCTCACCGCCGCCGGCATCGAGGCACTTACGCAGATGGAGCACGCCGGCATGGTACTCGACGTCTCCCACCTCAACGATGAGTGCTTTGACGAGGTTGTCGCCCACGCCACGCGCCCCTTCGTCGCCAGCCACTCCAACTCCCGTGCAGTTTGCGGCGTTAAGCGCAACCTCACCGACGACCAGTTCCGCACCATTCGCGACATGGGTGGCATCGTCGGCCTCAACTACTGCAGCGAGTTCCTTTCCAACGACGCAACCGACAAGACCGCCGCAGGCGTCACCTTCGACCAGCTGGCGGCACATATCGAGCACTGGCTCGACCTGGGCGGCGAGGACGCCATCGCGCTCGGCGGCGACTGGGACGGTGCCGCGGTGCCCGCTTTCCTCTCCGATGCCAGCAAGATGCCCGAGTTCCAGAACATGCTTTCCAAGCATTTTGGCAAGACTGTGATGCAGAAGCTCTGCAGCGACAACGCGCTTGCCTTCTTTGAGCGTTATTAATTTCACATCCCTTGAGCGGGCCGACATGCCGAACGGTCGACATGCCGGCCCGTCCCCAATCTGAAGGACCGCTTTTGACGCAGCAGTTTACGATTTCCGTATCCCGACCGGATGGGACGCCCATCCCCGTCGTCGTTACCAAAAAGCGCGTCAAGAACTACAACCTACGCGTCACATCGAGCGGTGAGGTCCATGCCAGTGCACCGCTCGGCGCCAGCCGCGAGCGTATCGAAGCGTTTGTGAAGCGCAACAGCGCCTGGATTATCAGTCGACTTGCCCAGCGCGAGCAACGTCAGGCGACGGCACGAGAGCCGCTCAGCCCCTCGTCCATCATTGCACTTTGGGGCAAGCCCATCACGGTACAAGATGCGCTCGATCGCAACTTTGCATCACCCGCACCGCGGCCCAAGCAGGCCACCTTCGCAAGTTTTATGGGTGCCGACAAATCGAACGAACGCCCACAGGCCAAGCGGCGCGCAACCCTCGACGGCCTGACGTCCGATGAGCTCCAGACCCGCATCGACCAGCTCTATGCATCCGAGGTCACCACGGCGCTGCGCGATATGGTGCGCGCGTACGAAATCGCAATGGGTGTCGCCGTTTCCCGCGTTTCCGTGCGCAGCATGAAAACGCGCTGGGGATCATGCACGCCCAAAACCGGCGCCATTCGCATCGCACGAGAACTTGCCGCCTACCCCGTCGAGTGCCTTGACATGGTTGTCGCCCACGAGCTCGTCCACCTGCTCGAGCCGAGCCACAACCAGCGGTTCCACGTCCTGCTCGACACATACTGCCCCAACAATAGAGCTCTGTCGCAGCGGCTCAAGCAGCCGCCCCTCAACAAGCTCTAGCGTCGACTAGCGCACGCGCTCGATCTCGACGCCGCAGCTTGCCAGGGGAAGACCGACGGGAGCCCAAGGCTTATCGAGCTTAACACGCACGCCAAGCAGCAAGGGGTAACGACGCAGCAGCATCTGGGCCACACCCTCGGCTGCCGCCTCGATGAGCTTAAACGTATGCTCGCGCAGATAGTCATCGACATCGTGGCACACCGAGCCGTAGTCAATCGAAGCGTCCAGGCTATCGTGCTCCCCCGCTGCACGCAGGTCGGCATAGAGCACCAAGGACACGATGAACTTCTGGCCCAGCGCGTTCTCTTCGGGATATACGCCGTGGTTGGCAAAGACCTCGAGACCGTCGATAGTAATGCGGTCAGCATGGCGCAGATCGTCATAGCTCACGTGGGGAACCGCCGTTGCGGTGGATATTTCGCCCCTTCCACGGCGGGCGAGCTCGGCGCCTTCAGTCTTGGTTGCATTCTCGGGCAGTTTCTTGTTGCTCATCGCGATCGTCTCCTTCGTTTAGAACCCCGACCGCGTAAACTAACTACACGCGAATCGACAGGTTCTTTTTATCATCGCTCCAGTTGCAAGCATTGCGCGCGGGGCATGCAAAGCAGGCGCGCGACGCTTTGTCGGCTGCATAGAGCAGGCGCTCGAGCGGTTGGCTGTTCACGCGCAGCTTTCGATGGCCCAGAATGGCCGTCTTAATGGCTGCGGCATCGGCCGGCTCAAACGCTACGTCATCGGGCATACCGCCGAGAATCGCATCAGCGACGCGTTCGCTTGCAACATCATGGGATATACCCGATTCATACTGTTCATCTTTGCCGATATCGTGAAGAAGTGCCGTGGCGTAGATGACCTCGCGGTCAAATTCGAGCTGTTCCTCGAGATTCTTGATCCACATAATGCGAGCGACATCCAGCAGGTGGTCAATACCGTGGCGGCAGAAGATGCGCCCCGATTCCAACTGTGCAATGCTGCCCAGGTGCCGCCGGAACAGACCGTTGGCACAGATGTAATCAATGCGAGGCATGGCACCAAAAGGCGCCAGGCCCGAAGCCATAAAACCGCGACGCGGCGTTCCCTCGTCAGTATTCGATGTAAAGTCGTTGACGACTCTCATAGTTAGCGTCCCAGCATCCTAAAGAATCGCTCCTCGAGCGCCGGATCGGCCTCAAAGACGCCGCGACGAGCGAGCGTCACGGTCTTGGTGCCAGGCTTTTGCACGCCGCGCATGGTCATGCACATATGCTCAGCTTCCATGAGCACAATCGCTCCCTGGGGAGCGAGATACTCCATGAGGGCATCGGCAACTTGTGCGCACAACTGCTCCTGCAGCTGCAGACGACGGGCGTAGACCTCTACCGTGCGGGCAAGCTTAGAAAGCCCTGCGACACGGCCGTTGGGGATATAGCCAATGGCAGCCTTGCCGTAAAACGGCAGCAGATGATGCTCGCACAGCGAGTAAAACGTGATGTCGCGCTCGATAACCAAATCGTTCGAAGCGACGGCAAAGGTTTTGGACAGGTGCTCCTCGGCACTCTGGTCCATACCACCGGCGATCTCACCATACATACGGGCAACGCGCGCCGGGGTCTCCAGCAGGCCCTCACGAGTTGGGTCCTCGCCTATGCCCTCAAGCAACAGCTTAATGGCGGCCTCGACTTTTTCCTGATCGACCATCTGGGCCTCACTTTTCCGATTTTGCGTTCGCGCTATGGTACCACGCCCTTTGGCATCGGCCACAAGCTACATAGTATGGGTCGAATAGACCGGATCGTCCCGCCAAAGCTCCACAGCGTCGCAAAGCGCAACGCCCTCGCGCACAGCACGGGCGCGCGTGGCGTTCATATCAATCACGCGCTGATTGCTCGAGCCTCTAAAGCGCAACGAGATATCGTAATGATCCTGAACAAACGGGCCATCCACCAACATATCGAGGCAGGCAAGGATACGGTCCGTCGCCTCGGTATGGTGACGACCACCCGGCATAAGCTCCTCGAGCACGTCGCCGGTAAAGCACCAAATGGTCTTGCCCGACCCCGCGGGATAGGCCGCACGCACGCGTTCGATAAAGTCAACAAGCCCCGCCTGATTCTCGGGCTCCATAGGCTCGCCGCCCAGAATCGTCAGACCATCGATAAAGGGATGGTCGAGGCTCTCGATAATCTTGTCCTCGACGGCACGATCGAACGGCTCACCCGCAGCAAAGTCCCACGCGACAGAGTTAAAGCAGTTCTTGCACCCACGACGGCACCCGCTCACAAACAGAGAAGTACGAACGCCTTCCCCATCAGCAATGTCGAAATACTTAATGTTCGCGTAATTCATAGGTAACTCTCCCGGGAGGCCGGGACATATCATCCCGTCCTCAATCATTCTCGGCCTTCGGCCTGCGAAACTGCGGGCGGGACGATATGTCCCGGCCTCATGCAAAGGGTAACTCAATGAACGAAGAGAACATCGAGTATAGGGTTCGAGGTCCAATAAAAACTTTGTTGCAGCTCAACCGTCATCGCAAGTAAATCGCTGCTGCAGCTCGAATTATTTCCGCTAAGAACTTCGAGGAGTGGGCAGACCGCATGCTGCATCTCAGCTACGTCAACTTGGCCGCCCCGTAGCGAGGCCCCGGACCTTTACTCGATATGAGTTCCGCACGAACAGGAGGCGCCAGTGGCGCCTCCGTCGTGAGCCAGGACTGTCCGAAATAGCGAGTAAAGGTCCGGGGCCTCGCTACGGGGCGGCCTGGGATGATTATTAGAGATGCAGCACGCGGTCGCGGATCTCCTCGGTTCGGCCCTGGTTCCAGAATTGAGTACCGATGTAGCCGCACGTACGACGGGCGACGTTCATCTTCTCCTGATCGCGGTTGCCGCAGTTGGGGCACTCCCACACCAGCTTGCCGTCATCCTCGACAATCTTGATCTCACCGTCGTAGCCGCACACCTGGCAGTAGTCGCTCTTGGTGTTGAGCTCGGCGTACATGATGTTGTCGTAGATGTACTGCATCACGCGAATGACAGCCTTGAGGTTGTCCTGCATGTTGGGAACCTCGACGTAGGAGATGGCACCGCCCGGCGAAAGCTGCTGGAACATACCCTCGAACTTGAGCTTGTCGAATGCGTCGATCTCCTCGGACACGTGGACGTGGTAGCTATTGGTGATGTAGCCCTTGTCCGTCACGCCCGGGATGATGCCAAAACGACGCTGCAGGCACTTGGCGAACTTGTAGGTCGTCGACTCAAGCGGGGTACCGTACAGCGAGAAGTCAATATCGCTTTCGGCCTTCCACTCGGCGCACTTGTCGTTCATGCGCTGCATGACGGCCATGGCAAAGGGCGTGCCCTCCTTCTCGGTGTGGCTGTGGCCCGTCATGTACTTGACGCACTCATACAGGCCGGCATAACCCAAACTAATGGTGGAGTATCCGCCCACGAGCAGCTTGTCGATCGTCTCACCCTTCTTCAGACGAGCGAGGGCGCCGTACTGCCACAGAATCGGTGCGGCGTCAGAAAGCGTACCCATCAGACGCTCATGACGGCACAGCAGGGCACGGTGGCACAGCTCAAGGCGCTCGTCGAAGATCTTCCAGAACTTATCCATATCCTGGTGCGAGCTCAGCGCGACATCGGGCAGGTTGATGGTCACGACGCCCTGGTTAAAGCGACCATAGTACTTGGGCTTGTTCGGGTCGTAGTTCAGCGCGTTGGCAACGTTGTTAAAGCCGTTGCCGGAGCGGTCGGGCGTCAAGAAGCTGCGGCAGCCCATGCAGGTATAGCAGTCGCCGTTACCCGCGGTCTCGCCCTTCGACAGCTTGAGCTCGCGCATCTTTTTCTCGGAGATGTAATCGGGCACCATACGCTTGGCAGTGCACTTGGCAGCCAGCTGGGTCAGGTAGAAGTACGGGGAATCCTCGTGAACGTTATCGTCCTCGAGTACATAGATAAGCTTGGGGAATGCCGGGGTGATCCATACGCCGGCCTCGTTCTTAACGCCCTCGTAGCGCTGGCGAAGCGTCTCCTCCACGATCATGGCAAGGTCGTGCTTCTCCTGAGGCGTACGGGCCTCGTTAAGATACATAAAGACCGTCACGAACGGCGCCTGGCCATTGGTGGTCATAAGGGTCACGACCTGATACTGAATCGTCTGGACGCCGCGACGGATCTCGTCACGCAGGCGATCCTCAACAACCTCGCGGACCTTTTCGGGAGATGCGGAAACGCCGAGCTCCTCGAGCTCGCGGGCGACCTCGCCGCGAATCTTTTGACGGCTCACCTCGACGAACGGGGCGAGATGGGTCAGCGAAATCGACTGGCCACCGTACTGGGAGGAAGCAACCTGGGCGATGATCTGCGTCGCGATGTTGCAGGCGGTCGAGAAGCTGTGCGGCTTCTCAATCAGCGTACCCGAGATAACAGTACCGTTCTGGAGCATATCCTCCAGGTTCACCAGGTCGCAGTTATGCATGTGCTGGGCAAAGTAGTCCGAATCATGGAAGTGGATCAGACCCTCATTGTGAGCATCCACAATCTCCTGGGGCAGCAGCACACGCTGGGTCAGGTCCTTGGAGATCTCGCCGGCCATGTAGTCACGCTGAACGGAATTGACGGTCGGGTTCTTGTTGGAGTTCTCCTGCTTGACCTCTTCGTTGTTGCACTCAATCAGCGACAGAATCTTGTCGTCGGTCGTGTTCTTCTGGCGCTTCAGGCTCTGAACATAGCGATAGATGATGTAATGGCGAGCGACCTCGTAGCAGTCGAGACGCATGATCTCGTCCTCGACCAGATCCTGAATCTCCTCGACCGACACGGTGTGGCCCGCGTTCTCGCATGCCTCGGCGACGTTTTGTGCCGCGTAAACCACCTGGCGGTCGGTAAGACGAGAGCTCTCCTCGACCTCCAAGTTTGCGGCGCGGATGGCATTGACGATCTTATCGATGTCAAAGACAACCTCGGTGCCGCTGCGCTTGATGATCTTCATCCTCTTGCCTCTTTCGTATCGTAGCCTCATCGCGCTTCAGAGCCAAACGATACCCGGCAGGGCTTGCCCCTGTCTTGCGGCGCCGTCGCGCAATCTGTGTTCTCGATAAACCATAAGCCTCCATGCGGACATTCCCTGGAGCCGATCAAGCGGCTCAAGGACACGTTCAAAAGAGGCAGTTAAGGTCTTCGTTCTCTGTCCGCCATCTATCATACGACAAAGAGGCATCTATATCCTGTATTCTTTTTTTAGGTCAAACACAACATATAGTGTTTCAGCAGGTCAAAGCAATTAGTCATTTTGCAGACGCATTAAAAATGAGGGGTTCTTGGCAAGTCGGTAAAACGCTACCAACACGGCTACCTGCATGGCAGTTATAAAACCCCCTTAGTCAAGCCGCTGACAAATCCTACCAAAACCAAGTCGCTCACGCCAAAAGAATCCAAAAGATTATGCTTGACCAACATGTTGCGGTCACGATCGGCCAGGACGTATGCAATCTGCCGGCACCTCTACGGGATGCGAAGACCATCGCGTACAGACCTTGGATCAATATTTGGTAGCTTATATTGGCGGCGTGCTTGGTGGCAAAACAAAACAGCCCAGAGGACATAGCCTCTGAGCTGCGAACATTTGGTGGGCGTTAGAAGATTTGAACTTCTGACCTCTTCCGTGTCAGGGAAGCGCTCTCCCCCTGAGCTAAACGCCCAAATGGAGCGGACAACGGGGCTCGAACCCGCGACCCCAACCTTGGCAAGGTTGTGCTCTACCAACTGAGCCATGTCCGCTTACGAAGATTAATTCTACGTGATGCCCGCATCCTATGCAAGAACTTTTTTTGAAAAGTTTTGCGACGCTCTCGCGAGGGCATCAGTCGTCACGAAAGGCGCGGACAAACGCAGGCTCGCAGCGAGATGCCCCTACATCTCACCGAGCATGATCCAGGCAGAGCTGTCCTGCGTGAGCCTGCCGTCTGCAAGCGGTGATGAGGTGAGCAGGACCCTGCCCGCCGGCAGCTCCACGGGTGCTGCACCGAAGTTCGTCACACACGTCCAGCCGTTATCGCGGCGATAGGCGATGACGCCGCCCTCAGCGCCCTCGGCACCATCCGCAAGACCGGTGCGCCCGTCAAGATCGAGCCACGCAAGATCGTTGGCGCACCCGCGCAGCTTGCGCCGCAGCCAGAGGGCGTCACGATAGAGCGCAAGCATCGATGTCGGGTCCACTTCTTCCCTATCGGCAGCATAATCGGAAAACCATGCAGGCTGCGGCAGATGGGGCGCCGCATCGGCGTCTGCCGGCGAAAACCCAAACGATCCGCCATGCGCGGGATCGTCCGCCGCCACCCACGGCAGGGGCACACGACAGCCGTCGCGCCCCTTCTCACGCTTCGGTCCGTGCGTATTGGTCGCAGTAGGGTCTTCGAGTGCAGCCCACGGGATATCAGCCACCTCAAAAAGGCCGAGCTCCTCACCCTGATACACGTATGCCGAGCCCGGAAGCGCCAGTTCAAGCAAAAGGGCCGCCCGCGCGCGGCGCTCGCCGAGTTCACGGTCCTCGTCATAAGACGACCCGTCGCGTAAGAGCCAGTCGAGCGCAATCTGGTGGTAGCGCGTCGCCTTGATTTGCGGCAGGGCATAGCGTGTCGCCACGCGCGGCACGTCGTGGTTGGAGAGTACCCAGGTCGAGGCGGAATCGGATTCGACGGCCGCCTTCAAGCCCTTCTCGATTGCAGTGTGCATGTCATCATAGGTCCAAGTGGCCTTGGCAAACTCAAAGTTGAATGTCTGGCCAAGCTCGCTGGGACGCGCGTAGAGATACTGGCGCTCGGGCAGCACCCACGCCTCGGCAACGGCACTGCGCGGCGGATTATAGCGGTCGAACACGCGGCGCCACTCGCGATAGATCTCGTGGACCTCATTGCGGTCCCACAGCGGATGGGTGCCGTCGTCAACCATGTCATCGCCCTCGGCGAGATGCCACCGGTCGAGGTCATCGCGGTCGAGATCCTTGGCGAGACCCTGCGCCACATCAATGCGAAAGCCGTCGACGCCTCGATCGCTCCAAAACGCCAGGACGTCGCAAAAGAGCGCGTGAACCTCAGGGCATGACCAGTCAAAGTCCGGCTGCTCGGGCGTAAACATGTGCAGATACCACTGACCGTCCGCAACACGCGTCCATGCGGGGCCGCCAAAGTTGGCATTCCAATTGGTGGGAGGCAGCTCGCCATGCTCGCCGCGACCATCGCGGAAGATATAACGGGCGCGCTCGGGCGATCCGGGGCCGGCGGCAAGAGCGGCTTTGAACCAGGGGTGCTGGCTGGATGAATGGTTGGGCACGATGTCGACGATGACCTTGATGCCGCGCGCGTGAGCCGCAGCGATCATGTCATCGAAGTCGTCAAGCGAGCCGAGACGTGGATCGACATCGCAGTAGTCCGCCACATCATAGCCACCATCGACAAGAGGCGATGGGTAAAACGGGCTCAGCCAGATGGCCTCGATACCCAGCCGCTCAAGATAGTCCATCTTCTGGGTAATGCCCGCGATATCGCCCAGACCCGAACCAGTCGAATCCTTAAACGAGCGCGGGTAGATCTGATAGATCGCGGCGTCGGACATCCATGAGCGCGAAGAAGACTTTTCTGTAGCCATGGGGCGTATCTCCCTTGCAACGAGGTTATGCGAGATGCCCACGATGATACGCCCAAAGTGGACATTCGCGGCAAACAACGCCACAGCCACGACCCAAAACGCTCGCTCCCTCTCGGATTCGAGCCCATGCGATGGATACAAAAAAGCCCGGCTACCGTGGTAGCCAGGCTGTTGCGTTTGGAGCGGACAACGGGGCTCGAACCCGCGACCCCAACCTTGGCAAGGTTGTGCTCTACCAACTGAGCCATGTCCGCATATGTAAAACAAAACGGGCGCCGGAGCGCCCGGATGTTGCCTGGAGGCGAAGCCCGGATTCGAACCGGGGGTAAAGGCTTTGCAGGCCTCTGCCTTACCACTTGGCCACTTCGCCGAAAAAGGACCGCCTAACCGGTCCGGAAATGCAATGGAGCGGACAACGGGGCTCGAACCCGCGACCCCAACCTTGGCAAGGTTGTGCTCTACCAACTGAGCCATGTCCGCTTGCGGGTTATTAATTTACGCGAGTTGTCCAAAAGACGCAAGTACTTTTTTCAAAAAACTTGTCTGCCGCATGTTCTTAGTAGCTAAACGCGCTAAAGCGATTGGCTAGGCACACGATTCCAGCGCTCCGCTAAACAGCTTCACCATCTGCACGCGCGTGCCGGCGCCGTCCGTACGACGAGCAACCTCCACGTTATCGACGAGCATACGCATAAGCTTGATACCACGGCCGCGCTCCTCAGATGCGACCGGTTCGCTCGTTTCATCGATAGAATAGCCGGCACCTCGATCAAGCACCTCAACCACAACGCGATCGCCATAGGCCTGAACCGTCAGGACGCACCCAATACCGCCTGCATGGTCATAGGCATTACCCAGCGCCTCCCCCGACGCCAATGCGACATCGTAGCGCTCGTCACGCCTCAGGGGAAGCGATTCGAGGAGCTCGGCCACACGGTGCCGATAATACGGGAGATTCTCGATGCCTCGCTGCACTTCGACGCTCTTGCTCCATCGCGGCAACTCCCCCACCGGAATGGCGGGAATCGACTCCCGCGCCGGGCCCGCGACATGAAGGATGTCGACAAGCCGGGCAATTTCCAAAAAGCGAACGACCTCATCGGAGGCGTTAACGAGCGAAAGCAGCCCCTCATGCCTCATAAGCTCTCTAGCACGTGTAAGCAAAAACGCCAAACCCGTCGAGTCGATAAAGCCCACGGTCTGGCAATTGATGACAACACGACGCACGCCCCGGTCGATCAAATTATCCAACCGTCGGCGCAGTGCGGGCACCGAGGCGATGTCGATATCGCCCGGTGGCGTCAAAACCGCTATGTCATTCCACTCATTCATACGACCATGGTTCCCCAAAAGAGCTCGCTCGATGCACACGTTTCTTCAACCGTAGGGATTTTGCCCGTCAGGCGTCGTGACCTACGATCGACCCCGTAAAAACTCAAGGGAGACCAGCGCGATGTCATCGTTCAGCGCCGACTCGGTAAAGCGGTCAAGCTCGCCCAAAACCTTGCTGCAGATTCCCGATACGCCCTCACCCGAGACAGAGAGCAGAAGATCGCGAAGGCGTTGTTCGCCAAAGAAAGCACCTGAGCGATCACGTGCTTCGATTGTTCCGTCGGTATACATAAATAGCATGTCACCAGGAGCGAATGTAAACACGCCCGTCTCGTAGACCATGCTCTCAAAGGCACCGATCACGCCCGATTGGCACCCAAGCAGCTCGACCTCTCCCCCACGAGCCTCGCCGCCACCCAGCGGCATCGACTCTGACCTGATGACCATAGTCGGAGGATGGCCCGCCGAACAATACGTTGCGCGTCCGGCTTTAAGGTCAATCTTGGCGATAAAGGCCGTCACGAACGTCTCGACCCTCGAGAAGCCCATGAGCATGCTGTTAAGGGAGCGTGCCATGCGGGCCGGTCCAGCGCCCTCCCAGGCATATGCCGTCAGGGCCGTCTTGACGAGCGCGGACATCGATGCAGCCTCAATGCCTTTGCCAGACACATCGCCCAGAATCATGACGGCGCAGTCGTCGGGAAGACGGATGAGCGTATAGAAATCGCCGCCGACCAACGCCGAGTTCGTGGCCGACAGGTACACCGAATCGGTTGCGATACCCGGAACATCCCCCAGGGAATTTCTCATGCCAATCTGAAGGGTCTGAGCGATATGGCGCTCCTCGCGCTTTTGAGATTCGCCTTCGTAGATCAGTTCAAAGTCATGCGCCAAGTGCACCAAGTAGTCATATTCAAGGTCATCAATCGGCTCTTGGCTACCATCACGAAGCAGCAGCGCGCGCGTCGTCGGGCTCTTCGCAACAGAAGCAGGAACAATCGCGTCGTTACTGTGCTTACCATCACCCTCAGAGCGCGGGCGCCCCGCCTCGATGCCGGAGTCGACGTAGAGACCTTGACAAGGCAGACCATGCGCCCTAAGCCAGCCTCCCATAGGCATCGATTCGTCAACGCGAGTTATACGGACGTGTTTAAGGTCCTCGGCACTCGTACCGCCCAAAACAGATGCCTCAAAGCCATCAGGGCCAGCCCCCAGACGTGCCGCTGGCGCCGTCGTGGAAAAGAAAAGCTTCTCGGGATCGTCCGGCAAAGCAACGCGACTGCCGCCTTCAAAATCTATGACGTAGGAATCCAGACTGGCGTCATACTCAACAGGGCAAAAATGGCAGTTAAGCATATTGCAGATCTCGGACGATACCGCCTGGGTAGCCGCGGCGGAATCGTCTAGAAAGGTAAACAACTCATCACGCAAGACATTGAGCGAGCGGCCAAGCTCGGCCGTGCGACGGGAGCGAAGGCTCGATGCCATGCCGACCAGCTGGATAGATAGGTAATCGCAAATGACCTCGAGCACATTAACGTCATAGGCGAGCGGTGCCTGGGGGCGTTTCCAACCAACTTCCAGCACGCCAAGAATCTGCGTACCGTAAAAAACGGGAAGACAGATCTCGCTGCGGTACGGAGGCATATCCTGCATGCGCAACAGGTGCTTAGAACGATTGTCCAAGTCCATAAACATACCGGAGGCGGCCTTATCACCCTTAAGGTCCTGTTGAATCGACAAGCGACAGGCACGCGACTCACGAAGAACATACGTCGGAATGCCAGCGCCATACGGCAAAAACTCAGGCAGGTAGCTGTCGTACAGCTCCTTGGAAACACCGCGAAGTTTAAAACCGCCGCTCTCAGAAAAATAGATAGCGGCACCCGAAGCATCGAGCGTTCCTACAAGCTGGTTCAAAACGGTATCAAGTAGGCTGGGCAGCTCATCGGAGCCCACGGTACTCATAATGACCGAGAGCGTGCCAGAGAGGCGCTTGTTAGCCACTCTAAGCTCCGAAAGAGCACGCTTGAGCTGACGGTCGTGAGAATACTGTTCCTCGATACTATGAAGCGCCACAAGGACACGTGGTGCGCGGCGCCCAAAGATGCGTGGAGGCGTTACGGAGCCCGCACGAACCAAGACGGGGATAAAGGAGCCGTCACTCAGCTTGAGCATCAATTCGTTCTCGGAGCCATCAGTTTCAAATGGCAGACGATGTTCCGTCGCACGTTCAAAAGCGGACGAGTACAGGACGTCTTTAACATCTCCACCGATGACGTCGGCGCGTTCCTCGCACATCAGGTCGAGCAAACGATTATTCACATGCAGAATGGTTCCGTCGAGCTCACAGATGATGACAGCATCGCTCGTGATCTCGACCAGTTGGGCAACGTCTGCCCACTCGTTGCGCTCAAGCGTTTCCATCGTGGACCTCACCGTCTATCGGTAACAAAAAAGCCTCCGAAGAGGCTTCTCAAATGCGATGGTGTCGGAGGCGGGACTTGAACCCGCATGACCAAAAAGCGGTCACTAGCACCTCAAGCTAGCGCGTCTGCCAATTCCGCCACTCCGACATGCTATGTTGTTGATTCGCAGTTCGTTCTTTTGGACCCGCGCGTTCAACGAGGAAGATAATAACCTATGATTCGAGAACTGTGCAAGCACTTTTTAGAAAAAAGTTTACGAATTTGTAAATGCGCAGGTAGATCTATATGTCCGGCCCCGTATCGGTGTTGCCTCCCAGCGCGTCCTCGGGCATGAGCGATATTTTGCTACGCACTTCGTGCTGCAAAATATCGCTCCCCCTGCGGAATGCGCCGGGAGGCAACACCGATACGGGGCCTGCAAATACGTACTTCAGGCACAGTTCTCAAACATGTTCTGGGGGCTGATGCAAATTTGGTGGCTCGGCTTTGCCGAGCCCTTATATGGGGAGGCCGGAGCCAAAGCTCCGGCCTCACTAAATTTCTTATTAGACAAAGTGAGCGATCAAGGAATCGCACTCCCCCTGCCGAGTTACCGCAGGGCCCGCCCTGAAGTTACTTTTCAGAACACTCCGCACTGATATTTTCTGTATTGAAGACGTCGATGATGTACCCGTATACCATTGACGTCGACACCATCAGATGCGGACCGCGCGGTGACCCCACATTCCGCTGGCGCCCATGGGGCTGCCCTCGTTTCCTGACATGTCCCGCGCGGGCCGCGGCGAGCCGAGACCGCCGCATGACCTAATAGGAGCATGGAGCGATACCGCGGACCCGAACAACCGCATTCTATCGCGCCCCGTCAGTGTGCCGTCTGCCCGGTCCAGGCGAGCACGGAAAGAACGGAGCGAGACATGAGAACCGAATCGACACCCGGCGCCCGCGGGCCGGTCTTCTGCGGGGTCGACACCCACGCCGACTCGCACTGGCTGTGCGTCCTCGACTGGAGGGGCCGCAAGGTCCTGTCCCGCCGGTTCCCCGCCGACGCGGCGGGATACGAGGCGCTCGCCGGGGCGATCGCGGCGGCCGGGGAGCCGGCCTGCGTCGCGATGGAGGGGACGTCGTCCTACGGGGCGGGCCTCACCAGGCACCTCGCGTCGCTGGGGATGCCCGTGCGCGAGGCGCTCTCCCCGGCGAGGACGCAGAGGAGGCGCCCGGGGCAGGGGAAGTGCGACGAGTCGGACGCGGAGAGGGCCGCCCGCGCGGCGATGTCCGGCTCGAAGCTCGGGACCCCCAAGAGCCAGGACGGGTGGGTCGACGGGGTGCGCTGCGTGCTCGCGGCGCGCTCCGGGCGGTGAAGGCGCGGACCTCGGCGATCAACACCGCGAGGTAGCTGCTCACCACCGCGCCGGAGGGGCTCAGGTCGAGGTTCCGCGGCATGGGAGGGCCGAGGCTGATGGAGGAGCTCCCCTCCGTGCGCGCCGAGGGCGCGCTGGGCGCCGCGCTCGGCGCGCTGGCGGACCTGTGGGCGGCGGCGCGCGACGCGGCGCTCGACATGGAGCTCGCGATCGAGGCGTCCCTGGAGGAGAACTGCCCCGCGCTGCTGGCGATGTACGGGTGCGGGCCCGTGAGCGCGGCCAAGCTCGCGGTCGCGGCCGGGGACAACCCGGGCAGGCTGCGCTCCGAGGCGTCGTTCGCGGCGATATGCGGGGCCTGCCCCGTCCCCGCCTCGAGCGGCAAGACCGTGAGGCACAGGCTCAACAGGGGCGGCGACCGGCAGGCGAACAGCGCGCTGCACGAGATCGCGAGGCAGAGGGTCATGCGCGACCCCGAGACCGCCGAGTACGCCGAGAGGGCCAGGGGGCGGGGAAAGAGCGACAGGGAGGTCATGAGGTGCCTCAAGCGCTACGTGGCCAGGGAGGCGTACCGGGCGCTGATGCACCCGCACGAGATCAGGAGGCCCGAGGACGCCTCGGAGCTCGTGGCGGCCAGGCGCGCGGCGAAGGTCAGCCAGGTGAGGGCGGCGTCCATACTGGGCACCAGCGAGAAGTACATCTCGATGCTGGAGAGGGGCCAAAGGGAGCTCAAGCCCATAAGGAGGGCCTACGAGGCATGGGTCGAGGCCGGACTTCCGCTCGATTGGGACAGGCAGGCCTTCGAGGCCGAGCGCAAAATGGATTCTAAAAAACACCTTGCCAAATAGGAGCGTCAGGACGCAAGAAGCCCTCGCCGCACGAAGTGCGCAGCGGGGGTTTCTTGCATGTCCGAGGACGTTCTGAAAAGTAACTTCAGGACGGGCCCGGACGATAACAACCGGCTACAAGTCGATGTGCGATTCCTTGATCGGGAACGGCTCCGCGAAGTGGCACGCGCAGCAGTGACCCGGTGCGACTTCCTTAAACTCGGGAAGCTTCTCAGAGCAAATACCCTGCGCGATCGGGCAGCGCGTGTGGAAACGGCAGCCGGTCGGCGGATCCAGCGGCGACGGCGGATCGCCAGCGAGGATGATGCGCTTGCGGGTCTTCTGGATATCAGGATCGGGAACCGGCACGGCAGACAGCAGCGACTGCGTGTACGGATGGTGAGGCTCGCTGTAGAGCGTCTTCCAGTCCGAAACCTCAACCATCTTACCCAGATACATAACGGCAACGCGATCGGAAATGTGCTGCACGACGGACAGGTCGTGAGCGATAAACAGATACGCGGTACCGAACTTGTCCTGCAGTTCCTTGAGCAGGTTCAGAACCTGGGCCTGAATGGACACATCCAGAGCAGAAACTGGCTCGTCGCAGATAATCAGCTTGGGCTTCAGCGCAAAAGCGCGGGCAATACCGACACGCTGACGCTGACCGCCGGAGAACTCATGAGGATAGCGGTTGATGTGCTCGGGGTTCAGTCCGACAACGTCGAGAAGCTCGCGGACGCGCTCAATGCGCTCCTCCTTGGTGCCCACGCCATGAATGGTCATGGGCTCGGAGACGATCTCACCGATGGTCATACGAGGGTTGAGCGAAGCATAGGGGTCCTGGAAGATGAACTGCATCTCGCGACGCATGTCCTTGATCTCATGTTTGCTCATCTCGGCAACATCTTTACCCTGGAAGAACACCTTACCGGCGGTCGGCTTGGTCAGGCGCATGATAGTACGGCCCGTGGTGGACTTACCGCAACCAGACTCGCCAACCAGACCGAAGGTCTCGCCAGGATAAATCTCAAAAGAGATGTCATTTACAGCAGAGACGACACGCTTGGAGAAGCGCTTGGCGAACATGCCGGACTCAGCGGGGAACTCCTTAGAGAGGTGCTCGACCTTCAGCAGCGGAGTACGCTCGTTGGTATCTGCCATTACGCCTCGCCTCCCTTCTTGGAATCCTTGCGCGTACGGGACGTCACAGGAGCGTTCTTGAGGAACTCGGGGTCGCCAGCGTAGTGGCACGCAGAATAGTGACCAGACTCGGTAACAAAACGCTCGGGGCGCTGCTTGCGGCACTTATCCGTCGCATAGGGGCAGCGAGGAGAGAACACGCAGCCCTCGGGCAGGTTCATGAGCGAAGGCGGGTTGCCATGAATCGGCGTAAGCGGCTTCTTCTCATCGATGGCCTGCTCCGGGATGGAACGGATAAGGCCCCAGGTGTAGGGGTGGCGACTCTCGTAGAAGATTTCCTCAGCAGTACCGAACTCGACGGGACGGCCGGCGTACATAACCATGATCTTGTCGGCCATATCAGCGACAACGCCCAGGTCATGGGTGATCATGATGATGGCGTTGCCGTTCTTCTCCTGCATTTCCTGCATAAGCTCAATAATCTGAGCCTGAATGGTAACGTCCAGGGCAGTCGTGGGCTCGTCGGCAATCAAAATATCGGGATCGCAGGCAAGAGCCATGGCAATCATGACGCGCTGACGCATACCGCCAGAGAACTGGTGCGGATACTCATTGACGCGCTTCTCGGGCTCGGGAATACCAACGAGGTCCAAAAGCTCGGTGGCACGCTTGAGCGCCTCCTGCTTGGAGTAGCCGCGGTGCAGACGAAGACCCTCGCCCACCTGCTTGCCGATCTTATAGACCGGGTTCAAGGAGGTCATAGGATCCTGGAAGATCATCGCGATGTCGTTACCGCGAATGTGCTGCATCTCTTCCTCGGTCATCTCGAGGATAGAACGACCGCGATAGCGAACGTCGCCGCCCTCGATCTTTCCCGGAGGCATCGAGATAAGACCCATGATGGTCATGGCGGTCACGGACTTACCGGAGCCGGACTCACCGACGACGCCCAGGGTCTCGCCGCGATCGAGCGTGTAGGAGACACCGTCGACAGCGCGAACAACGCCATCCTCGGTGTGGAAATACATCTTAAGGTCATCGACCTCGAGCAGATGCTGGCCCTCGGGAACCGGCTGGTCCTTCAGGTCCACATAGTTCTTGTTCTTCTTCATCCTTATGCGTCCTTCATCTTGACGTCGAGGGCGTCGCGCAGACCGTCACCCAGCAGGGTGAAGGCGAGCACCGTCGAGAGAATTGCCAGACCGGGCATGATCATCATCCAGGGAGCAGTCAGAAGATACTGCTGACCGTCCTGAATCATGGAGCCCCACGAAGGCGTAGGCGGAATAACGCCCATGCCGAGGAAGGACAGAGCGGACTCGGTCAGAATGGCGCCACCAATGTTCATGGTCGCGTAGACCACAATGGAGGCGACGGAGTTCGGGAAGATGTGACGCACGACGATACGAGCATCAGATGCACCCATCGCGCGCGCAGCGTCAACATAATCGTTTTCCTTGACCGTCAAGATTGCAGAGCGGAAGACGCGCGCAATCGAAGGCCAGCCGAGAATGCCGATGGCAAAAAAGACGTTCTGAAGACCACGGCCGATAACGGCGATCATGGCGACAACGAAAAGCACGTACGGGAACGCCAAGAAGATATCCGCACAGCGCATGATGATCGTATCCCAGATGCCGCCGTAGAAACCGGCCAGAGCACCCATGACCAGACCAATCACCGTGGAGATCGCAGTGGCCATAATACCGACGGAAAGCGAAACACGTGCACCGTAGATAACGCGGACGAGAATGTCACGACCAAGGGCGTCGGTGCCAAACGGGTGCTCTGCACACGGAGCCATCAGCGACGTCTCGGCCATGGTGGTCGAGTCGGAAGCCGTTGGTGAACCGAGCCAGGGCTTAGCCCACAGATCTGCGGTCAGGGCAACCACAACGACGATGATGATCCAGCAGACACCGATAACGGCGAGCTTGTTCTTACGAAGACGCTTAAAAGCGTCGCCCCACAGCGTGCGGGACTTGGCGGGAGCAGATGCGGCCTTGGTGGCGGTAGCCTGCTCCTGAGACTGAGAATCAGTTTCCTGCATGAGACGTACCTCCCTTAGGCCTTATCCGACGGACCGCCAAGGCGGATGCGCGGGTCGAGGAATGCATAGCTAATGTCGACGAGCAGGTTGATCACCATGACGACGACGACGATGAGCGTAACGCCGCCCATAACGATGGGCCAGTCACGCATGCTAATGGCGCGATAGACCTCATAGCCGATACCGGGCCAGTTGAAGACCGTCTCGGTCAGGATGGCGCCCGAAAGCATGCCGCCAAAGTCGACACCAATATAGGTAACGACGGGGATGAGTGCATTCTTAAGCGCATGCTTGATGATGATCGCGCGATTGGAGAGACCCTTGGCTTTTGCCGTACGAATGTAATCCTGGTTCATGACGTCAAGCAGCTGCGAGCGCATAATGCGGGCAGCATAAGCGGTCGAAACCGAAGCCAACGTAATGGTCGGAAGCACATAGTGCATCCAATCCTGATACTGAGAGCTGGCACCGCCGGCACCCGAGATCGGCATGGAGAATGCACCGCCCGTGGCGTCCTTGAGAATGACGCCAAAGAACAGTTGCAGCAACATACCGAGCCAGAAGGCCGGGACGGCAACGAGGATCGACGTGGTGAGCGTTACCAAAATATCCCAGAAGGAATAACGCTTTACCGCCGAAATGATACCCGCACCGATACCCATGATTGCCTCGAGCACGATGGCGCACGCGGCAAGTTTGACCGTATACGGATACTTCTGGGCAAAGATTTCCGTAACCGGCAGCTTGCGCTGATACGAATTGCCCAGATCGCCATGAAGCAGGCCGTTCATGTAATACAAGTAACGGTCCACGAGCGACGTTTGAACGGGGTCGCCGTTCTCGTCAAGGATCGCGTTGCCGTCCTCGTCCGACTGGACCAGGTGATAGCGGACGCGAAGCTGAAGCTCCACCTCGGGGGACAGAGCCTTGTCTCCACCGATCAGCTTGATCGGATCTCCCGGCACGATATTCTGGAGGGCGAACAAAATCAGCGTAACGCCCAAAAACACCGGGATGAACTGAAGCACACGTTTAACGATGTACTTACCCATACCACTCCCCTATCTAGGGATTAACCTAAATGGGATGCCGATCGCCAGACCGGCATCCCAAAATTACCATCAGCCAGTTTACCCCAGGTTAGGGAGAACTGTATGTTTCCCATGAGGTCTACGTAAATACTTGACCCTCACGGAAGCTGCAAACTCTTAGGCGAGCTCAGCGGTACCCAGATCGGCGTGCTTCTGCGGATCGACATAGAGGTGCTTGATGCGATCGGAGCCGGCGATGGTGTGCGTGTAGAACATCACCGGGATGACCGGGCAGTCGGCAGCGACCATTGCATCGGCCTCCTGCATCTTAGCGACGCGCTCTTCGTCGTCAACCGTGGTACGGGCCTCGTCGACCTTGGCGTCGAACTCGGGGTTGTTGTAACCAGAGCGGTTGTCGCCACCGAGGGAGTCGGAGTGGAACAGCGGATACAGGAAGTTGTCCATGATCGGGTAGTCGGCAATCCAACCCAGACGACCGAACTGATAGTTAAAGTTCTGATACTGCTCGAGCAGGGCAGACCACTCGGGGGTATCGGAGACAGCGGTAACGCCGACCTTGGCGAGGTCGCCGATGATGGACTCCATGATCTCCTTGTGGCCACCGTCCTGGTTGTAGGACAGAGTCACGTTAATGCCACGATCGCCGTTAGCGCCAGCGGGAGCAACCTTGTCGAGGTACTCGTTAGCCTTGTCGACGTCGTAGGCGCAGAACTCCCATGCGCCCTCCTTGTAGCCATCGATGCCCGGAGGAACAATGCCGTCGGCAGGGGTACGGGTACCCTTGAAGATGGTCTTGCAGATGGCCTCACGGTTGATGGCCAGGGAGATACCCCTGCGCAGGTCGGCGTTGTTGAACGGCTCGGCCGTGTTGTTGCAGGTCAGGTAATAGGTGGAAGGCTCGGCGCCGAGCAGCATGCGCTCGCCGTCACCCATGGTGTAGCCGTCCTTGGACACGC
Organism: uncultured Collinsella sp.; assembly: GCA_902470365.1. Taxonomy (GTDB): domain Bacteria; phylum Actinomycetota; class Coriobacteriia; order Coriobacteriales; family Coriobacteriaceae; genus Collinsella. Next base: position 33,154 of record CABRFZ010000010.1, on the reverse strand, counting down.
CGCGATCCTTCTTGGCAGCGTCGATCTGAGCAACGGGAACGTCGCAGACATCGAGGTTACCGGCCTGGAACTCCTTGTAAGCGGTCTCCATGTCCTTGATGACCTGGAAGTGGATGCCATCGATCTTGGCCTTGTCGCCATAGTAATCGTCGAACTTCTTGAGGTTGATCTCCTGACCATCCTCCCACTTGCCGTCCATCATGAACGGGCCGTTACCGACCGGCGCAAGGTAGAAGCTCTTGACATCGGACTCGGCGCACTCGGGAACCGGGGCCAGAGCCGGGTGAGAGGCGACGAAGGGGAAGTCGGCGTAAGCGGAAGACAGCTTGACGACGAGGGTCTCATCGTCGGGGCAAGTAACACCGCTGAGCTCGGTAGCGTTACCGGCAAGCAGGTCGTCATAGCCCTCGACCATGGAAAGGTGATAGGAGACCTCGGAAGGGCCGTACTCGGTAGCGATGGCCGACTTGGTGTTGACCAGACGCTCCCAACCGAGCTTGAAGGACTTGGAGGTAACGTCGTCACCGTTGTGGAACTTGGCCTTCTTGATCTTGAAGGTAAACTCGGTGGCGTCGTCGTTGGCCTCAAAGGACTCGCAAGCCAGCGGAACGATCTCGCCCTTCTCGGCGTCATAAGAGGTCAGAGCGTCAAAGAGCTGGTACTCGACCTGAGTGCCCTGGTCCTCCTGGACATTGTAGGGGTCGATGCAGACCGGGTTGTTGATGTAGAAGTTCAGCGTCGAACCGGACTCAGAACCGGAAGCGTCGCCACCCTTCTTGCCGCATGCGGCAAGAAAAGCCATGGAGCTCGCAGCGAGGGTGCCGCCAACAAAGGCGCGACGACCCATAACGGGCTGGTGGAACATAGAATCAGCCATGCCATCCTCCTTATGAGATAGGACAAAGAAATGTTCAGTCGGACATATGTCGAGACAATCCGATCCGAACCATCAAAACGCCGCCCGCTGCTATGGCTGGTTATGCACAACGGACCAACGTTTCGCAATACAGTAGCGCATTTTATGCACGATTTGGGGCTAATTCCGTTTAACGGTCGAGAATTTCTTTAGTTGGGCGAAGTATGTGGGGATATTTTGACTCTGTTACAAATATGTAAACAAAAAGGGTCCCGCACCTGCGAGACCCATTGCAAACGTATATACGCCGATGCTTAGTAGCCGACGATGCCCTGCGGGAAGAAAAACATGCACAGGACGACGCACACGGCAAAAACAACGGCCATAATTACCGTCAGGCGATCGAGGTTCTGCTCCATGACGCCCGTGGCAGAGCTGGAGTTATACAGCGAGCTAGCGATCATATCCGAAACGCCGGTGCCCTTACCGGAATGCATCAGGACGAGAATCGTCAGCGCCACGGCAGAGACAGCCCAAACGACAAACAGAAGAATCTGGAACGGACCCATAGATAAGCTCCTTAATAGAACAGTTCAAACTCCAGTACTGTACCACAATCCCCCGCTCTCCCCTACCTGCCACTCAAGGACGGGGTGGAAATGGCAGAAATATCAAAAAGGGGGTTGTCCGGTTGTGGACAACCCCCTTGCTAGAAAACGGTATTTGTTTTCTATTAGGCCTCGGTGGCGAGCACGCGGCCCGTCATCTCGACGGAAGGCTCAATACCAGCCATGGTGAGCATGGTCGGAGCGATATCGGAAAGACGGCCGTCCTCGATACCGGTGAGCTGTGCCTTCTCATCAACGATGATGAACGGCACGCGGTTGGTGGTGTGAGCCGTAAACGGATGCTTGGAACCGTCGGAAGCAACGTCAAACATGTGATCGGCGTTGCCGTGGTCGGCGGTAATCAGTGCAAAGCCGCCCTTGGCGAGAATCGCCGGGACAACCTTGGACAGGGCATCGTCAACAGCCTCGACAGCCTTAACGGCAGCGTCGAAGACACCGGTGTGACCAACCATGTCGCAGTTCGCGAAGTTCACGATGTAGAAATCAGCGCGATCCTCGTTGATGGCGGCGACGAGCTTCTCGGTCACCTCGGGAGCGCTCATCTCGGGCTGCAGATCGTAGGTAGCGACCTTGGGGGAAGCGACGAGCACGCGCTCCTCGCCCTCCTTGGGCTCCTCGATGCCGCCGTTGAGGAAGAACGTCACGTGGGCGTACTTCTCGGTCTCGGCGGTGTGCAGCTGCTTCAGGCCATTGGCGGCGATAACGTCGGCCAGGACGTTCTCGGGGAACGTCTTGGGGAAGGCGACCTCGACGTCAAACGTCGGATCGTACTCGGTCATCGTCACAAAGTGCGAGAGCTTGATTTGCTCGCGCTCAAAGCCGTCGAACTCCTTGTCCGTGAACACGCGGGTCATCTGACGAGCGCGGTCGGGACGGAAGTTGAAGAAGATGGCCGCGTCGCCCTCGTGAATGCCCTCGTTGTGGGCAGCGAAGGGCTCGACGAACTCGTCGCCGCGCGGGTCCTTCTCGTAGTAGGCCTTGATACCGGCAACGGGGTCGGTATCAGCATCGGACGCGTTGACCATGACGTCGTAGGCGCGCTGGATGCGCTCCCAACGGTTGTCGCGGTCCATCGCCCAATAACGACCCGAGACGGTGGCAACGCGAGCGTCGCAACCGGTCTCCTCGGAAATCTTGGCCAGGAAGGCGCAGAACTCGCTCATGTAGCCAGCACCGGACTGCGGGTCGACGTCGCGACCATCCATGAAGGCGTGGACGCGAACGGTCTTGACACCGTGCTCGGCAGCCATCTTGACCAGAGCCTCGACGTGGTTCATGTGAGAATGAACACCGCCAGGGCTCATAAGGCCCATGAGGTGGAGAGTCTTACCGTCAGCCTTGACGTCGTCCATAGCCTTGACAAAAACCTCGTTCTTGGCGATGGAGCCGTCCTTGATGGCGTTGTTGATGCGCGAAAGCTCCTGGAACACGATGCGTCCGGCACCGATGTTGAGGTGACCCACCTCGGAGTTACCCATCTGGCCATCGGGAAGACCCACGTCCTCGCCCGAAGCGCCGAGCGTGGTGTGGGGGTACTTCTCGTACAGGCTATCAAGGAAGGGCGTCTTGGCAGCGGCGACGGCGTTCTCGCCATCGGCCGGAGCAAGGCCGCAACCATCCATGATGATCAGGAGTGCAGGAAGATGACGCTGTGCCATATGTCCTACTCGCCTGCCTTGACGACCATAGAGGCGAAGTCGGCAGCCTTGAGCGAAGCGCCGCCCACGAGGGCGCCGTCAACGTCGGGCTTGGCGACGAGCTCGGCGATGTTGCCGGGCTTGGCGGAACCGCCATACAGCACGCGGATGCCGTTGGCGAGCTCCTCGCCGAACATCTCCTTGAGGGTCTCACGGATAGCGCCGCAGACCTCCTGAGCGTCCTCGGCGGTAGCGGTCTTGCCTGTGCCGATGGCCCAGATGGGCTCGTAGGCGACGACGACCTGCTTGGGGCAGGTGATCTCAAGGCCAGCAAGGCCAGCCTTGACCTGGTTCACGACGTGCTCGACATAGGTGCCAGCCTCGCGGACCTCGAGGGACTCGCCGCAGCAGAAGACGGGAACAAGGCCGGCGGCAACGAGAGCCTTGGCCTTCTTGTTCTGGTCCTCGTCGGTCTCGTGGAAGTAGTCGCGACGCTCGGAGTGACCGATGATGCAGTAGGTGCAGCCAGCGGACTTGAGCATGTCGCAAGAGGACTCACCGGTGAAGGCACCCTTGGCCTCCCAGTACACGTTCTGTGCGCCGAGGGCGATGGGGGCAGCCTGAATGCGGTCATGAACCGTGGTGATGTCGATGGTCGGAGGGCAGACGAGCACCTCGACGCCAGCCGGAACCTCGGGCAGAGCCTGAGCCAGCTCGTCGGCGAGCTTGGCGGCCTCGGCGACGTCGTTGTTCATCTTCCAGTTACCAGCGATAAGAAGGGTGCGATTAGGCATCGAGAAGCGCCTCCACTCCGGGCAGGGCCTTACCCTCGACGAGCTCCATGGAAGCGCCACCACCGGTGGAGATCCAGCTCATCTTGTCGGCCAGGTTGAACTTGTTGACAGCTGCGACAGAGTCGCCACCGCCGATGATCGAGGTGCAGTCAGCCTCGGCGAGAGCCTCGGCGATAGCCTGGGTGCCGTGAGCAAAGTTGTCAAACTCGAAGACGCCCATGGGGCCGTTCCAGAACACGGTCTTGGCGCCCTTGACAGCCTCGGCATAGAGCTCCTCGGTCTTGGGACCGATGTCCATACCCTCACGATCGTCGGGGATAGCGTCAGAAGCAACAACCTCGGGGACAGCGTCCTCGCCAAAGTGATCGGCAACACGGTTGTCGATGGGGAGCAGAATCTTGACGCCCTTCTCCTCGGCCTTCTTGAGCATCTCGCCGGCGCGCTCGACCCAGTCCTCTTCCTTGAGGGACTGACCAACGGACAGGCCCTGAGCCAGGAAGAAGGTGTAGGCCATGCCGCCACCGATGATCAGGGTGTCAGCGGAGTCGATGAGGTGATCGAGAACGCCGATCTTGGAGGAAACCTTGGAACCGCCGACGATGGCGACGAAGGGGCGCTCGGGCTCGGCGAAGATGCCGGTCAGCGTGTCGACCTCCTTCTCGAGCAAGAAGCCGGCGACGGCAGGCAGGTAAGCGGCGGGGCCCACGACGGAACCCTGGGCGCGGTGAGCGGTGCCGAAGGCATCGAGAACGAAGACGTCACCATAGGAAGCGAGCTTCTTGGCGATCTCGGGATCGTTCTTCTTCTCACGCTTGTCAAAACGGACGTTCTCGAGAACGAGGACCTTACCCGGCTCGACGGCGGCGACAGCCTCAGCAGCCTTCTCGCCGTAGGTGTCGGCGACAAAGGCAACGTCGAGACCAGAGAGCTCAGCGAGCTTCTTGGCGACGGGCTCGAGGGACAGCTCAGGCTGGAAGCCGGTGCCCTCGGGACGGCCGAGGTGGCTCATGAGGATGACGCGAGCGTTGTGCTCAACGAGGTAGTTGATGGTGGGCAGGGCAGCCTTGATACGGGTGGTGTCGCCAACGACGCCATCCTTGATAGGCACATTGAAGTCAACGCGGACGAGAACGCGCTTTCCGTCGACATCGATGTCGCGGACGGTCTTCTTGGTAAAGGCCATGTTTGCTTCTACCTTTCGTACGTGTCTGCCTCCCATTACGGCAGACGATTTCTTATAAAAAGGGCGCGACCCTAGGGTGTAAGCCCTATAAGGCCGCGCCCTTCTTTAGACGCTCAACGAGCTATTCGCTAAAAGCTAAATTAAGCAACGAACTTCTCGAAGTACTTGATGGTGCGGACCATCTGAGAGGTGTAGGAGTTCTCGTTGTCGTACCAAGAGGTGACCTGAACGAGGGTCTGGCCGTTGCCGAGGTCAGAGCACATGGTCTGAGTGGCGTCGAAGATGGAGCCGTGGGTCTCGCCGACGATGTCGCGGGAGACGATCTGGTCCTCGTTGTAGGCGAAGGTCTCGGGGATGGTCTCGGCGTAGGCCTTCATGGCAGCGTTGACCTCGTCGACGGTGACCTTCTTGTCAACGACGGCGTAGAGGTTGGTCAGCGAGCCGGTCGGCGTCGGGACGCGCTGGGCGGCACCGATGAGCTTGCCGTTGAGCTCGGGGAGAACCAGGCCGATGGCCTTGGCAGCGCCCGTGGTGTTCGGGACGATGTTCTCGGAGCAGGCGCGGGAGCGACGGAAGTTGCCCTTGCGCTGCGGGCCGTCGAGCGGCATCTGGTCGCCGGTGAAGGCGTGGATGGTGGTCATGATGCCGGACACGATGGGAGCGAAGTCGTTCAGACCCTTGGCCATCGGGGCGAGGCAGTTGGTGGTGCAAGAAGCAGCGGAGATGATGTTGTCCTCAGCGGTCAGCGTCTCATGGTTGACGTTGTACACGATGGTGGGCAGATCGCTGCCGGCCGGAGCGGAGATGACGACCTTCTTGGCGCCAGCGTTGATGTGGGCCTGAGCCTTAGCCTTGCTGGTGTAGAAGCCGGTGCACTCGAGAACGACGTCGACGTCAAGGTCGCCCCAAGGCAGGTTGTTAGCGTCGGCCTCCTTGTAGATCTTGATCTCCTTGCCGTCAACGGTGATGGAATCCTCGCCAGCAACGACCTCGTGATCGCGAGCGTAGTTGCCCTGCGTGGAGTCGTACTTCAGCAGGTAAGCGAGCATATCGGGAGAGGTGAGGTCGTTGATAGCGACGATCTCGGAGCCCTCATGACCGAACATCTGACGGAAAGCCAGACGACCGATGCGACCGAAGCCGTTAATAGCAACCTTTACTGCCATTGTGTCTCCTTTCGTAAGGCCCCCGCGAGCTACAGCGCCCGCCGTTGAGGCCCACAAACTAACCACTCGCCTAATATACCTTTTTTTTGACTTGAATTTCACGAGAATGCTCGAAATTGAAAATCAAATTTACGTTAAAACGTTTTAAAGACTAAAATAGCAGCTAAATCCATATATAAGTCGTTACTTCAAACTACCTGTTTGCTTCAATGAGCTTTTCAAGCCTCAAAACTCGATGGTAGAGGGCTGACTTCGACAAGGGAGGGTCAGCCATCTCCCCCAAATCACGCAGCGACAGATCAGGATAGCGCTCGCGCAGGTCGCAAAAGACCGCCAAGGCATCCGGAAGCGCATCGCGAAGGCCACGCTGCTCGAGCTCATCGATAAGCGCAAGCTGATGTTGGGCAGCACCGGCGCTTCTGGTCTGGTTGGCGAGCTCGGCATTCACGCGACGGTTCACATCGTTCTTAACCAACTTGACCGCGCGCGCCTCCTCAATCTCGGCAACGCTGCGCTTGGCACCAATCAGCTTTAATAGATGCTCGATTTCCTCGGCGCTCTTAATGTACACGGCATATGACCCCCGCCGTGCATTAACACGAGCATGGACCCCAATCTGCTCCAACAGATCGCAAAGTCCCTTGGCATATTGCTCGCCCTGCACAGCGATCTCCAAATGAAAATCGCCACGTGGATCGGCCACGAAGCCGCCCGCGATGAGCGCGCCGCGGATATAGGCAAGTCTACAGCAAGGACGGGCAACGATATGTCGGGGTACGCCGGCGACAAGTCCTCCCCTACGGTCGAGGATACCCAGCAGAACCAAGGCCTTATCCAGGTCTGGCTGATCAGGCAAGGTGATGAGGTAGTTTCGAACCTTATGCAAGACAGATTTGCGGACGGTGAACTCCGTTTTGAGCTTAAGGATACGATGCGTCAGCGTGATCATCGTGCGCGCGACGGCTCCCGTCTCAGTCGCAACCGTCAAACGATACCGCCCAGAGCCGGCAAGCGAGAGCGTACCGCTCACGCGCGTGAGGGCGGCAAGCGTCGACAAGTCGCAGTATTCACATTCGGGTTCGCAGCGCGCAAGCTCGTCGCGCACCTCAGCGGTAAACGACATGCAGGCCTATGCCTTCGTGTTGGTGCGCGACAGGTCGCGGTGGGAGATGCTCACATGATACTGAGCGCCTTCCAGGTAACGGGCCGTGGCCTCGGCAATGGCAACGCTGCGGTGCTGGCCGCCCGTGCAGCCGATGGCGATAGAAAGCTGCGGCTTACCCTCCGCGATATAGCCCGGCATCACCGTATCGAGCAGCTGTGTCCAAGCCTTCCAAAACTCCTGCGTCTTGGGATGGTCCAGAACAAAATCGGAGACCTTTTTATCGAGACCGGTCATCGTGCGCATCTCGGGATCGTAGAACGGATTAGGCAGGAAGCGGACGTCGATCATAATGTCCGCCTCGACGGGCATGCCGTGCTTAAAGCCAAACGAGAACACGTGGACGTCCATGAGCTGCTGGTCGGACAGCTCGGAAAATGCCATACGTAGCTTGTTGCGCAGCGCAGAGGTGCGCAGACGGCTCGTGTCGATAATCATATCGGCTCGGTCGCGCACGCCCTGAAGCTGAAGGCGCTCGCGCTGAATGGCATCGGCCGTAGTCTCCCCCGGCTTGGCAATGGGATGACGGCGGCGATTTTCGCTGTAGCGACGAATCAGCACCTCGTCAGAAGCCTCCAGGAACACGATGTCGCAGCTCATCTCGCGCTCTTCGAGCGCGGCAACGGCATCGAGCAACTCGTCAAACAGTCCCTGGCTACGCAAATCGCAGGTGACGGCGAGATGCCTGCCCACGCCCGTATTGATGCCGACGAGCTCGGCAAGCTGGGCGATGAGACGTGGAGGCAGGTTATCGATGCAAAAATAGCCCATGTCCTCGAACACGTGCATGGCCTGCGTGCGGCCCGATCCGGACATTCCGGTGATGATGACGATATCGGGGATGCGCTCCGAGCGCTCCGCCGCATCCATGGCATCTCCCTTTTGCATGTGTTGCCTCCCGAAAACAAGCGCGGGACCCAGCAACCCGGATCCCGCGCGGTCAATTGCCTATATTGAGTATACCGCCCCGAGCGGATACGAGGCCTGTCTTACGCCTCAAGCGCAGCCTTGAACCAACTCGTAATACTCGTGGGGTGCGTGATGGCGGTGCCGACGACAACGGCCCAGGCGCCAGCATCGATCGCGGCGCGAGCCTCCTCGGGCGTGTGCACGCGGCCCTCGCAGATGATGGGAAGACCGGGGAATTCCTCGGTCGCCTGACGCAGGAGCGGCAGATCGGGGCCATCGGCCATGGTACAGTCGATGGCGGCGACACCGTGAGAAAGCGTGGTGGATACCAGGTCGAAGCCCATATCAACCGCACGGCGAATGTCCTCGATAGTGGCACAATCCGCCATCAGGAGCACACCCTCCTCGTGCAGCGGGCGGAAGGTATCCTCAACCGACTTGCCGTCGGGGCGCGGACGATCGGTGGCGTCGATCGCCACGATATCGGCACCGGCAGCAACGCAGGCGCGAGCGTGACGCAGCGTCGGCGTGATATAAACGCCCTCGTGCCCATCCTTCCACAGGCCGATGACGGGAACCTCACAGCGACCCTTAATGGCGGCAATGTCGGCAAGGCCCTGGCAGCGAATGGCGGCGGCGCCGCCAAGCTCGCAAGCGCGAGACATTTGAGCCATGGTCTCGGGCGTACGAAGCGGCTCGCCCATATACGCCTGAACGCTCACGACGAGCTTGCCCTTCAGGGATTGAATCAAAGGATCGACGGTCATAAGGCTGTAACCTTTCTCAGAACAGCCTCCCGAGGCGTGTTGTCTCGGGAGGCTCCTACAGAAGATACGTTTACTTCAACGAGGCAAGAAGATGCTCAGCGGCACCGATGAGCGGAGCATCGCCCTCCAGAGAACCGATGAGGATCGGCGTGTCCTGAAGCGGATCGAGCGCCTGGCTGGCATAGCCCTCATGCACCGAATCCTTCCAAGTCTGTGAACGCCAATCGGGACCTTGGTGAATCACGCCACCCGAAAGCACGATGACCTCGGGGTCCAGGATGTTAGCGAGCGAGCCCAAGCTGGCACCCAGCGCAAAGCCGGCGTCATGGATGACCTCGGTCGCCTTTGCGTCGCCCGCACGGCACAGGTCGTTCACATCGCGACCGACCGAAGGACGGCTGGGGTCGACGCGACCAAAGCGCTCATCGTACATACGACCAATGGAAGTGCCCGAAGCAACCGACTCCAGATGGCCGGAACGCCCGCAGGCGCAGGGAATGCCGGCGGCAGCCGAGCACTCGATGTGGCCCATATGACCGGCAGCACCATGGAAGCCCTGCATCACGCGGCCGTTCTCGACATATGCGCCGCCGATGCCCGTACCGATGCCAAGACACAAGACGGAGAACTTGCCCTTGCCGACGCCCCAGTGGGCCTCGCCCAGAGCATGAGCCTGCACGTCGCCTACAACGGCAACGGGAAGACCGAGGTCCTCGCGCAGGCGCGGCCCCAACTGAACGCCGGACCAGCCGGGCATGATCTCATTGGCATACGCAATGGCACCCGTCTTGGGATCGACGACGCCGGCAGCACCGATACCGACGCCAAGGACCTCGACATCGGGATTCGCCTCGAGAGCAGCCTTGATGGACGCCTCGATACGCTGGAAGACGGCCTCGCCGCCCTCCTGGGCCTCGGTAGGAACCTCGGCCTCAAATACGGGATGGGGCACGCTGCCGTCAGCCGGGTACTCCATGATGGCAGTCGCGATCTTAGTTCCGCCGATATCGACAGAGCAGACGTACTTGTTCTCCATGTCGCTCTCCTTAGGAGATAAAAAACAACTACAGGAAATGCGCCGTCAGGCTAGCCGTCACAGCGCGGTAAAGGTTTTCCAGGTGCCCGAGGTTGGGGTGAAAGTGGTCGGGCGTTGACCTAATGGGTCACGCCCGACCACTTGAGCCCCAAGATCGGGTGCCTGGGGAAGCTTTACAGGAGACCGTTGTCCTGGAGGACCTTCTTAATAGCCTCGACGTTCTCGCCGGTCATGGCCTTCACCGGGCGCGGCATGGTCGGGCTGTCGAAGATGCCCATGAGGTTCATAGCGGTCTTGAAGGCGCCGACGCCACCGGCATAGCCCTGGACGCCCGAGGTGACATCCCAGATGTGCGAAATCTCATTGAGGCGATCCTGCTCGGCCTTGACGGTAGCCCAGTCACCAGCCTGAGCGGCCTTCCACTGGCGCACGTAGCCCTCGGGCTCAACGTTGGCGAGGCCCGGAACGGAGCCGTCGGCGCCGCCAAGGTAAGCACCGTCGACGACGACCTCGTGACCGGTGAGGATGCTCATCGGATGGCCATTCTTCTCGTTCTCCTGAACGAGGTAGCGGAACGAGATGTCATCGCCCGAGGAATCCTTGACGCCGGCAAGGACGCCCTCGGCGCCGAGCTTGGCAAGGAGCTTCCAGGGGAGCTTGGTGTGGACGCACACGGGGATGTCGTAGGCGAAGATGGGAAGGTCGAGTTCCTCGTGCAGGATGCGGAAGTGCTCCTCGACCTCGGTCATGCCCTGCAGGGCATAGAACGGGCAGGTGGCGACAAGCGCATCGGCGCCCAGCTCCTGGGCGACCTTACCATGCTCGATCATGCGCTCGGTCTCGGTGTCGATGATGCCAACCAGAACGGGAACGCGGTGGTCGACGATGCGCACGGCCTCGGCGACAATCTGGCGACGGCGCTCGTCGGTGGAGAAGACGACCTCGCCCGAGGAGCCCAGGAAGAACAGGCCATCGACGCCGGCATCGATCATGCGGTTGATGCTGCGCTCAAAGGATGCAACGTCGAGCTGGTGGTCTTCGGTATCGGGAACAACGACGGGAGGGATAACGCCGGTGAATTTCTGAGTTGCCACAAGAATCTCCTTAGTTGTCTGGCGGGCGGCCCTATGCCACCCACTCTTGTTGGCAGTGTCCAAGCCGTCTAGGCCAAAGAACACGGGTAGAACGTTTGGTTAAAGAAGTCGACGACTTCGTTTTCGAACGCATTGATGCGCTCGTGAGCGTATTTGGCATAAATGATATGCCTTCGGTCACACTCAAGACCGTTGAATACAGCAAACTGACCCTTGGGATCGCTCACGGCGTCCATAAGCGATGTGCCCATGAGCACCGATCCGCGCACCCGAGACGACAGCGCCTCGAGGCCACCGGGAATTGGATTGGCAACCGCCGTGCAGGCAAGACCCTGCTCGTCCAGAGCAGAAACCGCCAGCGCGACTCCGCCGCCAAGGCCCTCGCCCCATGCAAAGATGCGGTCGGGGTCCATGCCATCAAGATTGCGCGCGACCTTCGCCAACGCGCAGCCCCAACGGACGCGCTCGACAAAAGCGGGCGAAGCAATTCCCCGCTGCAGGTCGTCCGCACCAGCAACATCGTCATCCAGTGCAAGCACGGCATATCCCATGGCGGCAAATCTCGTCATGTGATGCCAGCCGCGCACAGGCCGATCGATGTCGTGGAACATCAGGCACAGCGGCACGCGCTCAGATACTCGGGCACGACCAACAGGCTCAATCAAACGAGCGTGGACCGCATGGTCACCGAGCTCAAAGGAAACCTCCGAGTAACGGGCGCAGGGGTTAACAAAGTCAATCGCCGTAATGGCCAGGCCTTGAATCTCAAGATTCGAAGCGCATGTCTCTAAATCAGAAACATCTGCTTGGACATCACCGCGCCAGTCCCGATATTCTGCGAGCCTTGACGAAACCGTTCCAGGAATTCCCACGAGCCCGGGGACAATCAGCTCGTCAACATTGCTCTCGCACTTAGACATGAGCCTCCCCTCCCTTGCAGAAAAACGGAATGATCAGATCGTCAAAATCCTGAATCTCCTCGTGGCCAAAGCCTTCAAAGAACTCATGACGCTTTTCGCATGTCAGGTTGTTATAGACCGCAAACTGCGTCGCTGGCGGACAGACGATATCGGCTGTGCCGGTGCCAAACAGCACGGGGCATTTGACCATAGGGGCAAAGTTCTTGGAATCGAAGTACGCCAGCTTGGCATAGGCTTCGTCAATACGAGTCGAGTCCTCGTCAAACCAGCGAGACCAATAGCGCAGGCCCTCGTAGGCAATGTCGTCGGCATCCAAATCCCAGACCAGGCGGAAATCTGACAGGAAGGGATAGAGGATGGCAGCGCGATTGATAAGCTCGCTGTTAAGCGCACAGGTCGCAATGCCCAAACCGCCGCCCTGCGACGCGCCGTTCACAAACACACGCGCAAGATCGATGCCCTCGAGCTCGCGAACGATGCGGCACAGGATGCGAATATCTTGGTGCAAGCGGACATAGTAGAGGTTGGCAGGGTCGCCGTCGATACCGGCGACGATATGCCCGGCAACCGTTGTGCCCTCAAATCCACCAATGTCCTCGGAGGGACCTCCTTGGCCGGGGCAGTCGAGGGCGATGAGTGCCATGCCCATGCCCGCAAACGACGCCTGCTCAAACCAGCTGCGGCTTGCACCCGGATACCCATGGAACTGAAGTACCAATGGCACGGGCTCGTCCGAGACGGGTTTAAGGTACTTGGCATGCAGGCGCGCGCCACACATGCCGGTATACCAGAGGTCGAAAAGCTGGCAGGTCGCGGCATCGGTGACCGATGCCGTCTCGATCGCATAGTCAAGCCCGACGGCGTCGGCCTCGGCCATGCGATCCTTCCAAAAGAGATCGAAATCTGATGGACGGGGCATGGCGCCTCGATATTCACCAAATTGATGTTGTAGCTCCTGAGCACTTGGCATGGCTCGTGAACCCAACCTTTCGAAATCGCAACGGAGGTGCGCCCGGCAAGGGAACCGGGCGCACGGGAGGGAAAGCGAGGCTACTCGCCGAGCTTGGGATGCAGCAGCGACGGCGCAGCGCCGAGCAGCATCTTGGTGTAGGGGTCCTGGGGGTGCTGGAAGACCTGCTTGGCCTCGCCCTGCTCGACGATCCTGCCGCCATTCATAACGATGATGTCGTCAGAGATATAGCGGACCGTCTGGATGTCATGGCTGATGAACACCATGGCCAGGCCGAGCTCCTTCTTAAGGTCGGTCAACAGGTTCAGAATCTGTGCGCGGACCGAAACGTCCAGAGCCGAGGTGGGCTCGTCGGCGATGATGGCATCGGGGTTCAGCGACAGGGCACGGGCAATTGCGACGCGCTGACGCTGGCCGCCCGAAAGCTGACCGGGAAGAACCTCGGCGGCGGAGCTGGGCAGACCGGTGAGCTCCAGGAGCTCCTTGACGCGCTTCTCCTGCTCGGCCTCGGTACCCAGGTTGTGGACGCGCATGGGGTCGAGCAGCTGCTCGCGAACGACCATGCGGGGATTGAGCGCCGTGGCCGGGTTCTGGAACACGACCGAGATGACGCGACCCATGTGGCGACGGTCCTCGGCGGTACGTTTGGTAACGTCCTTGCCCTTAAAGTAGACCTTGCCGCTCGTGGGGGCCTGCAGGCCGCACATGACGTTGGCGGTGGTGGACTTACCGCAACCGGACTCGCCGACGATGCCGATCGTCTGACCGGGCATGAGCTTAATCGTTACACCCTGGACGGCGTGAACCAGGTTGGGGTGCAGAATCGAGCCGGTACGGGTCCTAAAGGTGACGTGGACGTCATCAAGGAAGATGATCGGCTCGACGCCGTTGACTGCGGTCTCGCTCATCTACATCACCTCCGCGTGAGGGGTCAAACCATTTGCCTTGAGCACCTCGTCGGGGAGCTCGGAATAGAAGTGCTCGGTACCGGGCACGCGCTTGAAGACCGGACGGGTGTCCAGGCCAATACGCGGATGGCTCGAGCGGGGCGCGAAGCGATCGCCCTTGGGGAAATCGCGCGGGCTCGGAACGGCGCCGGGCACCTGGTGCAGGCGACCCGAACCGCTCTCGATGGACAGAACGGAACCCAAAAGACCGCGGGTGTACTCGTGGATCGGGTTGGTGAGCAGCTCCTTGGTGGGTGCCTGCTCGATAACCTGGCCAGCGTACATAACCGTGATGTTATGGGCAACCTCGGCGACCAGAGCCAGGTCATGCGAAACGAAGATCATGGCAAAGCCGAGCTTGGCCTGAAGATCGTTGAGCAGCTTGATGACCTGCTTCTGGACGGTAACGTCCAGAGCGGTCGTGGGCTCGTCGCAGATGACCAGCTTGGGGTCGCGGGTAAGGGCCATAGCGATCAGGACACGCTGACGCTGGCCGCCGGAAAGCTCGTGCGGATAGCTCTCGAGCGTGCGCTTGGGATCGAGGCCGACGAGCTCCAGGAGCTCCTCGGCGCTGCGGGTTCCGCCGCGCTTGGTGAGCTGCTTCATCTGGGCAGAGATGAGCATGGAGGGATTAAGCGAGGACAGGGCGTCCTGATAGACCATAGCGATATCGGTACCGCGCAGGCCGAACCACTCCTTCTTGCTCATCTTGAGCAGGTCACGGCCCTCCCAAAGAACCTCGCCGGAAAGATGCTCGTCATCGTCGGTCAGGCCCATGATGGCCAGCGTGGTGATGGACTTACCGCAACCGGACTCGCCCACCAGGCCCATGGTCTGACCAGGACGAACGTCAAAGTTGACATGGTCGACGACGTTGATATCACCGTGATGCTCAAACTGGATGCAGAAGTCGCGGACCGAGAGAATCGGCTCAACGGACTCGTCGGGCACGTGGCGATCGTCACGCTTGAGCTCGACATCGCGCAGGGCGCCAAGGCGAGCGGAGAGGGACTGGGCCTGCTCCTTGTAGGCGCGAACGGGGTCGGAGACCAGCAGGTCGGCCTCGCGACGCTTGGAGGAATCGGTAGGATCCAGGGCAGCGGAGGGCGCAGCGGCCATGGCGTCGGTAATGCCCTCGGAGAGGATGTTGAGCGCCAGGCAGGTGATCATGATGGCCAGGCCCGGGAACAGCGCCTGCCACCAACGGCCGGCGAGCACGCCGCCGCGGGCGTCGGCGAGGATGTTGCCCCAGGTAGCGGTGGGCTCCTGGATACCAGCGCCGATGAAGGTCAGCGAGGCCTCGAAGATGATGGCGTCGGCGACCAGGGTAACGGTGAAGACCATGATCGGGGCGATGCAGTTACGCAGAACATGCTTGATCAAAATCCACGGAGCCTTGGCGCCGGAAACGATGACCGCGCGGACATAGTCCTCGCCGTACTCGGACACGATGTTGGCGCGTACGATACGGGCAATCTGCGGAGTGTACATAAAGCCGATGGCGAAGATGATCGACGGCACGGAGTTGCCCAGGATGGAGACGAAGACGGCCGCGAGGGCGATGCCCGGGATGGACATGATGATGTCCAGGATACGCATGATCGTCTCGGAGACGGCCTTGCGCGAAACCGCTGCAAGGGCGCCCACGACCGAGCCGCAGACCAGAGCCATGGCAGTGGCGCCAAAGCCGATAATCAGCGAGTAACGACCGCCGTAGAGCATACGCGACAGAATGTCGCGACCCTTATCGTCGGTACCGAAGATAAATCCGTTGCCGGGAGCCTGGCGAGCCGTAAAGATCTCGACCGGGCTATAGGGGGCAAGAAGGGGCGCCAGGATCGCAGTCAGGGCGACCAGCACCAGCACGACGGCGGCAATCTTAGAAGACAGCGTCATCTTCTTCCAGCCACCGAGCTTGAGCCCCTTGGAGGCAGCCTTCTCGAGCTGCTCGGTTTGCTTCTCTCGAATCTTTACCATAATCTACACCGTCCTGATGCGCGGGTTGATGAGCAGGTAGAGCATGTCAACCACGATGTTGATGATGATGAAGGCAAGAGCAACGACGATAACGACGCCCTGAACCAGGTTCGCCTCGTTGCCCTGAACGCCCTGCAGAATCGCGGTGCCCATGCCGGGGAGGTTGAAGATAACCTCGATGACGACAGCGCCGCCCATGAGGTAACCGATCTTAAGACCGAGGGTGGTGACCGGGGTGATCAGCGCATTGCGAAGAACATTGATGCCGACGACGACCTTCTCGGGAACGCCGGCGCCGCGAGCCATACGGACATAATCCTTGTCGAGCTCCTCGACCATGGCGGTACGCACGATACGAGTCATCTGGCCCGTCAGCGGAAATGCCAAGGCGATGGCGGGCATGATCATACGTCCCAGATAGCCAACCGGATTCGTGGTGAAGTGAGGCAGAGCACCCGATGCCGGGAGCACCTTAAGGTAGGAAGAGAACAGCAGGATCAACAGAACGGCAAGCCAGAACGACGGGGTTGCCAAGCCGGCGATGGAAAAGACGCGGATCACTTGGTCCGGCCATTTGTCGCGATACAGTGCCGCGATGACGCCGAGCAAAAACGAAACGACCGCACCGATGGCAAGACCGATGAAGGTCAGCTGCATCGTGACGGGCAGGGCCGTGGAGATGCGCTTGGCAACGGAGTTGCGAGCAGCACCATAGGTGCCCATGTCGCCATGGATCAAATCGCCCATATAGCGCACGTAGCGCACGGGCCAGGGGTCGTCCAGACCATACTTCTCATGGTACTCGGCAACCGCCTCGGGCGAGGCACCGTCACCCAACGCCGTGTAGGCGGGGTCGGTCTTGGAGAACGACATAAGGAAGAACACCAGGACGGTGACGCCCAATGCCATGATCGGCAGCGCCACAAGACGCCTTCCAATCAAACGTAGCAAGTTGTTCACGTTCTCTCCCCTTTCTTTTGTCGGTAGGACCAACTGGTATATGAGTACGGATACTCATTACAAGACCCGAGCGACATCGTTGCCGCCCGGGTCTTTGTTTCAACTATGAGGATACGGTCCCAACGACCGACATCCTGCATACAGACTCAAGCGAGTCTTACGCCTTGACGGTCGCAACGCCCCTGAAGGACATGCTCGTCGTGCCGATGCCCTTGAAGCCATCGAGGGCCTCGCCGTTGGGCGCAGTGGACGGATCGTCCCAGGAAGCGGAGACGGTCTTGACGTGGACAACGGGGTACAGAACGGCGTTGTCGGCAATGATGTCGAAGCACTCGTTCCACTTCTTCTGCTGCTCGTCGCCCTCGGCGGCAAGAGCCTCGTCCATGAGACCGTGGAGCTTCTGCCACTCAGCGGACTCCTTCCACGGGCAACGGGTCTGCATCCAGACGTTGTCGCCGTACCACCAGTTGAGCAGCAGGTCGGGATCAGCGCCGAAGCAGGAAGGATCGCCAGGGGCAAGGAGGATATCGTAGGCCTCGCCGCCGTCAATGGCAGCGTAGGTAGCCGGCGAGGTATCGGTCTGGATGGTCACATCGAAGCCGAGAGCGTCGAGGTCGTTCTTGACCTGGGCGGCCATGCCCTTAATCTGCTCGTTGTCGGTGGTGCGCAGGGTGATGGCACCCGGGGTGATGCCAGACTCCTCGATGAGCTTCTTAGCCTTCTTGGCGTCGGTCTTGTACACCGTGGAAGCCTCATGATAGTTGGTGAAGCTCTTGGGCAGGTAGCAGCTGGCAGCGGTAGCAAGGCCGGCGAAGGTGTTGCTGACCATCTTCTCGGTGTCGAGCGCATACATGACGGCCTGACGGACCTTGACGTTGTTCCAAGGCTCCTTGGCGACGTTGAACATGATGAAGCGGGTGCCGAAACCCTGAACGTTATCGATCTTGCAGCCGGCGCTCTCGAGCTGGTCGACGGCGTCAGCGGTAACGAGCTCCATAACGAGCGTGGAGCCCTCCTGCTGAGCGGTAACGCGAGCGGTGGGGTCGGTCAGGATGCTGTACTGGATCTTCTTATCCTCGGCAGCATACTCACCGTTGTACTCGGGGTTGGGAACCAGAGTGATCTCGGTATCGGAGATAGAGTCGTACATCCAGGGGCCGGAACCGATCGGCTGCTTGGCGCGATCCTCCTCGGTCTGGGTGGCCGGGGTAACGCGGACGATGGCCAGACGATCCTTGAGCAGGGAGAAGTTGGGGACCTTGGTCTTGACCGTCACGGTGCTGGCGTCCTTGGCCTCGATGGACTCGAAGGGCTGGAAGAACGGAGCGTAGGTAGCGGAAGCGGCGCAAGCGGTGTAGGAGGCGACGACATCGTCAGCGGTGACCTCGGTGCCATCGGAGAACTTGGCGCCCTTGCGAATGGTGACCTCGAAAGTGGTGTCGTCCACAGACTTGGGATCGTCGGTGGCGAGCTCGTTGAAGGTGCTGTAGTCGTGGTAATCGATGCCGTAGAGGCCCTCGACGACGTGCCAGTTAGCACCCAGGCCCACAGCGGAGCCGGTGCTGGCGGGATCGAAGCTGGACGGAGCGTAAGCGGAACCAGCGGTGATCACGCCGCCGCCACGGTTGGCGGAATCGGTGGAACCGGAAGCGGAACCCTCGTCGCTAGAGCTGCCACCGCAGCCGGTGAGACCAAGCCCTGCGACAGCAGCGACGCTGCCGGTGAGGCCGAGGAACGAACGCCTGGACATACCCTTGTTGATGATGGCCATGTCTTCTCCTATCAATAGAGATTCTTACTCGGGAGCACCTAGACTTGCCCCCGCGCAACTTGCGGACGATATATACCTTACCTACCGACGAACCCAACTGAGGTGCCGCGCTCGGCGACCGATACATACATACGCTTGAACGGTATTTACTACCGTTCACCGAATTCGTTGACAAACGATTCGCCAGACAGTATGTATCGGCGAGGTGAGATATCAGTCTTCGTCAACCCGCAGGATAGCAGGGTTTTCGCTTGGGTTAGTCAAACGTTTTAGCGTTAATAAAACCCGAAACCAGCAGGCAATCATGGCGTAATAAATGGTTGAAAATCGCGCAATCATGTATATCAGTTGTTTAGAAGCGCATTTAGTTTTCGGAACGGTTGGCCGATGTCTGGGCGCGCTCGGCATTCCATGCAACGAGCGCCTCGTGGACCGCCTTGGCAACATCGGCAGGTATGCCGCGAACTTCCGCGATCTCTTGCTCGCTCGCCGCGCGCAAACGCTTCATCGAGCCAAAATGGCGCATAAGGGCACGTTTTCTGGTGGGTCCCACGCCCGGAACGTCATCGAGTACCGAAACCGTCATGGCTTTATCGCGCAACTCGCGGTGGAACGTGATGGCAAATCGGTGGGACTCATCGCGTACCTGTTTAATTAGATAGAGCGACGCGGACCCGGTCGGCAGTACGACGGGAGTCTCGTCCCAAGGCACAAAAACTTCCTCATCGGCCTTTGCCAAGCCACAAACTGGTATATCGAGCCCAAGAGCCTCAAGTTGCTTGATCGCAGCGGTCAATTGCGGCTTACCGCCATCGACAACGAGCAAATCGGGGCGCGAGCCAAAGCGCTCGTCGGCCATGCGCTCGGGAGCATAGCGTCGTCCCAAAACCTCGGACATCGACACGAAGTCGTTTGCCTCGTCCAATTCGGCCTGAATTTTAAAACGACGGTACTGGCTCTTGTCGGCGCGCCCGTTGGTAAACACCACCATCGAGGCGACGGTAAAGGTTCCGTGCAGCGTCGAGATATCGAAGCACTCGATACGCATCGGCGGCGCCGGCAGCGCCAGCGCGCTTTCGAGCTCTAGGAGCGCTTGATTGGTGCGGTCGTCAGCGTACCCCGTTCGCATCATGTAGCGCATGAGGGCATGGCGCGCATTTTTGGATGCCATATCGAGCAAACGGTGCTTTTCGCCACGCTGCGGCCTATGGAGATGGCAGGAACGCTCGCGCTTGCCTGCAAGCCACTCCCCCAGCGCCTCCGCATCCTCAAGCTCGACAGAGAGGTTTATCTCAGCTGGAATATCAACCGTCTCGTCGTAATAGCGCTTAAGAAAGCCCGATTGAAGTTCCTCTTCGTCGACATCCAAACCCTTATCGAGAATAAACTCGCAGGTGCGAACTGTTCGGCCCTCACGCACGACAAAGACGCAAGCGGCAGAGATGGTCTCCTCGCGATAGAAACCGATGACATCGATATCGACACTGGAGGGAAAAACGACTTGCTGACGGTCGTCCAGACCCCTGATGACCTCCAAACGACGCTTGACGCGTGCCGCGCGCTCAAAATCGAGTGCCTCGGCGGCATCCGCCATCTCGGAAGTCAGCTCGTCGACGACATCCTTGCGATGGCCCGACAAAAAGCGCTCGACACGCTTGACGTTCTTGGCATAGTCTGCCGGGGAAATCGCGCCGACACACGCACCCGGCCCGCGCCCGACATGGTAGTCGAAGCAGGGACGCCCGTTTTGTGCGCAAATCATATTGACGATGTCTTCCTCGCCCTTGTGGGACTCGATGATACGGCGACAACGACGCCACTCCGCACAGGATGCAGAGCAGATGGGGATAACCTTGCGCAGCGTATCTATTGTCTCACGTGCCGCACGGCTATCGGTATAGGGTCCAAAATAGCGCGTTCCCGGCTTATGACGCTCACGCGTGTATTTGATAGCGGGATACATGTCGCCCTTTGTAATGGCGATAAAGGGGTAGCTCTTGTCATCCTTGAGGTCGACGTTAAAGTACGGATGGTACTGGCCGATCAGGTTGCGCTCGAGTACAAGCGCCTCATGCTCGGTTTCGACAACGATGTAGTCAAAGCTCGAAACCAATTGCATCATGAGCGGTATTTTTTGGCGCTCATCCTGCAGCGTCACGTACTGGCGCATACGGGAACGCAGGTTTTTCGCCTTGCCAACGTAGATGACATCGCCCTTGGCATCTTTCCAAAGGTAACATCCGGGCTGCGTGGGAACGCGCGAAACCTGCTCGGCGAGTGTTGGAATGTTGTCGTGACCGGCCACACGCACCTACTTGCGACGAAGCAGCGCCGAGACCTCGGGCATCTTAAGGACGACGGCAAGGCCAAAGGTAACAGCAAGCGAGACGACACCCGCAACGCAAACGTAACCAAGAGTAATCAGAATCGAGCCGCCAACTGCCCCGACAAAGTGCTCAAGCGCCCACATGACGCCGGCGCCTGCGGCAGCGCCCAGGCCACCGAGCAAAAGGCCAAAGAAACCGCCATGCAGGATAGATTTGACCTGAAGGCCACGCAGACGACGACGCAGCCACCACAGCGAGCAACCGACCAGGATCACGTAGTCGACGACATACGAAAGCGCGATTGCCGGCATACCGAAGCCCAGCACAACGCCAAACAGCAGAACCGAGCCGGCCTGGCCGATGGCGGAATACAGGCAATAGCGGCTATAGGGCTTCATGTCGAGCAAGGCAGAGAAGCTCTTCTGCATCAACACGACCACGCCGTAGAGCGGCAGCGAGAACGCCAGGTAGACAAGGAACTCGGACACCAGCGCCACGCCGGACTCATCAAACTTGCCGGCACAGTAAATCATGTTGAGCGGACGCGCGAAGACAATCAGGTACAGCGCGAACGGAATCAGGAAGAACAGCATCTGGGCGACGCCACGCGAAATGCCCGTGCGAACGCTGTCGTAATCCTTCTCCTGTGCATCGTGAGAGAGCTCGGTATAGAGCGCCGTCGAAAGCGAGGCGGCAATCAGCGCGTAGGGCAGCGTGTACCACAGGCGCGCATAGGCGATGACGGAAGGACCAGTCTCGGGCTGGACCACCAGCGCGGCAGCGTTGGTGATAGAAGTCGAGACAAACATGCACACCGTGGCGAGCAGCGTCGGGATACCGAGCGCAATCGTCTGGCGCAGCGCAGGGTCCTTAAAGTCGATATGGATATGGGGATGCACGCCGTGCTTGCCAAGCGCGGGAATCTGACATGCCATCTGAACAAAGACACCGAGGGTCGTACCGGCCGCAATCAAGATGATGCCGGCACGTTCGCCAAACTGTGCGGACACGGGCGCAAAACCTACAAAGCTCGCAATGACGATCACATTGTTGAGGACCGGGGCAAACGTCGACCAGAAGTAGTCGCGGTGTGCGTTGAGAACGCCCGAGAACACCGAGCCCAAACCATAAAACAGAATCTGGATGGCAAAGAAACGGAACATGAACGCAGCGGTATCCATGCTACCGCCGTCACCCGAAAGGAACGATTGCGTCCAGATAAAGCCCGGGGCGAACACGGTCCCCAGCAACGAAATGCCACCCAGCACCAAAAGCAGAATGCCGAGCAGGTTGCCCACGTACTCGTTCGAGGCCTCGCGACCCTGCTCACGCCTCACGCCCATGTACACGGGCAAAAACGCCGTCACGAGCATGCCGCCCATCACGAGTTCGTAGAGCATATTGGGCAGGTTGTTGGCGACCTGATAGGAGGACGAGAGTAGCGACATGCCGATAGCGGCCGCCATTGCCCACGTGCGGATAAAACCGGTGACGCGAGACACGATAGTCAGGATGGTCATAAGCCCGGCGGAACGACCAACCGTGGAGTAGTCCGACGAGCCCATATCGTCAGTGTCATCTCGCGACGAAGAAACTTCGGATGAGGGTGTCTGAGGCGCAGATTCTTTTGCAAAATGAGCTCCGCACTTCAATTCTTCCTGCGGCATCGCTCAGTCCTCTCTCGTAATCGCGGCAACCGTCGCCCCGCAAAATGCAATTAAATCATCGGGTGCAAGCTCGAGCTGATAACCACGCTTGCCTCCCGAAATAAAAATGGTATCCCAAAGGACACACGTCTCATCAATGAGCGTCCGGTAGCGTTTTTTCATACCGACCGGGCTGCAGCCGCCGCGAACGTAGCCAGTCGCCGCAAGCAAATCCTTCACATGCATCATGACCAAGGACTTCTCCCCCGCGGCACGCGCGGCGGACTTTAGATCGAGCTCATCGGCAACAGGGATGCAGCACACGACATGGTCGTTGGACGGCGTCACGCAGACCAAGGTCTTAAATCCTTGACCGGGCTCCTCGCCAAGCTGCTCCGAAATCGCGACCCCCAGGCCCACCGACTCATCACCATCGTCTTCGTACGTATGTAGAACATAGGAAATGCCGGCGCTTTCCAGCTCGCGCATCGCATTGGTTTTTGGCGTCTTTACAGCCTTTGCCATGACATATCCTTTCCCTCGCATTCGGACGCAAAGATTAAGTATATGTCCAATTCGGCTGCATACGTCACTTCGACACAGCAAGCGCCATCGAATCACGAGGAGTCGATGGCGCCCATAAACTGAATCGCCTATTTATTGAGCATCAAGTTGAGCCTGACGCTCCCGGTCACGCCTGAGCAACGGCGCCAAAAACTTGCCCGTATAACTCTGCGGACAGTCCGCAACCTGCTCCGGTGTGCCCGAAACCACGACGGTTCCGCCGCCGTTACCGCCCTCGGGACCCATATCGATCAGGCGGTCGGCAACCTTGATGACATCAAGGTTGTGTTCAATCACCAGCACCGTGTTGCCCGCATCGACCAAGCGCTGCAGCACATCGAGCAGCTGGCGGACGTCCTCAAAATGAAGGCCGGTCGTCGGTTCGTCCAAAATATAGAACGTCTTGCCCGTCTGGCGTCGATGAAGCTCCTTGGCGAGCTTCACACGCTGCGCCTCGCCGCCCGAGAGCGTCGTGGCGGGCTGGCCCAGGCTCACGTAACCTAAGCCTACATCGTACAGCGTCTGGAGCTTGCGCTTAATCTGCGGGATATTCCCAAAGAAGGCCAGCGCCTCGGTGACGCTCATGTCAAGTACGTCCGAGATGGTCTTGCCACGGTAGGTGACCTCGAGTGTCTCGCGGTTGTAGCGTTTACCGCCGCAGGCTTCGCAGGGAACGTAGATATCGGGAAGGAAGTGCATCTCGATCTTGATCTGTCCGTCGCCCTTGCACGCCTCACAGCGCCCGCCACTCACATTAAAGGAGAAACGACCCGGCGAGTAGCCGCGCGCCTTCGACTCCGGCGTACTCGCAAACAGCGCGCGAAGATCATCCCACAGGCCGATATAGGTAGCAGGGTTGGAACGCGGCGTGCGGCCAATCGGCGACTGGTCGATATCGATAACCTTATCGATACACTCGATGCCCTCGATTTTCTTATACGGACCCACAGGGCGCGTCGAACGGTGAATGACATTCGTAAGGGCAGGCGCAATGGTGTCGGTAACCAGGGAGCTCTTGCCCGATCCCGACACGCCGGTAACAACCGTAAGCGTACCAAACTCGATCTTGGCGGTAACGTTTTTGAGGTTGTTGGCTCGAGCGCCCGTAATTTTAAGGCAGCCGCGACCGGGCTTGCGCCGTTCATCAGGCACCCGAATCATTCGTTTACCGGTCAGGTAAGCGCCCGTCATCGACTCAGGACACGCCATGATATCGGCAGGCGTTCCCGCCGCGACTACGTGCCCGCCGTTGACGCCGGCTCCGGGCCCCATGTCGATCACGTAGTCGGCGGCACGGATTGTATCCTCGTCGTGTTCGACAACGATAACGGTATTGCCGATATCGCGCAGGCGCTCAAGCGTCTTAATCAGGCGCTCGTTGTCACGCTGATGAAGACCGATCGAGGGCTCGTCCAGAATATAGAGCACGCCCATGAGACCCGCGCCGATCTGCGTTGCCAGTCGAATACGCTGTGCCTCGCCACCGGAAAGCGTCGCCGAGGCACGATCGAGTGTCAGATAGTCGAGTCCAACATCGACCAGAAAACGCAAGCGCTCCAGGATTTCCTTGACGATACGGCCGCCGATAAACTGTTGGCGCTCGGTGAGTTCCAGGCCCTCAAAAAACTCGAGCGACTCACGGCACGACAGGCAACAAACCTCGTAAATGGACTTGCCGCCCACGGTGACGGCGAGCATCTCAGGGCGCAAACGAGCGCCGTGGCAGCTCGAGCACGGCTCCTCGCGAATGTACTTCTCCAGGCGCGCCTTGGTGTTCTCGTTCGTCGTCTCGGTATAGCGTTCGTACAGGATGTTGCGAACGCCCGAAAACTTGGTATCCCACTGGCTGCGACGTCCGTCGAGCTTTTGGTAGTCGACCGAGATCTTCGTATCGCCCAGGCCATCCAAAAATGCACGACGCACGCGAGGGGGCAAGTCCTCCCACGGCGTATCGGCGCTCACCTTAAAGTGTTTGCAGACCGCAGCAAAAATCTGCGGATAGTAGTTCGAATTGCCAAACAGGCTACCAAAGACTCCGTCGGCAATGGACTTCGAGGGGTCCTCGATCAGCGCCTCGGCATCAACGGTTTTCTTAAAGCCCAGGCCGTCGCACTCAGGACATGCACCATAGGGAGCGTTGAACGAAAAGTCGCGGGGTTGTAGGTCGTCGATGGAGTGCCCGTGCTCCGGGCACGCCAGAGCCAACGAATACTCCAGCAGCTCGCCCTCGGTCCCCTCGGGAGCATCGCGGTCGGGCAGCATGTACACGTTTACATTGCCGTGAGCCAGCGCGGTCGCCTGCTCAACAGACTCGGCGATACGGCCCAGAGAATTCTCACGGATCACGATGCGATCGACCACGACCTCGATATCGTGCTTGAATTTCTTGTCCAGATCGATCGGGTCGTCGAGCGAGCGCACTTCGCCGTCAACGCGCACGCGGCTAAAGCCCTCGGCGCGAAGGTCCTCAAACAGTTTGGTGTACTCGCCTTTTCGCCCGCGCACCACCGGTGCCAGCACAAACGCGCGGCGGCCCTCCCCCGCCGCCAAGACCTTGTCGGCAACCTGGTCGGTCGTCTGGCGCTCAATGACGCGGCCGCATTCGGGACAGTGCGGGGTGCCCACACGAGCGAACAGCAGGCGCAGATAGTCATAAATCTCGGTTACGGTGCCAACCGTCGAGCGAGGGTTTTTAGACGTCGTCTTTTGGTCGATCGACACCGCCGGCGAAAGGCCGTCGATTGAATCCAAGTCGGGTTTATCCATCTGGCCCAAGAACTGGCGCGCATAGCTCGAAAGGCTCTCGACGTATCGACGCTGGCCCTCGGCATAGATAGTGTCAAATGCCAGCGAGCTCTTGCCCGAGCCAGAAAGACCGGTAATGACCACGAGTTGGTCACGCGGAATGGAAACATCGATATCACGGAGGTTGTGCTCACGAGCGCCGCGAATAACGATAGAAGAATCAGACATGGAAGCTCCTTGCCTCCTATTGCATCGAATCATACTGTCGATGAGTTTAGCGCACTCGACGCGCACAGATGTTCGTAATACAAGATTCGCAGACCTTTAGCTTTGCGTATCGGGTGCTTTGTTTCTCGAAATGCCGCGGAAAGGTTACAGTAATCTAATACTGAAAATACTGAACTTAATTTGCCGTAACAGAGGAACGTCCATGACCGAAGATATCCCCCTTGAAATCACTTCGAGCGACATGGCCAATCTGCCCATATTCATCGCCGTCCTTATCGTGGCCATCGTCGTGGTGCGCGTATATTTTTCAATCAAACACAATGAAAAGCCGCCCATTGCCCGCGTCTTTTGGTGCGCGACGCTCCTCATCCCGCTCGGCATGGTAGCTGCATGGATTACGAATCAATTGCTCGTAAATGAGGACAATTCCCTATGGGTCCTTTCTTATTCGGCGCTCGGTGCTGCCGCCGTCATACTTCTTGTCGAGCCCTTGGTTTCGGGACTTATCGACCAAACCGATCTTGCGACGGGAACAGTTGCCTGTATTTGCCGTGACATCCTTGTCATCGCCGCTGTTTCAGCGCTCTCGTTCGTTTCACTCGAAATTGCCTGCAACGAAACGTTCTATCGCATTCCCGCCAACTCATTCGGGTTTTCCGTCGGGCTGCTCGCAACGGTTCTGCTCTCCCTTTATCTGCTGGGACAGCGTCATGGAGGCGTCATGGCCCTCGTGCCCGTCGTCTGTTGCATCCTTGGCATTGCCGAGCACTTCGTCATAACGTTTAAAGGCGAGGCCATCCTGCCAAGCGATATCTTGGCCCTTGGCACCGCAATGGAAGTGAGCGAGGGATACGAGTTTACCTTTACCGCCGGAATCGTAACCTCTCTCGCCCTTCTGGAGATTTCCCTGGGGCTTCTTTCGCTTATCCGACCGCGAAAGCTCCGTACGCCTACCCATGTCTTCCCCGCAATCGCCGCTAACCTCTGCGCTTTTCTGCTAGTGACCGTTGTGGGGCTCTCGGGCTTTTCCAGCATCGACTTGGAGCAGGCGCTGAATTTTGGATTTGACCGTTGGCAGCCCATCACCACGTATGCGTCTCAGGGTTTTATCACTTCGTTCACCGAAATGGTCAACGAGTTGCCCATTGAGAAGCCCGAAGACTATACGCCCGATGAGGCGCAGAGCATCGAGCAGGAGCTCGCCGCCACCTACGACAGCACGTATGGCTCGAGCGAGCAGCGCGCGGCGGCCGTTGCCCAGTTCAATGAAATCAAGCCGACGATTGTTGCCGTCATGAATGAGAGTTTTAGCGACCTTTCGTGCTTTGAGCAGCTCCAGGCGGCCGGGTACACCGGCCCCGCATTCTACAACTCGCTTCCCGACACACTTGTTCGCGGCACCATGCTCGCTTCGGTCGCCGGTGGCGGAACGGCAAACTCCGAATTCGAATTTTTGACCGGAGCGACAACGGCCTTTGTCGGATTAGGCAAAATCCCCTATCAGCTATATCAGATGAATGGCGTCAACAGCCTGGCAAAGGACCTTAAGGAGCTTGGGTATACCGCTACCGCTATGCACCCGCAAAACCCCGTCAACTACCATCGAGATAAAATCTATCAGCAGCTGGGCTTTGGAGACTTTCTTTCAATCGGCGATTTCGAAGGTGCGCCCTGTTACCATGCCGGCGTATGCGACTACGCCACCTACGACAAGATACTCGACCTGCTTAGAACCGACGAAGCCCCGCAGTTCATCTTTGACGTCACGATGCAAAATCACGGCGGCTACGACTATGGCACCGTTCCCGCCGAGGAGCTGACAAACTATTGGGTCGAGGGAGCCAGCGAGGGTGCCAATAGCGCGCTCAACACCTATCTTACCTGCATCAACGCATCCGACCGGGACCTCGAGTACTTTATCAACGAGCTCCGCAATATCGGCAGACCGGTTGTCCTTGTCTTTTTTGGCGACCATCAGCCGAGCGCCGCAACGACTCTCAACGACGAGCTGTACCCTCAGGAAGATACGGCAAGCCACGCTTTCCGTATCTATCAGTCGACAACTTTTGTCTGGGCTAACTATGAAATCGCCGGCAATACCGAGCTCAACGTCTACGACACCGTCTGGGCAAACGAGATTGCAGCCATTACCCTTAATAAGATCGGCGCCCCGCTCACCGACTATCAAAAGGCTCTGCTTGCAACAAGGTCAGATGTGCCCACTATCAATGTCGCCGGCTACCTTGGTGCCGACGGGTTGCGCTACGACTTGGAATCTGAAGACAGCCCATACGCCTCGACGATCGACAAGCTGCAGCGCATACAATATCTCGAGTTCGCCAGCAAAGTTCAGTAAGCCCGCCCATTCGCTTGGACCCATCGTATTGCAAGCACGCTCGGCCCAAATGCATCGCAAATGACTCCCGCTCGCAAACGAGGGTACAATGACGCTCGTGTCACATCACGGGGCCCCGGCCCCAACATATACAAAGGAGTCATACATGGGTTGCGAGCACGCACAGGCCGCCGGCGGACAAACGTCGCCGTCGCAATTTGAGGAGAACACGCTGTCCGAGGTCAAACGCGTCATCGCCGTGCTTTCCGGCAAGGGCGGTGTCGGCAAGTCGTTTGTCACCGGTGCCATCGCCACCGAGCTTGCCCGTCACGGCCACAAGGTCGGCGTCCTCGATGCCGACATCACCGGTCCCTCTATCCCCAAGATGTTCGGTATGAGCGGACGCCACGTCCATGCCCTTGGCAACCTTATGCTGCCCGAAATCTCCGAGCACGGCGTCAAGGTCATGAGCTCCAACCTTCTGCTCCAAAACGAGACCGACCCCGTCCTTTGGCGCGGTCCGGTCATCGCAGGCGCCATTAGGCAGTTCTGGAGCGAGACCTCGTGGGGCCCCATCGACTACCTGCTGGTCGACATGCCTCCGGGAACAGGCGACGTCGCGCTCACCGTCTTCCAGTCGCTGCCCGTCGACGGCATCGTCATCGTCACGAGCCCGCAGGATCTGGTCTCGATGATCGTCGCCAAGGCGGTCAACATGGCCGAGAAGATGAACGTCCCCATTCTGGGCATCGTCGAGAACATGAGCTATATCGAGTGCCCCAACTGCGGCAAGAAGATCGAGGTCTTTGGTAAGAGCAAGCTCCCCGAAGTCGCCGAGCGCTACAACCTCGAAATCTTGGGCCAGCTTCCCATCAATCCGTCACTCGCCGAGGCCTGCGATAAGGGCGAGGTCGAGACCGCGCTGCCCGATGGCATGCTGCCCAAGGCCGTCTCTGCCGTCGAGATTATTACCCCGCACGAGACCGACGAGGCCTAAGTGAACACGAGCGCCTTCTATGACGTCCTGGTAATCGGCGGCGGGGCTTCAGGCCTCGCCGCCGCCATTACGGCCGCACGCGCTGGCAAAAGCGTCTGCATCGTTGAGCGCGATGTCGCCTGCGGCCTTAAGCTCCTTGCGACCGGTAACGGCCGCTGCAACCTCTCCAACGAATCGATTGATCCTCAGCGGTATAACCACCCCGCATTCGTCGAATCCGTCATGGGCCCCCAGCCCGAACAAGAGCTTATGGGTTTCTTCTCCTCGCTGGGCATCATGACAACCTCCGAGGAAGGCCGGCTGTACCCGCGCTCCCTTCGCGCCGAATCGGTGCGCAACGCACTTCTCAATGTTTGCGACCGCCTGGGTATCACCTTAATCTGCGGAGCCAACGTTGCCTCGGCACACAAAGCTTCCGAAGGCTGGGCACTCCAAATAGACCGTCCGGCGCGGGCGCTCAAGGCAAAAAAGCACGACGACCGAAAATCGGAGCTCCGCTCGCTTCGGAAAGCGCTCGCCGATGTCCCTCGCAAGAACGAGGCCCTGCAGGCACATGCCGTAATTATCGCCACGGGCGGCAACCCCACCGGTATCGCCGATACGTTTCGCCTCCCCCTCACTTCGCTGCACCCCATCCTCTGCCCCGTATCGGCAACGGTCGTCGGCGACCGGGCGGCACTCAAGACGTTGGATGGCCTGCGCGTCCGCGCCCGCTTGACGCTCGCCCGCAATCATAATGAGCTCTGGCACGAAGACGGTGAAGTCCTGTTTCGAGCCTTCGGTATCTCGGGCGTCGCTGTCTTCAACCTCTCCCGTCGTATCCAGCGCGGCGATACGATCCTGCTCGACGTTTTCCCCGACCTCTCCAAAGACGAGCTGCTCGATATGCTCAACCGGCGCGTTGAGCTGCTCGGCGGCTTTTCGCCCCGCGATCCCCGTTGGCTCGACGGCATGCTCGCCCCGCAACTCTCCCGCGTCGTCTGCACGACGTTCGAGCAGTGCCATCCAGGCTCCAACGATGTCATCCACCTGGTCTCAATCCTCAAACACTTTAAGTTGCTCGTCGAGGGAACAGCCGAGGAGCGCTCGGCGCAGGTCACGCGTGGTGGCGTATCTGTCGAGAGCATCTCAATACCCAGTCTACGCGCGCGCAGCGCTGTCGACGCCCCGCTTTACGTCTGCGGCGAAGCGCTCGACATCGACGCCGATTGCGGAGGCTTTAACCTTGCGTGGGCCTGGCTCTCGGGCATTCGCGCTGCAAGCAGCCTGTAGCCGCGCAGTCTATAATCAAAAACGCATTCGGGCCGTCTGGGATACCGGACGGCCTCTTTCTTGCCTCTAAGGAGACCTCGATGATCGAAATCACCCAAGTCAACGCGTCGCTCGATGAAGCCGGCGATGAAAATGCCTGCCTCATTGTTGGTAAGCGAGTCGCCAAGCGCGTCCTACGTTGCAAGGACTCCGAGATCAAGTCCATCGAGCTCCACCGCAAGTCAATCGACGCTCGCAAAAAACGAGACGTCCATTTTATCCTGAGCTTTCGTGTTGAGCTGACTAGTCCCCACCTCGAGCGAGAAGCGGTCGACAGCGTCGCCGAGCGTGACCGCTCGCGCGTACGCGCGATAGAAGACGATGGGTCTTCATTCCCCACCCCCGTCTCCGACGCACCTCAAGAACGCCCTGTCGTTGTCGGCGCCGGATGCGCCGGCCTTTTCGCTGCGCTTACGCTCGCCGAAGCAGGTCTTAAGCCCTTGCTCATCGAGCGCGGCGACCCGGCATTTCGCCGCTCGCATGCGATCGACCTCTTTCTAAAGGAGCGCATCCTCGACCCCGAGAGTAATATCCAGTTTGGTCTGGGCGGCGCGGGGACCTTCTCGGACGGCAAGCTCAATACGGGAACAAAAAATCCCGCCCATCGCCTTATCCTCGAAACCTTCGTCGAGGCGGGTGCGCCCCGCGATATTCTGTGGGATGCCAAGCCGCACATTGGCTCCGACATCCTTCCCACGGTTGTCACCGCTATATCCCAGCGCATCGAGCAGCTCGGAGGTGTCGTCCGTTATCGAACAAAGCTCGTCGACATTCGCATCGACGCGTCTGGCGCCATCACCGGTATTGATGTCCAATCGTCCCAAGACGCCGCTTACGAGCCAATCGAGACAAAGCACCTCATCCTCGCCTGCGGGCATTCTGCTCGCGATATTTTTGAGCTCCTTAAGGACCACAACGTGGCCCTCGCACAAAAGACCTTTGCCATGGGCGTTCGCATCGAGCATCC
Source organism: uncultured Collinsella sp. (assembly GCA_902470365.1). Classification (GTDB taxonomy): domain Bacteria; phylum Actinomycetota; class Coriobacteriia; order Coriobacteriales; family Coriobacteriaceae; genus Collinsella. The sequence goes on along the minus strand of CABRFZ010000010.1, from coordinate 1,256 downwards.
GCAGCGCGACATCGACCGAGCCCAATATGGAGCCTTGGCGGGACATCCTGCCCTCGGAGCAGCCCCCTACAAGCTCGTCGCCCATCTTCCCAACGGCCGCAGCGTGTTCTCGTTTTGCATGTGCCCCGGCGGGCAGGTTGTCGCCGCCTCTTCCGAGCAGGGCCACCTGTGCGTCAACGGCGCCAGCCTCAATGCCCGCGACGGACGCAACGCAAACGCCGCCCTGCTCGTTAACGTCACGCCTGAGGACCTTCCCAACGATGACCCGCTCGCCGGCATCGAGCTCCAGCGCGCCTGCGAGGCGGCCGCCTATCGCCTAGGCGGTTCCAACTGGAACGCACCGGCACAACTCGTCGGAGATTTCCTCGCAGGACGCGCCAGCAAGGCGCCCGGAAAGGTAAAGCCCACCTATCCGCTCGGTGTGACCTGGACGGCAATTGACGAAGCCCTGCCGCAGCATATCGTCGAGTCGCTCCGCCTGGGACTTCCCCTACTCGGAAAAAAGCTACGAGGCTACGACCGCCCCGATGCCGTTCTTACCGGCGTGGAGACTCGTTCGAGCTCACCTGTCACTGTCACCCGAGACCGAACGTGCCATGCCGTGTCGACCCCGGGCCTCTACCCTTGTGGTGAGGGAGCTGGATATGCTGGCGGCATCATGAGCGCGGCCACCGACGGCATCCGTTGTGCCGAAGCCCTGATTGCGGACCTCTAACGCACGAATTCCAGCGCGAAAAAGACACAGGCCCCGAGCTCCACAGGGAACTCGGGGCCTGTTCGCTATTTCTTAAACCGTGCACCCTGGCGTTTTCTGCCCGATGCGAACGTGGAACCTTTGCGGGCCTGCGAACGTAAGCGCTCGATCGTCTCGTCCTCAGACGCACCCTCGAGCATCGCCCGAATCTGAACGACGGCATCGCGCAGGCGCGCCGCCTCCTCAAAGTCCATGGCGGCAGAAGCGTTGCGCATATCCTCTTCCATGGTTTCGACGATCCGCACAAGCTCGTCATGCGGCAGTTCTTCCAACTGCTCCGCAAGTGTCTGCTCGGGTGCCACCGTTTCCGGCACGCCGCCCTCGCCCGACTCATCGGGCGTATAGAATGCGCCATGGCCAAGAGAGTCGCCCTTCGAGCGCCCCTTGGAACCCACGGTTTTTTCGGCTTCGGCAATAAAACTTGAGATGTCGTTGATGGCTTTGCGCACCGTCTTGGGCACAATGCCATGCTCTTCGTTATATGCCATCTGAATCTCGCGAC
>CABRFZ010000009.1 GCA_902470365.1 uncultured Collinsella sp. | reverse complement strand
GCGCCCTCACGTCGATCCATGGCCTGAGCAATCAGCGCCGCCCCCGCGGGCGCATCCGTTGCAAATTGAGTTTTATCCGACATGTTTTCTTCCAAGACTTCGTCCCCGGGTCGGGAATCCTCTCTGTTCTGTGTAGCGATCGCCTGCAACTAGGCGATCGCCTTTTTAAGGTTGCGCATGACGCGCTGCTCGGCCGAAAGCACGGCGAGGCCAACGCGGGTGGTTACGCGTCGGCCGCACAGGTTGAGCTCCAAAAAAGCTGTGCTTTTGCGTCTGTTAATGGTTTTGATAAGGCCTTCGTGGCCCAGTAGCGGACCAGCGGTTACTACGACCTGGTCGCCGTCTTTTAGGGCCTCACTCATGGGCACTACGCGGTCTCCCCTATGCGTAAAGCTGCTTATGAGTTGAGCCTCTTCTTTTGCCAGCGGCACAAACTGACCGTCCTGGGAAAGCACCCGGGCAAAGTCGTCCATGCGCAGCAGATACTGTTGCACGGTTCGGGGATCTGTCGTGTCGCAGATAAGATAACCGGGAAAGAGCGGCTTGGTCGTATTGACCCATTCGCCGTGTATTTTGATCTCGGTTTGAAATTGGGGATAAAAAAGCTCCTGCATGGCACCAGCCGGCACCATGCGCTCAATGCGCTCGCGCATTACGTCTTCGCGACCGTTAATGACCTGGATCACATACCACACGAGCACCACCCCCTTGCTGTCTTACGTGTGGCCAACGGGGTTTGGGTATGGCTTCGCCAGGGCGCTTGTGCGCGAAGGCGCTCCATATTCAAACCCTGAGCCCAGTCAGACAAGCACGTGGCTCTGCCCCACCGTGAACGGTATGTATAGAAGCAGTTGCTAGAATCGCGGACGTGTATCGCAAAAATGACCGCGACCCCAGCTGGCTGCGTGCGAGCCAGTCAAGCGGGAACAAAACTGGACCGCACGCAAACAGCTGTAGGACTGCTACGTTTTGGCATACAACAATTAATTATTTGCATTTGACATAATACTCACTACAAATAAATAACGTCGCATGACTTCTTTATTGGAGCTCGTGGTGTTTCTGGCACCGCCGTTACGGCCGGATGCTGATCGACCCTGCGCTTTGTGGCTTGCTAAAGCCGTGAGCACAGTTGAACTCATGTAACGCTAAGTATCCTAGCACAAGCTGGTAACGAAACTGATTTGGATTGTGGTGGACAACATATCGTTCATTTAGCGTGTTCAAGGGTGTTGTTTTGGAATGTTGTTCACATTGATGCAGGTTATTGAGGTATTGGCGGTGATTAGGGGCGTTCCTTAAGCACAAATGGAACGGCGAGCTGCACTGGTAATTGCTTTTGTATAACAAACTATGTACAGACATGGGAAATAAATTGTGCAACTTTTTGTTGGCGTAGGTGGGGTTTGCAGCGCGTGGTGTTTTGGCATCAAAAAAAGCCTTCGGAATTCCGAAGGCCTTTGCATTCACGATGGTGGAGACGAGGGGGATCGAACCCCTGACCTCTTGACTGCCAGTCAAGCGCTCTCCCAGCTGAGCTACGCCCCCGTGACGAGGAGATACTATAGGGGAAGATTCTTAGTTGTGCAAGAAGTTTTTTTGGGTTGATTCTCGCACTTACGTGTTTTCCTGGGACGGGGCTGAATTGACTGATTATGACTTCGGCAAAATCAGTCAATTAACCCACCGTCCCGATAAAACCCTCACGCGGCGGCACCTTACTTGTAGAGGTAAGCGATTGCGGTTCCTTGGTGGACTTGGATCTTGGCCGTTTTCCGGACGACATTAGAGATGCCAGTGTCAGCCAAGAGTCCTAGGGGGGAATGATTTAGTTCCCATTCTAGGCCGTGTTCGCTTACCTCGGTGTTTGGGGCAATGGCGATGATGGAGAACGTCTTGCCTTTAGCGCCTTCGATAGTCCACGATTCGCCCGCGTGGAGGATGCGAGCGACCACCTTGTCCTCGGCAATCCAGACAGGGGCATCCTCATAGCCTGCAAGCAGCCCCAGTACGGAAAGCGCCATGTCCGGACGGCCGCCGGTGGCGCAGGTCGCAACCACTTCGGCACCCGGCCAGCGACGGCGGACGGAATCGAGCGCCAGCGCTAGATCGGTATAGTCCTTGTACGGATCATGGCGCTCAACTTCAAAGTCGGTGGCGGCATCGACCAGCGCGCGGCCCGTATCGCTTACCGTGTCGGCATCTCCTACATATACGTCGCAGCCCAGGCCGGCGCCCAGCAGCGCGTCGAGTCCGCGGTCCACGGCGACAACGTGGTCGCACTCCCCTGCTAGCCTACGCAACAGATCCGCGCTCGCCACTACGGGCGAGCCGCAGACCACTAATACCTTGCAAGCCACAGCCCTCGCCTATCCCTCAAACGAAAGCACGCGGGCCAAGTCAAGCTCCTCGTAGCTGTCGATAAAGATATCGCAGTTGGCGCATACGTCGTCGCGCTTCATGCGGCCATGCGGGTCATAAATACCTACACGCTTAAAGCCGGCGGTGCCAGAGCTCTTTAGGCCAAAGACGGCGTCCTCAAACACCCAAGCGCGCTCAAACTTGTGCCCATGGCGCTCCTCAAGGCGGCGCAGCGCCAGCTCGTATACGTCGGGGAACTGCTTAGAGCGACCTGCCTCGCCCGTGGTGGTCACAAACTCCATGTAGGCATCGAGCCCGGCACCCGCAAGCGCAGACTTAACCAGCTCGGCCGGCGTGGATGTGGCCACGCACATGGCAATACCCGCCGCCTTCGCCTGCTCCAAAAATGCCAGGAGACCCTCGCGCGGAGGCACCTTGGAGTAGCCATCGATCAGAATATCGCTCAGCTCGCGATAGAGCTCCTCACCATTCACGCCAATGCCCCACGTGTCGTGGTAGGCCTGGCACTCATCCTCCAGCGACAAATGCTCAAACTGGGCAAAATCGTCGACCGTCACGTCGACACCGTGGCGGTGCAATAACTCGGGCTGGGCATAGGCCCAAACGGGGGTGCTATTAACCAGTGTGCCGTCGCAATCGAAAATAAAAGCAACCTTGGGAGCGGCGGTATGGGACATAAACGAACCTTTCGATGTCAAATGGTGAACAACCTGCTAAAAACGTTTTACCAAACGTCAGCCTAACAGTTTTGAAACCCTAATTGGTAAAACTGTCAAGAGTTTTACCACGGCAATTCTGCCAGTGGTATAAACATGGCGCTTACCGATTAAACGCCGCCGCAAATCCACTTTCGTCCATAAAACTAACGTACAGGTGTTATCGTAGTTTCTGCCGAAAGTTCCACCGTGCACGCGAGGTGGAACGAATCATAGAACTATCGCCGTCCCTTCGATTCGTGCAGCCTTGGACCTTTCGCATCTAGTCACCAAGGCAACACGCTGCCGCGTCATGATGGGATCAAACGTGAGCGATACAAAGCTAAAGCCAGCAACCAAAAAGCCCGCTACCCGTAAAGCCGCCCCGCATGCACCGGAGCTTACCAAGGACGATGTCTACCTATTTGGCATCGGCACGTGGGAGCGCAGCTGGGAAAAGATGGGCGCTCACCCCGACACGCAGAACCGCACGCGTGGCTGGCGCTTTTGCGTTTGGGCACCCGACGTAAAGAGCGTCCACGTCATTGGCGAATTTAACGACTGGGACGAGCAAGCCAACCCGCTGGTGCCCATGCATACGAGCGCTATTTGGGAAGGCTTTATTCCTGGCGCCGAGCAGGGTCAGCTCTATAAGTACCTTATCGAGACCAACGAGGGCGAAAAACTCTACAAGGCCGATCCGTACGCCTTTAAGGCCGAGTGCCCTCCGGGTACCGCCAGCGTGCTGTGGACCCTCGATGGCTACCAGTGGAACGACGCCGCGTGGCTCAAGCGCCGCGCCAGCCACAACCACATGTCGCAGCCCCTTAACATCTACGAGGTGCATATTGGCTCGTGGAAACGTCACGGCGACGCGCCGCAGGGCGAGCCCGACGAGTACGGCAACTTCCCCGGCCCCATGGACCCCTTCCCCGCGCAGCGCGGCGAGTTCTACACCTACGACGACCTGTCGGTGGAGCTCGTGAACTATGTGCGAGATATGGGCTATACGCATATCGAGGTCATGCCGCTCATGGAGCATCCTTTCGACGGCTCCTGGGGCTACCAGACGACCGGCTACTACGCCGCCACGTCGCGCTACGGCAACCCGCAGCAGCTCATGCACTTTATCGATGCGTGCCACGAGGCGGGCATCGGCGTGATCATGGACTGGGTACCCGGCGGTTTTTGCGCCGACTCCCACGGCCTTGCCACCTTTAACGGCCACATGCTGTTTGAGCACGAGATTCACCCCAACTGGGGCACGCACAAGTTCGACTTCGCCCGCGGAGAGGTCCGCTCCTTCCTGGTCTCCAACGTGCTGTACTGGCTCGAGAACTTCCACGTGGACGGCATTCGCATGGACGGCGTGTCCAGCATGCTGTACCTCAACTTTGGCATCGACGATCCGGGCCAAAAGAAGTTCAACAAGTACGGTACCGAGGAGGACCTGGACGCCAGCGCGTTTATCCGTCAGGTCAACTGCGCCGTGGAGGCTCACTTCCCCGACGTGATGATGATGGCCGAGGAGTCCACCGCGTGGCCACTCGTGACCTATCCGCCGCAGGACGGCGGCCTGGGCTTCCACTACAAGTGGGACATGGGCTGGATGAACGACACCCTGCACTACATGCAGACCGATTTTCCGTGGCGCCCCGGCAACCACGGCCTGCTCACGTTCTCCATCATGTACGCCTTTACCGAGAACTTCATCTGCCCGCTGAGCCACGACGAGGTCGTGCACGGCAAGTGTTCGCTCATCGGCCGCATGCCGGGCGACTGGTGGCGCCAGTTTGCCGGCCTGCGCACGCTCGCCTTCTACCAGATGACGCATCCCGGTGCCAAGCTCAACTTTATGGGCAACGAGATTGGCCAGTTTATTGAGTGGCGCTACTACGAGTCCATTCAGTGGTTCCTGACCGAGGAGTACGAGACTCACAAGCATCATCAGGCGTTTATCAAGGCGCTCAATCACCTGTACACCGCAGAGCCCGCCCTGTACGAGCGCGGATACACCGACGACGGCTTTACCTGGATCGATGCGGACAACTCCAAGCAGTCCATCGTGAGCTTTGTGCGCCAGGGCGAGGACATCGACGACGACCTGGTGATCCTGATCAACTTTGATCCGGCGAGCTACGAGAGCTTCCGTGTGGGCGTGCCGCGCGAGGGTGACTGGGAGGTCATCTTCGATTCCGACCGTCCCGAGTTTGGCGGCAGCGGCTATGCCGGCGAGGAGCCTTACACCTGCTCGAGCGAGCCCTATCCCTGGAACGGGCAGATGGACTCCATCGAGATCAAGGTGCCCGGCCTGGCTGGTGTGGTGCTTAAGCGCCGCGGTCCCAGCAGCTACAAGCCGCCAGTGGTTGAGGAGCCCAAGGCTGCGCCCAAGAAGCGCACGTCCTCGGTGAAGCCCAAGCCCGCGGCTGCCAAGAAGGCTCCGGCTAAGGCGAAGGCAAAGCCCGCTGCTAAGGCTTCCGCGACCAAGAAACCGGCTGCCAAAAAGGCCGCTACCAAGGCCAAGTCTGCTTCTGCTAAGTCATCACCTAAGGATGCGTAACAAAGCCGTTACACCTGTAATTACCCGCCCCGTGGGGGCGTAGGATACAAGTCATAACCGTTCCGGGAGAAACATCCCCGGGGGAAAGGAACGTATGAATAAGATCTTCGACAACAAGCAGGAGTTTACCGAGCTCTATCGCGATGCCGTCATGAGCATCAGTGGCAAGAGCGTCGAAGCCGCCAGCGACCTCGATCGCTTTAACGCCCTGGCCAAGCTCGTGGCCGAGAAGGCCCGCACCGTTGCCACCAAGAGCGACGCTCGCGCCACCGCCGAGGGCAAAAAGCGCGTGTACTACTTCTCGATCGAGTTTTTAATCGGCCGCCTGCTCGACAACTACCTGCTCAACTTTGGCGTGCGCGACATGGTCGCCGAGGCGCTCGATGACATGGGCTTCGACCTGTCCGTCATCGAGAACCAGGAGCCCGATCCGGCTCTGGGCAACGGTGGCCTGGGCCGTCTGGCCGCATGCTTCCTGGATTCCATGGCAGCCGAAGGCATTGCCGGCTACGGCAACGGCATGCGTTACCGCTACGGCCTGTTTAAGCAGGAGATCGTTAACGGTAGCCAGGTCGAGGCCACCGACGAGTGGCTCACCCACGGCTATCCCTGGGAGGTCCGCCGTCAGGATAAGGCCGTGACCATCAAGTTTGGTGGCCATGTTGAGGGCTTTGAGGAGAACGGCCGCACGTTCTACCGCACGGTGGACACGCAGGACATCCTGGCCGTCCCTTATGACATCCCCGTCGTGGGCTATGCCGGCGAGACCGTCAACAAGCTGCGCGTCTGGGCCGCCGAGCCGGTCGAGGAGCACTTTGACCTGGAGGCCTTCAACCGCGGCGACTATGCCCTGGCCGATGCCGAGCGCGCCGAGGCCGAGGCCATCAGCGCCATCCTCTACCCCAACGACGCCGGCGAGCACGGCCGTCTGCTGCGCCTAAAGCAGGAGTACCTGTTTGTCTCGGCCGGCATCTACAGCCTGCTCGACACCTTTGAGAAGGAGCACGGCGAGAACTGGGAGCTGCTGCCGCAGTTTGTGGCCATCCACACCAACGACACGCACCCCGCCATGTGCGGCCCCGAGCTCATGCGTATCCTGATCGACGAGAAGAAGCTCGAGTGGGACGACGCCTGGAACATCGTGACGCAGGTCGTGAGCTACACCAACCACACCATCCTGCCCGAGGCTCTGGAGAAATGGCCCATCGGCACGTTCTCCAAGCTCCTCCCCCGCGTGTACCAGATCATCGACGAGATCAGCCGTCGTTGGCACGAGTCGTTCGACACCACGCAGGAGGGCTGGCAGGAGCGTCTGCGCCAGACCGCCATTCTGTGGGACGGCGAGATTCGCATGGCCAACCTGTCCGTAATCTGCAGTCACAGCGTCAACGGCGTGGCAAAGATTCACTCCGACATCATCAAGAACATCGTGCTCAAGGACTTCTATGCCCTGACGCCCGAGAAGTTCAATAACAAGACCAACGGCATCTCGCACCGTCGCTTCTTTGCCGAGGCCAACCCCACCTACGCCAAGCTCGTCACCGATGCTATTGGCGATGGCTGGCTCAAGGACGCCTTTGAGCTGGAAAAGCTCAAGGAGTTTAAGGACGACACCGAGTTCCTGAAGGCCGTGGGTGCCTCCAAGCGCGCCAACAAGGAGCGCCTGGCCGCTTACGTTAAGGCCGAGACCGGTCTGGTCATTGACCCCAACACCGTCTTCGATGTTCAGGTCAAGCGTTTCCATGCCTACAAGCGCCAGCTCATGAACATCATGAAGGTGATGGACATCTACAACCGTCGCATCGCCGATCCCAACTTCCACGTGACGCCGACGACCTTCATCTTTAGCGGCAAGGCTGCCTCGAGCTACACCTTCGCCAAGGAGACCATCCGCCTCATTAACTCCGTGGCCGACGTCATCAACAACGATGCCCGCGTCAACGAGGTCATGAAGGTCTGCTTTATCCCCAACTTCCGCGTGAGCAACGCCCAGCTCATCTACCCCGCCGCCGAGATCTCTGAGCAGATCTCCACGGCCGGCAAGGAGGCCTCGGGCACGTCCAACATGAAGCTCATGATGAACGGCGCCATTACGCTGGGCACCCTCGACGGCGCCAACATCGAGATCGCCGACCTGGCCGGCCGCGAGAACGAGGCCATCTTTGGCCTGACCGCTCCCGAGGTCGAGCAGCTCTGGGCATCCAACAGCTACTTTGCGTGGGATACCCTCAACGGCGACCGCGAGCGTCTGGGCCGCGTGATGGACGAGCTCAAGGACAACACCTTTGCGGGTCTTTCGGGCAACTTCGAGAGCATCTACAACGAGCTCATGAACAACAACGACCCCGACCTTGTCATGGCCGATTTCCGCAGCTACGTGGATGCGTGGGAGAAGCTCACCGGCAGCTATGGCGACCAGGAGACCTGGAACCGCAAGGCGCTGCTCAACACCGCCTCCTCCGGCTGGTTCTCGAGCGACCGCACCATTCGCGAGTACCGCGACGAGATCTGGCACGCGTAGAGGCGCGCGAGCTCCCTTATGCCAGCACGGCATTACTCGACGGGCGCGACCGAGCGCTGCGCCCGTCGCTAATGGGTTTAAGAACATCGATGACAGAAGGAGAAATCGATGAGTAAGAAAGAATGCATCGCAATGCTCCTCGCAGGAGGACAGGGCAGCCGATTGGGGGCACTCACCCAAAAGATCGCTAAGCCGGCGGTTAGCTTTGGTGGCAAGTTCCGCATTATCGACTTTTCGCTGTCCAACTGCTCCAACTCGGGCATCGACACGGTGGGCGTTCTGACGCAGTATCGCCCCTATCTGCTGCATGCCTACGTGGGCTCCGGCGAGGCTTGGGATCTGGACAGCCGCGACGGCGGCGTTTCGATCCTGCCGCCGTACGAGACGCAGACCGGTGGCGCCTGGTATGCGGGCACGGCCGACGCCATTACGCAGAACCTCGACTACATCAAGGCCAACGACCCCAAGTACGTCCTGATTCTTTCGGGCGATCACCTGTATCGCATGGACTACCGCAAGATGCTCAAGACGCACATTGAGAATAACGCCGACCTCACCGTGAGCGTTATGCCCGTGCCGTGGGAGGAGGCCAGCCGCTTTGGCATCCTGACCACCGACCCCGAGGACGGCCGCATCACCAAGTTTACCGAGAAGCCCGAGAAGCCCGATTCGAACCTCGCGTCCATGGGCATCTACATCTTCTCGGCCGACGTGCTGATCGAGGCGCTCGAGCAGGACGCTCTGGACCAGCGCTCGAGCCACGACTTTGGCAAGGACATCATCCCCAAGCTGCTCGGCGAGAACAAGCGCTTGTACAGCTACGAGTTCCACGGCTTTTGGAAGGATGTCGGCACCATCGCCAGCTTCCACGAGACCTCGATGGATCTGCTGGGCAACAACCCCGAGTTCGATCTGTTTGACAAGAACTTCCCCATCATGTCCAACATCACCACGCGTCCGCCGCACTACATTGGCCCGGACGGCCGCCTAGACGACTGCCTGGTCTCCAACGGCTGCAAGATCTACGGCACCGCTCGCCACTCGATCCTTTCGACCGATGTCATCATCGAGGAGCGCGCCGTGGTCGAGGACTCCGTGCTGCTGCCGGGTGCGCACGTTAAGAGCGGCGCGCACATCTGCCGCGCTATTTTGGGCGAGAACTCCACGGTCGAAGAGGGCGTGAAGCTCGGCTCTGTCGATACCACCAAGGATACGGCCGTCGTTGGAAATGACGTCGTTATCGGGAAGGGGGAATGATCCGATGATCAATCGCAAGGCCATCGGTTATATCACCGCTAACTACTCTTCGACCTACGGCAGCGTGCTGCTCAAGGACCGCCCCATCGCGTCCGTTCCGTTTTTGGGCCGCTACCGCCTGATCGACTTCCCGCTGTCCAACATGATGAATGCCGGCATTAAGACCGTCGGCGTCGTCATGCCGGGCAACTACCGCTCGCTGATCGACCACGTGGGCTCGGGCAAGGACTGGGGCCTGGACCGCAAGAAGGGCGGCCTGTTCATGGTGCCCGGCAACGCGTATGGCACCACCAAGGGCGGCATGCGCTTCCTACTACGCGACATCATCTCCAACAAGACGCTGTTCCAACGCTCGGACAAACCCTATGTCGTGATGATGGGCACCAACATTATCTTTAACATGGACCTCAACACCATCATCGACGCGCACGAGAACTCCGGCGCCCAGATGACCGTGGTGTACTGCAAGGCCACGCGCAACGTCGATGACGAGACCAAGCTCGAGATTAACGAGAACGGCCGCCTGACGGGCGTGAGCGCCGGCGTCGTGTACGGCGACAACGCCTCTATGGACTGCTGCATCGTCAACCGCGAGACGCTGCTCGAGATTATCGACCACTACCAGGCCGCCGACTATCTGGACCTGCTCGAGGCGCTCCAGGGCGACTTTGGCAACATAGACGTGTGCAGCTACGAGTACAAGGGCGAGGTCGTGGGCGTGTTTAGCGAGAAGTCGCTCTATCGCCGCAGCATGGACCTGCTCGACCAGACCGTGGCAGACCAGCTCTTCGATCCCGAGCGCCCGATCCTGACCAAGGCCCACGACGTGCCGCCTTCGCGCTATGCGACCGGCAGCCACGCGTGCAACTCGATCATCTCGGCTGGCTGCATCATCAAGGGCACCGTGCGCAACTCGATCCTGTCGCGCGGCGTTGTGGTTGAGGAAGGCGCTTCGGTGACCAACTCGATCATCAACCAGAGCTGCATCATCAAGAGCGGCGCACGCGTTGAGAACGCCATCCTGGACAAGAACAACGTGGTTCCCACCAACACCGAGCTTCGCGGCACACCCGAGAACATCCTGGTGCTGGGCAAGGCCCCGTTAACTCCCGATACCACCATCGTGCATTAACGTAGGCACCGCAACATCGCTCGTAACATGTAGAATAGCCGCCCGGTTTGCGCCAGGCGGCTATTCTCGAATTGCAACAGGGAGACAATATGGCAGATTCCAGCAAAAAGATGCAGATCGTGTTTGCGTCGGCCGAGTGCGCACCGTTTGTAAAGACCGGTGGCCTGGGCGACGTGGCGGGCTCACTGCCTGCGGCGCTTGTGCGCGCCGGCGCCGAGGTCATCGTGATGGTGCCCAAGTACGCCACCATCAAGGACGAGTACAAGGCGCAGATGGAGCACTTCTCCGACTTTTACGTGAGCCTGGGCTGGCGCAACGAGTACTGCGGGCTCGAGAAGCTCGAGCACGACGGCGTCACGTATATGTTTATTGACAACGAGCGCTACTTTGCGCGCGACTATCCGTACGGCTTCTTTGACGACGGCGAGCGCTTTGCGTTCTTCTCCAAGGCCATCACCGAGAGCCTGCAGCACCTGCCGGCCGGCTTTGAGTGCGACATCCTGCACTGCAACGACTGGCAGACGGCACTGGCGCCCGTGTTCTTGCGCGAGTTCTACCAGGGCCTGCCGCTGTACGACCGCGTCAAGACCGTGTTCTCGATCCACAACGTGGCGTTCCAGGGCCAGTTTAGCGACACCGTGATGGAGGACATCCTGGGTGTGGCGCATATTCCGGCGGCCGCCTCGCAGCTGCGTTGCGACGCCTGCAGCATCAACTACATGCTGGGCGCGCTGCGCTATGCCGATGCCATCACCACGGTGAGCCCCACCTATGCCAACGAGATCCAGACGCCGGAGTTTGGCGAGGGCCTGGACGGCGTGCTGCGCGAGCGCTCCTATGCGCTGCAGGGCATTTTGAACGGCATCGACGTGGCGGGCTTTGACCCGGCGACCGACAAGCGCATTGCCGCAAACTACACAGTTGATGACCGTTCCGGCAAGGCCGTGTGCAAGGCCAAGCTGCAGGAAGAGCTGGGGCTCGAGGTTCGCGACGACCGTCCGCTCATGGTGATGGTCACGCGCCTGACGCGCCAGAAGGGAATGGACCTGGTCATGTACGCGCTCGACCGCATTTTGTCCGGCGGCGTGCAGGTGGCGGTGCTGGGCACCGGCGACCGCGACTACGAGGACGGTCTGCGCTACTTCCAGGACAAGTACCCCGGCACCATGGCCGCGCGCATCGAGTTCGATCCTGCGCTGTCGCAGCGTATGTATGCCGCTGCCGATATGTTCCTGATGCCTTCGAAGTTTGAGCCCTGCGGCCTGTCGCAGATCATCGCCATGCGCTACGGCACCCTGCCCATCGTGCGCGAGACCGGTGGCCTGAAGGACACGGTGATTCCGTATAACGAGTTTACCGGCGAGGGCACGGGCTTTTCGTTTAGCAACTTTAACGGCGACGAGATGGGCGACGCGGTGTTCCGCGCGGCACGCCTGTTCTGGGACAACCGCGACGCCTGGAACCAGCTGGTCACGCAGGCCATGAGCCAGGACTTTAGCTGGACGCGCTCGGCCGATAAGTATCTGGACCTGTACTTCTTTATGCATCCGGAGATTGAGAGGCCGGCGGCAGTTGTGGAGGCTGCGGCTGAGCCGGTGGCCGCAGAGGAGCCCAAGGCCGAGGAGAAGCCGGTTAAGGCTGAGACCACAAAGGCCGAGCCTGAGGTGAAGGCTGAGGTTGCTCCTGAGGCAGAGGTCGAGGTCAAGCCCGCTGCAAAGCCCGCAGCTAAGAAGACCACGACCGGCAAGACAACCGCTAAGAAGGTTACGACGACAAAGGCTGCCGTCACCAAGACCGCCGCAGCAAAGACGACTGCTGCCAAGGCAACGACCACGCGCAAGCGCACGACCGCCGCTGCCAAGAAGACGACCACGACCAAGACCGTGGCCGCCAAGAAGGCTACAGCTACCAAGGCGACGGCTACCAAGACCACCGCAACGAAGGCTGCCCCCAAGGCTGCCGCAAAGCCGGCCACCAAGGTCGAGGAAACGCCTGCCGAGTCCAAGGCGGAGGCAACCGTCGAGGCCAAGCCCGCCGTCAAGACCACCACGCGAAAGCGCACGACGACGGCCAAGAAGACCACGGCAAAGACCACGACTCCCAAGGCAGAGACTAAGCCCGCTGCTGCCAAAGAGGAGCCCAAGGCCGAGGTAAAGACCAAGCCGGCGCCGAAGGCCGCTGAGGTCAAGACCGCTCCAAAGGCTACGGCCAAGCCCGAGCCCGCCAAGAAGACTCCGGTCTCCCCCACCGCTCAGGCCGAGGATAAGGCTCCGACCAAGAAGACGTCCGTCCGCAAGGCAACGGCCACCCGCAAGCGTCGCTAGCCCACAGACGATTTAAAACCTAATCAAACCCTAAGTAAGGGGCGCTTCAACCGGGCGCCCCTTCTCTGTAGGTAGTTGGTAAAACGATTTTCTAGGACAACCGTTCGCCGATGGTAAACGGATGTTGTTTATACAGCCTGTGTACAACAGATATACTTACATCCTGTGCGTAAAGCCCATGGCCAGCAGGCCATGATTCTATTGAACTGGACCGTACTATGAGATTGATACACAACAGCCGTCTGCCGCAGTTTCGCACTCCGTTTGGCGCTGTGACCACAGGAACTACCCTTTCCCTCTCCGTGATTCTGGAGGATGCCGATCCCGCACAGGCAACGCTTACGCTGCGCACCTGGGTCGATGAGATCGGGGAGTCTCGGTATCCCATGACGCACGAAGGCGACGGCATATTTACCGCAGAGCTTGAGTGCACCGAGCCCTGTCTCATCTGGTACAGCTTTATATGTAATATCGAGGGCCAGCCCGAGGTCCGCTTGGGAGCACCGCAGGGACGCACCGGCGGCGAGGGCGTAACCTACGACTACGCCGAGGTGCCGTCATTCCAGGTCACCGTCTACAAACACCGTGAGGTTCGTCCCGAGTGGTACGAGCGCGGTATGGTCTACCAGATCTTCCCCGATCGCTATGCCCGCGACGAGCACTGGCGCGAGCGTACGCTGGCCGAGGTCGAAAAACCGCGTAAGGGCATTCAGCGCCGCATGGTCGAGGACTGGAACGAGCCGCCTGTGTACGAGCGCGCCGAGGACGGCTCCATCAAGACCTGGGACTTTTACGGCGGATCGCTCAAGGGTATCCAGGAAGACCTGCCTCGCATCGCCGAGCTGGGCTTTACGGCCATCTACCTCAACCCCATTTTTGAAGCCGCGAGCAACCATCGCTACGATACCGCCGATTACACCAAGATCGATCCGATTCTGGGCACCGAGCAGGACTTTACTGAACTGTGCGAGGCGGCCGAGAAGCTGGGCATTTCCATCATTCTGGACGGCGTGTTCAACCACACGGGCGACGATTCGATCTACTTCAACCGCTATGGCAACTACCCCGGCGTGGGCGCATGGCAGAGCGAGGATTCGCCGTGGCGCGATGCGTTTTATTTCCACGAGGACGGCTCGTACGACTGCTGGTGGGGCGTGGGCAATATGCCCGCCATCAATGAGAGCTCCGAACTGGTACGCGAGCGGCTCCTGGGCAAGGACGGCGTCATTCGTAAATGGCTGCGCGCCGGCGCTCACGGCTGGCGCCTGGATGTGGCCGACGAGCTTTCGGACGATTTCCTGACCGAGATCAAAAAGGCCGTACTTGCCGAAAAGCCCGACGCGCTGCTGCTCGGCGAGGTCTGGGAAGACGCCTCCAACAAGATCAGCTACGGCCATCTGCGTCGCTACCTGCAGGGCTCCGAGCTGGACTCTGCTATGGATTACCCCTTCCGCGACATGGTCATCGGCTTTTTGATGGGCTACAAAAACGCCTACCAAGCTGCCGAGGATATCGAGACCCTGCGCGAGAACTACCCGCGCGAGGCATTATCCTGCGCGCTCAATCTGCTGTCGAGCCACGACCGCCCGCGCATTATCTCGGTGCTCGGCGGTGGCCCCGACGAATCGCAGCTGCCCGAGAGCGAGCGCAGCAAATGGCGCCTGGACGAGAACTCCATGGGCCTGGCCAAGAGCCGCTTTTGGCTGGCGACGCTCATGCAGATGACGTTCCCGGGCGTTCCCTCAATCTATTACGGTGACGAGTACGGCCTTGAGGGGCTCACCGATCCGGGCAATCGCCGTACCATGCCGACCAAGGAAAGCCTGCACGACTTCGATACGTTTGCGATCGTCAAGAACGCATCCGCTGTGCGTCGCGCGCTGCCGTTTATGATCGACGGTGAAATTAAGGCCTTTGCGCTCAATGATGAGGTGCTGGCCTACAACCGTACCGGTAAAGACGGCGAGTCCGCGACCGTCATCATCAACCGCAGCCTGCGCAATTCACACCGCGTGACGATTCCGGCGCTCGGCGAATGCGCGAGCGATGTGATTAGCGGTCACGAGTGCGAGATCCACAACGGTACGGTCACGCTCGACCTGTACCCACTGGGTTCGTCGATCATCTATCACCACGCTGAGCAGCGCCTGCAGGAACCGCTCGATCACGGAGCGGGTGTTGTGTGCCATATCACATCGGTGCCGACCGACGACGGCAAGCCCGGTACGATCGGCGCGCCCACGCGTCGCTTTATCGACCATCTGGCCGCCATGGGCATGCGCTACTGGCAGGTTCTCCCCGTCAACCCCACGGATTTCTTCCGCTCCCCTTACGCCGGTCCTTCGGCCTTTGCAGGCAATATCGACCTGCTACCCGAGAGCCACGAGGAGCTGGCAGCCGACTTTGAGACCTGGAAGGCCCGCGGCGGCGAGGATGCCGATCCGCTGTACACCGCGTTTAAACATCGCAATGCCGATTGGCTCGAGAAGTACTGCGTCTACATGGCCGTTAAGAAGTACTTTGAGGGCGAGTCGCGCCACGATTGGCCGGCCGATGTCGCACGCTACAACGAGCATCTGATCGACGACAAGCGTTTCCACAACGAGGCCGAGCTTCAGGCGTACATGCAGTACCGCTTTGACCTGGCTTGGTGCGAGCTCATGAACTATGCGCACAAGAAGGGCATCGAGGTTATCGGTGATATTCCTATGTACGTGTCCGACGATTCGGCAGACGCGTGGAGCGAACCCGAGAACTTCTGGCTGTCCGATACCGGCAAGGCGATTGAGATTTCCGGCGCGCCGCCCGACAACTTTGCACCCGAGGGCCAGGTGTGGGGCAACCCGACGTTCCGCTGGGACCACATGAAGCAGAACGGCTATAGCTGGTGGATGGATCGCCTACGTCGTGCGTTTTCGCTCTATGATCGCGTACGTCTGGATCACTTCCTGGGCTTCCACAGCTACTTCAGTATCCCCGCAGGCAAGGCTTGCGCTGATGGGCGTTGGCTGGCAGGACCGGGCAAGGACCTGTTCCAGACCGCCTACGACGAGCTGGGTCCGCTCAACTTTATCGCCGAGGACCTGGGCTATTTGACGCCCGGTGTTCGCGCCATGGCTTCGACCTGCGGCTTCCCCGGCATGGACGTGCTGGAGTTTAGCGACTACGACGTTCGCTGCGGTGTGCATCCCACGCCCGGCAAGATTCTGTACACCTCGACGCACGATACGTCGACGCTGGCCGGTTGGTGCACCCGTACCTTTGCGGGCGGCGATGAACCGAGCGGTGTTGAGGTGGCGGCCAAGCTGATGAGCGACGCGCTGGCAAGCGACGCTCCCCTGGTGATGATGCCGCTACAGGATATCCTGGGGCTTGGCGACGACGCGCGCATGAACGTTCCGGGCGTGGCCACGGGCAACTGGACCTGGCAGGCTGACGAGGCGGACATTGCAGCCGCCGAGAATAAAACCGCACAGCTCCTGCGCAACACTCATAGATTCTGGGGCGAAGCGTGATAAAACCCCCGATATAGGGTACAGTTACAGACGTTTGAATTTTTGCGGGCAGAGTAATCTGCCCGCTTTGTGCTGAAAAGGAAGTATTATGGCGCGCTACGATTACAAGTGCTCGAGCTGCGGCAACGTATTTGAGGTTGAGCATCCCATGTCCGAGACTCCCGAGGTCGTGTGCCCCAGCTGCGGTGCCCCGGCGGCCAAGACGTTCTCGGCCAGCGGCATTAAATTTGAGGGCAGCGGTTTCTACAACACCGATCAGCGAAGCGGCGGCTCCAGCACCAGCGCCACAAGCGGCTGCTGCGCCAACTGCCCGCACAGCCACTAGGAACAACGCGGCCCCGCGATCAACGCCGATCGCGGGGCTATTTCTTTGCTCTATGGGTAGCTAATCAAGCTGCCCAGGTTTCCTTGTGAGTTGCGGTGAAATAAGGACTGTTTGGCGGGTAGAAGCCGCTATTCAATCCCTATTTCACCGCAACTTAGTCGTTACTTGTGGACCAGTCTGGCGCAGAAGTGACCGTCGTAGGAATCGGCGTTTACCGGCACGCTTTGGAAGAGGCCTCGATCGTTCTGGCGTACAGATACGAGCTTCTTGGCCTGATCGAACTCGGGGAGTTGCAGAATCTGTGCTTCGGAGAGCGGCGCCACGCTAAAGCCGGCGCCCTCGGGAGAGTTCAGGAAAGCATCCACCACCTGCGTGTTCTCCTCGTCGAAGACCGAGCACGTCGCGTAGATGAGCTCGCCGCCGGCAGCCACGCGCGCGGCAGCTTCCTTGAGCATCGTCAGCTGCAGTTTGGGCAGCTCAACCGTCACATCCTTTTCGGTCAGGCGCCACGGAATCTCGGGATGACGACGCATGGTTCCGGTGCCAGAGCACGGCGCATCGATAAAGACCGTGTCGAACTTAACCGGCTTGCCAAGCATGGCATCAAAAGACGTCAGGACTTCATCAAGCTCGCAGGCATCACCCGAAACCGTACGAACGCCCTGAATACCGGCCTTATGCAGGCGAGCGAGATTCAGATCGCACTTGCGATCATGCAGATCGAGCGCCGTATGCTGACGCTCATAGCCCGCACGCTTGGCCTGGCACATCATCACATAGGTCTTGGTGCCACGACCGGCACCAATCTCAAGGCAGCTTCCAGGGCGCGTGGCAGCTGTGGCGATAAGCTGCGCGTTGAGATCAGATGCCACCGCGGCAGCACGCTCAAACACACCCGAAGCAACGGTAACCTGCGCATCAACCGGGGCATGACAGCCCGGAAAGACAGGCGCGACGAGCTGCGAGATATACGGATCGAGCTTGGTCGCAAAGGCGTTCTCATGCAGGGCCAGCGGCGCGGGGGCCAGATTGCCGGCAAAGTTAAGCGCACCCTCTGGCGTGTCAAACGACGCCATAATACGAGCGCACAGCCAGCGCGGCAGGCCCATCAGGCGCGACAGACGAACCAAGCGCCGCTCAGACTCATCCACATCGGACGCAGTAGCAAAGTCATCAACATTGTCAGCAACCTTATGCAGTACAGCATTGGCCAAGCCAGCGGCGGACTTAGCGCCGCAGCGAACCAGCTCAACACCCTGACTTACGGCGACGCGGCCAGGCGTATGTAGATAGAGCATCTCGAAGGCCGAGATACGAAGCGCCATGCGAACACGCGGCGCAACCTTTTTAGGCCTATCAAGAAACTGATCGAGCAGCTCGTCCAAAATACCCTGGGTAGCCGCAACGCCCAGTGCCAAACGAGCGGCAAAAGCGGAATCGCGCTGGTCAATAGCCTTGGCAGATGCGCGAGAGGACAGCACGTCGCGCGCATACATACCGCGGCGATCGGCCTCCATCAGCACATCGAGCGCAAGTTTGCGCGCGGGAGACAGCTTGCTCATGACAAAACACCCCAGATAAGATCGGCGCCCTGCAGGCCAGCAGCCCAAGCAGAAGCGGCCATAGCACGCTTACCATCGGGCTTAACCTCGAGCAACTCAACCGAGCCATCGGAAAGACCCAGGTAAACACGCTTGTTCTTAACGTCAACAGCGCCCTCGCCAAGCGAGACATCGGCCGGTGCAGCATCGAGCACGCGCACGGTCTTGCCGGCAATCACGCATCGGGCAGGCGCGGTATCGGACGAGGCCAGCACATGGCGCACGCAATCAAGCGCAGCCATCTGCGGATCCAGACGCATCTCCAGCTTGGAAATCTTGGCAGCATGGGTAACGAGCGCCTCATCCTGTTCAGTCCACACGGCGGTGCCATCGGCAAGAGAAGGAAGCGTATCGGCAAGCAGTTTGCCGCCAAGCTCACCAAGCTCCATGGTCAGCGCCTCAGCATGCTTACCGGCAACCGACGTGGAAGCCTGAGCACAATAAGCACCAGTATCCACGCCATGTCCAATGCGCATAATGGAAACGCCAGCAATCTCATCACCAGCGAGAATCGCACGCTGAATAGGAGCAGCCCCACGCCAACGAGGTAGCAAGGACGCATGAACATTCACAATACCAAGCGGCGCCATATGCAGCACGTCATCCGGCAAAATGCAACCATAGGCAGCCACGCAGAAAATGTCAGCTTGGGCAGCCTTAAGTGCCTCAACGACCTCAGGCGTCATACGATTAGCCTCAATAACCGGCAACCCCAGCTCAAGCGCCTTGGCCTTAACAGGAGAAGGCTCAAGCTTCTTGCCGCGCCCGCGAACAGCATCAGGGCGAGTAATAACAAGCGCAATCTCATTCCCAGCCTCAACAAGCGAAGTCAAAGAAGGCACAGCAAAATCGGGCGTACCCATAAACACAATACGCATAAAAGTTAGTCTCCTCTCAATAACGAGCCGAGACGGCTACAAATAATAGCGGAAAGCCAAGTACCCAGCCCATCCGCAATAACAATTCAACAAGAACAAATATACCCAAAACCAAAGAAAGAGCCGCAATAAAAGCAGCCCTCCCAACAAAGCACCTATCAGCGAAGACGCCCCTCCCTGACCCAACGGCACCCGGGCGAAGAGGAGCACGAAAACGTAGTCCCCTTCCGCCGCAGGGCTTAGGTTATTGCTCCACGCGCAGTTCCGCACGAGCCGAAGAGCACTTAATGTGCTCTTCGTGCGAGCAGGACTGTTTGAGCATGGAGCAAAACCTAAGCCCTGCGGCGGAAGGGGACGGACGACCTACTCCGTCTCGCCCGGTCGAGCGCCGCGGGCCAGGGCGTCCTGGTACTCCTTGACCGCCTTGAGCCTCTGCATCGGCTTCAGTCGCTCGAACATGGTGTTACCGTGCAGGTGATCGATCTCGTGCTGCAGGCACACGCAGAACAGATCGCCCGTGGCCTCATAGCGAATCAGGTTAGCGTCCAAGTCGTACGCCTCGACGACGACATGGTCGGGACGCTCGATCTCGCAGCTAATGCCAGGAATGGAAAGGCAGCCCTCGCTAAACGGAACGAGATGGTCGCTTTGCTCGACAATCACGGGATTGATGAGCACGTACGGATCGTAGTCGTTCTTGTCACTGTAGTCGCAGTCGATGGTGACAAGCTGAATGAGCTCGCCGATCTGCGGGGCAGCCAGGCCGCAACCGCCGTTCTCGAACATCATTTTCTTCATCTTCTCGGCAAGTGCCTCGATCGCCGGAGTGATCTCCTCGATGACGGCACACTCCTGGCGCAGACGAGGGTCGGGCGACAGTACGATTCCGTTGGCTTCCATGGCCATCCTTTCGGGTTGTTACATCAAATCATAGGCGTCGACGTCAACGCTCACGCTCACGCCGCGCACGGAGCCCACCTCTTTGAGGCAGGCGTCGATATCATCAGAGACATGGTACCCCACGGGCGACTTCACAAGCAGATGGAAGCGGTAACGGTCCTTAGCTCTCTCGATTACACACGAAGCCGGGCCCAGCACCTGCGGCACCGCGCTGCCCGCCCGCAAAAAGTCGGGCGCGGCGGCATGCCAGCGGCGCTTAAGAAGCTTTGCAATGCGCCCGATGTAGTCCTGCACGTCGTCTCGGTTCGCCGACCACACCAAGATGTTGACCAAGCGAACAAACGGCGGGTACAGCGCGTCGCGGCGCTGGTCCAGGTCGTAGTCGGTAAAGATCGAACGTTCGTGCTCAGCGACGGCGCGAATGACCGGGTCATCGGGCAGGTAGGTCTGGATGATCACCTCGCCGGGACGATCGCCGCGACCGGCACGGCCCGCCACCTGTTCCAGCAGGTCGTAGGCGCGCTCCCCTGCGCGGAAGTCCGGCAGCTTGAGGGCGAAGTCGGCATTGACCACGCCCACGAGCGTGACCTCGGGAAAGTCGAGGCCCTTTGCGATCATTTGGGTGCCCAGCAGCACCGCGCAATCGGCGGCATCGAACTGCTCGAGCAGCTTTTTGTGCGCATCCTTGCCGCGCGTGGAATCGGCATCCATGCGAATAATGGCGACGTCCTCAGGAAGCATCTGGTGCAGTGCGTCCTCGATCTGCTGAGTGCCCAGACCCATTTTTGCTAGGTAGCGACTGCCACATTTGGGGCAACGGCTCGTGGGCGCGGGATACGGCTGCACGCGCCAAGACGAACCGCATGTGTGACACTGCAGCGTGTGCGTGCGCTCGTGATACGTAAGCGCAGTGGAGCAGTGATTGCAGGTGGGGACGCATCCGCACTCGCGGCACATCAAGAACGGCGCAAAGCCACGGCGGTTGTGCAACAGCACGGCCTTTTCGCGGCGCTCGACCACGCGTTCCAAGCCTTCCATCAACGGTTTTGAGAACATGGAGCGGCTGCCGTGAGAAAACTCACAGCGCAGGTCTGCGATTCGAACCGTAGGCAGTACAGCGTGTCCCGGGCGCTCGGGCATCTCGACGCGCGTCCAGGCGGCGCCGTTGTACGTACCGCGGCGACAGCGGTCGAGGGCCTCGGCAGAAGGCGTGGCGGAGCCCAACACGAGCGGGCAGCGGTAGCGGCGCGCCATCTCGGCCGCCACCTCGCGCGCATGGTAGCGCGGACTAGAGCCCTGCTTGTAGCTGGTCTCGTGCTCCTCGTCGATGATGATGAGACCAAGGTCGCTGAGCGGGCAAAAGAGCGCCGAGCGGGCGCCGACTACCACGCGGGCCGCACCGCTGGCGACCATATCCCACTGGTCCAGACGCTCGCCGGCCGAAAGGCGCGAATGGAACACGGCGACCGTCTCGCCAAAGCGCGAACGGAAGCGGCCGACGGTCTGGGCCGTAAGCGAGATCTCGGGCACGAGCACGCAGGCCGAACGGCCGGTCGCCAGCACGCGCTCAATCGCCGAGAGGTAGACCTCGGTTTTGCCGGAGCCGGTGACGCCGTCGACCAGCACCACGTCGCCATGAGCGTCCAGACGGGCGCGCTCAATCTGCGCGAGTGCCTGTTGCTGGCCGTTGGTAAGGGAGACCGGCGCCTTGCCGCTTGCCGAGGACAGCGTGGTCTGCTCGCTGCAACCGCGCCAGGCACGGCGCTCCTCCACCACCACGACGCCGCGTTTTTCGAGCGCCTTGATGGTCGCCGACATACTGTTATAGAGCAGGTTGAGGTCGCGCGTCGTGACCGGGCCGCACCGCAGTGCCTCGATGAGCTGGCGCTGGCGGACCGCGGTCTTGGGCGGCGTATAGTCAAAGCCCTCGGGCGTGAGCATGACCCAGCGGTTTTGGATAGGCTTGACGGCGGGACGTTCAACCGTCCACACGCCGTCGTCGCCCTTGACCACGCGCGGGCTTCCACCCGGGGGCAAGAACAAACGCAGGCACTCGGAAAGGGTTGCGACATATTCGCGGCTCATCCAACGCGCGATGCGGGCGGCCTCGGCACTAAAGAGCGGTTTGCTGAGGATGGCCTCGATGGGCTTGATGCGCGAAGGGTCAAGGGCGTTGTTACCTTGCAGGTCGCCCAGTTCGGGCGCAATATCGACGATATAGCCTGCGGCGGCACGGTTGCCAAAGTGGACCAGAACCGTCGATCCGACCTGGGCCTCGCTCGCAAGGGACTCAGAAATCCCGTAAGCAAACGGTTCGGACAGCGCACGGGTGGGGATGTCGAGAACCACGCTCGTGTAGGCGGCAATGGGCTCAGGTGAAGGCTCGGGCTTGGCCAGGGCAGCACCGGATGCCGGCGCCGCCGGAGTCTCCTCCGGATCCGGCGAACAAAACAGCGAAAGTTGCTCGGCCATGGCCCCAGCACCTCCCATCCCATTCGTCTACAGAAACAAGAGCCCCGCTCAGGGTGAACGGGGCTCGGATACAAACGTTTGCGCAGCGATTAAAGCGCCATCGTGCGGGCGCGATCGATGCGCGCCAGGCAGTCGTCGCGGCCGACGAGCGCCATGGTCTCGCCCAGCGGAGGGCTCACCATGTTGCCGCAGACGGCGACGCGCACGGCCTGGAACACCACGCGCTTCTTGAGGTCCATCTGCTCGGGCAACGGCTCAAGCGCAGCGTCGATGTTGGCAGCCGTCCACTCGTCCACGCCCTCGAGCGCGGCCTTGGCGGCATCCAGAATGGCACCCATGCCCTCCTTGGCCAGGCCCTTGTTGACGGACTTCTCGTCATACTCGAGCGTCTCGGCCGTGGCAAAGATGGGGGCGGCGACGGTCACGGCGTCGGCCGGCATCTTAGTGCGCGGCTTGACGATAGCGGCAAGCGCGTCGATCCAGTCCTCGCCGTACTCGACGTTGCCCTCGATGAGGCCCGCCTCGTGCAGCACGGGGACCATAATCTCGTCGGCAAACTGGGCGTCGGACATGCCGTTGATGTACTCGGCATTGACCCAGTCGAGCTTCTTGGGGTCGAAAGTCGCGGGGTTCTTGGAGATGCGATCGAGCGAGAACTTGCTGGCCAGGACGTCGCGCGGGATGATCGTGGTCTCGCCGTCGAGCGACCAGCCGAGCAGCGCCAGGTAGTTGACGAAGGCATCGGACAGGTATCCCGCGTCGCGGTACTCCTCCACCGAGGTGGCGCCGTGGCGCTTGGAGAGTTTTTTGCCGTCGGCACCCAAGATCATGGAGATATGGGCGAACGTGGGCACGGGAGCGCCGAGGGCCTCGTAGACCATGACCTGACGCGGGGTGTTGGACAGATGGTCGTCGCCACGGATGACATGGGTGATCTTCATCATGGCGTCGTCGACGACGGTCGCGAAGTTGTACGTGGGCGTGCCATCGGAGCGGAAGATGACAAAGTCGTCGAGCTCCTTGGCGTCGAAGGTCACCTCGCCGTGGACGGCGTCGTGGATGACGACGTCGCCGCGGTCCTCGGGCACCTTGATGCGCAGGACGTAGGACTCGCCGGCCTCGATGCGACGGCGGGCCTCCTCGGGATCAAGATCGCGGCAACGGCGCTGATAGCCCTGGAAGGGGTCCTTGCGCTCCTGCGCGGCCTTGCGGTCGGCGTCGAGCTGCTCCTTGGTGCAGAAGCAGGGATAGGCCTTGCCCTCGTCCCAAAGCTTCTGGGCGGCCTGCTTGTACAGGTCCAAGCGCTCGGTCTGGGCGTAGGGGCCAAAATCGCCGCCCACCTCGGGACCCTCGTCCCAGTCCAGGCCCAGCCAACGCATGGCGCGCAGGATGATCTGCGTGTTCTCGTCGGTGGAGCGGGTGGGGTCGGTGTCGTCGATGCGCAGGATGAACGTGCCGCCGTTAGCACGGGCGAAAGCCCAGTTATAGATAGCGGTGCGGGCGCCGCCAATGTGCAGCTTGCCCGTCGGTGAGGGTGCAAAGCGGACGCGAACGTCTGATGCCATGGAAATCTCCTCGATTGCAGGATGGATGTCTAACCGCATCAGTATAAAGCATCAGAGCAACCTCCGCACAAAGGGCACCGACCTACTCATTGGGGACAGACTTAAATGACCAGTCGTTGGAGACGTTCTTAGTTTAAGGCTAGTCATTTAAGTCTGTCCCCAATGAGTGGGTGAAGTCTGTCCCCAATGAGTGGGTGCGGAAAGGGTGTGAATGTTTGATTTACGCGCTATGATATGCCCTTGCATAGAGAGCCCGGCGGAATGGTAACGGTCGCCGGGACACGTTTTTGAAAGGACTATCATGTCAGAAGAACTTCGTTCCATCCCGCCCCAACACGGGTCCTTTGTTTTTACGTCGGAGTCGGTGACCGAAGGTCATCCCGATAAGATCGCTGACCAGATCAGCGACGCCGTCCTCGACGCAATCCTCGCCAAAGAAATAGAGCTCCAGGAGCAGGGTTACATCGCCCCCAACGGCGTGCCTGCCAACGTGGAGAACGTCCGCTGCGCTTGCGAGACCCTCGTGACCACCGGCACCGTCATCGTCGCCGGCGAGATTCGCACCCAGGCCTACGTCGACGTGCAGGAAATCGCTCGCGGCGTTATCCGCCGCATTGGCTACAACCGTGCCAAGTTCGGTTTTGACTGCGACACCTGCGGCGTCATGAGCCTCATCCACGAGCAGTCGCCCGATATCGCCCAAGGCGTTGACGAGTCCTTCGAGACCCAGACCGGCGCTACCGCCGACCCGATCGACCTGATCGGTGCCGGCGACCAGGGCATGATGTTCGGATATGCCTCCAACGAGACCAAGACCCTCATGCCCATGCCGCACTACCTGGCAAGCCGCCTGGCCGAGCGCCTGGCCGCCGTACGCCACGACGGTACCCTGCCCTATCTGCGTCCCGACGGCAAGACCCAGGTCACCGTGCGCTACGAGGAAGGCAAGCCCGTCGAGGTCACGACCATCGTCATCTCCACGCAGCACGCTGCCGAGATCGAGGACATGGGCAAGATCAAGGCCGACCTCATCGAGCACGTCATCACCCCGGTCATGGCCACTGAGAACATGCCGTGGGATAACGCGGACATCTACGTGAACCCCACCGGTCGCTTTGTCGTGGGCGGCCCCATGGGCGACACGGGCCTCACCGGCCGCAAGATCATCGTCGACACCTACGGCGGCTACGGTCGTCACGGCGGCGGTGCCTTTAGCGGAAAGGACTGCACCAAGGTCGACCGCTCCGCCGCGTATGCCGCGCGCTGGGTCGCCAAGAACGTGGTCGCCGCCGGTCTGGCCGACCGCTGCGAAGTCGAGCTTGCCTACGCCATCGGCGTTTCCAAGCCCCTTTCAATCATGGTCGACACCTTCGGAACCGCCAAGGTTGCCGAGGACACGATCGTTGAGGCCGTAGAGAAGACCTTCGACCTGCGCCCGGGTGCAATCATCCGCGACCTAGACCTGCGTCGCCCCATCTACGAAAAGACGGCAGCCTACGGTCACTTCGGCCGCGAAGACCCCGACTTCACCTGGGAGAAAACCGACCGAGTCGAAGAACTCAAAGCAGCCTGCGGCCTGTAAGCTAACTCGAAAAGCTACAGCCAAATAACAACGCACCAAAAGAAGTACCGGCCCCAACCGGTACTTCTTTTTTATTTAAAGGTGGTGAAGATGAGCCTACCTGGGACATGGAATAAATCACAGGCCGATAAATTTTGCAGCAGAGCGACTCCAACCATGTATCCTAAGTTCCGAGGGCTTTAGTATTTGGTCGATCGCGAGTTCCGCACGAGCCGGAGGCCACTTAATGTGGCCTCCGTGCGAGCAGGACTGTCCGAGCAGGCGACCAAATACCAAAGCCCTCGGAACGGCGGGACAGATTAAAGGAGCACCCATGGCAGGCAAGCCGCAAACACTAGCTACGACCTCGGCATTCGAGATCTTGGGCCCCGTCATGGTCGGCCCCAGCTCGTCGCACACCGCCGGCGCCCTGCGCTGCGCACAGGTTGCCGCCAGCCTGCTGGAAGGTCGCATCACCAAGGTCACCTTTGGCCTGTGGAACTCCTTCGCCCACACCTACCGCGGCCACGGCACCGACCGTGCGCTCGTCGCGGGCATACTGGGCCTCGACACCGATGACGAGAACATCAAGCAGGCCTTCGACCTCGCGCGCGAGCAGGGCCTCGAATATCACTTTGACATCAAGGGCGACGACGCCTCCATCCACCCCAACACCGTCGACATCGAAATGGTCGACGACACGGGCGCCACGGCACAGGTCCGCGGCGAGAGCCTGGGCGGCGGCAAGATGCGCATCAGCCGCATTAACGGCGTCGGCGTCGACATCTCGGGCATGTATTCCACGCTCTTCGTGGCGCACAAGGACGTCCCCGGCGTGCTCGCCGCGCTCACCAACCTGCTCGCCTACGCCCACGTAAACATCGCCTTCTGCCGCACCTACCGCACCGAAGTGGGCGGCCAGGCCTACTCCGTCTTTGAGACCGACGGCGCGCCCGACGACACCGTCGTCCCCATGCTGCGCAAACTCGACAATGTCGATTACGCGACCTTTATCGAGCTCCCCGGTTCTGCCTCGTCGCTCTCTCCCGGCGTCTCGGCCAAGGAAATCTTCGACGACGGCGAGCAGCTGCTCGATGCGTGCGAGGAAATGGGGCTCAGCATCGGCGCCGTCATGGCCGTTCGTGAGGCGCGTCTGACCGGCGAGGCCCACGCCGTCGCCGCCATGCGCCGCGTGCTCGACGTCATGCGCGAGGAGACCACGGCCCCCCTCGCCAATCCGCAGCGTTCGCTCGGCGGTCTTATCGGCGGCGAGGCCAAGCTCGTCGAAGCCACCGGCCGCAACGATTTGAGTGTAAGCCTGATGGGCCCCGTCCAGACCGACGCCGTGGCCCGCGCGATGGCCGTGCTCGAGCGCTCCGCCACCATGGGCGTGATCGTCGCAGCTCCGACGGCAGGCTCCGCGGGTGTTGTACCCGGCTGCGTACTGGCGCTCGCCGATCACCTGCAGCTCGACGACGAGCAGGTCATGGACGCGCTCTACTGCGCAGCCGCAATCGGCCTCAACCTCACCACAAGCGCCTGCGTTGCCGGCGCCGAGGGCGGCTGCCAAGCCGAGGTGGGAAGCGCCGCTGCCATGGCAGCCGCCGCGCTGGTGCAGATGCTCGGCGGCACGCCCGAGCAGGCGCTCGACGCCAGTTCCATCGCGCTGAGTAACCTGCTGGGCCTCGTTTGTGACCCCGTCGGTGGCCTCGTGGAGGTGCCCTGCCAAAACCGCAACGCCATCGGCGTGGCAGCGGCCTTTAGCTCGGCACAACTCGCCCTCGCAGGCATTAAGAGCTTAGTGCCGTTTGACCAGATGGCACATGTCATGCTTTCGGTGGGTCACGCGTTGCCGGCCACGCTGCGCGAGACGGCAAAGGGCGGCATCGCGCAGGCTCCGGCCGCACTTTCGGCCTGTGCAAAATGCGGGGTGTGCGGATAGCGGCAAAGAACAACTCAAAGGTGGGACAAATGTCCCACCTCTTTTGAATGCCACCGTTTCCGTACCACAAACAGCAGGGCAATCGCTATAATGCAAGCCCAGTAAAAACACGATGAACCGCAAGGCGAAAATCGAAGGATATGCATACGATGTCGCAAAACGATCGAACTCAACTGATTCCCGATCCGCAGCAGCCGAGCAGGCACACCGGCGGCGTTCAGTCGCCGCGTCCTATCGCGCCGAGCCACGGTCAGCAGCGTGGTGCGGCAAACGCTTCCCAACGCCCGAACCAACAGCGACAGCAGCGTCAACAACGTCAGCAGCGCCAGGCAAACGGCAATGCGCCCAAGCAGCCCCCCACGCACGCTCGAGGCGATCGTGGCCCCGCGCGCAAACCCGCCGAGAACAAAAAGTCGGGCAAAAAGACGACGCTCTTTGTCGTCCTGGGTCTAATCGTCATTGTCTATATCGTAGGCGTCGTAGCATTTTCGCAGGTAGCCTACCCCAACACCACCATCGCCGGCGTCGACGTCTCGTTCTCCAACGCTTCGTCTGCCGCCACCAAGGTCAACTCGGCATGGAAGCACTATAAGCTCGCCGTGACAGGCGATGACTTTAGCTGGACCTATCAGCCCGAGTCCGATGAACCCATCGTCGACGGTGAAGCTGCTGCAAAAGAAATCATCAACCACAACGAAGCCTTTATTTGGCCGGTCCGCCTTGTGGAATCCTTAGGCGGCAAGACCAAAACAACCGCTACCTCCAACGAAGTCGATCTTGATCAAGACGTCGACCTGTCCATGCTCTCCGACACCTTTGACCAAAAGAAGTTTGAGAAGGACCTGGGCGCCGCCATCGACGAGTTTAACGAGGGCCGTTCGGGCACGTTCGAGGCCAATAGCTCCTATGACGAGCAGGCAGGCAAGTTTACCGTCGAGAAGGCACGCTCCAACGAAAAACTCAACCGCGAGCATGTCATCAAGTATGCCGAGCTCGAGCTTGCCTCGCTGGCCGAGTCCGTAGATCTTTCCAAGCTCGGCAACGATGCCTATGAGCCGCTCAATGGAACGCTGACCGATGATCAGATTCAGGCCGCATGTGATGCCGCCAACAACTTCCTGGGCGTCAACGTG
Organism: uncultured Collinsella sp.; assembly: GCA_902470365.1. Taxonomy (GTDB): domain Bacteria; phylum Actinomycetota; class Coriobacteriia; order Coriobacteriales; family Coriobacteriaceae; genus Collinsella. The sequence continues at coordinate 39,257 of CABRFZ010000009.1, read as the reverse complement.
ACCCTCAAGCTCAACGGCGAGGACGCTGGCAAGGTTGATGGCAGCTCTGTGTTGCAGTGGATCAGCTTTGCCGATCCGGCCAACCCCACACTCGATACGTCGCAGATCAGTAGTTGGGCAGCCGAGCTCGCCAACGGCTTTAATACCGTGGGCTCCACTCGCTGGTGGACGCGCGCCGATGGCAAGCAGTGCGCCGTCGAAGGTGGCGACTTTGGTTGGTCCATCGACAGCAGCTCGCTCGCCAAGCAGGTCGAGGACGCCATTAACAACAAGCAGACCGGCGAGATCGAGATCAAGTACTCCCAGAAGGCCGACACCTTTACCGCAAAGGGAGAGCCCGACTGGAAGGCGTATATCGACGTCGACCTGTCCGAGCAGCACGCGCGCTACTATGACGAGAGCGGCAATATCGTGTGGGAGGCCAACTTTATTTCCGGCAAACCGGGCGAAGACGCCACCCCCGAGGGTGTGTGGCAAATCAACAGCAACGACGGCGGCAGCACCCTGATCGGAACCAAGGACCCCGAGACCGGTAAACCCAAATATGAGAGCCCGGTGAGCTACTGGATGCCGTTTGAGGGCAACATGATCGGCTTCCACGACGCCACCTGGCAAAACGACAAGAGCTTCGATAACGCCGAGTCGTACAAGTGGTGCGGCAGCCACGGTTGCATCAACCTGCGCCTGGCCGACGCCAAGGCACTGCACGATTGCATCAAAGTCGGCCTGTGCGTGGTTGTCCACTCGTAGTGCAACGCGCGCATTCCTACAACGTGGAACCGCTGCGACCAATCTAACAGTTCCGAAAGAAACCGTCCTATGCGCCCGCCCCAACCGGTGGGCGCATATAATTATCGAGATTCTTTCTATAAAGGAGACGCTATGCCGAATGTCCCCACGATCACCCCGGGCCCAGATGATACCGAGCGCACGCCCGAAGGTGCCACCGAAACGTTTCCTCTGATTACAAACGTACATGCCGACAAGCAGAGCGGACGCGCGAACGATACGGCCGAGATTTCCGATGAAGAAGCATATGCCAAGCTCAAGGCAAAGCGTGCCGAACGCCGACGCAAAAAGCTGATTCGTCGCGGTATTGCCGCCGGCGTCGTGGGTGCCGTCGCGCTCATTGCCATTGTTGCAACCCTTGTTATCAATGTGCAGCCACAGGGCGCTAGCGGTCCTGTGACCGACATGGTGACCGAGGGCACGTTTACCACAACGGTCGAGGCGAAAGGCCAGCTCAAACCCATTTCGTCCTCAGTGGTCTCCCCCTCTGTCGACGGCACGGTCGATTCTATCAACGTGCAGGCAGGCCAATCCGTCAACGAGGGCGACGTGCTTATGACCATTAAAAACGACGAGCTCGATCGCAACGTTGCCGAGGCGCAGCGTGCAGTTGCTGCCGCTCAAGAAGACCTCGCCAACGCGCAGAAAGCCGCAGCTGCTGCGCAGGCCACCCCAACGACGGACGTCGAGGGAGCTTCCGCAGCGGCTGGCGTCTCCGCCGCATCAGTGGACACGAACGCCGTATCGGCCGGGCAGCGCAGCCTCGCATCAGCCCAGGCAAACCTCGACCAGGCGAACGCCAAGGCCTCCAGTCGCACGGTCACGGCCCCGAGCTCGGGTAGCATCGTGGAGCTCAATGCCAAAGCGGGCGCCACGGTTACAGGCGGCATGATCATGGGCGAAAGCGATACGAGCGGCGGCAAGCAGTGCATGCAGATCGCCGACCTATCTAAGATGAAGGTGACCGTGCAGGTGGGCGAAAAGGACATCGCCAAGATCGCCGTTGGGCAGAGCGCCAACGTCACGTATCCCGCGTTTCCCGATATCGTGAGCCAGGGCACCGTCACGGCTATCGCGTCGGTGGCAAACTCCGACGCCGCCAACGGTGGCGGCGGCAGCGTGACCTTTAACGTCGACATTCTCATCGAGGCGCCCGACGCGCGCCTGAAGCCGGGCATGACGGCCGAGGTCTCGGTGGTGACCGAGCAGCTCGACGACGTGGTGATGGTGCCGACGATGGCGCTCATGACCGAAGACGGCGAACACTATTACGTCAACGTCGCAACCGATGACGAGGGCAAGCAAACCCATCGCGTGAAGGTGACCGTCGTGACGCAAAACGACAACGAAGCCGTAGTCGGCAAGACACAGGTTAAGCGCGACGACCAGGGCAACGAGATCAACCCCAATGTTCCGGTTACCAAGCTGCGCGATGGCGACACCCTCGTCATGGACACCGGAGCGGACGCAACGGCTGACGGCGGCTACGGTGCGGATTCGGGCAGTATGTCTGCCGACGAGGGCATGTAATGCGTCCCGTTATCGACATCCGCAACGTGCACCGCATCTTTGAGAGCGAGGCGGGGTGCACCCACATCCTGCACAACGTGAGCCTGGCGGTAAATCCCGGCGAATTCGTCGCTATCACCGGCCCCTCGGGCTCGGGCAAGTCGACGCTCATGAACATCCTAGGCTGTCTGGATAAGCCGACGGCGGGCGACTACTACCTGCAAGGGCTCAACGTGGCCGAGCTCGATGATGAGGAGCTCACCGAAGTTCGCGCCCTGAGCATTGGCTTTGTCTTTCAGAGCTTCAACCTGCTGCCGCGCCTGTCGGTTATCGAAAATGTGATGCTGCCGCTGGCCTACACCAATGTGCCCCGTAGCCAGCGCGAAATGCGCGCCGTGCACGCGCTGCAGGCTGTCACGCTGCCCGTCGACCACTGGGACCACCGCATATCCGAGCTCTCGGGCGGCCAGATGCAGCGCGTCGCAATCGCGCGCGCCCTCGTCAATGACCCGCCCATCATTCTGGCCGACGAGCCGACGGGAAACCTGGACTCCGCTACCGGAGCGCTTGTGATGGAAACCTTCCATAAGCTCCAGAAGCGCGGCAAAACCATCGTGCTTATCACACACGACCCCGACATCGCCGCCGAGGCCGACCGTGCCGTGACCATCCGCGACGGTCGCATTCACGACGGCGCGTATATTCCACATGCACCGCGGACCCTGCGCAGCGCCGTAGATAGCCCGCCCATGATTTCCGCCTCCGCCAACCCGCCGAAAGGAGTGGTGGCATGAGCGCCCGCGATCTTATCCAGGAAGCCCTTCACTCGCTCGAGGCCAACAAGGGGCGCAGCCTGCTCACCATCCTGGGCATTGTCATCGGCATCGCCTCGGTTATCGCCATGACGTCGCTCATCGGCGGCATCCAAAACAGCCTGGTCAACAGTCTGGGCCTCAATGCGGCACGCATGGTGCAAATCTATTCGTCGCAAGAACTCACCGAGTCGGACATCGAGAAGCTTCAAAAACTGGTGCCGCAGATAGAGCAGATTGGCATTGTCGACAGCGCGTACACCGAGTACAAGACCGGCGATAAAAGCTATACCGTCATGGCGCAGGGCGTCGATAGCGACATGCTCGACGCCGTGGGGGCCAGCAAGCTCGTTGCGGGGCGCACCTATTCCCAGGCCGAGTCCCAATCAGGCTCGCGCGTGGCGCTCATCAGCCGCAACGGCGCCGATCAGCTTTACGGCAACGAACAGGATGCGCTGGGGAAAACCATCAAGGTGTCCAACGGCGAGGTGCAGATTGTAGGCGTGATTGATGGCGGCAGCGACTCCATGGGCTCGCTCACGCTGTATATGCCACGCGAAACCATCTCCGGGCTGTTTGGCGACGAGAATCCTTCATTCCCCAGCGTGACGGCACTTGCCGCCGAGGGCACGGACATGGATGAGCTTTGTAAGACCATTGAGTCCAAGGTGCGCGCGATGAAGGGCATCGCGGAGGAGGATGAGTACGACAGTGTATCGGCGACATCCATGAAAAGCGCTATCGATGCACTCAACTCCTTTATGGGCGCGTTCTCGCTCATCATGGGTGCTGTCGCCAGCATCTCGCTACTTGTCGGCGGTATCGGCATTATGAATATGATGCTTACCAACGTAACGGAGCGCATCCGCGAGATCGGCATCCGCCGCGCTCTGGGCGCAAGTCGTCGCGATATCACCGCGCAGTTTTTGGCCGAATCCTCGGCGCTGTGCGTCACCGGCGGACTATTGGGTGTCCTGATTGGTTATCTGCTGGCATGGGCTCTTGCGATGTTTGCAGCAGGATCAGGGGTTCTCGGCGAGCTCGGTGCCAGCGGGCAAATCACACCGAGCTTTTCAATCGCCACGGTGCTGCTGGCCTTCGCCGTCTCCGTCGGTATCGGCGTAATCTTTGGCTTCTACCCCGCCCGCCGCGCCGCAAAGCTCGACCCGGTGGAGTGCCTACGCTACCAGTAAGCCACCACCAACAAGTTGCGGTGAATTAGGGACTGAATATGCTATCAAGCAGCAAAAACAGACACTATTTCACCGCAACTTATTGAAGGGCTGCTTGCGCCAGTTCCGGGCGTCGTCCTCGAGTTATTGGCTGATGAAGGTCTTGTACGGTTCGAGCTTGCTCGGGGCGCTCCTCCTCGCAGGCGGGAGGGCACGCATGCGCGGCGAGCGCCTAGCGCGCGAACTCCCGTAAGAGCGCGTCTTTCACTTCCCGAAGCGAAAGGGCCCCGCCTCCCTCGGCGGGACGGGCGACCACGATACAGCGCGCTCCCACGTCGTGCGCGGAGGCGATCTTCTCGGCCGTGCCGCCTACGGTTCCCGAGTCCTTGGTCACAAGCCACTGGGCGCCCACCTGCCGAAGCATCGCCTCGTTGAGCTCGCGGGTGAAGGGCCCCTGCATGCCGATGACGTGCGACGGCGAAAACCCCGTGTCGATGCACTTCGTTATAGCACCGGGCAGCGGGAGCACACGCACGAAGAAGCGCTCCGCGAAATCGGCGACGCGCGTGTAGGGAGCAAGCTCCTTGCTCCCCGTCGTGAGAAGCGCGCGACCCGGGTTCTCGGAGAGAAAGCGCGCCGCGCAGGCGATCGACGCGACCGAGACGACGCCTTTGGGCAGCGCCTCGACCGGGCGCGCAAGGCGCAGGCATCGTGCACCCACGGCGAGCGAAGCGGCCCGGATGTTGCCGCTTGCGAGCGTAGCGAAGGGATGCGTGGCGTCGACGACGATGCGCGCGCCGGAAAGCTCGCGCTCCATGTCGGCCTCGTCGAGCCTGCCCGAATGCACCTCGATGCCCGGAAGCTCGCCCAAAAGCTCACCTCCGTACTCGGTTGCCGCGTAGGCACGGGCGGGGATGCCCGCCCCGCTCGCCCATTCGCACAGAAGGCGGCCCTCGGTGGTGCCGGCGAAGATGCGCAGCGCCGGCGCGGATGCGGGCGCCGTCACTTCGGGCCGCCTGGGCGCGTGATCTGGTAGAGAAGCGCGTTCATAATAGCGGCCGCCACGGTCGAGCCGCCCTTGCGACCCCTCGCGACGATGGCCGGCACGCGTCGCGCGAGTAGCTCCTCTTTCGCCTCGACCACGTTCACAAACCCGACCGGCACCCCAATGACGAGCGCGGGCGCGATCTTCCCCGCGTCCATGAGCTCGGCGAGGCGCAGAAGTGCTGTGGGAGCGTTACCGACGGCCACGATGAGCGGACCCTCGATGCCGCAAGCTTTGTCCATGCTCGCAACGGCGCGAGTCGTGCCCGCGGCGCGCGCAGCCGCGGCGACATCAGGGTCAGCCATGTAGCACACGGCCTTGCAGCCGAGCTTCGCAAGCGCGGGCTTGCTTATGCCTGCGAGCGCCATGTTCGTGTCGGTGAGCACCGTGGCCCCTGCGTGCAGTGCGTCGAGCGCACAGTGCGCGGCGTCATGGGTGAACACGAGGGAATCGGCGTACGAGAAGTCGGCAGTGGTGTGGATGACGCGCTTCACGACGGGCTCTTCGAGCGGCGGGAACGTGCGGCCGCCGAGCTCTTCGGTGATGATCTCGAAGCTGCGCCGCTCGATGTCGCCGGGCGCCATCTCCTTGGAATCCATCTAGTACTCCACTCCTTCCCTTGCACATATCCCCTGAGCGTAGGGGTGTTTCTCGCACCGCATCTCGGTTATGTAGTCGGCCTTCTCCACGATCTTGCGGGAAGGCGCGCGCCCGGTAAGCGCTACTTCGACGCCGCGCGCGGACATATCGAGCGCGCGGTCCACGAGCGACTCGTCGACAAGCCCCTTCGAAAGCGCGTCGAGCGCCTCGTCGAGCACGAGCAGCCCCTCCTGCGCGCCCTCGAGCTCGGCGAGCGCGGAAGCAAGGTTCCCATCGTGCAGCTCGCGCGTCGCGGCAAGTTCTTCCGACGTCATGGACCAGGTAAACTTGTCCGACGCCTTCCCCGCGAACACGGGCACGCCGAAATGCTCGGCGAGCAGGCGCACCTCCCCGCTTTCGCCGTCTTTCAGGAACTGCACGACGACGACGCGGCGGCCTGCGGCGAGCATGCGAAGGGCGAGGCCCATCGCCGCCGTGGTCTTACCTTTGCCGTCGCCATGATACACGTGGATCATACGCCCTCCTCGATAATGCGGTAGACATACTCCATGTCGAGCGCCCCGCGCACGGAGTCGGCCAGGCGGTCGAACTCGCGCGCACGGTGATCGGCCGCGGACACCGCGCCCTCAGCACCCACGACGCTCTCGGGCAAGCCGCGCATGCGCGCGAGCGAGCGCGCGAGGGCGAGTGCCACCCCCGGTTCGTCGAACAGGCCGTGGAGATAGGTACCGAACACATTTCCGCAGGCCGCGCCTTCTGGTTTGCCGCCAATCGTGCCCGCAGGGGCGCAGGAGACGGTCGTTTCGCCATCGTGAATCTCGTACCCGCGCGCCGTCATGCCGTTCCACACCGAGAACGCGCCTTGGGCGCCCGTGATGCGCAGCTCCGACTGGGCGAGGCGCTTTTCCTCCTTGAACACCGTACTTGCAGGGATGAGCCCGAGCCCGCGCGCGGTGCCAGCGCCTTCCCTGCCGTGCGGGTCGGAAAGCTCGTCTCCCAAAAGCTGGTAACCTCCGCATATGCCGAGCACCGGCGTGCCCGCGCCCGAAAGCGCGCGCACACAGGCTCCGATGCCGCTAGCCGCAAGCCAGCGCGCATCGTCGAGCGTGGTCTTCGAGCCGGGGAGCACCACAAGGTCGGGCCGGCCCAGATCGGTCGTCGAGGAAACGTAGCGCACGCCCACGCCGGGCACGCGCGAAAGCGGGTCGAAGTCGGTGAAGTTCGACAGGTGCGGAAGGCTCACGACGGCGACGTCGATGACGCCGCGCGCCTCGCGGGCAGATAGGCGCGGCGCGAGCGAGTCCTCGTCGTCCAGGTCGAGCTTAAGATACGGCACGACCCCCACGACGGGAACCCCGCACATCTTCTCGAGCGGGGCCAAACCCGGGCGCAGGATTTCCACATCGCCGCGGAACTTGTTCACCACAAGCCCCCGCAAAAGCGCGCGGTCCTCGGGCGCAAGGAGCGCGACCGTGCCGTAGAGCTGGGCAAACACCCCGCCTGGGTCGATGTCGCCCGCGAGCAGCACGGGGGAGGACACGGCGCGCGCGAGCCCCATGTTGACGATGTCGTTTTCGGCAAGGTTGATTTCGACGGGGCTGCCGGCGCCCTCGATGACGATGACGTCGTTTTCCTCCGCGAGCGAATCGAACGCCTCCAAAATCTGCGGCATGAGCGCCTTCTTTCGCGCGAAGTAGTCCCTCGCAGCAAAGGCTCCCTGCGCCTTGCCGGCCACGATAAGCTGGCTTCGGTGGTCGCTTTCGGGCTTGAGCAGGATGGGGTTCATGCGCACGTCGGGCGCGATGCCGCACGCCTCGGCCTGCATGATCTGGGCGCGCCCCATCTCGAGCCCGTCGGCCGTGACACCGCTGTTGAGCGCCATGTTCTGGCTCTTGAAGGGAGCCACGCGCAGGCCGTCCTGCGAAAGCACACGGCACAGCCCCGCCGCAAGCAGGCTCTTCCCCGCGTTCGACATGGTGCCCTGGATCATGATGGGCTTCGCCCTACCCACGGGTATCGACCTCCTTCTCCGAGCCTCGGCCATCCGCGCCCGCCATAGCGCCGCTGCAAGAAGCGCCGCCCCGTTCGTCGGGTTCGCCTTCGCCCGAAGCGCCTTCCGCCCGAAGCGCGCGACTGAACGCCATCACAAGCCGGGCGTTCTCCTTGCGCGTGCGCACCGCGACGCGGCACCAGAAACGGGACAGTACCGAAAACGAGTCGCACGTGCGGACCAAAACCCCCTGTTTATACAGGCGCTCGGGGATGTCTTTCGCCGGCGTGCGGACTAAAAGGAAGTTCGCATCCGACGGCACGACGGAAAGCCCGAGCGAGGAGAGCTCGTGGGAAAGCCACGCTCGCTCGCCCGCCAGTACATCGCGCGTGCGCGAGACGTATTCGACGTCTTCTAGGGCGGCGATGCCCGCGGCCTCGGCGACCGAGGAGACAGGCCATGCCTGCCCCGCCCGGCGAATCCCCTCGATGAGTTGGGCGTTTCCGCTGATCAGATATCCCAACCGTAACCCCGCCATTCCGTAGAGCTTGGTGAACGCGGAGAGCACGGCCACATGGCGCGAACACGCGGCGCGTGCGGCCACGCTCCTTTCGCGGGCGTCGGGCGCAAATCCGAGGAAGCACTCGTCCACGACGAGCAACGCGCCCGCCTGCTCGCAGCGGCAAGCCGCGGCATCGATCACGCGGGGGTCGACGAGGCGCCCCGTCGGGTTGTTCGGATTGCAGAGGTACGCCACGTCTCCCGGCCCCTCGATCGCGCGGGCGAAGGAGGCGGGCACGTCGAAGTCGTCCGCTTCGGAGAGCGGGAACTCCTGCACGCATGCGCCGTAGTACGATGCCGCCTCCGCATAGTCAGAGAACGTCGGCGCGCACACGACGATGCGTTTCGGGCGCACCGCCGCGGCGAGCCGCCAGATGATGTCGGACGCGCCCGCGCCGCAGACGATAGTATCTTCGGGAATGCCCTGGGCGCGCGCAAGGGCGCGAACGAGGGCGAGACTTTCCCTATCGGGGTAGGCGTCGATTCGAGAAAGCGCCTTGCAAGCTGCGGCGACGGCGCGCGGCGAGGGGCCTGCCGGATTCACGTTCACCGAGAAGTCGATGAGGTCGGAGGCGCCCCCTTCGCAAGCGATGCCGAGCGATTGCGAGCTACCCCCATGCGTACGGGCGCGCAGGATTCCCCCGGTAGCCCGGGACGCAGTGTGGTCTTCCCTCATGCCATCGCCCCCACGGCGAGCACGACCGCCGCGCGCGCGGCGCCGAAGACGACGAGCGCGCATACGGACGCGGCGAGCATGAGCCTTGTCGCCCGGACGATGTCGCCCCACTCGATTTCGCGGGACGCGTCGCCTATCGTCGGTTTCTCAACGAGCTTGCCGAAATACACCGCGGGTCCTGCCAGGCGCAGGCCGAGCGCGCCCGCACATGCTGACTCGGTCTGAGCCGCGTTGGGGCTCGCATGGCGACGCCTGTCGCGGCGCCAGATGCGCGCCGCCCCGCGCGCGTCGAGCCCGACGATCGGGCACACGGCGATCATGAGCAGGGCCGATAAGCGCGAGGGAATCCAGTTCACCGCATCGTCGAGGCGCGCCGAGGCGCAGCCGAAGTCGATGTAGCGCTCGTTTTTGTAACCCACCATGCTGTCGAGCGTATTCACCGCCTTGTACGCCATGCCCAAGGGCGCACCCCCGATCATAAGGTAGAAAAGCGGCCCGATGACGCCGTCGCTCGCGTTCTCCGCCACCGTTTCCACGGCGGCGCGCGCGACGCCCTGCTCGTCGAGAACAGATGTGTCGCGTCCCACGATGAGCCCGACGGCTTCGCGCGCCGCGACAAGGCCGCCCTTCGAGAACGCGCGGGCCACGGCCAGGCTCTGGCGGCGCAGCTCGCATGCCGCGAGAATCTGATAGCTCGCCCATGCCTCGGCCACGAAGCGCAAGCCGGAGTGAACCATGCCGCAAAGATGCAGGATTCCCCAGGTCAAAAGCCCACACGCAAGCGGAAGCGCCACGGCGAGCACAAGCCCTGCGGCGCGCGTGCCCGTGGACGTTTGCGGGAATACGCGCCGCAGGCGGCCTTCGGCCCACGTGATCGCGCGCCCCATGGCGACGACGGGATGGGGAAGCCAGCGCGGGTCGCCGAAGGCAAGGTCGGCCGCGAACCCGGCGGCGACGGCAAGAATGGTCATCACAGGACATCGCCCCCCGAAGCGGGGCGAACGTCGAGAAGGCAGCGCCCATCCCAGCTGGCGGCCCATGCGCCGCCCGGCTCGGTATGCACGTCGAAGTATCCCATTTTCGGGACAGCTAGCTCGGAGAGCAGCGCTTTCACGGTACCCGCGTGAACGACGAAGACGGCGCGCCCGCTCCCCTGGGCGCGCTCCGATTCGCACGCCTCCCGAAACGCTGCGACGACGCGGCGGGTGAAATCGCCCTTGTCCTCGCCATGCGGGCAGCGCGTCTCGCACCAGGAGTCTACCCAGGCGCGGTAGCGCACATCCTCTTTAAGCTCGGCGGCGCTTCGCCCCTCGAAGTCACCGAAATCCATCTCGCGCAGACCGGGGCACGCCATAAGCTCCGCGTTCGGGAAGAGGATGCGCGCCGTCTGGTCGGTGCGGGCCATACCACTCGTGATAACACGGAACACGTCACGATCGCACGCGAGGTCGCGCAAAGCGCGCTCGCCCGCGCTCGACAGGGGCTCGTCGGTGCCCGCCCCGCTGTAGCGATGGTCTTCCGTGCCCGCCGTGGCACCATGGCGCACGAAGACGACTTCCAAAGGCGCGCTCGCGCCCTGCGTCCCTCGAGGCGCATCGGCAAGGTTTCCTTTGATAACCTGGGGGATCCCGCACGTCATGTGCACGACGACGTCGGCGCGCGCAGCGAGCGCGCATCCCAGACGCCCCGCGCGCTCGCGCCATTGGGCGTCTTCCGCACGCATGGGGACGACCCCCGAGCCGACCAAGGGCAGAATCACTGCGTCGAAGCCGATCAACCGCTCGAGCGCCCGGTCAGCGTCGAGCGCGCGTACGAGTTCCTCAGCACGGTACGCGACACGGCCGGCAAAAGCCGCGGGCACGCCGCCCTCCGCAAGCTGCGCCGCGTCGATGAAATCGTCCGCCGCGAACCCGAGCTTTTCGCGCACGAAGGTCCTCTTCCCCGAATGCGCGCCACCTACCACGAGAATCATAGGAGCATGCCCCCCGCCACCAGCATGGCAAGCATCGCGAGCTCGGCCCATTGCAGAAACCATCCGGCCAAATCACCCGTCACCCCGCCGAAGCGGGACAGGGCAACATGGCGGTACCACGCGAGCGCCAAAAGCCCCGCCACCGCCATAAGGGCGCCGACAGCCTGAGCGCACGCGACCATCCCTGCAGCCGAAGCCGCAGCGAAAGCGCAAAGCGGCACGACGATCGCCGCGCGCTTCTTCGCAGGCGAGAGCCCCACGGCCATGCCGTCCGCCCGCGCGGCAGGCCAGCATTCTACGGCGAGCCCCGAAAGCGCGCGGGAGAACACGAGCGAGCACAGAAGCGCGAGGAACGCCCCCGCCGTAAGCGGCAGCGCGGTGAACAGGGAAAATTGCAGAATAAGGTACACGACAACACCAATGACCCCGAAAGCGCCCGCCCGCGGGTCGTGCATGATCTCGAGCTTTCGCTCGCGCGGGGCCCAACTTGCAAGCGCATCGGAGGTGTCGCAGAGCCCGTCTAGGTGGATGCCTCCCGTCACCGCCACAGGCAACGCCACGAGCACGGCCGCGACGATGGTCGCGGGCACGCCGAGCAGGTTCGCCACGTGCCCCCACGCCGTCATGAGGAAGCCTTCCGCAACGCCCACCAGGGGAAACGCGGCAAGCGCATGGGTTGATCCGAAATCGGTCCAAGCCGATTTCGGGACGGGGATGCGCGAGAACGTTCCGAACGCCGCGCCGATTGCCTCTGCTATCTTCACCTTGTAGGTCCTTCGCCTTTCATCCACACGGGAATCCCGCATACCACTTCGACCGCGCGGTCGGCCAGCGCCGCCACGCCCGCGTTCACGCGCGCGAGCGCGCGCCTCCATGCCTCGGTCCCCTCATCGTAGCGCATCCCATCGGCGAACACGTCGACGGAGACCACCACCGTATACGCAGCGGCCTGAGCGAGCCGTTCAATGCCTCCGATCACCTCGCGCGCCGCGGCGTCGGGGTCACGTGGGGACAAGCCGCCTTCCGCGAAGAGCTCGTTCGCAACCAGGTTGCCCACGTCCTCCAAAAGAAGCGTGCAGCCGCGCGGAAGCCCGGACACTGCTGCGCCCACGTCACGCGTGCGTTCAAGGGTGGAAAACCCCTTGCCCTCGCGCAGCTCCCGATGGCGCGCGATGCGGCGGGCGCCCTCATCCCCGAAGGGCTCCATCGTTGCCAGGTACACGCGAGGGCCGTCGTGCCCGAGGCACAGGGACTCGGCGTAGGCGCTCTTGCCGCTCGCGGCGGCGCCGATAACGAGCGTCACCGTCATTTCCCGGCCTCGAAATGCTCGTAAGCAGCCATGCCAGTCGCCGTGAACGTCTTCCCATCCCGGTACACGCGCAGCGCCGAATCCAGAAGGGGCAGATACGCCATGGCGCCCGCGCCCTCGCCCAAGTGCATGCCTGCGTCGAGGGGTGCCTTTATGCCGAGCTCGCGAAGGAGCTCCTGGCTTGCGGGTTCGCTTGATGCGTGGGTGCCCACGAGGTAGCCCAAGGCGTTGGGGCACAGGCGCGCCGCGCACAGGGCCGCCGTGCAGGATATGACCCCGTCGAGGAGCGCCGGCGCCTTCGAGGCCGCGGCCCCCAGGTAGAAGCCGCACATCGCCGCGATGTCGAAGCCGCCCACCTTCGAGAGCACGTCGATCGGGTCGGCGGGATCAGGCGAGTTCGCGTCGATAGCGCGCTCGACCACGTCGCGCTTGCGCGCGAGCGAGGCGTCCGAGAGCCCCGCGCCGCGCCCGACGAGGCTCCGCGCGTCCGCCCGGATGAGCACTGCGGCCACCGCCGCCGAGGTGGTCGTGTTGCCGATGCCCATCTCGCCCGCGGCAAGAAGGCGCACGCCGGCGCGGGCAAGCCCGCACGCGACGGCGATTCCGACCTCGATCGCGCGCACGGCCCCATCGCGAGACATAGCGGAGCCGTGCGCGATGTTGCCGCTCCCCCGCTGCACGTTCGCGCGCACCATGCGCGCGTCTTCTATGCCCCGGGCCATACCCACGTCGACGGGCACGACCTCGGCACCCGCGAACGCCGCCATGCGGCAGGCGCTCGAGCCCCCCTCGCACATGTTGCGCGCGACGGCTCGCGTCACGTCTTGCCCGCTTTGCGACACGCCTTCGGCAACGACCCCGTTGTCGGAGAAGAATACTGCGAGCGCACGGGGAAACTCGGCCACCTCGGCGCTCCCTTGAGCTGCGGCGATACGCGCGACGGCGTCTTCAAAGTCGCCCAATCCCCCCAAGGGGTGCGCGATGGAGTCCCACGCGGCGTACGCGGCGGCGCGGGCGCACTCGTCTGCGGGCGCGATCCGGGAGAGCGCGGCTTCGAGCACGGCGCCCGACGCCGACGAGAACGCGCGCTCGACTTCCTCGCGGATGCAGGCAAGCGCGGTTTCGGTTGCTTCAGCCATGCCGTCTCCTCTCTGCAAACAACGCTGCGGCAGATGCGAACGCGCGCGCAACGTCGGGGTTCGCAGGATAGTACACATGCGGGAAGCCCGCAACCAGGGACGGGGTGGTCGTCATGCACGGCCAGCCCTTGTCGCGCCGGGGCTTCTGCGCCCAGAAGTCGCCGCCCGGGCAGGTGGACTGCCAGTAGTGGAACTCGTGCGCGCGGATGCGTGTGCCGCGCGGCCCGTAGAGCCCGTCGCGTTGGGAAGTGAGCTCCACGTACCCGAAATGGGACAGCCTTCCCCCGTTCTCGCTTGCACCCTCAAGGGCGCCCGCAACAGGCCAGCGCCGCCCCTCGCTATCGGCGATTTCGCGCTGCAGGTACAGAAACCCACCGCATTCGGCGACCGTCGGCATGCCGGATTCCACCGCGCGCCGCACCGCCTCGCGCATCGGCGCGTTCTCGGAGAGCTGTCGCGCATGGAGCTCCGGGTAGCCGCCTCCCAGATAGAGGGCGCTTGTCCCCCGGGGCAACTCGCTATCACACAGAGGGCTGAAAAAGGCCAGCTCGCAACCCAGGTCCTCGAGCACGCGCAGGTTCTCCTCGTAGTAGAACGAGAACGCCTCGTCACGCGCGACGGCGACGATGGGCCGCGCTCCCGCGATCGGCTCCAACCGGTAAGGTTCCTCGCGGATATCGGGTGCCGTCGCCGCTATTTCGAGCAAGCGGTCGACGTCGACGCTCTTTTCCACCAGCTCGGCCATCTTGTCGATGCGCGCGGAGAGCTGCTCGACCTCGTCGGCGGTCACAAGCCCCAGATGCCGGCTTTCGAGCGAGAACGCCTCGTCGGCGGGGATATTCCCCAAAACCACGACGCCCGTGTGCTTCTCGATCGCAGGCGCCGCGTAGGCGCAGGCAGCGGCGCTCGTCTTGTTCAGCACGACGCCGCGCACGTTCGCACAAGGCAGGAACTCGGCGATGCCGCGGATTACGGCGGCGAGCGATAAAGACGCCCCGCGCCCGTTCACCACTAAAACGACCGGCGTTTCCGTGTCGCGCGCAACCTGGTAGCTGCTCGCGTCGGCCACGCCGGGCGCCATGCCGTCGTAGAAGCCCATGACCCCCTCGAGCACCGCGACATCCGCGCCCGCGGCGCCGTGTGCGAGTAGGGCGCGCAGCGTCGGGGCGTCGGTGAAGAAACCGTCTAAGTTGCCCGAGCGCGCGCCCACGACGCGGCGATGAAAGAGCGGATCAATGTAGTCGGGGCCGCATTTGAAGGCCGCGCATGCGAGGCCGCGGCGCGCGAGCGCGCGCAGGAGCGCGCACGTAACGACCGTCTTGCCGCTCCCGCTCGAGGGCGCAGCGACCATGAAGCGCGGGATGGACGTGCTCACCGGGCGCCGCCTTCCCCACCTGCACCACGCGCGCTGACGAGGAACACGGGGTTTTGCGCCTTCATAAGATGGTACGAGCCTACAGCCTCGGCGCGGGCGGCCGACACCTGGCACGCCTCGAACCCCTTAAAGCGCGAACCCGAGAGGAGCGCGCACGCCTCGGTGAGTGTCTCAATGGTGACGCATGGCACGCACAGGCGAACCTGCGAATTCTTCTCGAGCGCCGCCTCCACGATGGAGGGAAGCTCGCCCGCGCTCCCGCCTACGAACACGGCGTCGGGGACGGGCAGTTTCGCGAGCGCTTCGGGGGCGACACCGGGGACCGCATGCACGTTGCCGCACCCGAATGCATCCGCGTTCTCTCGGATGAGCCGCACGCCGGCCGCGTTGCGCTCGACCGCCCATACCGACCCCGCTCGCGCGACGAGCGCCGCCTCGATCGACACGCTCCCCGTGCCGGCGCCGACGTCCCACACGGTGTCGGTCGCGGTAAGGCGCAGCTTCGCGAGCGCGACGGCTCGTACCTCCTGCTTGGTCATGGGAACGTCACCGCGGATGAAGAGCTTGTCGGGAATGCCCGAGGAAGCGTACGGCCAGCGGGAGCTCGCGGCACGGG
The DNA here is from genome assembly GCA_902470365.1 of uncultured Collinsella sp. Lineage (GTDB taxonomy): Bacteria > Actinomycetota > Coriobacteriia > Coriobacteriales > Coriobacteriaceae > Collinsella. Next base: position 23,692 of record CABRFZ010000009.1, on the reverse strand, counting down.
ATGCGCCCGCAGAGTCCGCCGCAGAAGAAGTCGCCGCGGGCGCAGACGCGCCGGCCGGCGCCTCGAAGGCTGCGCTAGAGCCCGCAGGCGACCCGGCGCCGCCTGCGAACTCGATAAGCATCACGTTCAAGTCGTCGAACGTCTGACCTGCAATTTCACTTGCGGTCGCGCAGGTGATGCGCTCGTCGGGGTACGACAGGCGCTCGGCCACGGTCACGCGCGCGTCCCCGAAGCCCGCCTGCACAAGCTCGCCCGAAAGCCGCGAGGGGTCTTCCCCACCCGACGTGGCGAGGAAGAGCTCGCCTGAGCGCTCGGCCTCGGCCACGATGTCGCACGCCACGCCGTGAGCGCTCGCGAAGCGCCAATCCTGCCATGGACGCGCGAGACGCGCGGCGAGATAAGACGCTGAGCTTATGCCGGGAATGACGCGCACGTCCACCTGCGCATCGCCGGAGAGCGCCTCTACCAGGCGGCGCGCGCCGCTGAAAAGCCCCACATCGCCCGTCATCACGACCACGGCGCGCTGCCACGACGCCGCATCGGTGAGCGCGGCGACGATGTCCGCCGTCTTCACGAGCTCGCATCTCACCACGTCGGGCGGCACGTCGATGCCGACAAGCGCGCGATGAGCGCCGATGACCACGTCGGCGATGTCGATCGCGTCGAGCGCCGCGCGCGAGAGCAAGTCGGGGTTTCCGGGCCCCGCCCCGATGATCGTTACCTTTCGCATGGAATCTCCCGATACCCGCGCGGCGTGACCATACGGCCGCCTATGCGCTTCGTGTCCGCGTTGCCGACGAACACGGTGGTGAACATGTCGGCGTCGATCTCCCCCAGCTCAGAGAGCCTGCACATGCCCGACTGCTGCCCCTCGCGCCCGATGTTGCGTACCCAGCCGCAGAGCGTGTCGGGGGCCTTCCATTCGAGCATAATCTTCGCCGCGCGTGAGAGCCTGTCGGCGCGCTTTCTGCTGCGCGGGTTGTACAAACAGATGCAGAAGTCGCCGCTCGCCACGGCGGCGAGCCTGCGCTCGATGACCTCCCATGGCGTGAGCAGGTCGGAGAGCGACACGACCGCGAAGTCGTGGGCAAGCGGGGCGCCGAGCACCGCCGATCCGCTCTGAGCCGCGGTGGCCCCGGCGATAACTTCCACGTCTACATCGGGGTAGTCCTCCGCAAGCTCCAGCACGGGGCTCGCCATGCCGTACACGCCCGCGTCACCGCTGCACACGAGCGCCACGGCTTCTCCGCTCTGCGCACGCGAAAGCGCCAGGCGGCACCGTTCGACCTCGTGCATCATCGGCGTCGCGAGATGCTCCGCGTCGGGCACGGCGGCGAGCGCGAGCTCCACGTATTTCGTGTACCCCACAACGATGTCGGCCGCCTCGAGCGCGCGCCGGGCCGCAATCGTCATGCCGTCGGGGCCGCCCGGGCCGATCCCCACCACGAAGAGCTTTCCCATCACCGCTCCTTAAACGAAAGTTCGATAGTTACCTTGGAAAACGCGACAGTCACGCCGCCGTGGGCGAGCTTCGGGAAGATAAGTTTGCCCCCGTCCGCGAGCGCCGCGCGCTCGCACACGTTGTCGACCCCCACCGTCGCGCGCACGAAATCAGATGGCGAAACGCTGCCTTCGACCTGCGACAACTCCTCTGCGGAATACGTCGCAAGCGGGATATTGCGCGCGCGGCAGAAGGCGAGCAGACCCTCCTCGTGCGCCTTCACGTCGATCGTCGCCGCCTCGCGCACGGCCGAAGGCGAGATGCCCGCCTGCCCGCACGCGAGAAGAAACGCCTCCCCGATCGCTTCGGAGCACGCACCGCGACGACACCCTATGCCCGCAACGATGCAGGGCACGACAAGGCGAAGCGGCTCGGGCGCAGGCGCCTGCGCCCGCACACCCGCCGGCTTCCCCGTCTCACCGGCGGGCACGACCTCGCCCGTTGTCTCCGCCGCGCGAACGGACGCACCTGCATTCGCGCCAGCGAACGGCGATACGACGATATCGGCCCGAGCGCGGTCGGACGCAATGTCAACCCCCTCAGGCGGCTGTCCCGAAATCGGCATGTCGGAATAGAGCGCCACGCGCCCGCCCGAAAGCAGCCGCGCCGACACTCGCTTGATAGCCTCGGGATTCGAAACGGCGAGCCCCGCACAGCGCGCCCACGCATCCACCGCCCACACGCCGCGGACGTCGGTCGCCGTGGTGATGACGGGGATGGCCCCTGCCGCGCGTGCCACAGTTTGCGCAAGCTCGTTCGCACCGCCCAAATGCCCCGACAAAAGCGGGACGGCAAAGCGCCCCGCCTCGTCGATCACCACAACCGCGGGATCGTTTGCCTTCGAGGCGACATGCGGCGCGATCGCCCGCACGGCGATGCCCGCCGCGCCCACGAACAGAAGCGCGCCCGACGCTTCCCACGCGAGCGCCGTCCATGCGCGCAGGTCGGCCTTCCCCTCGCCGAACCCGCGCGAAACGGAAACGTCCCAGCCAGGGTCATCTTCACCTGTCTGCGCGCAGTCGGAAAGCGCGCGTGCGGTGCGCTCCGCCAACGCATACCCCCTCTCAGTGAACGCTATGCAGGAAATCCTCATCTAGCGCACCACCATCGTCGAGAAGTAGCTGCCCCGATCGGGCACATCGACGAGCAAGCGGTACACGCGCTCGCCCGGAAGTCCACAGTCCTCAACGAGCTCGGCACCGTCGAAGGCGCTCTCCTCGTGAAGGATGCGCTTCGTGTCCGCAAGCGAGCGGCGCGCCTTCATGACCACCTTCGTCCCCGGCCAGCCGATTGCGCGGCGCACCCCGTACTGAACGCCTTTATTCATACGTCGCCCCCAATTCCCCGATAACTGCATCGGCGCCCGACGTACGGAAAAGCTCGCGGCGCTCGGCGTCGAACACGACCGCGGCGATGTCGCATGCGCCCGCCGCGCGGCGGCGCAACCTGTCCTCGATTGCCGCAGCGAGCGTGGCGCGCGCAGCGTCCCCCGCGCCGGCGGCCTCGATTACCTCGAGCGCCGCCGTGGTCGTGACGGACGACATGATCTCGCGCACGGTCTTCGCGCCCGCGCCGGCCATGGCCGCGTGGACGGCCAGAATCTCCGCGCGGCAGTCGGCGGTACGCGAATGGGTGTCCATGATGCCGCCCGCGACCTTCACCAACTTGCCGATGTGTCCCACAAGAAGGACATTGGTAAATCCCTCACGAACGCAGCAATCAATCGCATCGCCCACAAAGTTGGAGATGAAGACCACCGGCGCACCGTTTAGGTGGAAATGCCCCGAGATGAACTGCGCGCCGTAGTTGCCGGGCGTGAGCACGACTCCGCGCCGCCCCATAGCCGCATGCTGCCGGATCTCGAGCTCGATGCTGTCGCGCAAGGCAGCGAGGCTGCGCGGCTCGACGATGCCCGTCGTGCCCAGGATGGAGATGCCGTCCTTAATCCCCAGGTGCGGGTTAAAGGTCTTTTCGGCAAGGGCAACACCCTCGGGTACCGAAATCGTCACAGCAATATTTCCAGAAAAGCCGTGCGCGGCGCACACCTCGCGCACCGCCGAAGTGATCATCGCGCGCGGCGTCGCGTTGATGGCGGCCGCCCCAACCGGCTGCTCGAGCCCGGGCAACGTCACGCGCCCCACGCCCACGCCGCCATCGACGGAAACTTCCGATTCGCGCGCGGGCACGTCCTTGCCGCCCGCAGCACCCGTGCCCGACCCCGCATGTTCCACGCGCGCGTACACGAGCACGCCGTCGGTCACATCGGCATCGTCGCCTGCGTCCTTTCGCACGGCGCACTGGGCGCACCCCTCGCCGATGCATGCGTCGACCACGTTCGCCTCGACGGGCAGCCCGCCGGGGGTGACGATCGACACGAGGCCGACGGGCTTTCGTGACAAGAGCATCTCGCAGGCTGCCTTCGCCGCGAGCGCGGCGCAGCTCCCCGTGGTGTAGCCGCAGCGCAGGCGGGTCGTCCCGGTATATATGTAATGCTCGAAGGCCACGCTAGCTGCTCGCCTTCCGATACCCCGTGGCAAACGAAGGGTCGTAAAGCTTGCTGCGCTCGTACGACTCCGCTTGCGCGCCGTTGTGCGAAAGCCCGCCGCGAGCTCCGAGCACGCGGCCCACCACCACGAGCGCCGTGCGGTCGATGCCCTCTCGCGCGCCCGCGTCGGCGAGCGTGCCCACTGTGCATCGCACCACGCGCTCCTCAGGCCAGGTCGCCTTGTACACGAGCGCCGCCGGCTCGTCGGAGCTGCGGCCCGCGGCCAAAAGCTCGGCGGAAAGCTCAGCGAGCATACCCGAGCTCAGGAAGATGACCATAGTCGAGCCGCTTTCCGCCATGGTGCGCATGCCCTCGCCCGCGGGCATGAGGGTGCGCCCGGAAAGCCGCGTGATCACGACCGACTGGCTGATTCCCGGCAGCGTGTATTCCTGGCGAAGCGCCGCCGCGGCACCGCAAAAGCTCGACACGCCGGGCACCACCTCGTAGTCCACGCCGCGCGCGTCGAGTGCGTCCATCTGCTCCTGGATGGCGCCGTATAGGCACGGGTCACCCGTGTGCAGGCGCACCACTTCCTCGCCCCGCGCATCCGCCGCGCACATCACGTCGAGCACTTCCTCCAAGGTCATGTGCGCGCTGTCGTAGACGACGCAGGATTCCTTGCACTCGGCGAGCAGCTCGGGGTTCACAAGGCTCCCCGCCCAAACGACCACGTCGGCCGCGCGCAGAAGGCGCGCCCCGCGCAGCGTGATAAGGTCGGCGGCGCCCGAGCCTGCGCCAACGATATGAATCATCCGAGCCTTCCCTTCCCGTTTCTCATCGCAACCGTTTACGCCGCCATTCGCGCAGCGGGCAAAACACGGCGCCTGCGGCGGCAATCGGCGCAAATACGCAGGCAGGAGGCGCAATGCCGCCCGCCCTGGCTTTGACACGTTCACAAGTGCCCACTATCATAGTAAAAGATTCGGCAACGAGCATATGACAATCGGATAAAAGGAAATGACCGGCGCGGCGCCCGCACAGCCCGCGCTGGCTTGCGGAGGGAACCAGGTGGGAATCCTGGGCAAGGGACATTACTGTATAGGACGCGCGGGCGAACCGCCTCGCGCCCCAAGCCAGACTGCTTCGCCTTTTCCTCACGGCATCGCCGTGGCGTTAGCTCCTTGTGAACCCCGAGGGGTGCGCTTTTCTTTCGCTTGTGCCGACAAGCAACTGTCGCCGGGGGACCGGCAAACCGAGGAAAGGAAAAACCATGTCCGACCAGATGTCACGCCGCGGCTTCATGGGCGCCGCAGCAACCGGAGCCGTCGCGCTCGCCGGATTCGCGCTCGCGGGCTGCTCCAGCACCTCTGCGAGTTCCGAGAAATCGAGCGAAAAGGAGAAGGCCGTGAAGCCGGTCATCCTCGTCACGAGCTTCGGCACGAGCTACAACGACTCGCGCCACATCACCATCGGCGCCATCGAAGACGCTATCCGCGAGAAGTACTGGCAGGACTACGACATCCGCCGCGCCTTCACCGCGCAGATCATCATCGACAAGCTGAAGAAGCGCGACGGCATCACGATCGACAACATGACCGAGGCGCTCGACCGCTGCGTGGAAGACGGCGTGAAGGAAATCGTCGTGCAGCCGACGCATCTCATGGGTGGCCTGGAATACACCGACGTGAAAGACGAGCTCGACAAGTACGCCGACAAGTTCGACAAAATCTCGCTCGGCGACCCGCTGCTCACCTCCGACGACGACTACAAGAAGGTGGCCGCAGCCATTAAGGAGAACATGGCGTCCTTCGACGACGGCAAGACGGCGCTGTGCCTCATGGGCCACGGCACCGAAGCCGATTCCAACGCCGACTATGCCAAGATGCAGGAAGTGTTTAAGAACGAGGGCTTGACGCAGTTCTTCGTCGGCACCGTCGAGGCTGAACCGACCTGCGAGGATGTTATCGCCGCCGCGAGCGCCGCAGGCTACAAGAAGGCCGTGCTCGCGCCGTTCATGGTGGTCGCGGGCGACCACGCGAATAACGACATGGCAGACGAGACCGACCCCGACAGCTGGGCTGCGAAGTTCACGGCCGCCGGCTTCGAAGTGACATGCCTGCTCCAGGGTCTGGGACAGAACGTCGCGGTCGACGACATCTACGTCTCGCACGTGGACGACGCCATCGCCAAGCTGTAAACTCGCCGCGCACGGGGGCGCCGGTCGCGTCCCCGTGCAACGGGCATGCGCCTTCCCCGACTGACGGCGCATGCCCGTTGCATTCGCATCCCGCCCGCCCACCGCACGGCGCGGGCGGTCGAAGCGATTGAAAGGAACCCCCTCCATGTTGAAGAAAACCCTCGCCTTCGCCCTGTCAGCGACGCTTTTCGCGTTCTCGCTCGTCGGCTGCGGCGGAAATTCAATCGACAGCGCAAAGGCAAGCGATGCCGATTCCCAGGAAAAGACCGAACAGGCGGCCGATGCGCCCGAGGGCGCAAGCGCTGCCCCCATCACCGCCGACAAGGTGGCCGACGGCACCTATCCGGTCACCGTAGATTCCAGCTCGAACATGTTCAGAATTGTGGACGCCCAGCTCATCGTGGAAAACGGCTCCATGCACTGCGTGATGACGCTTTCCGGGACGGGCTACGGCAAGCTCTTCATGGGCACGGGCGACGAGGCTGCCGCCGCGAGCGAGGCCGACTTCATCCCCTATGTGGAAAACGCGGAAGGCAAGTACACCTACGACGTGCCCGTTGAAGCGCTCGACGAGGACACCGCCTGCGCCGCGTGGAGTATTAGAAAAGAGCAGTGGTACGACCGCACGCTCGTGTTCGAATCCGCCGGCGTCGATCTGCGCGCCGACGCACTGAAGTAACGCCATGCGGTCGATTCTTCCCAAGGGGGAAAGCAGGAAGCGCCGCAGCATCGCGGCGCGCGCGATCGCCTGCGTTCTCGTCGCCCTGCTCGCGCTTCCCTTCGCGGGGTGCAGTGCGAGCCCGAACGCGACCGGTGGCACGGCGGGCACTCAGGAATACACTGTGAGCGTCTCGCTTTCCGGTGGGTCAGGGCGTGCAAGCATCGCCTCGCCCACCACAATTGTGAAGGATGGCGACACCTACACCGCGACCATCACCTGGTCGAGTTCGAACTACGACAAGATGACCGTCGACGGCGTGGACTACGCGCCCGTAAACGACGGCGGCAACTCCACGTTCGAGATACCCGTCACGCTCGACGAGGACATCGCCGTGTCGGCCGAGACCGTCGCCATGTCAACGCCGCACACCATCGACTACACGCTCCACTTCGACTCATCCACCATGAAGGAGAAATCGGGCGACGAAGCAAGCGGCGGCTCCCCTGCGGGAACGGCTTCAAGCGCCGCGGCAGACTTCCACAACGCCGATTTGGGCTGCGGCTGGAAGCCGACGGGGACGCTTCAGCTTGAATACGCCGAGCACTTCACTGTCGACGAGTTCGAAGGCGGACTGCGGCTTATCTGCATTTCGAACGGGGAGCGCTTCCTCGTGGTGCCGCAAGATGCGAAGGTACCTGATGGGTTGAGCTCCGACATCGCGGTCATAAGGCGCCCCGCCGACAAGGTGTACCTCGTGTCGTCGGCGACGATGTGCCTGGTCGACGCGCTCGATGCGAACGACAATATCCTCATGTCGGGCACGAAGGCCGACGATTGCTCGGTCGCGGGCTTCAAAAGCGCGCTCGAAAGTGGGGCGATCACCTACGGCGGCAAGTACAGCGCGCCCGACTACGAGCGAATATCGGCCTCGGGCTGCACGCTCGCCATCGAGAACACCATGATCAACCACACGCCCGATGTGAAGAAAAAGCTGCAGAAGCTCGGGCTCGTCGTGCTCACCGAACAGTCGTCGAGCGAGCCCGAAGCACTCGGGCGCGTCGAGTGGATTAAGCTTTTCGGCGTCCTATTCGACAAGGAAGACGAGGCCGCGCACCTGTTCAACGAGCAGAAGGCTCGCGTCGAGCAAACGTCGGGGCTCGCGTCGTCAGGTAAAACCGTGGCGTATTTCTACATTAACTCGAACGGGGCCGCCGTCACGCGGCGGGCGGGCGACTACGTGGCGCAGATGATCGAGCTTGCAGGCGGCAGCTACGCGCTCGATGACGCGCAGACGGCGTCGACGTCAGGTTCGTCAGTAACGCTCGAAATGGAGCGCTTCTACGCGACGGCGAAGGATGCCGACATCATCATCTACAACGGCGCCATCGACAAATCGGTTGCCACCTTGAACGACTTTGTAGGCAAAAACGCGCTATTGTCGCAGTTCAAAGCCGTGAAGAATGGCAACGTCTGGGTCACAAGCGCCGACATGTACCAGCAGATGACTTCTACCGCCGACATTATCGACGAGCTGCACGGGGCGTTCACCGGCGATGACGCGAGCGACTTCCATTATCTGAGGAAGCTTGGCTAGCGTCATGAGAAGCCGGCTTTCCATGACATACGACGAATCGGGGCGCGCCGCGCGGTGTCGCGTCGTGACGGCGCTGCTCGCCGTTGCCCTCATCGTGCTCGTCGGGGCCAACCTGTGCATCGGGAGCGTGCTCGTGCCCGCAGACCACATCCCCGGCATCCTTTCGGGCGGCGCGGCCAATTCCATGGAAAGCCAAGTCATCTGGGAGATTCGCCTGCCGCGTGTGCTTTCAGCCGTGCTTCTCGGCGGGGCGCTTTCCCTCTCCGGGTTCCTGCTGCAGACGTTTTTCAACAACCCCATCGCCGACCCGTTCATCTTGGGCGTCTCCTCGGGCGCAAAGTTCGTCGTCGCGCTTACGATGATCGTACTTCTGGGCGCGAACCAGGCCATGTCCTCGCCGGCCATGGTGGTCGCAGCGTTTCTGGGCTCGCTTATCACCATCGGCTTCGTGCTCCTCATCGCACGGCGCATAAGTTCCATGGCCATGCTCATCGTGGCGGGCGTCATGGTGGGATACATCTGCTCGGCGGCGACGAACTTTCTCATCACCTTCGCCGACGACCAGTCCATCGTGAACCTGCACAACTGGTCTTTGGGTAGCTTCTCGGGTTCGAGCTGGGACGACATCGCGGTCATCGCGGTCGTGGTGATCACCGTAAGCGCATGCGTATTCGCGATATCGAAGCCCCTTTCCGCCTTCCAGCTGGGAGAAGCCTACGCGAAAAGCGTCGGCGTGAACGTCGCACGCTTCCGCGTGGTGCTCGTCCTTCTAGCGAGCATGCTCTCCGCCTGCGTGACCGCGTTCGCTGGTCCGGTGTCGTTCGTAGGCATCGCGGTTCCGCATCTCGTGAAGTCGGCGCTGAAGTCGTCGAAGCCCATCCGCGTGATTCCTGCGTGCTTCTTGGGAGGCGCCATCTTCTGCGCGGGTTGCGATTTGATCGCGCGCACGCTGTTCTCTCCCGTCGAGCTTTCCATCAGCGCCGTCACCGCCATCTTCGGCGCGCCGGTAGTTATCGCACTCATGTTGAAGAAGCGGGTGAGGTAGATGGGGAAATTCGTGCCGCAGCCCAAAACGCTCGGAGGGGACATTCCATGCTTAGACAGTCCTAAGCTCGCACGAAAGCGCCAGAAGACACTTTCGGCTCGTGCGGAACTGCGCGCGGAACGCCTCCTTCGAGCGGAGTCGAACCTCGAAACCCCGGTCGAAACGCAGGCTGACGGAGCGCCGCTTTTCCGCATAAGCGACCTGTCGGCGGGCTACGACAAGAAGGTCGTAGTCGAAGGCGTCGATCTGGAGGTTCGCGCGGGCGACGTCGTGGCGCTCATCGGGCCGAACGGCTCGGGCAAGTCGACCATCTTGAAAACAATCACACGCCATCTGGCACCGCTTGCCGGCACGGTCGAGCTCGACGGACGGGAGATTTCCCGATGGAAGACGGCGGAGTTCGCAAGGAACCTTGCCGTTATGCTGACAGATCGCCCCCGGACCGAGCTCCTCACCTGCCGCGATATCGTGGAGGCGGGAAGGCATCCCTACACCGGGCGAATGGGCACACTCTCGCCCGACGACCATAGTCGGGTCGATGAGGCCATGAAAACCGCGCATGTGGAAGAGCTCGCCGAGCGCGACTTCATGCAGATAAGCGACGGGCAACGCCAGCGCGTCATGCTCGCACGCGCCATCGCGCAGGATCCGCGTGTGCTCGTGCTCGACGAGCCCACTTCGTATCTCGATATCCGCTACCAGATCGACCTGCTGCGAATACTTCGCCACCTTGCGAAATCGCGGAATGTGGCAGTCATCATGTCCATCCACGAACTCGAGCTCGCGCAGAAAAGCGCCGACAAGGTGATTTGCGTGAAGGACGACCGGGTCTTCCGCGCCGGCGCACCCGAGGACATATTCACGCGCGAGACGATTGGCGAGCTCTACGGCCTTCAACATGGCACCTTCAACGAGCGCTTCGGCAGCGTGGAAATTGGTCGCCCACACGGCGATGCGCACACGTTCGTCATCGCCGGCGCAGGTACGGGGTCAGCTGTGTTTCGCCAGCTCATCCGGCAGGGCAAGGCGTTCTACGCGGGCATTCTGCACGAAGGGGACATCGACTGCGAGCTCGCGCGCGACCTGGCGACGGAATGCGTGGCCGAGCGCGCCTTCGAACCGATCGGGGATAAAACCATAGCCCGCGCCAAAGAGCTCCTCGTCCACTGCGCGCGCCTTATCGTGTGCCCCGCCGCCTTCGGCACCATAAACGCCCGCAACGCAGAGCTCGTCGAGTTCGCGCGCTCACATGGTATCAAGGTCATGCGAGCGCGCGAAGGCGCATCGGAGGATTCCAATGGATACGCCTAGGCACGGTCCAAGAAATCGTCCGCGCCCCCTATCTGACACTATTTCACCGCAACTTAGAAGGTGTCGGCGTATAACGCTTCACCCCAAATTAAATTGATTCGTTGAATAGACACATTCCAAATCTTTAGACTTCGTTTAATCTACAAGTGGGTATTATCACACATTAAGCACACGTGAAAGGATATACCCATGTCGCTTACACAGTCAGCAGAGCGTGCAGCGCTTAACAAGCTCATCGATTATCTCGACGACAACCCGCAAGAAAACATCGACAAAATCATGGACCTCGTGAACAAACTGGTCCCCAATCGCGTATTTCCTGTACAGCGAGAGGCATTCACCAATGTCATCAAGAGCCGCGGCAATTGGTATGACCTAATCATGCGTGTGTTCAGCCTTAATCCCCAGATGCGAACCAAACTGCTTAAGACCCTCATTGTCGACGCCAACCTGCTTGCTTGGCCAGAGCAGGAAAAGAACCGCGAAAAGTACCAGTGCAACGTTCCGTGGGCCATCCTGCTCGATCCCACGAGCGCCTGCAACCTGCATTGCACGGGCTGCTGGGCCGCCGAGTACGGCTACAAGCAGAATCTCTCGTTCGAAGACATCGACTCTATCGTTACGCAGGGCAAAGAGCTCGGTACGCATATCTACATCTATACCGGCGGCGAGCCGCTCGTCCGCAAGCACGACCTGATCAGAATTTGCGAAAAACATCAGGACTGCGTGTTTCTCTGCTTTACCAACTCCACGCTGATCGACGAGGCCTTCTGCGACGATATGATTCGCGTAGGTAATTTTGTCCCCGCCATCAGCGCAGAGGGCAATGAGCACACCACCGACGCCCGTCGCGGCGAGGGTACCTACGCAAAGATCGAGCACGCCATGAAACTCCTGCGCGAGCGCGACTTGCCGTTTGGTATCTCCACCTGTTGGACCAGCGCCAATGCCGAGACGGTTGCTACCGAGGAGAACATGGACTGGATGATCGACGAGGGAGCACTCTTCTGCTGGTACTTCCACTTTATGCCGGTTGGCCGCAATGCAACCCCCGAGCTCATGCCCACGCCCGAGCAGCGCGAGCACATGTATCACTTTATCCGCGAAATGCGTGAGAAGAAGCCGCTGTTTACGCTCGACTTCCAAAACGACGGCGAGTTTGTAGGCGGATGTATCGCCGGCGGCCGCCGCTACCTGCACATCAACGCCGCCGGAGACGTGGAGCCGTGCGTGTTCATCCACTACTCAAACGCCAACATCCACGATGTGAGCTTACTCGACGCGCTGCGCTCTCCCCTCTTTATGAAGTACTACGAAAACATGCCGTTCAACGACAACTACCTCAAACCATGCCCCATGCTCGAGAATCCCGACGTGCTGCCCAAAATGGTCGCCGAGAGTGGCGCAATGAGCACCGATCTCATCGAGAAGGAGTCACCCGAGCAGCTGCGCGAAAAGACCCAGGCTGCCGCCGAGGCATGGTCACCTGTCGCCGACCGCATCTGGAACGACTTCGACGATCCGCTATACACCAAGCGTCACGAGGACAAGTCGCAGGGTATGGCCGATAGCGACATGCACAAGTTCGAAAAACAAGGCCGCACACTCAAAAACGGCGATTAATGCCGCTTCACACGACAAACGCTCTGAAATGAAGCGGAGCAGCCTCGAAGCTCATCTTCGAGGCTGCTCAGCCTTACCATCAAAACAGTTTTACTAAGTTGCGGTGAAATAGGGACTAGATCGGCCTTCCAATAACCAAAACAATCCCTATTCCACCGCAACTTCTTTAAGTTGTTGAATTATCAATGCTATTCCAAGCGAGATTCCAGACTCGACAGGCCATTAAGAGTCAGGTCGTTGGCGACCTCAGAGACGCGCTCGATAGGAACCGAGCCGTCAGACAGTGCCCACGTGCGATAGATACCGATAATACCCGACAGCAAAAACGCCAGATAATAGTCGAACATCTCGTCCTTGAGACCTTGGGGCAGCAGATCGCGCTCGGCAATCTCATGTTCGAGCGGCGCACGAAGACGAGCCATGAAATCATCGAGCGGAATATTCTCGATCAGCTGACGATTGAGCACTAAGTTGTTGCACAGCGCCTCATTAACGGTTTTAAAGAAGGTCGCCGCCGCGCCCAGGGCGCGCTCATTGGTGTCGCCGTCCATGGAAGCAAGCGTTTTCTCGACCGAGTCGACAATCATCTCCACCACATCGACGGCAATGGCATCGAGCAGGCCGTCAACCGTACCAAAGTGAACGTAAAAGGTCTTGCGGTCGACATTGGCCTCGCGCGCGATGGCACTCACCGTAATGTCTGCCAGCGGCTTTTCCATGAGCAGGCGCTCGAAAGCGGAAAGGATGGCATTACGGCTGCGAACGATGCGGCGGTCAAGACGCGGTTTGCTGGTTGCCATGGGCATGTCCCTTCGATATGCGAGCATTCATCAACAGATGAGAGATAATCTACGTAAGAGGATTATCCCCCATACAGCACAAATATGCCCCGCATCATGAAGAACGCACGACTGCCCTACTGCGACTTAGGGTGCTTCTTCTTATTGAGTGCCGACGGAGATACGCGAATACCGTCGCCTGTCTGGCGCACATAGGCTTTATGAGCCGGCTTAGCGGTCCCAGAAGCCTTCTGAGCCTGCTTCTTGGGATCAACGGTAACAGCATTCGCGGGGTGCGGCTTAGTGGGCGCAGAGGGCGTCTGAGGCGCGCGGCCGAGCTTGCGCATCACACGATCCCAGCGCGCATGGATGCTCTCGTTGTGAGCGCTCTTAAGCCCCAGCAGGGGCGCAGCCAAAATGGTCGGTGCAATAAACGTAATGAGGCGCCACAGCAGATAGCCGGCGGTCGATGCCGAACCGAAGAAATGACCCAAGAACAATGCAAAGCCGCCCTCAGCGCCACCAGTTCCACCGGGCAAGGGAACCGCAGAGCTCAGCAGCTGGACAAAGGCGCTCGCGGCCATGACCGAGAAAAAGTCGACCTCGTGGTGGCCAAAGGCAAGCATCAGGAAATACGGCACCAGATAGAAAAACGCGAGCTGCAGCATGGTGATAAACACGGTGAGCAGCATGGAAGAAAAATGTCCGGCTGAAAGCTTGAACTTCTCGGAGAAGGAGTAGATCTCGCCATCGACAAACGTGCGCCATCCCTCGATCTTAGTGGCCGAGACACCAATGCGCTCAAGCCAATTGATGATGCAATGGGCGACGCGCGTGACGGTCTTAGGCATGAGCGCGACGGCGAAGATGCCCAGCAAGATGCAGCAGTGCCCACCAAAGCTAAAGACACACAGCAGCGTCATGTCGCCATAGCGCTCGGCAAAAAACGGCATGCGAGCAAGCAGTAGGATAGCGCCCCAGGCAACGAGGCCAAACTGATACACGATAAAGCGCGTGAACTGCGTGGCACCAGCCTCGCCGACATTTTGGCCCGCCTTGGTCAGGCGGTAGATCTGGGCGGGAGTCGAGCCCATCATCATGGGCGTCAGGTTGCCAAAGAAGATGCCGCTCGCCTCGACCGAAATCAGGTCGCGGATGCCGACGGGTGAATATGGGTCGAGCCAGACGGCGATCGCATAGGCCACAATGCCAAAGAACAGATACATGAACATGCAAAGACACGCGACAACGAGCCATGGCGCCTGGACGCTCGACATTGCGGCCCAGAACTGCCCCATCTGCCCGGTTACCACCAGATAGACGATATAACCCACCAGCACGACGCCGATAAAGATGGCGCCGCGGCGTGCGCTCTTATTGTCATCTCCGCCCGAGGCCTCAACCTCGACCTGGGGCTTAGACGTATGCTGAGAGGACTCCGTCATGAGACTCCTTCTAACAGTCAAAATATCTTGGATATTGTACCCGCAAGGACCATAGACAGAACGCAAAGCTCTGGTTCAAACGGGAATTGCAGACGGTTGTTTGAAAATAAAAAACCCGGCCTTCCATGGGAAGCCCGGGTATCAAATGCGTGGTAGCCCGTACCAGATTCGAACTGGTGATCTCCGCCTTGAGAGGGCGGCGTCCTAAACCGCTAGACGAACGGGCCATAAGCCTCAGCAGAAAAGAAGTGGTAGCCCGTACCAGATTCGAACTGGTGATCTCCGCCTTGAGAGGGCGGCGTCCTAAACCGCTAGACGAACGGGCCACATGACATCTGCACTGCCGTGCTGCGAAGAAATATATTACGTGACAAAAAACGTCAGCGCAAGAAGAAATTCCAAATTGCCGAAAAATTGTCGGCAGGTTATGGAACACGCAGGTAAACTGGGTAGCTAATTCAAGTTGAGATGGACCAAAAGGGCTTCGCGCTCATTGGGAATGTTGTCTTCGATCACGGCATCGAGGGCAGCGTTGAGTAGTTGACCTAGCTCGGGCCCCGGCTTCACACCGGCACGGATCAGGTCGCCGCCGTTGACGGCGAGCATCTTGAGCGTATAGGGCTCCCCCGCCTCCAGTAGCTCGTGCGCCAGCGCACGCATTTCCTCGATTGTCTCGACATAATAGAAGCACGACGGGGCCTTGCCGAGCGTGTCAGCACGCTTAAGGTCCATGAGCTCGTCAATCAGGCGGGCCGTGTCGACGCCCTCACCCGAAAGCGCGCGCATCATATTGAGCAGGAAGGAGCGCTCGGGGCGCAGCGGCTTATCATGGTATTTGATAAGCAGACACACATCGCGCACCAAATCGTGCGAGAGCGCCAGGCGATCCATGATGACGCGCGCCTTCTTGGCGCCGAGCTCTGGATGACCGTAGAAGTGTCCGCTGCCGGCGTGATCGACCGTAAAGCACTCGGGCTTGGAGACATCGTGCAAAAACGCCGCCCACATAAGGCTCGACGATGGCGCGACGCCGTCGCACAGCGCCAGCTCCCCTGCCACTGTCAGCACACGGGCGATATGCTCGTAGACGTTAAACGCATGGTAGACACTTCGCTGATCAAACCCGCGACCCGCTGCCAACTCGGGCACAGCGGCACAGATGAGCTCGGGATAGCGAAGCATCGCGTCTCCCCCATGACCGGTCGAAAGAATGCCCTCGAGCTCAATACCCACACGCTCGCGCGCCACGGCATCGAGCAGCGGCGCGCACTCGGCAAGCGCACGCTTAGTCTCGGGCTCAATCATAAAGTCCAGACGGCAGGCAAAGCGCACCGCACGCAGCATGCGCAGGGCGTCCTCGTTAAAGCGACGCTTGGGATCACCGACAGCGCGAATCAGCTTGCGCTCCAGATCACCCTGGCCGTCGTAGCGGTCGACAAGCCCGCGCTCGGGATGCCAGGCCATGGCGTTGACGGTAAAGTCGCGGCGGGCCAGATCGTCCTCGAGCGAGGCGGCACGCTCGACACTCTGAGGATGGCGGCCATCGGTGTAAAAGCCGTCCAGGCGGTAGGTGGTGACCTCAATGCGCTCGTCATCGCAAATGGCCGTGATGCCGCCAAATTTAATGCCCGACTCAACCACGGCAATATCAGCCGCCTCGAGCGCCGCCTTGGACTCCTGCCACAGGCCGCTGCAACACATGTCCACATCGTGGCTGGGGCGCCCCATCAGGGCATCACGTACCCAACCGCCTACGTACCAAGCCTCAAGACCAGCCGCCTCAAGCGCACGTAGGACGCGCAGGGAGGCATCGGTCGGCTGCGTACCGTTGAGCGAAACATTGCACATGCCTAAGGCCTCCTGCACTTGCGAGCGTTAATCGATGGTTCTCAAGAAGTCTAACAAGAAACGGGAAAGCGCGCACACGCAATCGCGTCGTCGATTCGATAAAACGAGACAGCAGACGCCATATACGTTAAGCGCGCAAAAAACACCCGCCTCGGAGCTCCAAAGCGGGTGTTCGGCAACGATGTATCGATGCGGCTAGCAGACCTGGCGAACTTCGATGTTCTTCTTATATTCGTCCACCTTGGCAAAATCGCCCAGGCCCGGACACTCAACCACATTGGCACCGGTGGCCATCGAAAGGCGCAGGGCGTCCTCGACGCGTTCGGGGGCGTCGTGCCACACGGACAAGAAGGCAGCGAGCGAGGAATCGCCGGCGCAGACCGTCGACAGCAGCTTGACCTCAAAGGTACGGTTGGCAAACCAGATGTGCTCTCCGTTGGAGAAGTACGCGCCGGCGCCACCGAGGGTCAGCAGAACATTCTTAGCACCCTTGGCGTGCAGCTCGGCCATAGCAGCCTTGACGGACTCGTCGTCGCCACCGCTCACCTTAATGCCAAAGATATCAAGCAGCTCGTCGTCGTTAGGCTTAATGAGGAGCGGCTCCATGGCAATGAGGTCGGCCAGCTGATGGCTCGAGATATCGAGCACGAACTCAGCACCCTTGGCCTTCACGCGACGCAGGACCTCGGCCAGGAAGCCCTCAGAGGTGTTGGGGGGCAGCGAGCCGCTGATAACCAGGCAGGTCATATCGTCGAGCGAATCAATAAGCTCAAACATCTCCTGCTCGTTGGCTTCGTTAATGGCGGCACCGGCATTGACCATGTTGTACTCGGTGTCGGGACCGGCGTTGAGGAAGACGTTGACACGCGTGATGCCGTCAGTCCACACGGGCTTGACGGGCACGCCAAGGGCCTCGGCGCCCTTAACGATGAACTCACCCGAGAAGCCGGCAAAGAAGCCCAGGATCGTGGTGTCGACGCCGTAGTGGTCGAGCGTAAACGAGACGTTGAGACCCTTGCCGTTGGGGGTATAGACCGCGTTACGGGTGCGCGTAACGGTATTGGCGGACAGGCCGTCGCAGGCAATGTTGTAGTCAATGGCGGGATTTGCAGTGAGCGTGTAAATCATGAATGTTCCTTTCACGAAGCAACGTGTAAATGAAAGTATATTCCACGATTCGGCAAAAGGCTACAACAACTCGGCGAACGGTGTGGAACGCGTGAAGGACGGCGCCGAAGTTCGGGTGGGACAAAAAACGGCGCCCCGATTGAAATCGGGACGCCGCATGCGCACGAATTTGTCGCTTTTCGCTTACTTGCGGTCGAGCTTACGGACAGCAACGCGCTTGCTGTACTCATCGACGTGACCGAAGTCGCCAATGCCCACGGACTCGGCAACGTTAGCACCGGTGGCCATAGCGAGCTTCATGGCCTCCTCGACGTTGTCGCGATCCCTGTACCACTTGTGCAGGAACGCAGCGAGGGTGCAGTCGCCGGCGCAGACGGAAGAGACCAACTTGATGTTGAACTCACGCTTGGCATACCAGATGTCCTCGCCGTTCGAGAAGTAGGCGTCGCCGCGGCTACCACGAGTGAGCAGCACGTTCTGGACCCCGGCGTCGTGAGCCAGCTTCATAGCAACGCGGACTTCGTCGTCAGTGTCGACCGGCACGCCGAAGATGGCCTTCATCTCATGATGGTTCGGCTTGATGAGCAGCGGCTTCTTGTGAGCGAGCTCCTTGAGCTTGTCGGAGGACAGGTCCAGGACGACGTCGGCGCCACGAGCCTGAGCGTGCTCCATGACCTGAGCCAGGAAGTCGGGCGTAGCTTTGGGAGGCACGGAACCAGAGACGATCAGGCACTCAAGGTCGCCCGCGGTGTCCAGGATGTTGTAGAGCTCCTCCTGGTGCTGCGGCGTAATCGGTGCGCCGGGGTTCAGGATGCCGTACTCGTGCTGGCCATCGTTGACGTAGGTGTTGATACGCGTGATGCCGTCGGTCCAGACCGGCCGGCACAGGCAACCCAGGTTCATGACCTCCTCGACGATGAACTTGCCCGTAAAGCCAGCGAAGAAGCCGAGTGCGACGGTGTCGACGCCCATCTTCTTAAAGGCGAAGGACACGTCGAGGCCCTTGCCGTTAGCCGTGTAGCTGGCCGAGCCGGTGCGGACGTTCTCGTCGGGCTCGAGCGGAGAGCTCGAAACCGTCATGTCGACAGCCGGGTTA
The DNA here is from genome assembly GCA_902470365.1 of uncultured Collinsella sp. Taxonomy (GTDB): domain Bacteria; phylum Actinomycetota; class Coriobacteriia; order Coriobacteriales; family Coriobacteriaceae; genus Collinsella. Next base: position 4,979 of record CABRFZ010000009.1, on the reverse strand, counting down.
GCGGTTAGCGTGTAGAACATTTACAGTACCCCCTGTATATGTGAGGGCCGCGTGGCCGGCCCATTCCAACCACGCGGTTACCTCTGATACCAAATTAACGAGCTGCGGACTCGAGCAGCGCCTTGACCTCGGCGGCAGTGTTGCAGGCGAGCGCCTTCTCGGCAAGCTCGTCGCACTCGGCCTTGGTCCACTGGCTGATGGTCTTGCGGGCGCGCAGGATGGACGGAGCGCTCATCGAGAACTCCTCCAGGCCCCAGCTGATCAGCAGCGGCTCAAGCAGCGGATCGGCAGCGGCCTCGCCGCACATACCGACCATGATGCCGGCCTTCACGCCGCTCTCGATGATGTTCTTGAGCGAGCGGAGCACGGCGGGATAGTACACCTGGTACAGGTTTGAGATGGTGTCGTTGCCACGGTCGGCGCACATGGTGTAGCCGATCAGGTCGTTGGTGCCGATGGAGAAGAAGTCGGCGACCTCGGCCAGGCGGTCAGCGAGCAGCGAAGCGGCGGGCGTCTCGACCATGATGCCGACCTCGATGTTCTCGTTGAACTTGCGACCCTCTTCGGTCAGCTCGGCCTTGCACTGCTCGACGAGCTCCTTGACAGCCACGACCTCCTCGACGCAAGTGACGAGCGGGATCATGATCTTGACGTCACCGAAGGCGCTGGCGCGCAGCAGAGCACGGAGCTGGACCTTGTACTGGTCGGGATTGGCCAGGCAGTAACGCACGGCGCGGAAGCCCATGAAGGGGTTATCTTCCTTGACCATGTGCAGGTACGGGATCTCCTTGTCGCCACCCACATCGAGCGTGCGGATGATGACCGGAGCGCCCTTGAGCGCGCTAGCGACCTTGCGGTAGGCGTTAAACTGCTCCTCCTCGGAAGGAAGCTCAGCAGAATCCATGAACAGGAACTCAGAGCGGAACAGACCGATAGCCTCGGCATCGTGATCGAGCGCGTTGGGCACGTCATCGGGATTACCGATGTTGCAGGCGATGATCTTCTTGATGCCATCGGCAGTCACGGACGGCTTGCCACGGAAGGCCTCGAGGGCTGCCTTCTCGGCAGCGAAGGCCTCGGCCTTGGCGGTGTAGGCAGCGAGCGTCTCCTCGTCGGGATCGGCCTCGACAACACCCTTGCCACCGTCAACGACGACGGTCATACCGTTGCGAAGCGCGGTGCAGCTGTTAGAGACCGAAAGGACGGCCGGAATCTCGAGGGCGCGCGCGATGATCGCGGAGTGCGACGTGCGGCCACCGGTCTCGGTGACGATACCGGCAACGTGGGCCTTATCGATCGTGGCGGTCATGGACGGCGTAAGGTCGTGCACGACAACGACGGTGTTCTCGGGCAGGACGGAGAGGTCGACGACCTCCTTGCCCAGCAGCTCGGCCAGAATACCGGTGCGGATGTCGGCGATGTCGGCCGCGCGCAGACGGAACATCTCGTCGTCCATGGACAGGAACATGTTCTCGAACATGGTCGAGGTGTCCATGAGCGCCTGCTCGGCGCAGGTGCCGCCGTCAATGGCGGCGTTGATGGCGTCGGTCATGCCCGGATCCTGAGCCAGGACGATGTGTCCGCTCATGATCTCGGCCTCGGCCTCGCCCACCGTCTCCTTCATGTGGTCGGCCTGAGCCTGGGTCTTCTCGCAGAAGACCGAAAGAGCGGACTGATAACGCTCCTTCTCTGCTGCAGAATCAGCAACCTCGTGCGGTTCAAACGTCAAGTCGGGATCGACGGCGACCATAACGGTGCCGATACCGATGCCCTCGGATGCGTTGACTCCCTGATACATTCCCATTCCTCTCTCCGTGTCATGTGATAAAGCGTTTTGCCATATCCATGACAAAAGAGCGCAGCTACCTTGAACAGGTCACTGCGCCCCCAAGTATGAACTTAATTGTTCAACATGCGACCCGTTTGAGTTCTACTCGCCAAGACCGCTCTTGATGAGCTCAATGGCAGCAGCCAGAGCCTCGGCCTCGTCGGCGCCGTCGCACTTGACCTCGACCTCGGTACCGCAAGGGATACCAGCAGCCATGAGGGCCATCGGGGACTTGCCGTTGACCTCCTTCTCGGGGGTGACGACCGTCACGTCGCAGGCGTACTTGCCCATGGTGGAGGCGAAGAGGCCGGCCGGACGCATGTGAAGACCCTGCGGATTGACGAGGGTAGCCTTCTCAGAAACCATAATTGACTCCTTTTTTGTGTTTAACCCCTGTCATGCATGCGGCAGGAGTCAGATTCACGACGTTGTTTATATTAACTCACATCAAACGGTTTTTCATTATGTTTCAGACGAATTATTGGACAGATGTGTTTGTCGTCCGCTTGCTCGCCCACAGGGGCCCGCGCGCGGCCTGTGAGATTTCCTGCTCTACAGTCCTGCTCGCACGAAGAGCACATTAAGTGCTCTTCGGCTCGTGCGGAACTCGCGATAAATCTCACAGGCCGCGCGCGGGCCCCTGTGGGCGAGCAAGCTGCGGAAACCCAGTCGGTCCAAAGTAATGTCGGCTGAAAGGAATTCTGGCTGATGAACTGTTCGCGATAAAGACTCGATAGGTAGCCCCCTCTATACCCTTTTATAAGTTGCGGTGAAATAGGGACTGAATTTGGGGTTGAACTGTTTAAACAGTCCCTATTTCACCGCAACTTATGGGAGGGATAGAAAAAAAGGCGGAGGCCCTGGAGAGGGACTCCGCCTTATATACAGGGGGCGATGTTATTCGCAAACTGGTGGATTAGAACAGGCGGGCGTTGATCGTCTTGGCGATCTCGGCGGCGTCGGTAGAACCCTTGACGGAGGCACGGAAGTCCTCGTCCATGAGCGCCTCGGCGACCTTGGACAGGATCTTGAGGTGCGTAGTGCCGGCCTGAGCACCGGGGATGAGCAGGGCGATAGCCACGTTGACGGGAGCGCCGTCCATGGTATCCCAACCGGTCACGCCGGACTCGTCCTTGACGACGATGACGGCAGCCTCGGTAATGGCGTCGGACTTGGCATGCGGGATGGCGAAGCCCTCCATCATGCCCGTGGTGCCCTCGGCCTCGCGGGCCAGGAAGGCGTTCATCACGGCGTCGGCGTCGCTGGCGATACCTGCCTTGACGGCCTGGTTGGAAACGAAGCTCAGAGCCTCGTCACGAGAAGCGAAGTCCTCGGCGACAAAGACATTCTCGACCTTCACGAAGTCGGCAGCCTCGGCCTTGGGGGCCTCGACGGCAGCGGCCTTGGGGGTCTCAACGGGCTTGGCTGCAGGAGCGGCCTTCTGGTTCTTCTCGAAGTCGTACTTCTTGAAGGCCACGAACAGGATACCACCGACCACAGCGCCGATGAGGATCGCGAGGACCCAAAGCGGACCGTTCTCGACAACGGGCAGGACCAGGAAGCCACCGTGAGGCGCCGGATCGTGAACGTTGAACATAATGGTCAGGATCGAAGCGATAGAGGAACCGAGCATCATGATGGGCATGACGGGCCAGATGTTCTTGGTCATGAACGGAATGGCGCCCTCGGTGATGTGGGTGCAACCAAGGATGAGGTTGACGACACCGGCGTCGTGATCCTCCTGGCTGAAGTACTTCTTGCCGACAACGACGGCAAAGGTGGTGATCAGCGGCGGAACGATGCAGGCGGCGGAGACGGCAGCCATGAAGTTGGTGCCGAAGTTGTAGGTATCGGTGCCAACACCGGCGGCCAAAGCCTCGGTGAGCATAGCGGTACCGGTGACGTAAGCAGCCTTGTTGACCGGGCCGCCCATGTCAAAGGCGCACATGCAGCCAATGGCAAGACCCAGGACAACGGCGCCAGAGGCGGACAGGCCCTTGAGGAAGTCCATCATGGCGGTGTTGATGGCAGCCATGGGGCCGGAAATGCCGAGCATGACCAGGCCGACGATAGCCGTCGAGAACAGCGGGTACAGGAAGATAGCCTTGAGGCCGTCCAGGTTCTTGGGCAGACCGGCAAAGACCTTCTCGAGCAGCAGGATGACATAACCGGCGAGGAAGCCACCGACGATGCCGCCCAGGAAGCCGAAGCCCACGCCGGCGCCACCGGCGTCGATCATGCCGGTCTCGGCGTTAACAGGCAGGCCCTGGATGGCGATCATACCGGCAACAAAGCCGGGGACGAGAGCCGGGCGCTTGCCGATGGACTCGGCGATGTAGGCGGAAAGCACCGGAACCATGAGGTTCATGGCGATGCCGCCGATGATCTTGAGCATCGCAGCAAAGCTGTTGTAGTCAGACGCCGTCGAATCGAAGGACGTAATGCCCCACAGGAACGAAACGGCGGTCAGAACACCACCAGCAACGACGAAGACCAGCATGTGGCTGACGCCGTTCATGAGGTGCTTGTAGATGATGTGGCCGATGGACTCCTTCTCCTCGACCTCGTCCTCGACATCGGCAGCGGCTGCAACCGTGCTGTCGCCCTTGGCGGCGAGCGCGCGGTCAATCAGCTTACCGGCGGCCTCAACGGACAGGGCCTTGGAAACACCAACGGAAACCATGGGCTTGCCGGCGAAACGCTCAGCCTGGACATCCTTGTCGGCTGCGACGACGACGGCCTTGGCACCAGCGATCTCACTCTTGGTGAGCTCGTTCTCGACACCGACCTGGCCATGAGTCTCGACCTTAATGGTCAGACCGCGCTCGGCAGCTGCCTTCTCCAGCGCCTCCTTCGCCATGAAGGTGTGCGCAATGCCGGTCGGGCAACCGGTCGCGGCGATGATGTCAAACTTAGCCATGTGTCCCTCCTTCTTGAGTACAGCGCCCGCGGGCGCTCCCCTACACGCGCTTCGATGCGCGTTTTTCCACAACTGAAAGATACCAACCTACCGTCCGCGTGAGAAGAGCTAAGGTGCAAATCTCCGGTGAAAGGTTCTTTCATAACCGTAAACGGTAAGTGAAAGTTTACCATCAACACTTGAAACGGCAAGGTGTATCTTGTAATTGAAAATGCCCGTATACTATGGCAT
>CABRFZ010000008.1 GCA_902470365.1 uncultured Collinsella sp. | reverse complement strand
AGGCCCTTGCGGCCTAGTCGCTATTTAGGGCGTCCAAGATTTGGGGCGCAGTTCACGCATCGATGCACGGGCCATTTTTTTCTGCGAGCGGCAGGTGGCGTCAGCGTTTTATGCCTCGAGGTTTTCCTCGATCCAGGCGACGGCACCCTTGGGATCCTTAGTGAGGTCGATGTACTGTTTGCCCTTGGGCGACAGCAGCGTGATGCCCAGGCGGTCGGTGTCGGCCTTCATCTCGTTGTAATAGGTGCGAACCTGCGGAGCCAGGACGATGACGTTGTACTGGTCCATGATGGCGTAGTGGCTGCCGTAGGCACCGGCGTTGGCGGTAATGTCGATGCCCAGCTCGTCGGCGCCTTCCTTAAGCGCGTTGGCGAGCAGTGCAGAGGTGCCGGCGCCAGCGCACAGAACCAGAACCCTCAGATCCTTGCCCTTAAGGGCGGACGGAGCTGCGGAGGCCTCAGTGGCAGAAGCGGTCTCGACAACAGGAGCCTCAACGGCGGGGGCGGCAGCGGTCTTGACGGCCTTGGTCTCCTCGGCCTCTTCTTCGGCCAGGGTCTCGGCCTCCTGCTTGCACAGGACGTTGTCGTAGGCCTTGCAGAACGGGTAGTAGATTAAGAAGTCAACGACCAGCAGGACGACAACCAGGACCAGAGAGATCGGCTGGAAGTTGGTGTCGATGAAGGTGCCGATCGGTCCGGGGAGTGCCCACGGCATGGCATAGATAAAGCCGTTCATGCCCAAAAAGTCGATGAAGAACTTACCAATGAGGACGTTGGCCACGGGGGCAAACAGGAACGGGATCAGGAAGTACGGGTTGAGGATGATGGGCGCGGCGAACAGCAGCGGTTCGTTGACGGCGAACATCACGGGTACGACAGAGGCTTTGCCGACGGCCTTGAGCTGCTTGGAGCGCATAAAGAGCAGGAAGATGATCGGGACAATGAACGTGGCGCCGGTGCCGCCGAGTTCGCCGATGTAGTTACCGAAGTTCTCGGTCAGGGCGAGGGCGGGGTGACCGCCGGCCTGCAGCGTGGCGAGGTTGGTGGTGATGTTGCCAAACAGCGCGGCGTTGAGGGCAGGCTTAACGACCGAGGGGCCGTGGATGCCCATGAACCAGAACAGCGGGATCATGAACCAGATGAGGGCGAGGCCGGCGTAGGAATCGGCAGCGGCGAACAGCGGGCTCACCAGCGTGGAGATGACGTTGGCAAACGGGACGGCCAAGCAGGTGCGGCAGATAACGTCGATGACGGCGACAAACAGGATGGAGAAGCTGAAGGCGAAGATGTCGCGGAAGTTCTGGGCGATGGCGCCGGGGACTTCTTTGGGCAGCTTGATGGTGATGTCTCGCTTAATGCAGAAGGCATAGATGTTGACCGTGGCAAATGCGGCGACAAAGGAGCTCAGTAGGCCCTTGGTGCCCATGTTGTCGGTAAAGAACACCGAGACATCGGCGCCGTCGATCTTGGCACTCGTCTGGGTAACGGCCAAGATGAGCATAGCGCACATGGCGGCGACCATGGTGCTCGTGGCGTTGATGGCCTTGCCGGCAGGCATGCGGCGGTTCTTGGAGCCGGTCAGCGCGCTTGCGGTGGTGCCGGCGACCATGATGCCCACGACGCCCATCGTGAAGTTGTAAACCTTGTTGCAGAAGTTCACGACGTCGACGTTCCACCAGTCGGGCAGCATAAAGCCGCCGACCGTGGCGACAACGCCCGGCAGGGTCGAAATAAGCAGGAAGACAGAAGAAGACAGGATGATGGGCATTGCTGCCAAAAAGCCGTCTTTAATGGCCTGAAGGTAGATGTTCTTAGAGACCTTGTCGAAGTACGGCTGACCTTTCTCCAAGAACTTAACGATCGATTCCATAGTTCACGCTCCTCTTTGCATGAAATCTTAATGGCATGGACGTTGAAAACCTATATGGTCTCCCGCTTGCTAAAAGCCCGGGTGCAGGCGGGGTCGGTCCCAGGGGGAGAGAGGGGAGCGGCTGGGTTTGTATCGCATAGGGCCGCTCCCCTCTCGGGGGAAAGCGAGGCGATGCGCTACTGCGCGTCCGCCATAGTGTCGGCGAGCTCCTTGTACCAGAGTGCCGACTGCTTGATGTAGCGTTTTTGCGTGTCGAAGTCGATGTAGAACAGGCCGTAGCGCTTGTTATAGCCGTTGGCCCACGAGAACTGGTCCTGCAGGCTCCAGATAAAGTAGCCCTGGACGTCGACGCCCTCGGCGCGCGCCCGGAGCACCTTCTCCATGTGCTGGTCGACAAAGTCGATGCGCTCGGGATCGGCGACGATGCCGTTTGCGTCGGGCTCGGGGTCCTTGTGGCCCAGGCCGTTTTCGGTGATATAGATGACGGGGAGGTTGGGATAGGTGGCGCTGATGTGCTTGAGCGTGTCGTAGAGGCCTTGCGGGTAGATGAGCCAATCCCAGTCGGTGGTGGGGATACCCGGCATATCGACCTGCTGCCCGACGCCCTTAAACTTAAAGCACGAGGTGCCCTTGTCTCCGGTGCCGTTAAAGCTGTTGGTGGACTCGCCATCGTAGGCGGCGATAAACGCCGACTGATAGTAGTTGAGGCCGAACATATCGTTGCGGGGCGCCGCCTTGGCGAGCTCCTCCATGTCGCTGTCCTCAACCGTAAGCGTGGCGTTGTTGGCACGCAGAATCTCGTTGATGAGTGAGAGGGTGCGCGCGGAGTAGTGACCCAGGAAGGCGCCGTCCATGATGAAGTCGGTGTAGAAGGCGTTGTACAGGTCGGCGGCGTGCTGGTCGGCGGGCGAGTCTGTGGCAGGATATGCCGGCGTCAGGACGTTGACCATGCCAATGCGTCCGCCCAGGTGCTCGGTCTCGTCAAGATCCTTATACAGGTTGACGGCGCGGGCGTGGGCAACGAGCTCGTTGTGCTGGCTCTGGATGCCGCTCGTCACATCAAAGTGATGGTTGGGCGGGAAGTTGCCTTGGATGTATTGGGAGTGCGAGAGGCTGATGAGCTCGTTGATGGTGAACCAATTCTTGACCTCGCGGAACTCGCGGAAGCAGAACTCGGCATAGCGCACATAGGCGTCGACGGTCTTGCGGTTGAGCCAGTCGCCCTGGTTGAACAGGGCGGCGGGGGAGTCAAAGTGATGCAGGGACACATAGGGCTCGACGCCATACTTTTTGCAGCAGGCGAACAGCTCGTGGTAGTGCTTAACGCCCTCGGCGAGGGGCTCGGCATCGTCGCCGTTGGGGAAGATGCGGGTCCAGGCGATGGACACACGGATGGCGTTGAGTCCATGCTCGGCAGAAAGGCGGATATCCTCCTCGTAGCGGTTGTAGAAATCACTGGCCGGGTCGGGCAAAAAGCGACCCTGGGCGACAAGGTAATCGTCCCACATGGTCTTACCCTTGCCTGCCACCTTCGTGGAACCTTCCGTTTGGTACGCGGCGGTTGCGGCGCCCCAAACAAAGCCCTTCGGCAGCTGCTGTACGCGGTTTAGCAAAGACATATGCATACACCCTCTCGTCTCGCTGTTCGATATTGTGCGTTTGCGCTCAGGAGGCTCCCTGGTTAGCGTTCAGCGGTGAAAAAGCCCGATAAACACTATCTTAAAATGATTAGAACCAAAATGAGCACGTGAACATTTGACAATGAGCACGTTAACATCCGGCTGGGATGTATAGAAACAAAACAACTTCAAACAGCCGCGAACGGTTGTATTTGTTCGGTAAGCGGTTTTGATTGACAGAAGTTTTCATGTTGTGGTATATGGCTCGGGTATCATGAGCACGTTATCGATGTATGTACGATGCGCCATGGGCGCGGGGAATAGTTGGGAAGCAGGTTAGCGTGGAAGGCATGGCTCAGCAGACAAGGAATGGTCATTCGGCGAGCGCGGCAGAGGTTGCGGCGCTCGCTGGCGTGAGCCGCCAGACTGTGTCTCGCGTGGTCAACGGTATGCCCAACGTGACGGAAAAGACGCGCAAGCGTGTGCTGGCCGCCATGGAAGAGCTGGGCTTTCGTCCCAATTTTGCTGGAGCGGCGTTGCGCGGCGGGTCGTATCGTTCTATTGGCCTGTGCATGTACAACATCACACGTGTCGGTAACCTGGCGACGCTCGAGGGTATCATGCAAGCGGCGCGCGAGCACGATTTTGCCGTCACTATGATCGAGATGGGCGGCGACAAGCCCTATACACTTGCCGATGCCTCGCGCCGCATGGTCGAGCGACCCGTCGACGGCATGATTCTCAACATGAACCGCATGGCTCCCGATTTTGAGGAGTTTGTTCCCCAGCCGGGAGTGCGAACGGTCATCCTGTCCATGTATGCGCATCCGCGCTGCACGACGATCGACTCCGACCAGTATGGTTCGTGCGAGCTGTTGACCAATTATCTGCTGGAACATGGTCACTCGAATATGCGGTTTGTGGCGGGTCCGGAAAACTCGATTTCCTCGCGTTTTCGTGAGGCCGGTTGGCGCGATACGCTGGGTCGTGCTCATGTCGATGCCGCTCCGATGCTGCGTGGCGATTGGAGTGCGGACAGTGGGTACGCCATGGGCGAGCGGATTGCGGCCGAGGTGCTTGCCGGCGGGTCGCAGGCGCCGACTGCCGTGCTTGCGGCAAATGACCAGATGGCGCTGGGCGTTATCGCCGCGCTCGAGAACGCGGGCCTGTCCGTGCCCGACGACGTGAGCGTGGTTGGTATCGACGACGCACTCGAGGGACTTGTTCCTCACAATCGGCTGACGACGCTGCGATTTGATTTGCGCGGTGTCGGTAAGCTTGCGTTTGAGGCGGCGATTGGAGAGAGCTCGTCTATCGAGGCGATTCATGTGCCGAGTACGCTGGTCGAACGCTCGACTGTTAGGGACATACGGGGTTAGGTCCTACTCCGTTTGTCTCGATTTGTAACAGGTAGACGGTCAAAAGCGGGCTACGTGTTACAGATTTAGATTCTTCGGAAAGAGCAATCCTGTTCGTCTCAATCTGTAACAGCTAGGACCAAAAAACTCGGCTAGATGTTACAGATCGAGACAAACGGCTCCCGACCAGCCCAAAAACAAAAAGACCGGGGGCGGCGCGCCGTGTGACGTGCCGCCCCCGGCTGAGAAATGGGGACAGGTTGTGTGAGCGGGCAACCCCGCCAGCCACTAGTCCAGACGACGGGTCTGCGCCACGTGCTTATACCAGTATGCGCTTGCCTTGGGCGTGCGCTTCTGGGTTTCAAAGTCAACGTAGAAGAAGCCGTAACGCTTGTTGTAGCCATTGGTCCAGGAGAACTGATCCTGCAGGCTCCACAGGAAGTAGCCGCCCACGTTGACACCCACCTCCATGGCCTTGAGCAACCAGCGCAGGTGCTGCTCGATGTAGTCGATGCGCGGCTGGTCGTCCACAAAACCGTCCTTGTAGGGGTCCTTGTAGCCCATGCCGTTCTCGGTGATGAAGATCTGCTTGTAGTTGGGGTAGCGCTGCTTAATGTAGACGAGCAGGTCGAACAGACCCTCGGGATAGATGATCCAGTCCCAGTCGGTGGTGGGGACGCCGGGCTTGTTCACATGCTCGCCAATACCCTTAACGCGCCAGCGGCCAGTGCCCTTCTCGCCCGTACCGTTGTGGTGCAGGTCGTTCTCGCCGTCGTAAGCCTTCAAGAAGCGGCACTGGTAGTTGTTAACGCCCAGGTAGTCGTTGTAGAGCGCGGCTTCGCGCATAATCTCGAGGTCCTCGTCCAGGATCTCGATGGTGCCGCCCGAGACGGCAGCCAAGCGGTTGGCGCACTCGAGGGTGTCGGGGGCATAGTCGCCGCGGAAGGTGGCGTCGAGCAGAAACTGGTTCTGCAGCACGTGCTCGTTGTTGGCGGCCTTGATGTCGGCGGGGTCGTTCTCGTTGAGCGGATACTTAAACTCCAACGACTGAATGACGCCGATCTTGCCCTTAAAGCCACCGTTGTGGAAGGCCAGTACTGCCTTGGCGTGGGCGAGCATCATGTTGTGCTCGCACTGGAAGGCCTCGGCCAGATGCGCCTTGACGCCACCGGGGAAGGTGCCCTCGATGTAGGTGTTGGAGGCATCGGCCCAGATCTCGTTAAAGGTGAACCAGTAGGTTACCTGGTCGGCGTACTCCTTAAAGCAGAAGGTGGCAAAGTTCACAAAGGCGTCGATGGTCTCGCGGTTGAGGAAGTCGCCCTTCTCAAAGAGGGACAGCGGCGTATCGAAGTGATGCAGCGTGACAAATGGCTCAACGTGGTGCTTGTGGCACTCGGCGAAGAGGTCGTGGTAGAACTGGACACCCTCGGGGTTGATTTCGCCGGTACCGTTGGGGAAGATGCGGCTCCAGGCGATAGAGAGGCGAATGCCGTTGATGCCAAACTCCTCGCACAGTTCCAGATCGACGGGGTACTGGTTGTAGAAGTCCGAAGCAGGATCGGGGGAGAAGCGCCCCTGGGCCTCCAAGAAGTCGTCCCAGGCGACTTTGCCCTTACCGTGGGTGCGGGTCTCGCCCTCTACCTGGTAAGCAGCAGTGGCGCCGCCAAAGACAAAGCCCTCGGGAAACTGCGCAGGCGGGTTGGTGACGCTAGCGGGGTTAACGGACATGATGATCCAATCGTCTAAATCGAAGGGCCAGCCGGCTGTGGATGGTCGGCTGGCCCTGAGCGTTACTTACTTCGAGAGTTGCTCGCTTACGAAGGCGAGAGACTTGTCGCCGTTCTGGGAGAGCTCGATGTACTGCTTACCGCGGCAGGCGACGCATTTGTTGCCCACGCGCTCGCAGTCCTTCTGCAGGTCGGCCAAGTAGCTGGCAGCCTGCGGGGCCAGGACGACCAGGTCAAAGTCGGGGAGCATGTCAACGTGGTTGCCATAGGCCTCGGCAGCGGTCTCAAGATTGATGCCGCGCTCCTTGGCGGCCTTGGCCAGCGCGTTGGCGAGCAGGCCCGAGGTACCGCCACCCTGGCAGAGCACGAGCACGCGCTTGCCGTTGAGGTCGCTGGTGGCCGTGGCCTCGGTGGCGGCGGGAGCGACGTCGGACTTCACGGCCTCGGCAGCAGCGCCGGCGGCAACGCTCTTGGCGTCAGCCTTGCCCTGGAAGGCGTCGTTGAGCTTGGCGGCCTTCTCGGCGTTCTTGGCGGCGAGCTCTTCCTCGGAAATCTCGGCCTCCTCGGCGCACTTCTGGGCGTCATAGGCACGGAAGAACGGATAGTACAGGACGAAGTCGACGACCAGGATGATGGCGAGCATCACAAAGGCGAGCGGCTGGAAGCCCAGGCCCATGATGGTGCCGATGGGGCCGGGGACAGTCCAAGGCAGGGTGTACATAAAGCCGTTCATGCCCAAGAAGTCGATAAAGATCTTGAGAATCCAGATGTTGGCGATCGGGGCAAAGACAAACGGGACAAAGAAGACGGGGTTGAGCACGATGGGTGCAGCGAACAGCAGCGGCTCGTTGACGGCAAAGCACACAGGGACGATAGCGGCCTTACCGACGGCGCGCATCTCCTGAGACTTGGCCAGGAAGCAGAACATAAAGACCAGGACGAGCGTGGCGCCGGTGCCGCCCATGCAGACGACGAAGTACTGGGCACCCTGGGTCAGGACAGCGGAAGCGTGCTGGCCAGCCTGGAACGCAGCCAGGTTGTCGGTCATGTTGGCAACGAGGGCGGCGGCGATGGCGGGCTCGACGATCGAGGGGCCGTGAACGCCGACGAACCAGAACAGGCTCATGGCGCCGTAAATCACAGCGAGGCCGATATAGCCGTCGGCAGCGGTGAACAGGGGCTGGAACACCTGAATGACGCCCTGGGCAAAGCAGAAGCCAAAGGCAGCGCGGAAGACGATGTCAAAGACCCAAAAGACGGTGATGCAGACGGAGAAGGGGATGATGTCCTTAAAAGTCTGCGAGATGTTGGGCGGAACCTGCTCGGGCATCTTGACGGTGATGTTGCGCTTAATAAAGAACTTGTAGATGATGCCGGTCACAAACGCAGCGATGAAGGCGGTCAGCAGGCCCTTGGAACCAAGGTAGGTGGTGTTGAAACCGCTGGCGGCGTCCGTGGCGATCGTGTCGCTCGAAAGGAGCAAGAAGCCGATGATGGCCGCGCACATGCACGAGATAAAGTTGATTTGGTTGTTCTTGGGCAGGTCGCGGTTCTGAGCGTCGGCGAAGTGCTTGGCCGTGGTGGCGGCACAGGCGATGGCCAGGATGCCCATGGAGTAGTTGTAGCACTTCCACAGGGCGTTGTTGATGTCATCGGGCCAGTAGAAACCCCAGATGTTGGGGACCGAGGCTACCAGGCAAAAGATGGACGAGAAGATGATGATGGGGATGACGGAGATAAAGCCGTCGCGGATCGCCTTGAGGTACTTGTTGCGGGCGATCGCGTTGAAAAAGGGCTGGCCCTTTTCGATGATGGCGATGAGTTGCTCCATGCAAAGCTCCTAAGAGTCGGTGGGTTAGCAACGATGGTAGCTTTTGACGTTTGCTTGCCAAAATGTTGACGTTGCCATTTTGCGACACAAAAAAAGACGCGAACCGGTGGTTCCTGTGCCTGCGAACCGTCGATTCCTTACGCGTAAACGTTTGAGCCGCCCGGTGGCTCTTTGTTTGCACAATGGCAACGTTAACATTTGGGCGACAAAAGCCGTTCGGGGAAGCAAAAATGTCGGTGAACGGTAGGTTTTGGGTGGTGAGCGTATGGTGGGGGAGGCGTTAGATATACTTGAAGACGTTTCATTTGACTGCGTAGGGTGCCGCCAATGGCATCGTTGACATAGAAAGATCGACCTATGGCCGCTGTTAAAAAATCGGTATCCGTCAAAGACGTGGCGCGCCTCGCGGGCGTCTCGGAGCAGACGGTCTCGCGCACCGTGCACGATTCGCCCAGCGTGCGCCCCGAGACCAAGGAACGCGTGCGTGCCGCCATGCGCGAGCTGGGGTATCGCCCCAATTTTGCCGGTCGATCGCTGCGCCGTGGCAAGTTTAAGACCGTTGGCGTCGCCATGTTCAACATTACCGGTACCGGCAACCTCGACCGTATGGAGGGCTTTGCCGCCGCGGCCGACAAACATGGCTATGCCATCACCCTCACTAAAGTAGATGGGCATCCGTATACCCTCGAGAGCGCATCGTCGCGCATGAGCGCGCTGCCGGTAGACGGCATGGTCGTGATCATGAATCGCATGCCGGCGGACTTTGGCACCTTCGAGCCGCTGCCCGGCATGCAGACGGTGCTCGTTACGATGCTGGAGCACCCGCTCTGTTCAACGGTCGATAACGACCAGTTCGATTGCTCGCGCCAGGTGGTCGAGTACTTGCTGGGGCGGGGGCACAAAACCGTGCACTTTATCTCGTGTCCCGAGCGCTCGCTTTCGGGCATGCGGCGCGAGGAAGGCTGGCGCGAGACATTGCGCGCGCATGGAATTGAGCCGCCGCGACTCGTCCGTGGGGATTGGACGGCACAGAGCGGATATGCTGCCGGTCAGGCTCTGGCGGAAGATCCGACCTGTACGGCCATTTATGCTTCCAACGATGCCATGGCATACGGCTGCATTCGCGGGCTCGAGTCGTGCGGAAGGCGTGTGCCCGAGGACGTGAGCGTGGTGGGTGTTGATGACAGCCTGGGCGATATCGTGCCCGACCGTCGCCTGACCACGGTGCGCTTTGACAACAAGCGCGTCGGCATGTGGGCGGTCGACAAGATTGCCGGCGCCGATGGGGGTGCGTCTGGCGTGGAGCACATGCTGATCCCCGGTGTGCTTGTAGAGGGCGATACGGTGCGCGATTTGTGTTAGGGTGCGGTCCTGTTTGGGTTGCCGATAATTGTGTTTGATATTGTTCAGATTGGTTTAAAAACCGTTCACGGGCGAAAAGTGACCGTTCATAGCTCGAAATTACGTTTTGAGCTGTTCTTTTTTGTTTGAATGTTATTGTTTCTGTCATAGACAACGCAGCGCGTATGCCCGGACGCGATGCTCTCCATTGGTTCATATGTGAAAGGAACGCAATATGGCAACCAAAGAAGAAATCTCGATGGTTGGATTCGAGATCGTCGCATACGCAGGTGACGCCCAGACCGATCTGCTTGCAGCGCTCGATGCTGCTCGCGAGGGTGACTTTGAGAAGGCCGAACAGCTGCACAAGGATGCCAGCGATGCGCTCATCGGTGCCCACGACACGCAGACCAAACTGCTTTCGCAGGAGGCCGGCGGTGGCGAGATGGAGATGACCTTCATCATGGCTCACGCTCAGGACACCCTCATGACCACTATGATCCTGGAGAAGCAGACCCGCTTTACCATCGATGCCTACAAGCGCATCGCCGAGCTCGAGGCCAAGCTCGCCTAATGAGCCCTCACAACCAAGTCCCCTTCCAAAAGCTCTGCCGCTACCCGCGGCAGGGCTTTTTCTGTCCTCCTCCAAGTTGCGGTGAAATGGGGACCGAATAGGGGCCGGCGGGCGCAAAACAATCCCTATTCCACCGCAACTCATCCCGAGATAGTCATTGGGGACGTTCTTAAACGACTAGTCATTGGGGACAGTCTTGGTGCGCTCCGTTCGTCCTCCCGTTCGGTTTTTCGATGGGTGGGTATACTTCCATCCGCAATGCAGGCCGGAATGAGGAGGTGTCCAAATGCCGGACAACGGATTGATTCAAAAGACAGATGCGCACGAGATGGCTCATGGGCGTCCTGTCCAGATAACCGAGCATACGACGGTAACCGAGCTGCAGCCCAGCCTGTCTGATGTCGTGTGCGCAAACAAAAAGCTGCAGATTGGCTTTATCGTTGCGCTCGTGGTACTGGCGCTGTTGTCGGGCTTTGTAGCTCGTCCGCATTTTGCCGATACCAAGACTTGGGACTCCACCATCGAGGTCATCGATCAAAAGAAGGGCAATGTTTTGGCGCTCACAACCTCGTGCGTCGCCCTATCTGCGGGTATCACTGCGCTGCCGGGCGATACGGGAACGCCAGTTGCCGAGCAGCTCGCGCAGCTTTCGGGAAACTTGGGTATCGTGCTTGCCGTGCTCTACCTCGAAAAATATCTGCTGACCATTTTATGGTCGGTCGGGCTGGGCATCCTGATTCCGTTCTCGCTCGTACTCTTCGCGGTGTCGCTTGGCATTCACGGACGCTGGAGCACGAGCGCAGTCATTCGCCGCGTGGCAACGCGTGTGCTGGTGGTCGCCATAATTGGCATGGCGTTGGTGCCTGCAAGCGTTTGGGTGTCGCAGAAGGTCGACGAAACGTATCGCGTTAGCATCGAGGCGGCCGAGCAAAAGGCGGCCGACGCTGCGAGTGCGGCAAATAGCGATAGCTCCAAAACAAGCAAGAAAAAGACCGAGTCCGCAGAGTCCAAGAGCGTGCTCGAGCAGCTTGCCGACGGTGCCTCGGGCCTCGTCACGTCGGTGACCAGCGGCGCCAAGCAGATGACCGATGAAATTGTGCAGCAAGTGACCGATCTCATCGAAGGCGTCATTGTGATGATCGTGACCTCGTGCGTTATCCCGCTGCTGGTGCTCGCGGCGTTTCTGTGGCTGGGACACACGCTACTGGGGATTGATATTTCCGGCCCGGCGAACTATTTGACGGGCCGCTTTCTGAGTGCTCCGTCCAAGCACGCCAAGAAGGGCAGGCAGTCTGAGTAGGCGGCAAAGCGTTCTTTGGAAGATCAACTGTAAGAAGGGCGGCCGAGACACGTTCTCGGCCGCCTTTTTGTTTGTTGAACACATGGTCGCTACGTCCGCACCCGGCCCAAACGGTCGGCAATCATCCGTGAACGGTATTTGTTCAAAAAAGAACAAAGATAAACAAATAATTCTTGCAGTTGATGTTCGAATGTGTTCAAATAAACATGAACAGTGAAGAACCGCACATTCAGATGCCCGGACCTGAACGCGATTCAACACTTCCAAACAGAAACTACGCACCTGCGTATCTCTCAAGGAGGATGTCATGAGGGTTGTAATCGCTTCCGATGCCGACGGTATGTCGATGAAGGAGTCCATCAAGGAGATGCTCATCGCCGACGGTCACGAGGTCGTCGACTATTCCGAGACCCCTGCCGCGGACTTTGTCGATTCCGCGACCGCCGTTGCCAAGGACCTGCTGGAGCACAAGGATTCCCAGGGCTTCGCATTCGATAAGTACGGCGTCGGCTCCTATATGGCCGCCGTCAAGATTAAGGGCATGGTCGTCGCCAACATTTCCGACGAGCGTTCCGCCTACATGACCCGCGAGCACAACGGCTCGCGCATGGTCACCATGGGCCCGGGCGTTGTGGGCACCGAGGTCGCCAAGAAGATCGCCCGCGAGTTCCTGCGTGCCCAGTACGCCGGCGGCCGTCACCAGATCCGTGTCGACATGCTCAACAAGATGGCCTAACGAGAGCCACCGAGAACTCGAACTTCTACCTCAACTTGTGAATTCAGACGAAAGGACGTTCTGATGAAGAAGACCATCGCAATCGGTTGCGACCATATCGTTACGGACGAGAAGATCTATCTGGCCGACCGCCTGGAGCAGGCTGGCTACAAGGTGCTCGATTGCGGCACCTACAGCCACACCCGTACGCACTACCCCATCTACGGTAAGGCCGTGGGCGAGGCTGTTGCCAGCGGCAAGGCCGACTTTGGCGTGGCCCTGTGCGGCACCGGCATCGGCATCACCAACGCCGTCAACAAGGTTCCCGGCGCCCGCTGCGCCCTGGTTCGCGACATGACCTCTGCCCTGTATGCCCGTCGCGAGCTCAACGCCAACATCGTGGGCTTTGGCGGTAAGATCACCGGCGAGTTCCTGATGGCCGATATCATGCTTGCCTTCCTGGAGGAGCCCTACGAGAAGACCCCCGAGCACGATGCCCTGATTGCCAAGATCGATGCCTGCAATAAGGCCGACGCTGAGGCTCAGGCTGACCCGCACTTCTTTGACGAGTTCCTCGAGAAGTGGGACCGCGGTGAATACCACGATTAGCGGGTATCCGGCGTAATTAACTAGTCCGTTGACGGCTCGCGTTTCTGTGAGGGGGCGCGGGCCGGTTTTCTATCAGCCCAATTGGCCCAGCGGGCTGGACGTGCATTGTTCTTTTGTTTGCGGCGCTGCCTCATTACCTTTCTGCTAAAGGCACGACGTTCACAATGGATCGTGCGAGATGATATGTGAAGGAGAAGATTCCCATGGAGTTTGTTCTTGATAACGGCTCTGTCCGCATTGCGTTGAGCACGGCTGGCGGATCGTTCACTTCTATTACGGCCAACGGCCGCGAGTATCTGTGGCAGGGTGATCCGGCGGTGTGGTCGGGCCAGGCGCCTATTTGCTTCCCGATCTGCGGCGGCCTTCGTGACGGTCACGCAATGACCATGGGCGGCCGCGAGGTTAAGCTCGCCCGTCACGGCTTTGCGCGCAAACAGGAGTGGAAACTCGAGGAACAGAGCGACAACATGGTTGCGCTGAGCCTAAGTTCTGCCGACCATGTCGAGTTACTCGAGCAGTACCCGTATCCGTTTAAGATCGTTGCTCGTTACATGATCGATGCGGAGAAGGTGGCCGTGTCGTACGAGGTGACCAATGAGGGCACCGAGGACATGCCGTTCTTTGTGGGCGGTCACCCTGGCTTTAAGTGCCCGCTTGACGAGGGCGAGTCCTATGACGACTACGAGCTCCGTTTTGAGCAGCGCGAGGCCGCCGAGCTCTGTACTGCCGTTCCCTCGACGGGCCTGATTGATGTTGAGCATCGCAGCAAGAACCCGATGGTTGGCCATGACCTGCCGCTGACCCACGAACTCTTTGACTTCGCGGAGACCATCTTCGACATGCTCGAGAGCCGCGTGGTTACGCTGACCAAGAAAACCGAGGACAAGGGCGTGCGCCTGACGTTCCCCGATATGCCGTACCTGATTGTGTGGAGCAAGCCCGAGGGCGACTTTGTGGCTGTTGAACCGTGGGGCGGTCTGTCCACCTGCTCCGACGAGGACGATATTCTGGAGCACAAGCGCGGCTGCCTGGTGGCCAAGCCGGGGGAGACCGTCACCCGCGGCTTTGAGATCGAGATCCTTTAACGAGCTATCGTATGTTTGGGGTGGGTCATGCCGCCCCGGAACAGGAGTTCAATATGATTCTGACTGTTACCATGAACCCGTCGATTGATACGCGCTATCAGCTCGACAAGCTGATCATCGACGACGTGAACCGCGTGACGCCCGAAAAGACTGCTGGCGGTAAGGGCCTCAACGTGAGCCGTGTGCTGCTGCAGCTGGGCGACGACGTGCTCGCGACTGGCCTGCTCGGCGGCCACATGGGTGCCTATATGGCCGAGCTTATGGATGCCGACGGCGTCAAGAACGACTTTGTGCCCATCGCCGGTGAGACGCGCATTTGCCTGAATATTCTGCACGAGGGCAATCAGACCGAGCTGCTGGAGAGCGGCCCGCAGATCGCCCCGGCCGAGCTCGAGGCCTTTACGGCCAAGTTCGCCGAGCTTGCAGCGAAGGCGGACGTTGTGACGCTTTCGGGCTCGCTGCCGCGCGGCGTCGATGCCGGCTACTATGCCGAGCTCGTCAAGATCGCCGAGGAGGCGGGCGCCAAGGTGCTGCTCGACACCTCGGGTGCATCGCTGGAGGCCGCGCTGGAGTCCGACGCTAAGCCTGAGCTCGTAAAGCCCAATCTGACCGAGATTAACGGCCTGCTGGGTACGTCCTTTACGACCGATGATGTCGATGCCCTGCGCGAGGCGCTCGCCGCCGATGACCGCTTTGCCGGTATTCCCTGGGTTGTCGTTTCGATGGGCGCTGCCGGTTCGGTTGGCTTCCATGAGGGTCGCGCGTTCCGCGCCAAGACGCCCGCGATTGCGGCTGTGAACGCGACGGGTTCCGGCGACTCGACCATCGCCGGCTTTGCGCATGCCATTGCTGCCGGCGCCGACGACGTCACGGTGCTCAAGACCGCCAATACCTGCGGCAAGCTCAACGCCATGGATCCCAAGACCGGCCACCTGGTCATGGATCGCTGGGACGAGGTCTACAACAGCGTTGTCGTGACTGAACTGTAGGGTTACGCGGTTTTACCAAACCGCGTAACGGCGCGACGCTGCAAACGCCCCTAAGCGGCAATCTGACGTTCAATCGTCGGGCATGACCAAAAGGTCAATGCCCTCCTCTTTCACGTCACCTTGCTCGCTTAGGGGCGTTTTCGCTGTCGTTGACAAGACACCGGCGTTGCCTTGGTCGCAAGTAGTCATTGGGGACGCTCTTTAATGACTAGTCGTTTAAGAACGCCCCTTAAGAATGACCCCAATGGCTACACTCAAAAACGGCGCCCGTCGGTGATGTTGCCGGCGGGCGCCGTTGTCGTGTAGACGCTATTTGTTGAGTGCGTGCGTTCGAGCTCGCATGCTATAGCGAGTCGATAAAGCGCTGTTGGGCGGCGCGTCCTGCCTCGTCCCACTTAAAGACGCCGGCGTTGTCGAGCACGTGGCCAAACACCACGCCGACCTCTTCGTGCAGGATGTCGATGGCGTTGTCGGCCGTAAGCTCGTCGGCGCGGCGGGCAAAGACGTCCTCAGCCCATGCGGCGTGGCTGCGGCAAAGGTCGTCGCCCTCGAGCGCGCCGGCAAGGTCGTAGCTGGCATCGGCCTTGGCTGCCAGCAGGTGCTCGCGGACAGCGCCAAGCTCGGGAACCAGGCGCGGCGGAAGAATAGCCAGGCCCATGACCTCGATTAAGCCGATGTTCTCCTTTTTAATATGGTGATACTCGGCATGCGGGTGGAACACACCCAGCGGATGCTCGTCGGTCGTGATGTTGCAGCGAAGCGCAAGATAGGCCTCGTAGATCTCGCCGCCGGCGTTGCCGCGGGAGTCGACGCGGCGGATGACGGGCGTCACGGTGTTGTGCGCTACGCCGTCGGCTGTGCGCGCGATGACGCCCACCGACTCATCGGTCCACTCGCGCCAAGCGAGGATGATCTTCTCGGCGGCGTCGAGCAGCTGGGCGCGGTCGTGCGAGCGCAGTCGCAGCACCGAAAGCGGCCACTGCAACACGGTACCGCTGACTTGGTCAAAGCCGGGCACGCTAAACTGCGAGACCTCGGTGGCATGCATCATGGGGAACTCGTGCGCGCCGCCCTGGAAGTGGTCGTGCGACAGAATCGAGCCGCCCACGATGGGCAGGTCGGCGTTGGAGCCAATAAAGTAGTGCGGGAACAGGTCGACAAAGTCGAGCAGGCAGGTCAGCCCCTTGCGGTCGACGTGCATCGGACGATGCTCGGAGCTCATGGCAATGCAGTGCTCGTTAAAGTACGCGTACGGGCTGTACTGGAAGCCCCAGCGCTCGCCGTCGAGCTCAATGGGGATAACGCGCAGATTCTGGCGGGCGGGGTGAGCGCCGCCGTCGGCTGCGGCGGAGCGTCCGGGGTAGCCCTCGTTCTCGATGCAGAGCTGGCAGGCGGGATACTTCTCGCCCAAGTTCTTGGCTGCACCTGCCGCGGCGATATCGCGCGGGTCCTTCTCGGGTTTGGACAGGTTGATAGTGATTTCAAGATCGCCCCAGTTGGTGGGGGTGCTCCATTTGATGTTGCGCGCGATGGCGGCACGGCGCACGTAGCCGGCGTCGCAGCACAGGCCGTAGAACCAGTCGGTCGCGGCGCGGGGTTCGTTGACGCCCATACGGCCGGTAAACTCGTCAATCACGGCAGACGGACGAGGCATGAGCGCGCCCATGATGCGCATGGCGATGCGGTCGCGGCCCGACACCGTGTCCTCGGCGGCGCCGTTGGCAACGGCGGCCTCGGCAAGCGCGGCGAGCGTGCCCTCCAGGTCAAAGTTGGGCAGGGTATCGGGGTGCAAGAGCGAGAGTTTCTCGACCTGGAGCGCCCAGGCCATGCCGAGCGCCGGGCCCGTAGCACCGATGCACTCGAGAATGGTGTTATACGCCCAGATGCGATCGTCCTGGCCGATCATCGATCGGTGGATAGCGTACTCGATCAGGTTCTGCGCGGCCTCGCGCACGTCAGTCATTACAGCCATGCCGCGTAAGCCCCCTTGTCAGAGATAGCGTAATGACGGGCAGAGCCCTCGCCCAGCCAGCCGTTCATCTTGGCAATGAAGGTATCGACCAGGTCGAGCGGCACGAAGGCCTGGATGGTGCCACCAAAGCCGCCGCCGTGGATACGGACGGCGCCGCGGCCGTCGAGCACATGCTCGGCCAGTGCCAGGGCATACATCGAGGGCTGCTCGGAGCCCAGCTTGGCAACGACATTCTGTAGGTACATGGCAGAGCTGGCGCCGGACTCGCGCGTCAGGACCAGGAACTGATCGATGTCGCCGGCGTTGAGCGCTGCCCAGCGCTTGTCGACCAGGCCATTCTCGTACCAGTAGTGAACGGCGCGCAGACAGGCACGGTCGCCCAGTTTGGCACGCAGCTCGGGGAGCTTGGCGTCAAAGTCCGCCACGTTTACCTCGCACAGGCGTGTCTTGCCAAACTCGGCAGCGACGTCTTGCATCTCGCGCGGAACGGCGGCGTAGTCGTCGGTGGCGGCCACGTGGTCGGCACCGACCTTAACGAGCACGAGCGCATAGCCGTGATCCTCAAAGTTGAGCTCGAGCTTCTGGGTTTTAGGCTGAGCCTGGTCCTCAAAGTCCATGTAGGCGAGGCCGCCCAAGCACACAGCGGCCTGGTCCATCAGACCGCAGGGCTTGCCGTAATAGTTGTTCTCGGTGCGCTGGCTCATCTGGGCGAGCGCGACGGGCTCGATGGCGGGTGCGCCCCAGAGCGTCTCCATGGCGCGACCGTATGCCGCCTCGACAGCAGCGGAGCTGGAAAGGCCGCCGCCCGAGGGGACAGAGCAGGTGAAGGCGAAGTCGAAGCCCTGGGGCTCAACGCCCAGAGCAGCGATTTCGTGGGCCATGCCGCGGACGAGGCTCGCGGACGTGCCCTTCTCGGGCGCTTGAATATCCAGCGTGTCGAGCGTGATCTCAAAGGTGGGGTAGCCCTCGTCGGCGACGCGAATCTTGTTGGTGTCGGTCGCTACGGCAATGCCGTCGACAGCGACATCGAGCGAGCCGGCGATAACGTGGCCGCCCTCGTGGTCGGTGTGGTTGCCACTGATCTCGGAACGGCCGGGCGCGTGCACGTAGAGCACCTGGCGGTCGCCGACGGGGCCAAACTCCTCCTCAAACAGCTTGGTGAGCGTGGCGAATGTCTTATCGTCGGGGGTGGTCATGGGAGTCCTTTCCTTGGCGCGCGAGGGTGAGTTTTGCGTCATTATGAGTACGTTAACAACTTGAAGCGGCATGAACCAAGTGTTCACGATGCCGCACGTTACGAGCTATGTTAACGTACTCATAACACAACGCTTGTCACTTTTTGAGAATCCGGTAATCGGTAGAAATACAGCCGTGAACGGTACTGCCGTATGGACTTATAAAGCAGAAGAGATGCAGATAGAAAAAGTAGAGTACGTTAACATGCGTCCGACGATAGCGGGCCTCGGCGCGGGGTGTATTTCTGCCCGGGCCGGCATTCACGCTATTCAGATCTCGCAAGGGTGAAGGTGATCCTGTGGCAAGGCGCCCGTCCAACGATACCAGTTCGCGTCCGGTCTCCATGGCCGACGTCGCCCGCGCTGCTGGCGTTTCGCAGCAGACGGTTTCGCGCGTCGCCAACGGCTTGCCCAACGTTAACGAGCAGACGCGCCAGCGCGTGCAGGCCGCTATGCAAGAGCTCGGCTTTCGTCCGAGTTATGCCGGTCGCTCGCTGCGTGACGGCCGCTACCATTCGGTCGGCCTGTGCGTCAACGATGTCACCAAGTTTGGCAACCTCTCAATGATTGACGGCATCGCCAGCGCTGCTCGCGAGCACAATTGCGCCATCACGCTGGTCGAGATGTCCAAGACCGAGGAGTTTTCGCTTGCCGAGGCCACGCGTCGTATGGCCGCATTGCCGGTGGACGGCATCATCATCGGCATGAGCCGCATGGCGCCCGATTTTGAGACGTTTGATCCGCTGCCGGGCATTGGCACGGTCATCGTTACCATGTACGCGCACCCGCGGGTGACCACGGTCGACTCCGATCATTACGGCTGCTCGCTGTTGCTTATGGATCACCTGTTTGAGCTGGGGCACGAGCAGATTCGCTATATTGGCGGCCCGTCGTTCTCGGTCGACGAACAATTTCGCCGCGCCGGTTGGCAGGATGCGCTCGAGCGTAAACACATCGAGCCGGCAGAGCCGCTCGAGGGCGACTGGTCTGCCAACAGCGGCTACGAGGCCGGCAGGTACCTGGCCGAGCACGACCGCACCATGACGGCGATCTATGCGGCAAACGATCAGATGGCAAATGGCGCGATTGCCGCGCTGCGCGATAGCGGTCTGCGCGTGCCCGAGGACGTAAGCGTGGTGGGCGTCGACGATTCGCTCGATGATTTTGTCGCACACAACGAGCTCACGACCGTGCGATTCGATCTACATCAGCGCGGACGCGAGGTGTTTGAGCATGCGGTTCCCGAGGCGGGTACGGCGGGTAAAACCGTTGCCATTCGTATACCCGGCCAACTCATCATTCGACATAGCACGGCGATACCGCGCGCATAATTTGTGCAGGTAAACGGCGGTATATTCCGCCTCAAAAACAATCGGTAAGGATGCTGACAGATAGCCGTGGCTATGAAGGCGAGTGTTATGATAGACGGGCTCTTTTGTCTATCTAGGAGGCTTTGCCTGATGGAGATCACCAAGGATATCCGCTACATCGGTGTCGACGATCACGACATTGACCTGTTCGAGGGCCAGTACGATGTGTCCGAGAACGGTATGGCATACAACAGCTACGTTATCTTGGGCGACAAGATCGCTGTCGCCGATTCGGTTGACGCTGGCTTTGTCGACGAGTGGCTCGGCAACCTCGAGGCCGCGCTCGATGGCCGTACGCCCGACTACCTGGTCGTCCATCACATGGAGCCCGATCACTCCGCCGGCATCGCTGCCTTTATGGAGCGCTATCCCCAGGCGCAGATCGTGGCCAGCATGGGCGCCTTCCGCATGATGGTCAACTACTTTGGCACCGACTACCCCGAGCGCAAGATGGTCGTCAAAGAGGGCGATGTGCTCGACCTGGGCGGTCACAGCCTGACCTTTATCGGCGCCCCCAACGTTCACTGGCCCGAGGTGATCTTCTCCTACGAGTCCACCGACAAGGTGCTCTTTAGTGCCGACGGCTTTGGCAAGTTTGGCGCCAACGACGTCGAGGACCCCGAGGGCTGGGCTTGCGAGGCTCGCCGCTACTACTTTGGCATCGTCGGTAAGTTCGGCAAGTTCGTGCAGGCCGTCCTCAAGAAGGCCGCCGACCTGGACATCCAGATCATCTGCCCGCTCCACGGCCCCGTGCTGACCGAGAACCTGGGCTACTACCTCGACACCTATAACACCTGGTCGAGCTATCAGCCCGAGGACGAGGGTATCACGATTGCCTATGCGAGCGTGTACGGGCATCTGAAGGCTGCTGTCGAGGAGCTCGCATCTGCGCTTGAGGCTCGCGGCCAGAAGGTCTCCGTCTTTGACCTGGCTCGTGACGACATGGCCGAGGCCGTTGAGGATGCGTTCCGCTACGACCGTCTGGTGCTCGCCTCCATCACCTATCAGGGCGAGATCTTCCCGTGCATGAGCACCTTCATCCATACGCTCGCCGAGCATGCCTACCAGAACCGCACCGTGGCGCTTGTCGAGTCCGGTTCCTGGGCGCCTGCGGCTGCCAAGGTTATGACCAAGGAGCTCGAGGGCATGAAGGACATCACCCTGACGCAGAACAAGGTGACTGTCCTGGGTTCGCTCAACGACGCCTCGCGCGCTCAGATCGAGGCCCTCGCCGACGAGCTGTCCAAGTAGCGACACGTTCACTTTTGACGCTCAACCATCACAACCACCACAAAGGGGACAGGCACCTTTGTGGTGGTTTTTGTTTAAGCGCCGGCGATGATGAGGGCTGGACGTGCGCTGTCGGTGGCCTCGGCGATTGAGGTGGCGACGGCATGATCGGGGTCACGGTCCATCACGATGGTGTCGACATCGGTCAGCTCGGCAAAGCGGTACATGCCGCGTCCGTTAACCTTGCTGGCGTCCATGAGAGCGACGCTTTGATGGGCCGCGGCGATCATAGCCGTTTTGGTCTCGGCCATCTGGGGAAAGTCGGTCGTAAAGCCGCAGCTGGAGACAAAGGCGCCGGGGCACATGACGGCCAGATCGGCATGGACCATTTGGAGCGCCTGCATAGTGAGCGGTCCGTACAAATAACGATGGCCTTTGCGCAGTGCCCCGCCCAGCATGACGACATCGACCGAGGGCATGCTCTCGTCGATGTAATCGGCAATGGTAATGTCGGCCGTGATAACGGTGATGCCGTTGCGCTGGTCGAGGAGCCGGACAAACTCGAGCGCCGTGGTGCCCGAGTCGACGAGCAGCGTGTCGCCGTCATTGACGAGCTCGATGGCGCTTTGCGCGATGGCCTGCTTGGCAGCGACGTTGACATTGATGCGGCGATCCTGCGTGGAGACGGTCAGGCGTTTGTGGAGCGAGACGGCACCGCCGTGCGTGCGGCGCAGCTTGCCTGCTTCGGCGAGCGCGTCCAGGTCGGCGCGGGCGGTGACGGAGGACACGCCAAAGGTCTGGGCGATTTCCGCTACCTGCACCGAGGCATTATGCTCGAGCATTTCCATAATGGCGGTACGGCGTTCGTCGGCAAAAGCACGGTTGGTAGCTTGGGTCATGGCTGCTCCATTCTCGGCTAAATATGCAGGAATTGTGTTGACTCTATTTTCGTTCATTTTCTTTTTGAGTAAGAAAACACCTTTCGATTACTTATCTTTTCTATAAAAGAAAGACGCTGAACGCCTAAAATTCAATATCGAACACGCCCGCTCGGCTTCAATTCCTTCCGTTTGCTTTTCAAAAACGACGGTATTGACCTGCATGGGCTCAATATCTCGCACGTGCAAAGCCGCTGAATTTCATACAATGAGCGCAGTAAAACGCAAGGTAAAACGCCTTGTGAACAACTACGCCCGATGTCCAGATGCGGGCGAGGGAGAGGAGCAAACGCTCATGGCACTTGTTACCACCGAAAAGATGCTCAAGGACGCTCAGGCCGGCCACTACGCCGTCGGTGCGTTCAACGTCGAGAACCTCGAGTTTGTTATGGCCGTTCTGGCCGCTGCCGAGGAGACCAAGTCCCCCGTCATCATGCAGACCACCCCGGGCACCATCAAGACCGCCGGTCTGGACTACTTCTACGGCATGGTCAAGGCTGCCGCCGAGCGCGCTTCCGTGCCCGTCGCTCTGCACCTCGATCACGGCGATGGCTATGACCGCTGCATGCAGGCTTTCCGCACTGGCTACACCTCTGTCATGATTGACGGTTCGCACGAGTCTTTCGAGGACAACATCGCTCTGACCAAGTCCGTCGCCGACGCTGGCCGCGCCATGGGCGTGCCCGTCGAGGCTGAGCTCGGTAAGGTTGGCGGCAAGGAGGACGACGGTCCCGCGGTTGAGGGCGAGAGCCCCTACACCGATCCTGCTGAGGCCAAGGAGTTCGTCGAGCGTACCGGCTGCACCTCGCTGGCCATTGGCGTTGGCACCAGCCACGGTGTGTACACGAGCGATCCGCACATCGAGCAGTCCGTGGTCAAGGCCATCCGCGACGCCGTCGACGTGCCGCTGGTCCTGCACGGCACCTCTGGTGTGCCCGATGAGCAGGTTGCCGAGGCTGTGAAGAACGGCATCTGCAAGGTTAACTACGCCACCGAGCTGCGTCAGGCCTACACCAAGGGCTTCATGGCCTACATGGCCGAGAACCCCGCCTGCTTCGATCCCAAGAAGCCGGCCAAGGAGGGCATGCGTGAGATCACCGAGCTGGTTAAGATCCGCATGACCAACCTCAACTCTGTGGGCAAAGCAGAGTAACAGCAAGGGTACTCTGATCCCACCGGACGGCTTGGGCGGGTCCCCGTACTTAGTTTCCAAAACGTCCTCGCGCATGAAGGCCCCCGTTCCCTCGCTTCTACGAAGCGTTGGCAACGGGGGCCTTCGCGCTGCGGAATGATTTTGGAAACTAAGTACGGGGACCCGCCCAAGCTGTCCTGCTCGATCGCCCTTGTGGCGTTGGGGCGGAAAGGATGGGGTGCGAGGGGTGCTTTGTTGATGGGGAATTAGTATGCCCGGGCTTGGTTGGGGAATGACTTGTTTAGGGATGCTTGGAGCTTTTCGAACGATGCTCGCAAGTTGAGGCTCTGGTCGGTTGAGCGTTTTGCTTTTGTGGTGGGGGAGTCGAGGAGGTCGTTTCTCTGTGTCGGGGGGAAGGAGAAAAGATCTGCATGTTTTAGGGATGGCTGCTGTGCTGCGTCATTGGAAGAATGCATGCTTATGCGGCCTCCTCGATGTCCACCAAAAGGTTGCGCACGGGGTATGCTGCTAGGTCCCGTGCGTTGGCAGTATTATGCCGCGGCTGTCGCAAAGAAGCGCTAAAGAAAGGCTTAACCTGGTTTGATGATACGATGAAACCGCAGGTCAAAGCCATCGAGTAACACTCTTGAAAGGTTTTGAGCTTAAGGGCTTTCTAAGGTTTGTGGTGCGGATGTGGCGCGGACGTGCGGGGCGTGTGGACGGCTCGTTCCTAGCGCTGCGGCTCTGCAGTGCGCACCTGCTCGATGACCTTTTCCATGGTGGCGTCGATGCGGTCTTTTTTGAGCTCGCATTCCCAGATGGTTATGGGTGTCCAGCCCATTTGAGTGAGTGCTGCCACGGCAGCGCGGTCGCGCTCGACGTTGCGACGGAACTTTGCCTCCCAAAACTCAACGTTGCGCTTGGGCTTGCTAGGGTTGCACTTGGGGCAGCGGTGCCAAAAGCAACCGTTGACGAAGATGGCGATCTTGCGCCCGGGGAAGGCGATATCGGGTTTGCCGGGAACCTTCCATTCCAAACGATAGCCCGTGAGGCCCGCTGCGCGCAGGCGCTGTCGTACGAGCAGCTCGGGCTTGGTGTTGGCGCGCTTGTTGCCCTTCATGGACTTTTTTATAGCGGCGCGACGGCGCACCAGTTCGCGCTCGTCGGCGGAGAGGTCCGAGGTATCGATGCCGTCGAGCAGACCGGGCTTGGGGCGCTTCTTGCTGCGGCGCTTAGGTGCGCGCTTGGGCTTGGAAGCGGGCTCGTCGGTCGTGGTGGCCTCGGCGTCGTTGGCAGTGTCGTTGGCCTCAAGCCGATCTTCCTTCAACTCAATCAGAGCATCGATAAGCCCCTTGTCGGCGGGCATCCACTCAACCGTGGCAAGCGAGGTGCGCGGAATCCAGCGGATATCGAGTTGGCGGTCGTGCTTCTGCGGCTCATCGGATTCATCGGCGAGCGAGCAGTAGTAGCACTCCATGGAGAGATGGAAATCGGGGTAGTCGTACTCAACGGTATAGAAATCGCGCAGGTTGGTGACTTTTACCTGCAGCTCTTCCATGAGCTCGCGGCGCACGGCGTCCTCGGGCGTCTCGCCGCGCATGAGCTTGCCACCGGGGAACTCCCAAAGTCCCTGCATGTTGCCATAGCCGCGCTGCACGGCAAGCAGCTCGTCAGATCCTTCCTTGCGAATGATCCCAGCGGCAACATGAACAGTCTTCAACAGGAGTCCTCCCTCAACATCAACAAGTGGCAGGGTAGTCTTTTTGGGACGGGGCTTTTTTAGCTGCCCTATGTCAAATGCGGCCCCATGTTTCGAAGGCTACGGATGGGGTAGCTAAAAAAGCCCCGTCCCAAAAAGACTACCCCTACCTTACACAACGGTAAGGCAAGCGTAAGCCATATCGATGGTAGCCGACTCGTCTTCTTGCGACTATAGATGCCGTAGACTAATTGCAAGAAAGGACTCGGTATGCAAACCACGCACATGGCGACCCCGGTACTGGAGGTCGCTCATCTCGAAAAGGTATACGGAGCGCTGGGCAACGTGACCCGCGCGCTCAACGACGTCAGCTTTACCGTCAACCGCGGCGAATTCGTCGGCATCATGGGCGCTTCGGGCTCGGGCAAGTCGACGTTGCTCAACTGCGTGTCGACCATCGATAGCGCCACGAGCGGCACCATCCGCATCAACGGCCAGGACGTAACACGCATGAAGCAGGCTAAGCTTTCGCAGTTCCGCCGCGAGGAGCTCGGCTTTATCTTCCAGGACTCCAACCTGCTCGATACGCTCACGGCACGCGAGAACATCGCCCTGCCGCTCACCATCGCCCGCACAAACTCGGCAGAGATCTCGACCCGCGTGCAGGATGTGGCAGCGCGCCTGTCCATCAGTCAGGTGCTCGACAAGTATCCCTACCAGATGTCCGGCGGTCAGCAGCAGCGCGTTGCCGCGGCTCGCGCGCTCGTCACCGACCCCACCATGATCATGGCCGACGAGCCCACCGGCGCCCTCGATTCCAAGAGCGCTCGCCTGCTGCTCGAGAGCCTGGAGGCCCTTAACCGCCGCCTGCGCGCCACGGTGCTCATGGTCACGCACGACAGCTTTGCCGCCAGCTACACGAGCCGTGTGCTGTTCATTCGCGACGGCAAGATCTTCACCGAGCTGCGCCGCGGCGACACCGACCGCCGAGAGTTCTTCGACCGCATTATGGAGGTCGTTGCCATGATGGGCGGTGAGGGCTCCGATGCTCTGTAAACTCGCTTGGGGCAACGTCCGCCGCGCCGGCCGCGACTACCTCGTCTACCTTTTGACGCTCACCCTGGGTGTCACGGTCTTCTATGCCTTTAACACTATCTCGATGCAGGTCGACATCGCCGGAATCGATGAAAAGGGCTTGGCGCAGGTAATGGGCAGCATGCTCGGCGACCTGACGTACTTTTTGGCCGGTGTCATGGCCTTTTTGATGGTGTATGCCAATAACTTCATCATGAAACGCCGCAAAAAGGAGTTTGGCCTGTACCAGGTGCTCGGCATGGGGCGCGGGCGCGTCGCCACGATCATGGCGCTCGAGACGGTGATCGTTTCGGTCGTGGCCTTTGTCGCCGGCATCGTGCTGGGCGTGGGGCTCTCGCAGCTCATGACGTTCTTTACGGCCTCGCTCTTTAAGACACAGATCGCCAATTTCCACTTCTTTTTCTCGGTGCATGCGTTCAGTCTGACTCTTGCCTGCATGCTCGTAATGTTTGTGCTCACGCTGCTGCTGAACCTCCGCGCCGTGCGTCGTACCAAACTCATCGAGCTTATGGGTGCCGAGCGTCGCAACGAGAGCATCAAGACACGCAACCCCTGGATTGCGATTGCCATCTTTGCCGTGGGCGTGGCGCTTGTGGGCGTGGCCTATTACCGTCTGCTACGTGATGGGTTCCCGCTAACCGCGACGGACAGCAAGCTGCAAGAGGCCATGAACCAGTTTGGTATTACGACCGCTATGGTTACCGTGGGCACCTTTGCGCTGTTCTGGGGACTCTCGGGCATGCTTATCAAGCTGCTGCAGAGCCTGCGCAGCGTGTATTGGCGCGGCCTCAATATGTTTACCGTGCGTCAGCTTTCGGCCAAGGTCAACACGGT
This sequence comes from uncultured Collinsella sp., assembly GCA_902470365.1. Taxonomy (GTDB): domain Bacteria; phylum Actinomycetota; class Coriobacteriia; order Coriobacteriales; family Coriobacteriaceae; genus Collinsella. The sequence goes on along the minus strand of CABRFZ010000008.1, from coordinate 44,362 downwards.
GTGCTTTTCGATGGGCGTCATCGCGATGCTCCTGTTTTTGGCTATCACCTCGGTGACGTGCGGTATGTCGATTGCCAACGTGATGAACGAAAACCTGGAGCGCTATAATCCGGCCGACATGTCGCAGACGTATGTCTATTACACGCCCGATACGCTCGACTACTACAAAGAGTATGTCAATCCGTCTGAGGCCGATCGCATGGTGCTGGCCGATGCAACGGTCGATTTGTACGCTGCATGGCATGGCGATCGTATCGATCCCGATAACGTTGCAGACGGTATTAAGGGCAAGTCGGCGGACAACAACGACGAGACCGGCAAGAAGGTCAATATCGCCGATGTTGCCGGTGAGCACGTGCAGATCGATTTGTATCTGAGTTACCCGCTCGGCGGCTCGGATCCTTCGGTGACTCCAAGTGAGATGTGCAAGATCATGGGCGAAAAGCTTCCCAAGGCGTTCGGGGGTAGCAATGCCGATGCGATGGGTCTGTTTGTGACGCCGGCGAGCCAGTACAACAAACTGCGTCAGATGATGGGCGAGGAGCCGGTGCACATCGGTCACGACCAGTATCTGCTCACGTGTGATATGGGCGGCGAGCTGGTCGACATGTACACCAAGTATATGGCTGGTGGCCATGCCCTTACCTTGGGCGGGCATGAGCTCAAGCCTGCAACCGATAAGTCGGACGAAGATACGGCGGCCATCGCCAACTCGGCGATGGGCAGTAATGGGGGTACCGTCGTCGTTGCCGACGAGCTGTTGTCCCAACTTAATCTGCAGCCGTATTCCAGTAGCCTGCTCGTTAACTACAAACAGGGGATGGATACGACCGAGGCAGACGAGAGTATTAAATACACTGTGCTCGACAATCTGCTCGTTGACGGCAAGGAGCCGGGGTCGTGGGGAACCTTCATCACACGCTCCGAGATGTACGCGCAAGCAGCGCAAATGAACGGTCTTATTAGCTACCTAGCCATCTACATCGGCTTTGTATTGGTCGTTGCATGCGCGGCGATTCTGTCGATCCAGCAACTCTCCAACGTGGCCGACGGCAGCCGCAGCTATCGAGTGCTGGCGCAGATCGGCTGCGACGACCGCCAGATTCGCCATTCGGTGATGGCACAGCAGGCGGTATTCTTCCTGTTCCCGCTGGCAGTGGGCCTGGCGCACTCCTTTGTGGCACTTAAGGTGATCATCGAGCTGGTGAGCATTTTCGGAAATATGAGCATCGGCGGCACCGTGGGCCTCACCTGTGCAATCTTCCTGGCGGCCTATGGTGGCTACTTCCTGGTGACCTACCTCATGAGCGCTGGCATGGTGCAAGCTGCCATCGCCACCCGCTACAGCGAGTAACAAGCGGGAAAAGCGGTCGCAAAACCAGAGCAAATAACCGCCGCGAAGGGAGCCGGGCGCCTTTCGCGGCGGTTTTTGCCAATCTGGTGCGTCTCAGATACAAGTGAGTAGACTTTTTTGAACCTGCCGAGCACATCGCGACAAATGATCTATAAAACTGCAGGTCAGAGCTGTGGCGTTTTGGGGCGTGCTTGGCCTCCTGCAAAAAGCCTACTCACTTGGTTTTTCTGCTAGAAGACCGCCACGAGGGAAGGCAACTCCCCCGTGGCGGCTGACGTTTGTCCAGATAAAACCTACCAGAATAAACCTGTCCCTTTTTGGGAGGCTAACGTTTCCAAAAATGCAGGATGAGCGTGGTGCGGTTTTGCTGTTCGGTTTTGACCAGGATGTTGTGGATGTGGGCCTTGACGGTGCCCACGGCAAGGAATAGCTCGTCAGCAATCTCTTGGTTCGACTTGCCCCGCACTACCAGACGCAAAACCTCGGCTTCGCGGTTGGAGAGCTTGTAGGCGTTGCGATAAGAGGGCATTTGCTCTTCGATGTGTCGATCAAGATCGCTGACGTTCTTTTCTTCGGACGCCTCCTGCATGCGAATCGAAAGCACGTGATAGGTGTAGGCGATGAGCAGAATCGCAAAGTAGCACGCAAAGACGTTCTCGCTAAAGTTGCGCTCGGACAGGTATAGCTGCAGCCAAGAGGGCGCCAGGCTCATGGGGACGACCAGGATGCTGTAGAAGTCCTCGGTAACGATGCACCCGACCAGGATGGCGCCGATAATCAGGTGCTTTCGTTGGTTGTTAACGCGTGCCTTCAACTCGACCTTTGTACTTTTATGAGCCGTCCAAAAGATGTACAGCCCCACAAAGATAAGGAACACCTGGCGCATTGTGTAGTAGAGCCACTGATGCATGGGGCCGTAGGGGACAGCGACGATAGTCAGCGACTCGCACAGCAAAAACGTTACGACGGGGATAACGAACTGCTTTTTAGAATGTTTATCGAGCAAGTCCCTGGCAATGGCCCAAATAAAAGCCTGTGAAGCGGTCGCCACAAGGGTCCGCATCACGGGCATGATGATTGAGTAATAGTCGCTAGCTGGAAAGCTCTGGTTTTGCAGCGTGTATTCAAAAAAAGAAAATCTCGGTCATCTCGAAGGCATAGCAAATAAAAACGCCGCTGCCATAGATAAAGAACTGTCGGCGAGACGAGGCATAGGCGGCAAGCGAGAGCGCCGCTCTCGAGGCTCTCGAGCAGCTCTAAGCCTCAAGGCTTCTAAAAGCGCGTCTGCGGGCGTCGGATGCTCGTCTCCTGTCGCCCGCTCACCGAGGCCCGGCAATTGCCTTAATATCTTAAGGGCCTCGATTTGTCCAAAACTGAGCGAAGGAGCTCATCATGAGCGACGGAAAGAAAAAGCTTTCCTTCTTGACGGTCATCTCGACCATCATCTGCGTCGTCTTCGTTTGCGAGGCCGCCGCACCTGCTGCTGCCATTGGCAACCAGCAGTTCTTCTGGTGGATCTTCCTGATTCTGACCTTCCTGCTCCCTTATGGCATGGTTGTTGCCGAGCTCGGCACTACCTATGACGGTGAGGGTGGCATTTACGACTGGGTACGCGATGGCCTGGGCGACAAGTGGGGCGCCCGCATTTCGTACTACTACTGGGTTAACTACCCGCTGTGGATTGCCTCGCTGGCCACTATGTTCTCGGACATTTTGGGCATGGTCTTTGGCGTCGAGTTCAATCTGATTGCCAAGATTGGTATCGACCTTGCCTTTGTGTGGATTGTCTATCTTATGGGTCGCTCCAAGGCTGCCGACTCTGAGTGGGTCCTGAACGGCGGCGCCGTCATCAAGGTTGCCGTTGCCGTTATTGTCGGCGCTTTGGGCATTTGGTACGCCATGGAGAACGGTTTTGCGAACGACATGTCCGCTGCCACCTTCCTGCCCGAGCTCACCAACACCAACGCGCTCGGCTACCTGTCGATCATCATCTTTAACTTCATGGGCTTCGAGGTCATCTGCACCATGACCGACGATATGGCCGATCCCGCTCGCGATATCCCCAAGGCTATCATCGTCGGCGGCCTGTCTATCGCCGTGATCTATCTGTTCGCTGGCTTTGGCATCGGCGCTGCTGTGCCGGCCGATTCCATCGATCCCGACTACGGCATGATCTACGCTGTCCAGACCATGGTGGGCGACTCCATGATCTTCAAGGTCATCTGCATTGCCTTCCTGATCACCCTGTTCGCCAACATGGCTGCCTGGTCCTTCGGCGTCAACTCCGTTGCTCGTTATGCTGCCGAGCATGGCAACATGCCCAAGGTCTTCGCCTCGATGATCTCGGATGACGACATGCCCAACGGCGCCAACCTGGTCAACGCCATCGTCGCCTCCCTGGTGCTGTGCCTGCAGCTCGTTCCCATCGACGCCATCTCCAACGGTGTCTTCTGGATGCTCTTCGGTACCTCCGTTGTATTCTTGCTGCTCACCTACATCCCGATGTTCCCGGCATTCCTCAACCTTCGTAAGAACGACCCTAACCGTGCGCGCATCTTTACGTTCCCGTTTAAGGGCGTCATGATGAAGGTCATGCTGGCTATTCCCTGCATCGAGCTGATTCTGGCTATCGTTGCAACGCTGATTCCGTTCTCTGTCGATGAGATTGGCGATAAGGTCCCGATGATCGTTATCTTCATCGTGCTCTTGCTTATTGGCGAGGTTGTCCGCGTCGTCAGTGCTAAGGGTCGCGAGACCGAGTACAAGGGTCTCACCCCTGAACTAGCTGCTCAGCGTCTCGCTGAGGAGGCCGCCGAGGCCGAGGAGAACTAGAACACCCGATTCGGGGTTCCAACCCTCCTCGCCACTTGACCATTCCCCGGGGTGGGTGTGAGCGATAGCTCTGGTAACCACCGCCCGCCCCAATCTCTCTTCCGTATCCTTCGTGCGTTTTGTCTCCGCGCGCCAGGTTACGTCGTCGCTTGCCGGTGCGACTTCGTGAAAACCGGCGCCGGGCGCCCCGACCTTTGCCGGGGGACGGGCGTCCGCCACCTCTTGGTTTTAGGCTGCGGGTAATTCGCCCGCAGCAAGCGATCGTTCGATTTGGAGGAAATCTTATGCGCACGATTACCGAGTCCGAGTCCACCCCCAAGGCCGACGGCTTCTTTATGCCCGCTGAATTCGCCCCGCAGGATCGCGTGTGGATGGGCTGGCCCCACCGCACCGACACCTGGGCCCACGGCGCCAAGCCGGCTCAGAGGCAGTATGCCGCCATCGCCCGCGCCATTGCCGAATTCACCCCGGTTACCATATGCGCCAACCAGGCCGACTACGCCAACTGCAAGGCCGCCTTTGAGGAAGACGAGAACGTCACCGTTATCGAGATGACCACCGACGACGCTTGGTTCCGCGACACCGCTGCCACTTTTGTTATCAACGGCAAGGGCGATAAGCGCGCCAACCACTGGCACTTCAACGCCTACGGCGGCCTCGTTGACGGCCTCTATTTCCCGTGGGACAAGGACGAGCAGATCGCCCTTAAGATGGCTGAGCTTTCCGGCTGCCGTCGCTATCGTCCCGATGACATGATCCTCGAGGGCGGTTCCATCACCGTCGACGGCGAAGGCACCGTGGTCGTGACCGACCAGTGCCTGCTTTCCCCGGGCCGCACCTGCTCTGCGGTTCTGGAGGAGGAAGAGGATCCCGAGTCCATCTGGCCCAAGTTCCACAAGAAGTTTGAGCCCTGGAGCGAGGAACTTCGCGCCTATATGGACGAGCACCTCAAGGATTACCTGGGTGTCGAGAAGGTCATCTGGGTCAAGGAGGGCATCGATCCCGAGGAGACCAATGGCCACATCGATGATGTCGCTACGTTCATCGCTCCGGGCGTCATGGCCTGCATCTGGACCGACGATCCCGAGTATCCGTTCTACGAGCAATGCCACGCTGTCTACGAGACCCTCTCCAACGCCGTTGACGCCAAGGGCCGCAAGATGAAGGTCTACAAGCTCTGCATGCCCGTGAACCCGCTGTTCATGGACCAGGCTTCCTGCGATACCATCGACGCCGACGAGAACGCCGAGCCGCGCGTCGCCGACGAGCCGCTGATCGCCTCCTACATGAACTACCTGGTCACCAACTACGGCGTTATCGTCCCGCAGTACGGCGACGAGAACGACCAGTTTGCCATTGACACGCTCCAGAAGATCTACGACGAGGTCTGGGGCGAGGGCGTCTACAAATGCGTCGGCGTTCAGTCCGAGCAGGTCGTCTTCGGTGGCGGAAACATCCACTGCATTACTCAGCAGGAACCCTCGGCGTAACTGTCTGTCTTCCCGAGGCACGGCGCCTTCCCGTTCATTTTTCGCTTGCGTACCAAAGTACGTGGCGCTCCTCTTTCACGGGAATCTGCCGCACCTCAGAAACCCAGCCGGTCAAGCGGACAGGGGCTACCTGATTGCAAGTTGACGTGAAACGAAAGGGCGCTGACCTCTTGGTCGCGCCCTTGAAGTTGAACGTCAGATTGTCCAAATGCGACCAGCGCAGCGTCGGCCGGTTACGGCGTTTGGTAAAACGCCGTAACCTACACCCGCTCCGCGATCTCGTGGATGAGGTAGTCGGTCTTTTCCCAGCCCAGGCACGGGTCGGTGATCGATTTACCAAAGACGCCGCCGTCGACCGGCTGGTTGCCGTCCTCCAGGTAAGACTCGATCATAAAGCCCTTGACCAGCTTGGAGATGGACTCGTTGCGGCGGCAGCTGTCGAGCACTTCCTTGCAAATGCGATACTGCTCCAGCGGACGCTTACCCGAGTTGTCGTGGTTGCAGTCGATGACCGCCGCCGGGTTGGCGTAGCCGGCGTGCTCGGTATAGCGCTCGGCCAGGCGCTCGAGGTGCTCGTAGTGATAGTTGGGGTAGGTGCGACCGTCGAGACCGATGTAGCCACGCATGACGGCGTGCGCGAGCGGGTTGCCGTCACACTCGACCTCCCAGTTGCGGAAGATGAAGCTCTGGTGCGCCTGCGCGGCGTAAATGGAGTTGAGCATAACGGTGGTAGAGCCGGCAGTGGGATTCTTCATGCCGACGGGTACCGAAATGCCGCTCGACACCAGGCGATGCTCCTGGTTCTCGACCGAGCGCGCACCCACGGCAACATAGCTCAGCAGATCAACGAGGTACTGGTAGTTGGACGGATAGAGCATCTCGTCGGCGGTGAAGAAGCCCGTTTCCTCAATAACGCGCAGGTGCATATGGCGGATGGCCTTGACGCCCTCGAGCAGGTCGTCGGGAGCCTCGGGGTTGGGGTTGTGCAGCAGGCCCTTGTAGCCGGTGCCCTTGGTGCGCGGCTTGTTGGTGTAGACGCGCGGAATGATGATGAGCTTGTCCTTGACCTCCTCGGCGGTCTTGGCCAGTCGGTTCATGTACTCAAGCACCGAATCTTCGCGGTCGGCAGAGCACGGGCCAATGATGAGCACCTTGCGCGCGTCCTCGCCGGTAAAGACTTTGGCGACCTCGGCGTCAAATGCCTGCTTCTTGGCGGTAAGCTCGGCGGAGAGCGGCATTTCCTCGCGGATCTCCATAGGGATCGGCAGCCTGCGTTTGAATTCCATGGCCATAGGGGCCTCCTCAATCTATAGAAAGAGCAATAAGCGTATTGTCGAATGCTCGGCATTATCCGCTGTCGCACGCTAAAGTGCAACCCCTCGCCGCCCCGAAACCTACCAAAAAGGGACAGGTTTATTTTGGCAGGTTTTATCTGGGGAAACGTCGGCGGATGCCGGGAGGGAGCGGCGCCGCGCGGGACCCTAAGGCTGTTGTCGGTTCCCCAGGAAATACCCTGTGGGCAAAAAACGCCAAATATGAGTACGGTTGCTATCTTAGTATCATATTGCCTTCGCAAAATAATATACATAACAGCAAAATATGTTCATTAACGCAAACACATATAAGTCCGTTATAGGGCTGTTTGATCAATTTAGGGACGCGTGTAAGCCGCGAAAACGGCATTTGGGGCTGTTTTGGCTGTTACTAAAATGGTAACAGTACTCATATTTGCCCTTTTTTGCCCACGGGGCCTGGAAAGCGCCGTCAATGAGGTCTCAGGGAAGGCGTTTCGAGGCTCGAAGAACACAAAACGGGGGCGCAGGTTGTCCTGCGCCCCCGTTTTCTGGGTATTGCAGTTGTTTGCCGCTGGTTTTTACGCCGCCTCGTCGAACTGCGAGTTGTACAGGTCGGCGTAGAAGCCGCCCTGGGCGAGCAACTCGTCGTGCGTGCCCTTCTCGACGATGTCGCCGTCGCGAATTACCAAGATCACGTCGGCGTTGCGGATCGTGGACAGGCGGTGCGCGATAACAAAGCTGGTACGGCCCTGCATCAGCGCATCCATGGCACGCTGAATAAGCTCCTCGGTACGGGTATCGACGTTGGAGGTCGCCTCGTCCAGAATCAGCGCCGGGCGGTCGGCCAAAATGGCACGGGCGATGGTCACGAGCTGGCGCTGACCCTGCGACAGGTTGGTGCCCTCCTCGTTGATCATAAAGTCGTAGCCGCCGGCGAGCGTATGGATAAAGTGGTCGCAGCGTGCGGCACGCGCGGCGGCTTCGACCTCGGCATCGCTCGCATCGGGGCGTCCGTAACGGATGTTCTCGCGGATGGTACCGTTAAACAGCCAGGTGTCCTGCAGCACCATGGCAAACTCGCCGCGCAGCGCCGCGCGGTCCCAGTCTCGCACGTCGACACCCTCGACGCGCAGCGAACCGCCGTCCACATCGTAGAAACGCTGCAGCAGCTTGATGAGCGTGGTCTTGCCAGCGCCGGTGGGACCGACGATGGCGATGGTCTGGCCGGGCTGCGCCTCGCAGCTAAAGTCGTGGATGATGGTCTTGTCGGGCGTGTAGCCAAACTTGACATGGTCAAACTCCACGTGGCCGGGGCGCTTCTCGGGAATCTGCGCGTCGGCCTTCTGCTCCTCCTCGGGCGCGGCCAGGAACTCAAACACACGCTCGGTGGCAGCTGCCATCGACTGCATCGTGTTGCTCACGTTGCCCAGCTGCTGCACCGGCTGCGTAAAGTTGCGCACGTACTGGATAAAGCTCTGGATGTCGCCGGGCGTGGCATTGCCGGTCAGTGCGAGCTGTGCGCCCACTACGACAACGCCCACGTAACCCATGTTGCCCACCAGACTCATAAGCGGCATCATCAGGCCCGACAGGAACTGCGAACGCCAGCCACTAATAAACAGGCGGTCGTTTTGACGGTCGAACTCCTCGATTGAGGCCTCGGCGCGGTCGAACACCTGAATGACATTCTGGCCGGCAAAGTCCTCCTCGATAATGCCGTTGACGGCGCCCAGGACTTGCTGCTGCTCTCGGAAGTACGGCTGCGAGAAGTGAATCATCACGGTCAGGATAATCGCGGCTGCCGGCAGCGTGAGCACGGTGACGCCGGTGAGCGGCAGGCTGATCGACAGCATCATGACGAGCACGCCGATAATCTGCGTCACCGAGGTGATGAGCTGGGTCACGCTCTGGTTGAGCGACTGGCCGAGCGTATCGACGTCGTTGGTGATGCGACTGAGCACGTCGCCCTTGCTGTGTCCGTTAAAGTAGCTCATCGGCACGACGGCAATCTTGGCGGCGATCTCCTTGCGCATTCGGTAGCAGATCTTTTGCGTGACGCCGGTCATGAGCCAGCCCTGGATTAGACTGCAGATAGAGCTCGCCAGATACAGGCAGAGCAAAAAGCCGAGCGTCTTGGCGATCCAGTTAAAGTCGACATCGCCGGTGCCGTTGACCTTGGCAACCAGGCCTTCGAACAGCTTGGTCGTAACCTGGCCGAGCACCTTGGGCCCCACAATGTTAAAGATGACCGAGCACACGGCAAAGGCGACGGCGGCAAACACGGCAATCTTGTGCTGGCCGATATAGCCGAGCAGCTGCCTCATGGTGCCCTTAAAGTCCTTGGCCTTTTCGCCACGGCGCATGCCACCCATGCGGCCCATGGGACCACGCTGGCGGGTGGGCTTGGGAATCTGAGTCTTGGTCTCGTCTGCCATTAGCGCTCGCCTCCTTCCATGACGGCTGCAATTTCTTCTTGGGTAAGCCCCAGCTCCTCGGCGGAAAGCTGCGACTGTGCGATCTCCAGGTACGCCGGGCAGCTGCGCAGCAGCTCCTCGTGCGTGCCGGTGCCCACTACGTGGCCGTCGTCGAGCACGATGATCTGGTCGGCGTGCATGATGGTCGCGATGCGCTGGGCCACGACCACGAGCGCGGCGTCGGTAACGTTTTTGGCCAGCTCCTCGCGTAGGCGCGCGTCGGTCTTGTAGTCGAGGGCACTAAACGAGTCATCGAACACCACGACCTCGGGCTTTTTGGCCAACGCGCGGGCGATGGCCAGACGCTGGCGCTGACCACCCGAAACATTGGAGCCGCCCTGGCTGATAGGAGAGTCGTACCCGTCCTCGCGCTCGGCGATAAAGTCCTCCGCCTGGGCGACGCGTGCTGCCTGGCGCATATCCTCGTCACTCACCATGTCGCCGGCAAACTTGAGGTTGCTCTCGACGGTGCCCGAGAACAGGCGACCCTGCTGCGGGATGTAACCAATGCGGCGGCGCAGCTCGGAAAGGGTCATGTCGCGCACGTCGATGCCGTCGAGCGAAATGCTGCCGCCCGTGACGTCGTACAAGCGTGGAATCAGCTGCACGAGCGTGGACTTGCCCGAGCCCGTGGAGCCAATGATGCCGAGCATCTGACCGGCATGCGTGGTGAAGTTCACGCCGCTGATGACATCGGCGCGGGCATCGGGGTACTGGAAGCTCACGTCGCGGAAGGTGAGCTCACCGCGCGGCGAGCTGGCCGCGGGCAGTTTGGGCGAGGCAGGGTCGTTGATGCTCGTGGGACAAGTGATGACCTCTTCCACGCGCTCGGCTGCGACCTCGGCACGGGGCAGGATGACCGAAACCATGGTGAGGATCATAAACGCCATGACGATCTGCATGGTGTAGGAGATAAACGCCATCATGTTGCCGACCTGCATCACGCCGTCGGACACGCCCTGCGCACCAAACCAGACGATGAGCACGGTGATGCAGTTCATGACGAGCATCATGAGCGGCATCATAAAGCTCATGGCGCGGTTGGTGTAGAGCTGCGTGGTCATCAGGTCGAGCGACGCCTTGTCAAAACGTTCGAGCTCATGTTCCTCGCGGTTGAACGAGCGGATGGGCATCAGGCCGTCGAGCAGCTCGCGGGCGGTAAGGTTCACGCGGTCAACAAAGCTTTGCATCTTTTTGAACTTGGGCATGGTGAGGCCCATAAGCACGCCGACGACGGCCGAGACCGCGATGATGGCAACGGCGATGGTCCACTCCAGGCCGGTATGGTTGGCCAGGACGCGCATGACGGCGACGATGCCCATGACGGGGGCCATCAGACACATGCGGATAAACAGAGTTGCGGCCATCTGGATCTGCTGAATGTCGTTGGTGCAGCGGGTGATGAGCGAGGCCTGGCTAAACTTGCCCACCTCGGCCGGCGAGAAGTGCATAACCTTGTTGAAGGTCTCGCGGCGCAGGTCGCGGGCGATGGAGCAGGCGGTGCGCGAAGCCACGGCACCGGTCAGGATGGTGGCGACGAGCGATACCAGGCACAGCCCAAACATCGTGGTCGCCATGCGGCTCAGGTAGGCGTTCTGTACGTCGGCGGGGTCGATGCCCTGTGCCTTGTACTCGTCTTGCACATAGCTCACGGCGCGTTGGGTCACGATGGAGCCCGACATGGAGCCCATTTTGTCCGCCATTTGGTTGGCACCCTCGATGAGCTTACCCTGGTCGATTAGGTCGCCTTCAACGCCCAGACGCAGGCTCTTCATGGTGATCTTGCCGCCGTCGGCGTCGATCTGCTTTTGCATGCTCTGCGCGGCTGCGGCCTTCTGCTGCATCTCGGCGAGCTGCTCGGGCGTCATCGCTGCCATTTGCTCGGGGGTGGGCATGGCCTGGGCAGCGTTGTTGTCTTTCTCGCTGGACGAGCCCATCATGTCGCCCATGGAGTTGGCGTCAATGCCCTGGTTGAGCGAAAGGACGACAGTCTCGGGCAGGCTCATAATGTCGGCAATCTTGCCTCCATCGGCACGCTCTTCCTCGGTGCCCTTGTACGTTCGAATGCCGTTTTTGTCAGCCTTGCTAAACACGGCCTCCACAGCTTTGGCGTCCTTGGTGCTCATAAAGAGTTCAAGGTCGTCGAGCGATTCGGCGCGAATGGTGTCGGGTACGGGCGAGGCGATGCCGCCTTGCTGCACACCCACGTCGACGATGTCGCTCATATAGGTAGGCAGCGCCAGATCGGCGTTGCAGCTGATTACGATAAGCACGATAGCTGCGAACAGTGCCAGGATATGCTTTTTAAAGAGCTTGAGAATCCTCACTCGGCATCTCTCCTTTCTTGATTGCGGTCGATAATTTCGTTGGCACGTCTAAGAAGGCGCACCATCTCTTGGGTATCTGTTTCGCCAAGCTGCTCGAGGAAGGCCGCGGTGCGGTCCTCGAATTCCCGACGTTTGATTTCGATAACCTGGAATCCTTTGTCGGTCACCGTGACGTGTACGCGACGACGGTCGGTCTTTGAGTGCTCGCGCTCGACCCAGCCCTTGGCCTCGAGGGCGCGCAGGATATTGGCGATGCGGGCGCTCGAGACCCAGGCGCGATCAGCGAGTTCGCTCGGCGTGAGCGAGCCGCCGGCGCGCATGAGGGCGCGCATGACGGCCATCTCGCCACCCAGAGCCTGGTCGGCAAAGCGCGAAACGCGCTGGTGCATGCTGCCAAACTCGGTAAAGAGCTGACGCCCAAGCTCATGGAAATCGGTATCTTCCACCGAAAACCCCTAACACTAGAAACTATTTTCGGTGGAAGATGATACCCCCATACGCGGGCCTCATACAGTAGGCAATATTAAGAGCTCATTAAGACTTAAAATCATTTAATTGCTGAAGCGTTTCAAAGAACTATTATGCACGCGGTTAGGCGAGGGGTTGTCACCACCATGACGACTGGGACTCATATAATCGCCACGTGCGATGCTCCAACTTCCCGCAAGGAGACACCTTACATAAAGGGGGATGGAGTCATGGCATTTGACTTCACGGGCAAGACCGCGATTGTCACGGGCGGCACTCAGGGCATTGGCCTCGAGATCGCCAAGGGCATCGTCGCGGGCGGCGGACATGTCGCGCTCATCGCAAGGAACGCTGCTAAGGGCGAGGCCGCTGTGGCCGAGCTTGGCGAGGGCAACAAGTTCTATCAGCTCGATGTCGCCGATGCGCCCAAGGCGCGCGAGACCGTCGAGCAGATTTTTACGGACCTGCCGCAAACCAACATCCTGATCAACTGCGCTGGCGTCATCAGCACCAAGAAGTTCGACGAGATCGATGACACCGAGTGGCGCCGCACCATCGACATCAACCTCAACGGTACCTTTACCATGATGAACGCCGTCTACCCGCACTTTAAGGCGGCCCATGCCGGCACTATCGTCAACGTGAGTTCCGTTGCGGGCAAGATCGGTGGCGGCCTGCTCGGCACCGCGGCTTACGCGAGCTCCAAAGCAGGCGTTAACGGTCTGACCAAGGCAGTCGCCAAGGAAGGCGGCAAGTTTGGCGTTCGCTGCAACGCCGTGTGCCCGTCGCTCACGTTGACCGATATGACCTCGATTCTCTCTGACGAGAACTCTCAGCGCATCATCAACGGTATTCCTCTGGGCCGCGCCGCCCAGGCCAGCGAGCCTGCGCAGATGGTGCTGTTCTTCGCTTCCGACCTCGCCAGCTTCGTGAACGGCGAGATTGGTGACTGCGACGGCGGCATCGTCCTGGACGGGTAATACCCCGCGATGATTATTCGGCGACGGCTCCTGCGACTCGGGACCGTCGCCTTCTTTCTGACATAGGCGCGTGCGGCTACGATTCGCATGCATCCAAAGGAGATATATATGAGTGAATCGACTGCGGTGGAGGCGCCGGCGGCAAAGGAGCCGTTCTTTAAGATGTCCTCCATCCCGGGTGCCAATATTTTGGTGCCGCTTTTGCTGGGCTGCCTGCTCAACACGCTATTCCCCGACCTGTTCAAAACGCTCGGCAGCTTTACGCTTGGTATGACCCAGCAGGGCGCAGGCCCGCTCGTGGGCGCTTTTTTGCTCATCGTCGGTACGACGATTTCGTTTAAGAGTGCTCCTGCCGCCGCTGCACGCGGCGCCATCATCATCGCCGTCAAGCAGATCGTGGTCGTTGCCGTGTCGCTGCTCATCCTTTATGTGTTCAACGACAACCTGTTTGGCATCTCTGCCATGGTGATGCTGGCGGCTTGCACCGGCGCCAACAACGCTATGTACGCTGGTCTGATGGGCACCATGGGCAATGAGGCCGAGCGTGGCGCCGTCGCCATCACCACGCTGGTTGTCGGCCCTCCGGTCACGATGATCGTGCTCGGCGCTGCCGGTCAGGCTCCGATCGGCTGGTCGCTCGTGGGCGCCATCCTGCCGATCGTCGTCGGCATTATTCTGGGCAACCTCTTCCCGAGCTTTAAGAAGATGATGGCACCGGCACTTTCCGCCGTCATCGTGCTCGTCTTCTTTGCCATGGGCTCGACCATGACCTTTGGCCAGCTCATTAATGGCGGTCTCCCCGGTATTCTGCTCGGCGTGATCTGCTCGGTGGTCTTTGCAATTCCCGTTATCGCGGTCGATAAGCTCACGGGCGGTACGGGTGTCGCAGGTGCGGCCATTTCGAGCTGCGCCGGAGCCAATGTGGCCACGCCTGCTGCCATGGCAAGCGTCAACGGGGCCATGTACGGCGGCGCGGTGCTCGCGACGGCCACGGCACAGGTTGCTGCCTGCGCAATCGTGACGGCTATTTTGACCCCGCTGGTCACCAGCTGGTGCTACAAGCATTTTGAGGGCCAGGGCAACGGCAATAGCAAGGCAACGACCGACAAGGCCGCCGCAGCCGCCTAATGCCAAGCGGCAATCAAAGCTAAAAACTAGCTACGCCACAGGGCGGCCACGGGGGATCCCGTGGCCGCCCTGCAGTTTCTGCAGGGTCTCTGAGACACTTTACCCTGCTAAAGCTGGCATAACAGCTAGAGCGAACGTCGTACAAAGGCAAGGAAAAATAACATACAAATCGGTGAACGGTAGTTGTTCGCGCTCGCATTTCCTGCGGGTTTGTAAAAAACGCCCTTATGATATAAAAAAAGAAACATATAACAGCCCAGATGGAGAGGGTCGCTATGTTATCCTTCTCAGACGGGTGAAATCTTGGGTTTTGGGTTGTAGTTCCAAGGTGGACAAACGTTTTCTCTGCACCAGCGTGTGGTGAAGAACGGAAGAAGCTGGTAGTGCAAGCCGAACATTCAAGAATTCAATAAGCAGCGGTGTGAGAGAGCGCCGCATTACACGTAACTAGGAGCGTGGTTACACAATGCAGGAGGCATGGGAAGGCTTCAAGGAAGGCATTTGGACGGGAGAGGTTGACGTCCGAGACTTCATCCAGAAGAACTACACCCCCTACGAGGGCGACGAGTCGTTCCTCGTAGGTCCGACCGAGCGTACCAAGGAGCTGTGGGGCGAGGTTCTCGACCTGCTGCTTAAGGAGCGCGAGCAGGGTGGTGTCCTCGATATGGACACCAAGACCGTCACGGGTATCGTGAGCCACCCCGCTGGCTACATCGATAATGCCCATCGCGACAAGGAGACCATTGTTGGCCTCCAGACCGACAAGCCGCTCAAGCGCGCCCTGCACGTCAACGGTGGTATCCGCATCGCTTGCCAGGCTGCCAGCCAGCACGGCTACAAGGTCGACGAGAACGTTGTCGAGCGCTACACCTTCGAGCGCAAGACCCACAACGCTGGCGTCTTCGATGTCTACACCCCCGAGATGCGTGCTTGCCGCTCGGCTCACATCATCACCGGTCTGCCCGATGGCTATGGCCGCGGCCGCATCATCGGCGACTACCGTCGTGTTGCCCTGTACGGCGTCGACTACCTGATCAAGGACAAGGAGGCCCAGAAGGCCTCCACCCCGACGGTCATGACCGCCGACAACATCCGCGATCGTGAGGAGCTGCAGGAGCAGATCCGCGCCCTCGGCGAGCTCAAGATGATGGCCGAGACCTATGGTTTCGACATTTCCAACCCTGCTACCAACACGCAGGAGGCCATCCAGTGGATGTACTTTGCCTACCTTGCTGCCGTCAAGGAGCAGAACGGCGCTGCTATGTCCATCGGTCGTACCTCTACGTTCATCGACATCTATGCTGAGCGCGACCTTGCCAACGGTACCTTCACCGAGGAGCAGATCCAGGAGTTCGTGGATCACTTCATCATGAAGCTCCGCATGGTCAAGTTTGCCCGTACCCCCGAGTACCAGGCCCTGTTCACCGGCGATCCGCAGTGGGTCACCGA
This sequence comes from uncultured Collinsella sp., assembly GCA_902470365.1. Lineage (GTDB taxonomy): Bacteria > Actinomycetota > Coriobacteriia > Coriobacteriales > Coriobacteriaceae > Collinsella. The sequence continues at coordinate 28,565 of CABRFZ010000008.1, read as the reverse complement.
GTCCATCGGCGGCATGGGTGTTGACGGCCGTACGCTCGTTACCAAGATGAGCTACCGCTATCTGCACACGCTCGAGAACATGGGTACCAGCCCCGAGCCCAACATGACCGTTCTGTGGTCGACCCGTCTGCCCGAGAACTTCAAGAAGTTCTGCGCCAAGACTTCTGTCGCCAGCTCCTCGATCCAGTACGAGAACGACGACCTCATGCGCGTTTACCACGGCGACGACTACGGCATCGCCTGCTGCGTGTCCTCCATGCGCATCGGCAAGGAGATGCAGTTCTTCGGCGCCCGCGCCAACCTGGCCAAGTGCCTGCTGTACGCACTCAACGGCGGTGTTGACGAGGTCTCCAAGAAGCAGGTCGGCCCCAAGTATCGCGCCGTCGAGGGCGATACGCTCGATTACGACGACGTTGTGGCCAAGTACAACGACATGATGAAGTGGCTCGCTGGCGTGTACGTCAACTCGCTGAACATCATTCACTACATGCACGACAAGTATTGCTACGAGCGTATCCAGATGGCTCTGCACGACAAGCACGTGCACCGCTGGTTCGCTACGGGCATCGCTGGCCTTTCCGTCGTGGCTGACTCCCTGTCCGCCATCAAGTACGCCAAGGTCCACCCCGTCCGTGACGAGAACGGCATCATCGTCGACTTCGAGACCGAGGGCGAGTTCCCCAAGTACGGTAACGATGACGACCGCGTCGACCAGATCGCTCACGACGTTGTGCACCAGTTCATGGAGTACATCCGCATGAACGACACCTATCGCAACTCCGTGCCCACGACCTCGGTTCTGACCATTACCTCCAACGTCGTGTACGGTAAGAAGACCGGCTCCACGCCCGACGGCCGCAAGGCTGGCCAGCCGTTCGCCCCGGGTGCTAACCCCATGCACAAGCGCGATAGCCACGGCGCCATCGCTTCGCTGTCTTCGGTTTCCAAGCTCCCGTTCCGCGATGCCCAGGACGGCATCTCCAACACCTTCTCCATCATCCCGAGTGCGCTCGGCAAGGAGGACCAGGTGTTCTTTGGCGATATCGACCTTGATCAGCTGGGCGAGTAACTATTGTTAGTGCTATACTAACAATAACGATTACTGATTAGCGCGCCGGTTTCGGCCGGCGCCTATTAATCGAAGGAGACATATTATGAAGGTTTCTGAAGTTTCCGAGACCCAGGCCGATAACCTGGTCCACATGCTCGACGCTTACGCCGAGAAGGGTGGCCACCACCTGAACATCAACGTCTTCAACCGTGAGACGCTGCTCGACGCTCAGGCTCACCCCGAGAAGTACCCGCAGCTGACCATCCGCGTTTCCGGCTATGCCGTGAACTTCCACACGCTCACCAAGGAGCAGCAAGACGAGGTCATTGCGCGTACCTTCCACGACAAGTTCTAAAGGGGTTTAACTCCCGCAGGATCGCCGGGCCGCTTTGGGTTATTTTCCAAAACGTCCTCGGACATGCAAAGAGGCTCCGCTGCGCGCGTTGCGCGGCGGGGCCTCTTTGCGTCCTGCGGGATGTTTTGGAAAATAACCCAAAAACGGCCAAGCGGGGTTCTTCGGAGTCACCCTTTAGGCGGAACTCTCCTAATTATTTGGATGAGTCGTTTACTTACTTGTACTGTTACCGTCTTCCCGCTGTTGTTGGGGTATGCTTTGTTCGTATGTAAACGTATGACATGTTGATAGGGGAGGGTGCTATGGCTCGCGAGGGCACTCGTTCTAAGGATTCTGCTAAGCCTGGCATCAAGGAAGTTGCAGCGGTGGCGGGGGTTTCGCCTACTACGGTATCTCGCGTGCTTAATAACCGCGGTTATATTAGCCAAGAGACCCGCGATAAGGTCCACGCCGCGATGGAGCGCATCAACTATACGCCCAACGATATCGCCCGTGCCATGCTCAACGGCCGTCTGAACCTTATCGGCATGATCGTTCCCTTTGTGAGCAGTCCGTTCCATGCTCAGGTTGTGCAGGCGGTCGAGCGCACGTTGGCGGAAAACGGCTTTAAGATGTTGCTGTGCAACAGCGCCAATCGACCTGATCTTGAGCGTTCCTATATCGACATGCTCCGCCGCAATATGGTCGACGGCGTCATCGTCAACTCCCTCAATATCGGTGCCGAGGCATATGCCGAGATGGGCTTGAGCCTGGTTGGCATCGACTGCGATCTTGGCGAGGGCTCTGTCCAGATTGCAAGTGACAGCTATGGCATCGGCGAGCTCGCCACGCGCCGTCTGATTGATGACGGCTGCAGGCGTATCCTGTGCCTGCGCAGCAATAGCCGCATGCGCATGCCTGCCAATAAGCGTACCGATGCCTACCTCGATGTTGTTGAGCAGGCCGGTTTGTCCGCGCTTGTCCGTGAGGTTGAGTTCGTTAAGCCCGACGACGAAAAGGGCGCGGTCGTTGCGAAGATCCTCGATGAGAACCCCGATATTGACGGCATCTTTGCGGGAGACGATACGATGGCGGCCATCTGTCTCAACGTGATGAAGCAGCGCGGCTTGAGCGCTCCAGACGACATTAAGGTCGTGGGCGCGGATGGTGCCCGCCGCACTATGACGTTTATGCCTGACTTAACAACCGTACGTCAAGATATCGATCGCATCGGAGAGCTCGCGGCGCAATCCATCATTGCTCTTATTAACGGTGAAAAGCCCGAGTCGAATATCAAGCTTCCCGTTGAGCTTATCGAGGGCAAAACCGCGTAATTCGCCCCGTGCCAAAAGAATTCCTCAAACGCCTCTGATGACCGTTCACCGGCATATGTCAACCGTTTGCCGACGACTGGAACTGCGAAAAGACGTATTGGTGTGAAAACGTTTGACATATGAAAACGGTTGACATATCTTGCCATTGTACCGAGTTAGTATGTCGTGGAAAGGAAGTCTCGGATGCACAAAGTGTATTACCAGCCTGAGGGAATTTGGGTAGGCGACATCATGCCGTACGGCGAGGACGGCACGTTCTATCTCTATCATCAGCGTGACACGCGTAACCCCGAACCTTTCGGAGAGCCGTTTGGCTGGGCACTCGCTACGACCAAGGATTTCGTCAACTACAAGGACTTTGGCGAGAGCCTTGAGCGCGGCGGCGACGAGGAAGTCGACCAGTACATTTATGCCGGCACGGTGTTTAAGGTGGGCGACAAGTACCATGCGCTCTACACTGGTTGCAATCGCGATAAGGTCCGCGCACGTTTGATGAAGCAGGTTCTTCTTCACGCAACGAGCGACGACGCCGTCAAGTGGGAGAAGAACATCGCCGAGACGCTGCTTCCGCCCCAGGAGGGTTACGATGACCGCAACTGGCGCGATCCCTTTGTGCTTTGGGATGAGGAGAACGAAGAGTACATGCTCATCCTCGGCACGCGTGTGGGCGAGGACAAGCGTCTGATGACCGGCCGCCTGGTCAAGTTCACCTCCAAGGATCTGACCAACTGGGAGTTCCAGGGCGACTGGTGGAACCCGGGCCTGTACACCATGTTTGAGATGCCTGATCTCTTTAAGATGGGCGACTGGTGGTACCTCGTCTTTTCCGAGTACAGCGACGGCAACAAGACCCGTTACCGCATGTCCAAGTCCATCAACGGTCCTTGGATTACCCCCGCTGACGACTCCTTCGACGGCCGCGCGTACTACGCCGCTCGCACCGCATTCGATGGCGAGCGTCGCGTTCTCTTTGGTTGGGTTCCTACGCGTGACGAGGGCGGCGACCCCAGCTCTTACCTATGGGGTGGCACCTTTATGCCCCTCGAGATCGTTCAGCGTGCCGACGGAACGCTCGGCACCAAGCTCCCCGACAGCATGCTTGGCGCCTTTGGCGAGGCTAAGGCAGTCGAGACCTTTGAGCTTTCCTGCGAGTCGGGCAAGGTCGAGCAGGTGCTCGCCGCGGATGCCGGCTCCACCTACTTGCTCGATGCCGACATTGAGCTCGGCGGTAACGCTGCCGGCTTCTCGGTCAAGTTCGCCGAGGACGCCGAGACCGGTCTTGCCTATGAGTTCCGCGCCAACCTGCGCGAGGGCAAGCTCGAGTTCACGCCGGCTCCCCAGTACCCGTGGTTCCAGGTCAACAACATGGGCCTCGAGCGTCCGTTGTTCTTTAAGGGCGAGGGCACTCACCATGTGCGTCTGGTCGTCGACGACGACATCGCGACCATCTTTGTCGATGATGTTGCGCTCAACGCTCGCTTCTGCAACAAGCAGGGCCAGGGTGTGGCGCTTACCGTCACCGACGGTGCGCTCAAGTGCGCAAACGCAACGATCGCGTCTCTGTAGCGGCAACGAACCGTTTTATGATTTAGAAAAGGAATGGAGAGGAACATGGACTACAAGGCAGTGTCCCAGCAAGTCGTCGACAACGTCGGCGGACTGGAGAACATCGAGGGCGCCACGCATTGCGTGACCCGTCTGCGTCTGGTGCTCAAGGATACGAGCAAATACAACAAGGCCGAGCTCGAGAACATCGATGGCGTCAAGGGCGTGCTGTACAACAGCGGCCAGCTCATGATCATCTTCGGTACCGGTACCGTCAACAAGGTTTACGATGAGTTTATGGCTCTGACGGGCGTTAAGGAGATCAGTGCTTCCGAGGTCAAGGGCGCTGAGGCGGACAAGAAGGGCAAGTTCTTCTCGGTCCTCAAGGTATTCTCGGACATCTTTATCCCCATCATTCCCGCCTTCGTCGGCGCTGCAATCATCATCGGCCTTAAGTCGCTGATCGTTGCCAACGGCCTCTTTGGCATGGAAGGCAGCCTCGCCGATCACAGCGAGTTCCTCAAGAACCTCGCAAGCTTCTTTGCCATTATCGCCACCACGTTCGACTACCTGCCTGTCCTGGTTATGTACAGCGCGGTCAAGCGTTTTGGCGGTAACCCGATCCTGGGCATCCTCGTCGGTATCGTCATGGTTCACCCGAGCCTTATGAACCGCAACACGTTCGTTATGGACCCGACGGGTGCTGAGTACTGGAACTTCGGTCCGCTATCCATTCCCATGGTTGCTTTCCAGGGCGGCGTATTCCCTGCAATCCTGACTGCCTGGTTTATGGCCAAGGTCGAAAAGATTGCCCAGAAGTACATCCCCGAGGTCGTTTCGTTCGTCTTTGTCCCGACCGTTACCCTGATTCTCGCTAACGTCGCCCTGTTCACCGTGTTCGGCCCGCTCGGCAACCTGATCGGCGACGTCCTCGCTGGCGTAATCGATGTCCTGTACAACAGGATGGGCGTCTTTGGCGCCTTTGTCTTCGCCGCGTTCCTGCAGCCGCTCGTCGTTACCGGTACGCATCAGTTCATCCAGGGTATCGAGGCAAACCTTGTTGCCACGACTGGCTTCAACTACATCCAGGCCATCTGGTCGGTTTCCATCATCGCCCAGGGCGGCGGCGCCATCGGTATGTACCTCATTCACAAGAAGCACTCCAAAGAGCGCAACATCTGCATGTCGTCCTTTATCCCGACGCTGGTCGGAATCTCCGAGCCCGCTATCTTTGCTGCAAACATGCGCTATTCGATCATTCCGTTCATCTGCGCATGCATCGGTGCAGGCTGCGGCGGTGCCTTCGTCAAGCTCTTTGAGGTGCGCGCTATCGGTCAGGGTCTGACCGGCGTGCTTGGCCTGCTCATCGTCACGCCCGAGACCCTCGTGTGGTATGTGGCTGGCAATCTCATCGCCTTTATCGTGCCGATCGTCTTGATCTTTGCCTACAACAAGGCAAAGGGCGTGCCGACCACCGATGAAGAGGGCGCTGGCGCTGGCTTCGACGTTAGCTTCTAGTTGAGCCGTTCAGTGTAATCTGAGGATAAGTCCATTTGGGGAAGGGCGTTCGACTCGTGTGAGTCGAGCGTCCTTCCCCATAGACGAGAAAGTCAACGGCGATGTTAAATCAAAAAAACAAGGTGACACGCGCGGACTATGAGCAGTGGCGTGTCGGACAGGATGAGACGGCGGCTCGCATCGCGTCCGACCCCGATAGGCTTCTGTTCCATGTGGAGCCTGAGCTTGGCTGGCTCAACGACCCCAACGGTTTGGTTCAGATTGGTGATACGTATCACATCTATCATCAATACGATCCGTTCGATGCTGCGCATGGCGGTCCAGTGCTTTGGAATCATCTGACGACAAAGGATTTTGTGACGTACGAGAATCACGGCCCCGTGCTGTTCCCCGATTCCGATTTGGATTCGAGCGGAGCGTATTCTGGTTCTGCCTTTGTACGTGATGGCAAGATTCACTACTTCTATACCGGCAACGTCAAGCATTTTGACCGCGATGATTACGACTACGTGTTGACGGGCCGTGAGCAAAACCAGATTCATATGGTTGCCGAGAATCCCGACGAATTGGGCGAGAAGTGCATAGCTGTTGGACCGGTCGATTACCCCGACGATATCGGTACGCACGTGCGCGACCCCAAGATCCTTGAGCACGATGGTATCTACTACATGGTTCTGGGTGCTCGTACGAAAGACGACCGTGGCTGCGTGCTTGTCTATACCTCGCGCAATCTTGAGGACTGGAGCTATGCGACGCGCATTGAGTTGGGCGAGAAGTTTGGCTTTATGTGGGAGTGCCCCGATCTGTTTGAGCTCGATGGCGAGCTTATTCTCGTTTGCTGTCCGCAGGGTGTGCCTGCCGATGGTTGGCGTTACCGCAATCCGCATCAGTGCGTGTGGTTCCCCATCGAGGCCGATTGGGAGGCGCCGAGCTTTAAAATCGTCGGGCAGGGCATGCCCCCGATGGTCGATGCCGGTTTTGATTTCTATGCTCCGCAGTCCTTTGAGGATACTGCAGGCCGGCGTTTGATGATCGGATGGTCGGGTTGCCCCGATGCGACGGCAGAAAACCCGACGGTGGCGCGCGGGTGGCAGTGCGCGTTGACGGTGCCGCGAGAGCTGAGCATGCGCGATGGCAAGCTCTGCCAGCAACCGGCGCACGAGATTGAGAGGATGCGCGGCGACTGCGTTCGCGCGACAGGCGGTGAAACCGTTGAGGAGCCGGGCCGCCTGTTTGATCTTGTGGTTTCCTGTGAGGGCGCCAAGATGGTCGAGCTCGAAATCCGCAAGGGTGTCTTTGTGTGCTATGCAGACGGGATGCTTACCCTCGACATGGGTGACGAAGGCTATGGGCGCGACCAGAGGTCGATCGAGCTCAGCGAGCTTCGCGACCTGCGTGTGCTTTCGGACACTACGATGGTCGAGATTTTTGCAAATGGCGGCGAGGCGGCACTTACGAGCCGTACCTATTCGCCGGCGGTTCCGGCGATGGAGCTGCACGCCGAGGGCGCGGCATCGATGAATTTCTACCGCCTCGTGCATTAACCGTGCATGGGGCACGATTGGACTTGCTGGGCGGAATGTGTTGCAGTTGCCGCAGCGAACTACCGTTTATCGCGTATAGCTACCGTTTGCGGGATAAGTAACACTCATTTATAAACCGTGTAAAATCTCAGCCAAGCACGGAGTTTTCCAGGGAGACGCTGTCCTTTGTTGTGTGCAAGGGGCGGCGTCTCTTTGGCGCTTGGAGGCCGTTGCGCAACAGTGCGGCGGCGCGTGTCATGTATTGAAAAACCAACGTTGAGATGGGTCGTGATAATAATGGGCAAGTACGTAATCGTGGTTGAGTCTGGTTCGGATGTGACGCCGGAGCTTTGCGAACGCTACGGCATCGTGCGCGTGCCCATGCATGTCACGATTGGTGACGAGACCGTCGAGGACGGCTCGATCGATCCGCTCGAGATTTATTCGCGCTGCAACGAGTTTGGCGTGATGCCCAAGACCAGTGGCTGTGCGCCTGCGGATTTCGCTCACGTGTATGACCGCATTCATGCCGAGCAGCCCGACGCGACTATTCTGCATCTCGCGTATTCCGAGGCCACGACCTGCTCGCATCAATCATCGAAGATCGCCGCCAAGGGTCGCGACTACGTTTACTCCATGGACACGCGTTTTGTCTCGGTGGGCCAGTCGCTCGTTGTCGTCGAGACCGCCAAATACATCGAGGCTCACCCCGATGCCACCGTCGACGAGATCTTTGCATTTACGAATTCCGTCATGGACCGTGTGCTGCTGGGCTTTGTTCCTACCGACCTAGCCTTCCTTAAGGCAGGCGGTCGTCTGTCCAACGTGGCATTCCTTGGCGCCCACCTGCTCAAGATTAAGCCCTGCATTGAGGTAACGGGCGGTAAGTTTGTGGCGACCAAGAAGTTCCGCGGCTCTATGCTCAAATGCGCCCGCGCCTTTATTGACCACATGGTTGCGAAGGGCGAGATTGACTACTCGCACATTGGCCTGGCGTATTCGGTAGGTCTTTCCCAGGAGCTGCGCGACGACATGGAAGTCTATGCGTACGACCTGGGCTTTAAGGACGTTACCTGGACTCAGGTCGGCGGTGTCATCTCGAGCCATTGCGGCCCGACCGCCTTCGGTGCGGTGCTCACGCTTAAAGCGTAAGGCCTGGCGTCTATCGATTTCTATTGCCTCGGCGGCGGGCGGGTTGCGACAACCTTCCCGCCGCTCTTGCGTAGGGCCAAATAGGACAATCCAATTGACCGCTAAACCGTTTCGCCATCATGCATATGGGCTAGAATGACTCTGGCATTTATGTAGCTAAAACCAATGAGAGGCAAGGTAGCGGGAATGGCTGAGATGACGCTCGAGGGTGTGGACGCTCGTCCCGAGGACTCTGCGTTTGCCCTGGGCCGCGTGCATTCGATTGAGACGATGGGAACGGTCGATGGACCCGGCATCCGCTTTGTGGTGTTTGTTCAGGGCTGTCCCATGCGCTGTGCGTATTGCCACAACCCCGACACCTGGTCGGTTAACGGCGGCACCATGGTGACCGTCGAGCACCTGATGGACGAGTTCCAGAGCAACCATGAGTTTTACCGCAGCGGTGGTATTACGGTATCCGGCGGCGAGCCGCTCCTGCAGCCCGAATTTTTGGCCGACCTGTTCCGTGCAATGCACAACAATCCCGATGGTCGCGTGCATACCTGCCTGGATAGCTGCGGCTACGCCTTCGACCTCCAGCATCCCGAGAAGTTCGATGCCCTACTCAACGAGACCGATATGGTGCTGCTCGACATTAAACACGCCGATCCCATCGAGCATAAAAAGCTGACCGGTTGCGATCCCGCACGCATTCTGGCGTTTGGTGATGAGCTCGCGCGTCGCAAGATTAAGGTCGTTATCCGCCACGTGGTGGTGCCGGGCATTACCGACACGGTGGAGGAGTGCGAGAAGCTCGGTCGCCTCATCGCTCCATGGCACAACGTGGTGGGCCTGGAAATGCTGCCGTATCACACGATGGGTGTCGTCAAGTACGAGCAACTGGGCATTCCCTATAAGCTCGAGGGCGTGCCCCAGATGGATACCGCGCGCATGCCCGAGTTGCGTAATGCCGTTATGACCGGCATGAAAAAGCGCCGCGCGGAGCTAAAAAACGCCATCGGCTAGCAAGTCTTTTGCTCCTCTACGATACCCGCGCTGCGGTGGTCTAGCGGCTTCGTATTGCGCGGTTGAGTCAAAATGCTGGTACCATACCGTGGATAGCAGTTTTCACGGGTTTGGGGGATGGTATGCCTACCATCGCAATCATCGGTGCACTCGAAAAAGAGGTTGCGCAGATTAAAGAAGAACTGAACGGCGCTCGTGTGGCACAAGAGGCGGGCTTGACCGTTGTCAACGGCGAGCTCGACGGTTTGTCCGTTGTTGCTACGACCGCTGGCATGGGAACCGTAAACGCCGCGGCGGCAACGCAGCATCTCATCAGCAAATATGCCCCGCAGGCCGTTGTGTTTTCGGGCATTGCGGGTGGCCTAAACCCTAAGCTCCATATTAACGACGTGGTTATAGGCAAGTGCCTGCGCTATCTCGATACTGACACGGCGCTCATCGCCGAGTCCGCGCCGGGGCTCGAGGAGTTTGTCTCGACGCCGGCGTTGGCTGATGTTGCCGCCGCCGTGCTTGCCGAGCATGGATTTGTGGATGCCTCGGCGGATGAGAATTCTGCGGAGAAGGACCCCAAGCAGTTCCTGTGTGGCACTATCGCCACAGGTGACCGCTTTGTTACGGGTGACGCCATGCGTAACGCTGCGATTGAGGCCACGCATGCCGATTGCGTCGAGATGGAGGGTGCGGCAATTGCGCACATCGCGGCCAAGAATGGTGTCGATTGCCTAGTGCTGCGCGCTATCAGCGATAATTGTGACGAGGCATATGACGCGTTTTGCGAGCGCGAGTTCGATCTGGATGAGTACGCTCGCACCGCGAGCGGCATCACGCTTGACATCGTTCGTAGTATCGCCGCCGCGCAATAGCACGCCCGTTTTGTAAAAACCTACGACCAAGGAGTGTCCATGGCCGATTCAATTAACTACCAGCTTGCCAAGTTCGTCGCCAGCTACGGCAAGGTTTCGCAGATTCCCGAGTCCACCTGTCCCGAGGTGAGCTTTGTGGGCCGCTCCAATGTGGGCAAGTCCTCCATCATGAACAAGCTCTTTGGCCGCAAGAACTTGGTCAAGGTTTCGAGTACGCCGGGCAAGACGAGTAACATCAACTTCTTTGAGGCCGATGACGTGCACTTTGTCGACCTGCCGGGTTACGGTTTCGCCCGTCGTTCTAAGGCCGAGCGCGACCGTTGGGCCGAGCTTATCGGCGACTTTTTCGACTCCGAGCGCAGCTTTAACTTGGTCGTCTCGCTGGTGGACATTCGTCACGACCCGAGCAAGCTCGACCATGACATGATTGACTACCTGCAGGGCAACGAGTTCAACTTTATCGTCTGCCTCACCAAGGCCGACAAGCTCAGCCGCACCCAACAGGCCCGCCAGGCAGCAGCCATCAAAAAGCAGCTCAACGTCCCTGCCGAGAATGTGATCATCACGAGCTCCCAGACCGGCACCGGCATCGACGAGCTTAAGCGCCGCATTGCCGAGGCCTGCCTCTAGTGAGTGCCCCTTACCAGCAAGAGCCCCTGCCAATAAAAATCAACTATCAGCCTGGCGCCCCTTCAAAGCGTGGGTCCCTGTAGACATCCTCAGCAAGGTAGGCGCAGGGACGGTCGGGATATTCCCTCAAAATCATTCCGCAGCGCGAAGGCCCCTTGTCCGTCGCTCCGTAGGAGCAGGACAAGGGGCCTTCATGCGCGAGGACGATTTTGAGGGAATATCCCGACCGTCCCGGACAGGTATATGAGGAGGATGTCTACAGGTACTCGATTTGAGCGCCTTCCGTGTCGCACGTGAGGATATGCGTGTCGCACTTGGGGAACTGCTCGCGCAGCTTGACCTGTAGGAACTTTGCCACGATGGTGTCGTCAGTCACGGCCATGAGGGTCGAGCCGGAGCCACTGATCCAGATGGTCTTGGCGCCTCCGTTAAGGCAGGTGTCGCGCACGGCGTTGTAGTCGGGGATGAGGCGGCGGCGATAGGGCTCCTGGATGCGGTCGTCGTTGGCGGCGGCAATCAGGTCGAGGTCACCAGTCTCCAAGCCGCGCGTCATGCCGGCGATGCGGCCCATTTGCCATACGGCGGTGGAGAGTGGAATCTCCTGTGGCACAACCTTGCGGGCTTCGCTCGTATGCACCTCGTAGGGCGGAATCACGGTAATAAAACGCAAGCGATCGCTCACCTCATAGCGCAGGCACTGGGGGAGCGAATCAGTCGGCGTAAAGGAGCAGACGGCGCCGCCCAGGATGGCGGGGGCGACGTTATCGGGATGGCCCTCGACCTCGGTGGCGATGCGGACGAGTTCGGCGCGGTCGACGGTGTGGCCTGTCAGCGCGGCGGCAGCCATGATGCCGGCGACGACGCAGGTGGAGCTGGAACCCAGGCCGCGGGCGACGGGCACGTCGGTCTGAATGTCGATAGCGACGGGGAAGGCCGGCTCGCCCCAGGCGGCCAGAGCATCGACAAAGCTCACATAGACCAGGTTGTTCTCGTTTTGGAATTCCTCGGGGCAGCCCGTGATGGTGAGTTTATCGGCGCGCTCAAAGGTAAAGTGCGAGTAGAGGCTGACGGCCATGCCGAGGGTGTCGTAGCCGATGCCTAGGTTGGCGCTGGTTGCTGGGACGGTGATTTTGATCATGTGGGTCCTCCTGGGCGGGTCTGGCCGTTTAGTTCGCTGCTCGGGCAGTCCTGGCTCGCTCGGAAAGCACATTAAGTGCTTTCCGGCTCGTGCGGAACTCGCGACGAACTAAACGGCCAGACCCGCTCGCATGCTCGTCATTATCCCGAAAGCTAAATAAAAAGAAGGTGCGCCGGCTTTCGCCGGCGCTTAATAAGGGATCTAGTTGGTGCTCATTCGTTTTGCTGCAGACTCGACGTAGCTCGCCATCTCATCGACGTCACAGACATCTTCGAAACGGACGGGCTTGGATTCGAGTTCGGCGAGCTGGGTCGGGGCGACCGTGTTGGTGGCCTGCTCGAGCACACGCATAGCCTCAAAATCATCTTCGGGAACGTCGAGGCCCAGGGCGTCGCAGCAGGCGCGCGGGAACTTGTAGGGGCTGGCGGTCGAAAGCAGCACGCGGGCCTTGGCACCCTCGGCGGGAACGACCTGCTCAAAGACGTGATAGCCGCAGGCGGTGTGCGGGTCGATCACGTAGCCGTTCGCATCCCAGCAACTCTTGATGGCAGCGCGGACCTCGTCCTCGCTGGCCCAACCGCAGCCAAAGACGCTCTGAATCTTTGCCAGCAGGTCGGCGGGAACCTCGTAGCGACCAGTCTGTGCCAGCTGCTCCATAAGGCCGGCAACAAGCTCGCAGTCGCCATCGGACAGGAAGTACAGCATGCGCTCCAGATTGGAGCTAATAAGGATGTCCATCGACGGCGAGATGGTCGTGAAGAACGGGCGGTTACGGTCGTAAACGCCGGTGGTCAGGAAGTCGGCAAGCACGTTGTTCTTGTCGCTCGCCACGACGAGCTTGGCGACGGGCAGACCCATGCGCTTGGCGTAGTAGCCGGCCAGGATATCGCCAAAATTGCCGGTCGGTACGCAGAACTCCACGGCGTCGCCGGCCTCGATGGCGCCGGCGCGCAGCAGCTGCGCATAGGCGGCAAAGTAGTAGACGACCTGCGGTACCAGGCGGCCGACGTTGATGGAGTTGGCGCTCGAAAGCACCGTGCCGGCGGCCTCCAGACGCTCGGCAAGCTCCTTATCGGCAAAGATGCGCTTGACGGCGCTCTGGGCGTCGTCAAAGTTGCCGCGGATACCGCAGACGGCGACGTTGTCGCCCTCCTGCGTGGACATCTGCAGGTTCTGGACGCGGCTGACCTTGCCCTCGGGATAAAAGACGGTGATGCCCGTGCCCGGAGCGTCGGCAAAACCGGCGAGCGCGGCCTTGCCGGTGTCGCCCGACGTGGCGGTGACGATCATGATGCGCTCAGCGCCGCCGTCCTTGGCGGAAGTGCGGGCCATGAGGCGGGGGAGCATCTGCAGGGCGACGTCCTTGAAGGCGCTCGTGGGACCGCCAAAGAGCTCCATCACATAGGTCTGAGGGGCGTCAGCGCCCGGCGCAGCGTCGAGTTTGACGAGCGGCGTAACCTCTTCACTCGCGAACGTGCCGCGGTATGCCTCGTCGACACACGCCGAAATTTCTTCGGCCGTGTAATCATTCAGTAACATTCCCAACACATCTTGAGCGATTTCAAAGTACGATTTATCTGTAAGCGAGCTGATATCGACCTGCTGGGTGCCGAGCTCGTCCGAGACAAACAAACCCCCGTCGGGAGCGATGCCGGTACGGATTGCCACCTTACTTGAGCACGATAAAGTGCGTCCTCGTGTACTATGATAAGTTCCCATATAACACTGCTCCTCGGATGCCTTGGTCCCAATCGGTGAAACCATGGTATCAGAGCACGCAAAATAGGTTCGCAGAGGCTTTTAGAAAGGTAACCTCCAGCCCATGATTAAGATTGCCAAGTTTGGCGGCTCGTCGGTCGCCGACGCCGAACACTTCAAGAAGATCAAGGCCATCGTCGATGCCGACCCTGCCCGCCGTTTTGTGGTGGTTTCTGCCTGCGGTCGCCGCTTTAAGGGCGACACCAAGGTGACCGACCTGCTCTACCTGGTTAACGCGCACGTTAAGTATCACGTGTCGTGCGAGGAGTTGCTCGAGGACATTGGCCAGCGCTATTTTGATATTGCTGACGAGCTGGAGCTTACCTATCCCATCCGCGAGGAGTTCGCGGCCTTTGCCGAGCGCGCCCGCTCGGGCGGTTACTCCACCGAGGAGCTTGTGAGCCGCGGCGAGTACTTCACCGCTCGCCTGATGGCTGAGTACCTGGGCCTACCGTTCCTGGACGCCGCGACGGTTGTGGCGTTCCATCATGACGGTACGCTCAGCATGAACCGCACCTCCGAGCTGGTGCAAGAGTACGGTCAGCAGGGCGGCTTCGTTATGCCTGGCTTCTACGGCGCGACGCGTGAGGGCCAGATCAAGCTGCTCGACCGTGGTGGCGGCGATATCTCGGGTTCGATCTTGGCCAAGTGCCTTGGTGCCGACCTGTACGAGAACTGGACCGACGTTTCGGGCTTCTATTCTGCCGATCCTCGCATTGTGCCCGAGGCTCAGCCCATCGCCCGCGTTACCTACGAGGAGCTGCGAGAGCTTTCGTACATGGGTGCGAGCGTCCTGCACGAGGAGGCCGTGTTCCCCGTGCGCGAGGCCGGCATTCCGCTGGTCATCAAGAACACCAATGCGCCGCAGGACCCCGGCACCATCATTAGCGAGACGGCTGATGAGGGCGAGGCGGAGCCCATCATTACCGGTGTGACCGGCAAGCGCGGTTTTGTCGCCATCAACGTTGCCCGCGACCGCACCAAACCCCGTGTCGGTTTTATGCGCCGCGCGCTTTCGGTCTTCGAGCGCTATGACGTTTCCGTCGAGCACATGCCCACCGGTGTCGACCGCTTTGGCGCCGTGGTGCAGGAGCAGGATGTGCACGACTCGCTGTACTCGCTCGTGGGCGACATTCAACAGGAGGTCGAGCCGCTCGAGATCGAGGTTGTCGAGGGCTTGGCGCTCATCGCTACCGTTGGCCGTAACCTGCGCGGCCGTGCAGGTATCTCGGGCCATCTGTTTGGCATGCTTGGTCAGGCCGGCGTGAGCGTGCGTATGATTTCGCAGAGCTGCGACGAGATCAATATCATTATCGGTGTCGAGGAGAAGGACTTTGACCTGGCGATTCAGACCATCTACCGTGCCTTCTCCGACGAGAACGGCATTGTGAAGGTCTCCGATCTGGAGGTCCCCGCGCCGGTCGATCCCGCCCTGGCCACGCTCCATAAGTAGTTACCATCCCGGTGGATTTTTAGGATGTCCCAAAAATCTACTGTCGGGCGTTTCTTTTCGGTTTCGTTTCGACGGGGCGGGTTTTGTATCCGCCCCGTTCTTGTATAAACTGGGCAAGAATATCCGGCCTGCCTGGCGTGCGGGCGATAGCCACAACCTTTAAAGGGGGAAGCATGAAACAGTACACGGTTGCTATTTTGGGCGCGACGGGAGCCGTGGGCACCCAGATGCTCGAGTGCCTCAACGAGCAGGAGTTCCCGGTCGGCAAGCTCAAGCTGTTGGCAAGCGCACGCTCCGCGGGCAAGACCGTTGAGTTCCGCGGCGAGCAAATCGTGATCGAAGAGGCTTGCCCCGAGGCCTTTGAGGGCTGCGACATCGTGCTCGGCGCTGCCGGCGACGATATCGCCAAGGAGCTGCTGCCCGAGGCCGTCAAGCGCGGAGCCGTCGTGGTCGACAACAGCCACGCCTTCCGCATGGATCCCGAGGTGCCGCTGGTCGTGCCCGAGATCAATGCCGACGATATCAAATGGCATCACGGCCTTATCGCCAATCCCAACTGCGCGACCATCATCGGCCTGGTTCCCACGTGGCCGCTGCATCAGCTTGCCGGCGTGAAGCGCATGATCGTCTCGACGTATCAGGCGGCTTCTGGTGCCGGTGCTCCCGGTATGGCCGAGCTCGAAGCGCAGCTTGCTGCCCTGGGCCGTGGCGAGGAGATTCCCGAGCCGCGCGCATTTGCCGCCCAGCTGGCGAGCAACCTGATTCCGCAGATTGGCGGCGTCAAGGAGGAGGGCTTTACCTCTGAGGAGATGAAGCTGCAAAACGAGGGCCGCAAGATTATGCACCTGCCCGAGCTGCGCGTGAACTGCACCTGCGTGCGCGTGCCCGTGCTGCGTTCGCACTCCGAGAGCATTACGCTCGAGTTTGAGCGCGACATCACGGTGGAAGAGGCCCGTGCTGTGCTGGCTGCTGCTCCCGGCGTCAAGCTGGTTGACGATATGGCTGCCGAGGATGCACACGACCGCTTCCCCATGCCGATGGACACCTCCGACCAGGACCTGATTTGGGTCGGCCGCGTGCGTCGCGACATCTCGAACCCCGAGGCCGCGCGCGGCATCACCTTCTGGTGCTGCGGCGACCAAATCCGTAAGGGCGCGGCAACCAACGCCGTCCAGATCGCTAAGCTGCTCTGCGAGTAGTGTGACCTGTCCGGCGGGGGCCGGGCTTAGCTTTCAGAACGTCCTCGACCATGTGTGGCGCCTTGTCCTGCTCCTTCGGAGCCGCGGACAAGGCGCCACACTGGTCTGCGGAGTGTTCTGAAAGCTAAGCCCGGCCCCCGCCTGCGGTGACTCGGCTGCGAGCGGTCTGCGATGGGGCCGTTGTTGGTTGGGGCCGCTGGGCTGATGGGAGCACGTGGCTGTTGTGGGCCCTGGTCCCGGCGGCGGCCTCGGCGCTTCGCGCCTGCCGCCTTGGGGGACTGCGGGGCGTGTCCGGCAGCTGCGGCGCGTTCGCGCCTGCTGCCTGAGGTGACTTTGGGGCTGGTGCGAATCGGGGTCTAATACTTTCCCGAGAAGTGAACGACCTTATTTTGACCCCCGAAGCATTGGCATTTTTTGACCGCTATTTCCTGAGGTTTTGCTGTGCGAATCCTGCGGTTTTGCGGTCTAAAGGTGCGGATGCTCTGGGGCTTCGTTTTTACTCGTTCACTTCTCGGGAAAGTATTAGAGCTCAGCTGATAGAGGTACCGCTCTGGCGTCGAAGCCCCGCGTCTTCTTCGCTTGATTGGGGAAAACAGCCTCGCTTAAGCAATTGCGAGCCCGCCCAGACGTATCTGCGGGGTTGTCTGCACAATTCGCGGTATTATGTTGCGGAGTTTTGAAGGGAGCCGCTGGTGGTCACGACGACGTTTGCTTCGCCTTTGGGCGAAATCCTGCTTGCCGCTGATGGCCGCGGTTTGACGGGGCTTTGGTTTGAGGGGCAGGAGCACTTTGGCTCCACGCTTCTCAAAGAAGATCCCGAACATGTTGAAGGCGCCGATGCGGTTTCTGGTGCTGGCGGCATGTCGTCGGTGAGTCCGGCAAATGGCGCGGCTTCTTCGGTGCTTGAGCGTTCGTGGGCTTGGCTGAATGCTTATTTTGCGGGGCAGGAGCCTCGGTTTACGCCGCCGTTGCATATGATTGGTACGGCGTTTCAGCGCGAGGTTTGGTTTGAGCTGCTTTCTATCCCGCGTGGCGAGGTCGCTACGTATGGTGAGATTGCCCAGCGTATTGCAGCTCGGCATCGTGTGCCGGGAAACGAGGCTCCCGTTGTGTCTCCTCGTGCGGTGGGGGCTGCGGTCGCGCGAAATCCCATTTCGATCATTGTGCCGTGCCATCGCGTGGTTGCCGCCGATGGTTCGCTCAACGGATATGCCGGCGGACTTGATCGCAAAGAGTGGCTGCTTCGGCTTGAGGGCGCGTACGAGGAGTAACACTCGAGCGCTTTGCATAGCCAAGATGCCGTGAAAGAACGGGACATGCTTTCCGAATGGAGGCTCAGACGGAAACTACGTCCCGGAATTCCGTTTTAAAGCGGGATTCGCTTTCCGAATGGCGTTCCAAGCGGAAACCGTGTCCCGGAATACAGCCTCAGAGTGGGACGCCGTTTCCGGCTGAGACCACCTGCCTGGACATCGATCTACGCCCGCTCCTGCAGGGCGTAGATGGACTTATCCATGTTGAACAGGTAAGCCACAACGCAGACGATGAAGAACGCCGGCAGATTACCGAAACCGAAGACCTCGCAACCGATAAGGATGGTCGCGAGCAGCGTGTTGGTGGCGCTGCCAAAGACGGCTGCGTAGCCCAGTGCGGCGCAGAGCTCGACGGGCATGCCGAGTTGAGCCTCGTTATGGCGACATCTTGGTAACAGAAAGGCCCGCGTTCCTCAGAGGCAAGATAGGCAATTCTGCTTCTGAGGTAGATCTCAATTCTGCCGACCGCACTGCCGACCGCATCAAACATTAACTGCCGGAGGGCTCGGTCAAATTCATGCGTGTAGATGATGGTTTCGAATGTTGTGCCTTCGCGAAAGATGGTAATCCCGGACTTGCATTTGGTTTTGTAGGGAAACCAGTAGGCCGACAGTCTGTAGTGGTTGGCTTCGACCAAAACTCGCTCGAGTTCGCTTTGATCAGAGCACTTAAGACCCTTGTTTTCTGTCAATAGTGCTATTCGTTTGTTGATGGATATCCGCGACTTCTGGTATTTCATTTAAGCCTCTTGATAGAAAAAGAGCTGGAGTTGCGCATCGTTGAGAGGCTTTCCAGCTTTAGCAAGACAAACTCATAAGATGCGACGGGCCGCGTCAAGATAATTACCGGACGGCCTAGGAGGCGGCTGGTTGACTGGCCTAAAACCTGATGCACGGGGCGGCGCTCCACGCTATTCAGCGCGCTTGATGGGATGACGAACCACAGTCTTAAGTTTCTCCGGTGCACATTTGCGTGGATCGGAGAGATAGATTTCGTGATGAAAACGGGTGTCTGAGAAGTCGGGGACATAGCCCTGCTCGGTCGTGTATTCATGCATAGCGTTTACGGTCGCCGGCTCGCTGTCGTAGGGTCCGGTATGCATGCATTGAACGCAGAGACCCTCGTCAACTTTAAGCAGCTCGACGGCGGAAAAGTCCAGTTTCTTTTTGGTCGTGGCTTCCGCGACTGCCCAGTCAAAATCATCTCGGCTGACGAAATCGGGCAGGCGGATGCACGAGATAAAGTTGAAATCGTCCTTGCGTACATAATCGATGTCGCCACTCGGGGAGTCTTGCCACCAGAAACCCTCGAGCGGCGGTACCACAAAGTCGAAATAGCCCTCGATACTCCTTGAGCCTTTCTTCGACATCTTGACGGTATAGGCGATTCCGTAAAGCAGCGGCAGGGCGTTTTGATACTCGCCACCTTCGGTATTTGGGTCGCCCTTGCCGCGAACGGCAACGTAGCTCATAGGCGGGACAGTTACGATACTCGGCTTGCTTGCAGGTTTGTAGAGCTCCTTGCATTCCTTCTTAAAGTCGAACGCCATTTTGGCCGCCTTTCTGCGTATTGGCCTGCTTAGATAGCGGAATCATATCATAGAAACGAACAGCTGTTCGAATGATTTGGCTGACAGATTGAGATGCATGCGTTGTGTTTGGCGGTCGGCCTGACCCCGTCGATGATTTCTCTGCCTTCCCGGCGCCTCATCTATGGCTGCCATTTCCCCATATAAAACCTGCCAAAATGAACCTGTCCCTTTTTGGTCGGTGCGAAATGGGTAATACTAAGGAGTTATCCGACCAGATGGGAATTAATCGATGGCTTATATCGAATTCAAAGACGTCATCAAGGCGTACGGCGAGGGCGATGCCCGCATTCACGCGCTCGACGGCGCGAGCTTTACCGTTGAGCGCGGCGAGCTCGCCATTATCCTGGGCGCCTCGGGTGCCGGCAAGACTACGGCGCTCAACATCCTGGGTGGCATGGATACGGTAACCTCCGGCACTGTGACGGTGGACGGGCGCGACGTGAGCTCCGCCAACGAGGCGCAGCTCGTGGAATACCGCCGTGCCGACGTCGGCTTTGTCTTCCAGTTCTACAATCTGGTCCCCAACCTGACGGCGCTCGAAAATGTCGAGCTTGCGGCGCAGATTTGCCCTGATTCGCTCGATGCCGAGCAAACGCTTCGTCAGGTTGGCCTGGGCGACCGCCTTGCTAACTTTCCGGCGCAGCTTTCGGGCGGCGAGCAGCAGCGCGTGTCCATTGCACGCGCACTGGCCAAGAACCCCAAGCTGCTTTTGTGCGACGAGCCCACGGGCGCGCTTGACTACAAAACCGGCAAGCAGATCTTGCAGCTGCTACAGGACACGTGTCGCAAGCAGGGCATTACGGTCATTATCATCACGCACAACTCCGCGCTGGCGCCCATGGCCGATCGCCTGATCCGCTTTAAGAGCGGCCGCGTGGAGAGCGAGACGGTCCAGCAAAATCCCGTGCCTATCGAGACGATCGAGTGGTAGCGCCCATGGACCAAGACCGCCAAAACAGCCAAAACCACGATACGGAGCACGCAGACCGCGACTGGGAGTTCGCGACCTACCGCACTGCTCAAAGCTCAAACGATATGGTCCCGACGGTTTTTCGCCGTGGCATCTACCGCACAATCCGAGGCAGTCTTAAGCGCTTCTTGTCAATCGTGGTCATCACCGCGCTTGGCGTGAGCGTGATGTGCGGCCTTAAGGCGGGCTGCGAGGATCTGCGCGATTCGGTTGACGCCTACTTTGACCAGCAGAGTGTCTATGACATTAACGTGCAGTCGACCTATGGCTTTACGCGCGACGATCTTGCGGCTATCCAAGAGGTCGACGGCGTCGAGACGGCCGAGGGTATCTACACCGAGACCGCCTACACCGCCGTGGGCACAACGCGCGAGCGCGTGGTCGTGCAAAGTCTCTCCAAGGAGAACATCGATCAGCCGGTGCTCGTGAACGGCGATTTGCCCGAGAGCGCCGATGAGGTTGCGGTGACATCGAAGTTCCTGAAGGCTTCGGGCAAAAAGCTCGGCGATACCGTGAGCTTTGCCGCCAATGATGCGAGCTCGTCGAACCAAAGCGCTAAGGACCAGTTTGCCGCGGGCGATTACATCATTACGGCCGAGGTCCTCGACCCCACTGATGTGAGCTCCGACTCGACCGTCAACGACTTTCGCGCTGCTTCGGCTGCGGACTATAGGTTCTATGTGAGCGAGGATGCCGCGACATCTTCCTCCTACTCCGCCGTCCACGTGATCGTCGAGGGAGCCAAGAGCCTCAACTCCTATTCCGATGCCTACACGACAAAGATCAACGAGGTCAAGAGTAATATCGAGGAGATCCGCGACGAGCGCGAGAAGGCGCGTGTTCAGGAACTGACGGTCGACACACCGGCAAGCTTGGATGCGGCCGAGCGCCAGGCGAATATGCTCTTTGGGGTTGAGCAGGACAACATCAATCGCATGGCCGAGGGCAGCGAGGAGCGCGTTCAGGCACAGGCCGATTTGAACCAGCGCCGCGCGGCCGCCGACCAGCAATTTGCCGATGCCCGTACCGAGCTTTCCGATCTGGGCGAATGCACTTGGTACATCCAGGACCGCGATAGCATCACAAGCTACTCGAGCGTGGAGAGCGACAGCTCTTCGATCGAAGCCATCGCCACGGTTTTCCCATTCATCTTCTTTGTCGTCGCCGTGCTCATTAGCCTTACCACCGCCACGCGCATGGTCGAGGAGGAGCGCACGCTCATTGGTCTGTACAAGGCGCTCGGCTATTCACGCGGGCGTATCCTGTCCAAATACGTGAACTATTCACTGTGGGCTTGTCTGATCGGCGGCGTGCTTGGCAACATTGTCGGATTTGTGGGCCTACCACTGTTCCTGTTCACGGTGTTCGACGACATGTACTCACTGCCCCAGATGCTGCTTTCGTACGACATCGTGTCCTCAATCGTCTCGGTGGCGCTGTTTGCCGTGGGCGTGGTGGGCGCCACGATTATCGCCTGCCGCCACGAGATGGCCGAGACCCCAGCCTCGCTCATGCGTCCCAAGGCCCCGCGTGCCGGCTCGCGCATTTTGCTTGAGCGCATCGGCTTTATCTGGCACCGTATGGGCTTTTTGAACAAGGTCGCTGCACGCAACCTTTTCCGCTACAAAAAGCGCGCCTTTATGACCATCTTTGGCATCGCGGGCTGTACGGCGCTTGTGATTTGCGGCATGGGCATTCGTGATACGTCGGTCGCGCTTTCGCCCAAGCAGTACGGGCATATCACGCGCTATGACCTGCTGGCGGTTGCCAATCCCGACGATTTTTCGCAGACGTGCGCGGCGCTCGACGAGCGAAGCGCAGCCAAGGATTCCGACGTGACCGTGACTTCGACGCTGCCGATTATGACCGACAACGTCACCTTTACATTTGGCGGCAAGAGCGAGACCGTGCAGCTGATCGTGGTGCCCGATGACCGCACGAACGACCTGGACGACTACGTGCGTCTCGAGGATGAGTCCAAAGAGCCTCTATCTTTGCGCGACGGAGATGTGTATCTGAGCAAGAGTTCACAGCTGGTACTGGGGATTCAACCGGGCGATACGGCACACGTCCAGGATTCGTCGCTCAACGTAGCCAAGGTCAAAGTCAGCGACATTTCGCTCAACTATCTGGGCAACACGCTTTACATGACGCAGGGCACCTATGAGCGCGCGTTCGGTCGAAGCGCGCGCCTTAACGGCGTCTTTGTGCTGCTTAAGGGCTCGTCGGCCGATCAGATTGCGTTTAGCAAGAAGCTTAAGAGCGACGGTTGGCTCACCATCTCGAGCACGGCTGAACATTGGCAGAACTTCGAGGCGAACTTCACTATCATCAATTCCGTCGTGGTGCTCGTGACCTTTATGGCGGCGTGCCTATCGTTTGTGGTGGTGTTTACGCTGTCCAACACGAATATCTCCGAGCGCGAGCGCGAGCTGGCGACCATCAAGGTGCTGGGCTTCCGCCGTGGCGAGGTGCACCACTACGTCAACAAGGAGACGTTGATCCTCACGGCGATCGGCGCTGCGCTGGGCGTGCCGCTGGGCGGCTTGCTGGCCGAGAGCTTTACCTACATTTTGCAGATGCCGTCGCTGTACTTTGACGTCGAGGTCGAGCCACTGAGCTACGTGCTCGCCGTGCTGCTGGCCTTTGGCTTTACGTTTATCGTCAACCTCGCCACCAATCGTACCCTCAACAAGATCGACATGGTCGGCGCCCTCAAGAGCGCCGAGTAACCTGCCAAAAAGGGACAGGTTTATTTTGACAGGTTTTATCTGGGCAAACGCCGGGCAGCCTATAGGTGGCCCGGCGTTTGCCCCGTTTTGCTGGGGATGTTTGTCGTTCGGTGCTCTTACTGGCCAATCCAGTGTTGCGCATAGCTCTTAATGTCCTCGGTAAAACCGTCAAGGTCGTCAAGGGTGATCACACTGTCGATAAGCAAATTGGCTATCTCGCGGTGCATTGTGCTGCGGCGAATGTCGTTTGCAATTACGCCTGAGGACAGCTTGTCTCTATTGAGGCTCTCTTCTAGTGCCCAAAATCTACTGGACGCTTCGCTGTCGCCATTCAGTATCTCAACGTACTGGCCGATGAGCTTTTCCATATAACGTTCTTGCCATTGAGGAAGCGTTTTCTTAAACAGTTTCCAGTCGCTTTCGGCTACGTCGCGCATATGTCCTCCGCTCGTCAAACGGGCTTTTCATTTGCCTTTTATTCTATTTGCTTTTCGCTCTCAGGCGTGGATGAGAGGCGCTCTTTAGCCTTCGAGATTGGGCTTGAATGGGTTGTATGCCACAAAACGGGCCTATCTACTACGTTTAATTGGATACCCTCAACCATACCGGGAAAACGAAAAATAAAACCGAAGGTAGAAGGCCTGTCGATTTTCGAAAAAGGCGGTCATGGTTGGCCCCATCGAGTTAAACGTAGTAGATGGCTCCTTTTCGTGGCGGACCATCAAACGAACGCCGACGCTTGTGCTGTAGCCGCTCCGATCATTCGTAAGTTGCGGTGGAATAGTTCTTAGATTCAGCCATTTGCGGGCTAAGCAGGAACTATTTCACCGCAACTTAATTTCAGACCAGGCACCCGCAGCAAGAAGACGAATAGCCTCGACCTCCCTAGTTACCGCAGGAGGCCTCAGGGCTTACCTCCCAAATCTTTCCGCAGGACGGAAGGACCCCGCCGCGCGAAGCGCGCAGCGGGGTCTTGACATGTCCGAGGACGATTTGGGAGGTAAGCCCTGGGGCCTCCGATGAGAGCAGTTTCGGCCGAGGCTATTCGTCGCCGAAGCTGATGCCCAATGCCTTGGCTTCGCGCACAAGATCGCTCTGGGGGTCGACATACTTGAGCTTGCCGGCGACATCCTCGAGCGGCATGTGGCACATCTTGCCGTCACGCAGGGCAATCATGTAGCCAAACTCGCCACGCAGGCAGCCAAGCGCGGCCTCGACGCCGCACTGGGTCGCAAAGATGCGGTCCTGAGCGTCGGGCTGGCCGCCACGCTGCGTGTGGCCGGGGATGGCGACGCGGGTCTCGCGACCGGTCTTGGCCTCGATCTCCTTGGCGATGTCGTACACGATTGACGGGCTCGTGCGCTCGGCGAGCTTCTTCTTGTACTCCTTCTTGGACAGCGCCGCGTCCTCCTTGGAGATAGCGCCCTCGGCGACGGCCACGATGGTAAAGCGGCTGCCGGTCTCCATGCGATGCTCGATGGTCTTGATGACGTTATCCATGTCGTAGGGGATCTCGGGAATCAAGATGACATCCGCGCCGCCCGCGACGCCGGCGTACAGCGGGATCCAGCCAACCTTGTGGCCCATGATCTCGATAACGAATACGCGCCCATGGCTTGAAGCGGTAGTGTGGATGTCGTCGATGCACTTGGTGGCGACGTCGATGGCGCTCGTAAAGCCAAACGTCAGCTCGGTGCCCCAGGTGTCGTTATCGATGGTCTTGGGCAGAGCGATAACGTTGAGGCCCTCTTCGCGCAGGCGGTTGGCGGTCTTGGTGGAGCCGTTGCCGCCCAGCATAAACAGGCAGTCGAGCTGCAACTTGTGATAGGTGTGGACCATCGCGGGCACCTTCTCGACGCCGTCGGCCTCGGGAATGTTCAGGCGCTTGAACGGCGTGCGGCTCGTGCCTAGGATGGTGCCGCCGCGGGTGAGGATGCCGCTAAAATCGGCGGGCGTCATGACGCGGAACCTGCTGTAGATAAGGCCCTGGTAGCCGTCCTCAAAACCATAGATCTCGATAGGTTCTTCGCTATTGGTCATAAGCGTTTTGACGATGCCGCGCATGGTGGCGTTGAGCGCCTGGCAGTCGCCGCCACTAGTAAGAAGACCGATCCTAAGCATGGTGAATCCTTCCGGGCAAGTTATAACATGCGCATAAGTTTACCCCCGCACACTGTTGATGCGGGGGTAAAACGTGTTAGCTCAAATGTATAGAAATGTAAGCAACGTCAGGCGAGCGTAAGGACGACGGTGCCAGCTCCTTACAGCGCGAAGGCGTCGACGTCGCCCCAGTGGCGGCGCAGCGTAATAGCGGCGGCGGGTTCGGTATTGTCAAAGACGACTGACCACTGCGTGTTGCTGGTGATGTCATCCGGATTGGGCTCTTGCGCCGCAGCGCGTAGAGCCTTCCAAGCGACTGCCTCGTCCTGGGCACCGACATGGGCGTCAAGGACATCGGCGATTACGACGGCGCGCTCTTTACCATGGCCCAGCTCGCCATTCTTTTGGTTGGGCAGCACTTCGTCACCATAGCGGGCGTAGAAGTTCGTAACCTGGCGTACAGGAGTCGCGTTGAAAGCGCGGTCCGGATCGCGCAGATCCCACTCTACTACGCGCGCGTCACCGGCGGCGTCGTTGATAAAGAAGTGGTAATCGCGTCCTGCCATAGCGTGCATGTCGTAGGCGGAAAGCAGGTCGACAGCTTCTTGCGTGGTGGCGGCACGGTCGAGCACCAGGCGGATGGCGAGCGAGGTATTGATGGCGGGGCGTTGCGTGTCCTGGTCACAGGGCTTGGAATCCAGGGTGAGTACGGCAATGGACACGCCGCATTCGTTAACACCGTCGAGCTGGGCAAACGGGCCCATCAACGCCGCGGCGCGTCCGGTGATGGAGTCAAGCGGAGTGTTGGCGCCCAGGTTATTGAGGGCGGCAAACCCGATGGAAGCATAGCCGCCGCGTGGGTGATTGCGCACCAGCAGCGCCGAGGTGTCGTCCTTAAAGTCGTAATTGCGACCGGTGCGCACGCGGCCTTCGGCATCTACGGCGACAAAAGCGCTGCAGGCAAACTGGGGCGCCTGGACATGTGCCGGCACACCGGGCAGCACCTGCGCCACCACGGCATCGATGTAGGCCTGGTCGTCGCGCACGCCAGCGGCGATGATGCGATCAAGATCGTAGTCGTAGGCGATGTCGATTGCGTACAGGTCATAGCCATCCGCGTAGCCGGTCAAGCGTTTGAGCGACGCGGCGGACTTGATTTGCTTGTGATAAACGATACCGGTGGCAGCGGCAAGGCCGACGGCGACTCCCGCGACACCGCAGGCGATGGCAATGTTACGTGGCTTCATGACGGCTCCTCTCGTCCTGTTAGCGCAATTGTCGCAAAAGGAACGCGGGCATGATGGCTCAAGTTGGTGAGCGGCGCGGAATTAAGCACGGAATGAAGAGTGCGGCGCTGGCGTGGCGGGGTATGCTGGAGGGGACCATCAACCCAGCGAAAGGGGAGAGCATGACGGATCAGGAAACGCCCGAGCGCGCGCACGTGACGGCCGACGATATCGAGGCCGCCAACGACCTTATCGACTTTATCGAGGCATGCCCCAGCATGTTCCATACGGCGGCGACCATTATGGCCGAGCTCGACGAGGCGGGCTTTACCTACCTGCCCGAGAACGCGGCATGGGACATCGAGCCGGGCGGGCGTTATTACACGCAGCGCAACACCTCGAGCGTCGTTGCCTTTAAGGTGGGCGAGGACCTGGCTGCTACGTGGGGCGAGGACGGCGTTGCCGGCGACTACCATTTTCAGCTCACGGCGTCGCACAGCGATTCGCCGACGTTTAAGGTCAAGGCTGTGCCCGAGCTCGACGGCGCAGGCGAGACGCTGCGTCTGAACACCGAGGCCTACGGCGGCATGATCGACTACACCTGGTTCGATCGTCCACTGGCACTCGCGGGCCGCGTGCTGGTGCGCGAGGGCGACCGTATTGAGAGCCGCCTGCTTGCCACCGAGCGCGAGGTTGCCATTATTCCGAGCCTTGCCATCCATATGAACCGTGGCGTTAACGAGAGCTTTGCTCCCAACCGAGCCGTTGACCTGTGCCCGCTCATCAGCGCCGGTGAACTCAAGCAGGGAGATTTTGACGCTCTGATTGCCGATGAGCTGGACGTTGAGCCCGAGCAAATTTTGGGCCGCGATCTGTTCCTGGTCAATCGTCAGGATGCGCGCATTTGGGGCTGGGCCGACGAGTTTATCTCGACGCCCAAGCTCGACGACCTGGCCTGCGCCTACACCTCGCTGCAGGCATTTTTGGGTGCCGAGAACGCGCGCGACGTTTCGGTCTTCTGCTGCTTCGATAACGAGGAGGTTGGCTCCGAGACCAAGCAAGGAGCCATGTCGACGTTCTTGGCCGACGCGCTGCGCCGCATTAACGGATCACTGGGCTTTGACGACGAGTCGTACCATCGCGCCCTTGCCGCCTCGATGCTCGTGAGCTGCGACAACGCGCATGCCGTGCACCCCAACCACGCCGAGAAGTGCGATGTTCGCAACCAGGTCGTACTCAACGGCGGTATTGTCATCAAGGAAGCCGCCAACCAGCACTACTGCACCGATGCCTTTAGCCGCGCGGTGTTCCAAGCCATCTGCGATGACGCCGACGTGCCCACGCAGGCCTTCGCCAACAAGAGCGATATGGCGGGCGGTTCGACCCTGGGCAACCTGTCGAACATGCAGGCGAGCATGCATGCCGTTGACGTGGGCCTGCCGCAGCTTGCCATGCACTCGAGCTACGAGACCGGCGGCGTGCGCGACGTGATGTACGCCATCCGCGCTCTCACCGCCTTCTACGAGCACAACCTAACCATCAACGGCGCCGAAAGTGTGGAACTCTAAAATCTGCCAAAAAGGGACAGGTTTACTTTGGCAGGTTTTATTTGGGAAAATGCCGCAATGCCAACAGCTGGACAGAATTGTTATAACACCGCAGGTTGAGCAAACGTCAGCGAGCGATGTCCAGAGCGAACAAGTTGGCATGAAAAAGGCAAGGCATAGACCTTCTGGTCATGCCTCGCCTTTTGAATGACAAATTGTCGCTCTGGGCGGCGCGCAGCGTCGACCGGTCCGCCGTTCGTTAGAACGGCGGAACCCTAATGTTCAATCCAACAGCGCAGGGTCTCGCCGGCTTGCAGGTGACGCAGATTCTCCGCGGCAATGTCGACCACATTGTTGAGCGTGGCTGCCAGGTGGAACCAGCCGGAGACGTGTGGCGTGATGAGCATATTAGGCGCATCCCACAGGGGGCTTGTCTCAGGCAACGGTTCGGGGTCGGTGACGTCGACCGCGGCGCCGGCGAGATGTCCCGACTCCAAGGCGGCAACCAAGTCGTCGGCGACCACAAGGTCGCCGCGGCCGCCGTTGGCAAAGAAGGCGCCCGGTTTCATCGCGGCGAAGAACT
>CABRFZ010000007.1 GCA_902470365.1 uncultured Collinsella sp. | reverse complement strand
TGTCGTCAAACCCCGAAACGCGACAGAAACCAAGCTCTTCGAAGATTCCCAGGCCACTTTCCACCGAGCGCTCGTCGACCGGCGTGCGAGCATCGATGGCAAGGCACATCTGCGCGATGTCGATATCGCTCGCGCTAAAGGAATCGTCCCCGGTCTTGCCGCGGTTGGAGCGCCACATGGTCTGCAACGCACGATAGAGCGTGACGAGCTCGTCGCGCTCGGGCGCATAGCAGTCGAGTAGGCGCTCGTTAATGCGGGCATCGCGCGACGAATAGAGCAGATGGATCACGGCGGGCTGGCCATCGCGACCGGCGCGGCCACTCATCTGGTTAAACTCAATGCCGCCAAACGGCATGTGATAGAGCACGACATGACGAATATCGGGAAGGTTGACGCCCTCGCCAAAGGCAGAGGTCGAAACAATGCAGCTGAGGCTTCCGTCTCGGAATGCTTCCTCCACGCGACGGCGATCGGAACGCGCAAGCCCCGCGTTATAGAACGCGATATGGGTTGCGCAATCGGGCACACGCTTGCGCAACGTCTTGGCGAGCGCCACGGACTGGTCGCGCGAATTGACGTAGATGACGGTCTTTTCCCCCGTCGCCACGATTGACACCAGGCGGTTCTCGCGGCTCGCAAGATTTCGGTCATCCTCGAGCTGCAAGTTCTCGCGCACCGTCTCGTCGACCACCGTGCGAGTGATCGGCAGCATGCGGGCAAGCTCGGCCACGACCGGAGCCGTCGCGGTGGCCGTCGCAGCCATAACGACCGGGTCGCCCAGGGCTTTGAGGATATCGGGCATGTCGAGATAGGCGCTGCGGTCGCCGCCCTTGGCAAGGCCGGCGTGGTGCGCCTCGTCGATAACGACAAAGCCGATGCGGCCCGAACGTGCGAAGCGGTCACGGTGGATAGATAGGAACTCGGGCGTCGTGAGCACGATACCGGTGCGGCCCGAAGCTAGGCCGGCGAACACGTCATCGCGTGCGGCCTCCACGGTCTCGCCGGTCAGCACGCCAACGCCAATGCCGAGCGCGGCCATCGTCGATGAGAGATGATAAGCCTGGTCGGCAACGAGCGCACGCAGCGGATAGACAAAGATGCTCGCCCGCCCACGAAGGACCGCCTCGCGCGCGGCATGCACATGGAAGATGAGCGACTTGCCACGTCCCGTCCCCATAACGGCCAAAACGCTCTGGTGGTCGGCGAGCGCGTCGAGTGCCTCGACCTGCGCGCGATGTGGCTGGTTCGAGCCGATAAAGCTATGGATAAGCGAGCGCGTGAGCTCGGTATAGGAAAGCTGGGCGAGCGTCTCGCGCTTGCGCGACTCCAAGCGCAGGCCGGAATCCGCCGGCTGCACGCCACGACGAAGCTCGCATGCCGGATCGTCGACGCTGGGCAGCGTGGTATCGCGGACCAGAACATCCTTGACCATGAGCTTGGACTTCACACGACCCTGCCAATGCTCGGCAACGGCCTCGAACACCAAGTCGACAGCGCTATCGCAGTTGATGAGCTTATCGATTTGCGGCACGCGGAACATAATGGCCGGCACACTCGCGGCGCCATCGGTCGCCACAAAGCGCATGTGCTCGCCGGTCTTACCCACCACGGCGCGATCACACATCGTCACGCCCTCGGCAGCCAGCAGCGGCACCTTATTACCCTGGCCAAACGGCTCAAGGCGGGAAATCTGCTCGATGGTCTCGATATTCAATTCGGAAAGGTCGACCGTAGCGGCAACCTCGTCAGTGTCCTCAAAGTCTTCGGCGGGAAGCTCGGACAACACGGCGGAAAGGCGACGGCGGAACTCGTCGAGCTTGGATGCCTCGATAGTCACACCCACCGCACCGGCATGTCCGCCGCGACGAATCAGCAGGTCGGAACAGCGCTCGACGGCGTCAAACAGGTTAACTTTGCCCACCGAGCGACCAGAGCCGCGCGCGATACCGTCCTCGATCGAGAACAGCAGCGCCGGCACGTGATAGCGGTTGGTCAGACGGCTTGCCACGATGCCCTTGACGCCCTCGTGCCAGCCTTCGCCGCCCACAACGATCGCGCGCCCGCCGTCATAGGTCTCCTCGACCTTTGCCATGGCATCGCGCGTGAGCTCCGCCTCGATCTCACGGCGCTGGCGGTTGATTTCCTCGAGTTCAGCCGCCAGCGCGCTTGCTTCGATGGGATTGCGGGCAAGCAGCAGGTCGAGCGCCAGCTTGGGATCGGCCATGCGGCCGGCAGCGTTTAAGCGGGGAATGAGCGAGAATGACAGGCCATCCGCCGTAATGCTCGAAAGGTCCGCCTTGGCAAGCGCGGCAAGCGCGATATAGCCGGGGCGAGCGGTTACGCGCATCTGCTGGATGCCCTCGGCAACCAGCGCGCGGTTCTCGGGCGTGAGCGGCATCATGTCGGACACGGTGCCCAGCGCCGCGACCTCGATTAGCGAACGCCAATACGACGGCTTGCCCAGGCGCTCACCCAGGACTTGCACCAGCTTGAGCGCCACACCAGCACCGGCAAGCTCGCGCGAGGGGCCCTCGTCCTCGAGCTTGGGGTCGGTCAGGGGCACACCCTGCGGCACCTGGTCGGAGGGCTCGTGATGGTCCGTGACCACCAAATCGATCCCCAGGTCCTCCAAATAGGAAACCTCTTCCTTGGCGGCAATGCCGTTATCGACGGTCACGATCAGCTGGGGGCGAGCGAGCTCGTTAACGCGATCGAGTGCCGCGCGCGAAAGACCGTAGCCCTCATCAAAGCGATGCGGAATAAACGGCGTGACATCGGCGCCAAACGTGCGCAGCGCCTCGGTCAACAGGCAGGTCGACGTAATACCGTCAACGTCAAAATCGCCAAAGACTGCAATGTGCTCGTGGTTGCGAATAGCACGCTCGACGCGGTCGGCAACGACCGACATGCCCGGGATAATGAGTGGGTCGGCCCAGTCGCGATCGAGCGAAGGCGTCAAAAACAATTGGCCCTCTTTGATGGAGTCAATGCCGTGCGCGACCATAATGCGCGCCACCAGCCCGGGAATGCCCAGACCAGCCGAAAGCTCCTTTTCGAGCTCGGGGTTTTGCTGAGCGACCGCCCAGCGATGCGTCGTCTTAAGCGATGACATAGGCACCCACCCCTGATAGGGGCAGGTCGCCGCGATACCTCTCACGGTTCATAGCGATGAGTCCTCTGTGTATGCCCGCTTCGGCAGGCAGATCTGTTGAACGGATTTATTATACCGTGCAGCGCGGACGCAAAACGCCGCGGTGCGCCGCGGTTTCGGCAAACGATGGCGGTAATGGCCTCGAAATAATCGAGCGTTTCAGCCGCACGGACGCATACGAGCGTCTAGCATATCCATACAAACGAGTTCGCGGATAAAGGGAGTCACGGGACATATGAAGCAATGGGCTGGACTGGGAAAGTTCCTCGCGGGGCATATGCAGATCATCGTTCCGATTTGCGTGGCGCTCGGCGTGCTCTTTCCCCAGCAGATCGGCGTGCTCAAGCCCATTGTTCCCGCCCTCTTCGCCTTTATGACGTTTCAGGGCGCGCTCAGCAACACTTTTCACCAGGTAGCCGAGGTGTTCCACCGTCCGCTGCACCTGATTCTGGCGCTGCTGGTCTCGGCAGTGCTTATTCCCATCGCGGCGTATGCCATAGGGTCACTCTTCTTTGGCTCCAACCCCAACCTTGTCTGCGGCATCGTGCTCGAGTACAGCGTGCCCGTGGCCGTCACCGCTTTTTTGTGGATCAGCATGTTCGGCGGCAACGGCCCGCTCGCGCTCACCATCATCCTGACGTCCTCGGTTATCTCCCCTGTGACGATTCCGCTCACGCTGAAGCTCTTGTTGGGTGCCACCGTCTCGATCGATGTGCCGAGTATGATGCAAGACATGGCCTTTATGATCGCCATCCCCGCCGTGCTCGGCATCGTGATCAACGAGCTCACGCGTGGATGGGGACACGAGAAGCTCTCCCCCGCGCTCTCGCCCGCCTGCAAATTCATGATGATGGGCGTTATCGCCTCCAACTCCACCGCCATGAGCGAGTACGTGCTGCACATGAACGCGGTGCGCCTGGAAGTCGCCCTCTTTATTTTGACCTTCGCCATCAGCGGCTTTGTCATCGGTTTTCTGGTCGCCCGTGCGCTGCATCTGCCATATAGCGAGACGACTACCATGTGCTTTACCTGCGGCATGCGTAACATCTCTTCGGGCGCCGTCATCGCCACACAATACTTTCCGGGCGAAGTTGTGTTTCCCGTCATGTGTGGAACGTTGTTTCAGCAGGTGCTCGCCTCGCTTATCGGGCATCTCTTTGAGCGTCTGACCGGCGAGGAGCGCGCCGCCCAGCGCAAGCGGGTCGAGGCCGGCCGCGACGCCATGGGGCGCTAGACTGTCCGCAGTGTGTGGGCGCTCACTTTACGATGTGAGCGCCTCCAGATGTGCGCGGAGTCGCTCCGCATCGACATCGAGCGTGGTCTCAGCATTGACCTGGGCCAAACGATAGCCGACAAAGTAGGGCGAAACCACCCAACGCGGCAGCGCCTTGGCAATGGTCCGACCGCCCAGGTGATAGAAGAACAGGTTGTACGACTCTGCGCGACCACCGTGGTGCTCGTTCAGGATATAGCGCAGAGCCACCTGGATCGCATCGGCGAAGAGATCCGCCTCGGCTTGGTCTCGCATGCCATCGCTGGCAGCGATTCCCTGCGGGGCTGAAACGTTGACCTCAAAGAACCCCATGATGGGTTCGGTTGAGATGTTGACCGCGATTCTCCCCTGTTGCCAGACATTGATGCCTTCGAAATTGACAGAAGTCAGCGAAGTGTAGCCGTCTTCCTGCTCCAAACCCACAATCTGCATGTGCGGATGAACGAGACTACCGCCCGAGAGCGGACCCTTGTTCTTGTACATGAGCACGCTTCGATACTGCTGTGAATCGATCATCTGCTGCCAGCAACCCAGGGCAAACCGCATCACATGGTGGAGTTCATCCGGCTCATAGGTCACCAGGTCGGCATCGTGATCGGCCGACTCGATCAGCACGGTTTGACGGGTGGCGCGCAGGGTCTTGAACTTATTCTCGAGCCAAATGCAATCGCCATCACGGCGAATGATGTCGGTGAGCCCTTCTGTATCGCAAAAGGGGCACGCGGTGCCGGGGCGGCGGTTGTCGTCGGGCTTACCATTCGCCCGCTGAACATCGAATACCAGCGCCACGGGTTATACCTCCAGCGGCACAATCTTGGTGCCATGGAGCTCAGAGGCGCCCAGTGCCGCCGCCACGGTATCGCGGTTGGCCGTGGAAATGCCGCCGCCGGGAAGGATGGTCAGGCGGTCTCCCGCACACTCGATAAGACGCGACAGATGCTCCAGGTTGTCCTCGATCGGCGTGCCGGCGGCACCGCCGTGCGTCAGGATGCGCGTAACGCCGCAATCGGCGAGTGTGTCGACGGCATCGAGTTGAGCCTCGGGCGAGAGCTGGTCAAACGCCATGTGAAAGGTGATGTCGATGGGCTCACGCTTGCATTCCTCGGTCGCGCAGCCCGCGGCCATCACGAGGGCGCCCAACGTAAGCTCGTCGAGCGCCCATCCGCCAGCGCAGGGCTTGCAGCAGCCAAAGACCAAGCCGTCAACGCCGGCGCTTACGGCAAGGCCCAGGTCCATCTCCATCATGCGCAGCTCGTCTTGGTTGTAATGAAAGTCACCGCCACGCGGGCGAATCATGCACATCACTCGCGCGTCATGCTCGTGAGCATAGCTGACTGTAGCGCTGATAACGCCGGCAGAAGGCGTGGTGCCACCAACGGCGAGGTTGTCGCACAGCTCGATGCGCTTTGCACCGGCATCGATAGCTGCCGGCACCCGCTCAAAGTTCTCGGCACAAAACTCGTACACCATAGATAGACCCCCAAAGACAGCAGATGTTTTCCGACGGGCATTGTCACACATCCCCATGAAGTTGCGGTGGAATAGGGACTGTTTTGGCGTCTAGCGCCCCCATTTAGTCCCTATTTCACCGCAACTTAAAAGGGGGCGCTGACCGGGTTGGTCAGCGCCCCCTTTGTTGAATGGATTAACCGCCCAGATAGGCCTTGCGGACGTTATCGTCGTGCAGCAGCTCTTGACCGGTGCCGGTCATGGTGATCTTGCCAGTCTCGAGCACGTAACCGCGCGTGGCGATGGAAAGCGCCATCTGCGCGTTTTGCTCGACCAGAAGCACCGTGGTACCGGCCTTGTGCAGGTCCTCGACAATCTGGAAGATCTGTTCGATCAGAATCGGTGCCAGACCCATGGAAGGTTCGTCGAGCATAAGCAGTTTGGGGTTACTCATAAGGGCGCGCCCCATAACGAGCATCTGCTGCTCGCCGCCCGAAAGGGTGCCGGCGACCTGGCGACGACGTTCCTTCAGGCGCGGGAACTGCTCGTAGACGCGCTCCAGGCCCGGAGCCACCGTGGACTTGGGCTGCGTATAGGCACCCATCTCCAGGTTCTCCTCGACCGTCATCTGCAAAAAGGCGCGACGACCCTCGGGAACCTGAGCCAGGCCCTTACCAACCAGCTTATCAGCGGGCGTATGAGTAATGTCCTCGCCCATAAACTTGATGGAACCGGTCTTGGAACGCAGCAGGCCCGAGACGGTCTTAAGCGTCGTGGACTTGCCGGCGCCGTTGGCACCAATCAAGGCCACGATCTCGCCCTCGTTGACGTTAAAGGAGATGTCCTTGATGGCGTGGATGGCGCCGTACCAGACGTTGATGTTGTAGACGGAAAGCATCGGCTCTGCCATTTAGTTCTCCCCCTTATCCTGCTTGCCCAGATATGCCTCGATAACGGCGTCGTTGTTCTGGATCTCCTCGGCCGTACCCTTGGCAATGACCTTGCCAAAGTTGAGCACGCAGATGCCCTCGCAGATGTTCATAACGAGCGACATATCATGCTCGATAAGCATGATGGCGATGCCGAAGGTGTCACGAATCTTGACGATGTTCTCCATAAGCTCCGCGGTCTCGGACGGGTTCATGCCGGCGGCAGGCTCATCGAGCAGCAGCAGCTTGGGGTTGGTGGCAAGCGCGCGGACGATCTCCAGACGACGCTGTGCGCCGTAAGGCAGCGATCCGGCCTGCTCATTTGCCAGGTGTTCCATATCAAAAATGGACAGCAGCTCCATGGCGCGCTCGTGAGCAGCCTTCTCGTGCTTCCAATACGTCGGCAGGCGCAGCACGCCTTCAAAGCCGGAGTAGCGCTCCTGGTTGTGCAGGCCGACCTTAACGTTATCCTCCACCGTCATGGTGTTGAACAGACGAATGTTCTGGAAGGTACGGGCAATACCCATGCGGTTGACCTGATAGACCGACTTGCCCGAGGTGTCCTCGCCGTCGAGCAGGATGGTGCCGTGCGTGGGCTGATACACCTTGGTGAGCAGGTTGAAGACCGTGGTCTTACCGGCACCGTTGGGGCCGATCAGACCGGCGATCTCGGTCTTGCCGATAGTCAGGCTAAAGTCGTCGACTGCCTTAAGGCCACCGAACTCAATGCCCAGGTGGATGCACTCGAGTGCCGGGCGCTGACCCAAGTCGCGGTCGGGAACGATGGCGCCAGAAGGATACGAGACCATCTTGCCCTTGTTGAACTCAAATTTACTGGGCATCGGCTGCCACCTCCTTCTTGGAAGCAAAGCGGTCCTTGACGCGACCGAAGAACGCCTTGAGCTGCGGGTTGTTGGTAAAGATCATGACCAAGATCAGCACGATGGCGTAGATGAGCATGCGGTAGTCCGAGAACTGACGGAGCAGCTCGGGAAGCACCGTGAGCAATGCCGCCGCGATGACGGAGCCGCGCATATTGCCCAGACCGCCCAGGACCACGAACACCAGGATGAGGATGGACGTGTTGAAGTCGAACTTGGTGGCGGAGAGCTGCGAGAAGTTACCGCCGAAGAGGGCTCCGGCAGCACCGGCGAGGGCAGCGGAAACCACGAAGGCGATCATGCGGTACTCGGTGACGGAGATGCCTACGGACTCGGCTGCAATCTTGTTATCGCGCACGGCCATAATGGCACGGCCGGTACGGCTGCGAACCAGGTTGAGCACGATCACGAGTGCGACCATGACCAGGATGGCACCGGCGAGGAAGGTCGAGTACGTCGACACACCCGATGCGCCCTGCGCGCCCTTGATGATGGCGGTGCCGTCCTCGAGCAGGTGCAGGTCGTCGATCGTGGAGTTACCCGTGATGTTAAAGATCACATGCAGGCCGCGGGAATCGACGCCCACAATGAGGCAGGTGACGATCTCCTTGATAATCTCGCCAAAGGCCAGCGTCACGATAGCCAGGTAATCGCCGCTCAGACGAAGGACCGGGATGCCAATCAAGAAGCCCAGGATGGCGGCAGCGATGGCGCCGACCACGATACTGATGATAAGGCGCACCGGATCGGAGGGAACGGCGCTCTCCAGCGCGACGGCGGTGACGATTCCCGTATAGGCGCCGACACTCATAAAGCCCGCGTGGCCCAGCGACAAGTCGCCCGCGATGCCGACGACGAGGTTAAGGGAAATGGCCATGACGATATAGGCCGTGATGGGAACCAGCTGACCGGCGATCATGCGCGGAATCATGTGGTTGGACTGCATAAAGAACACGATGGCAAACGCTACAAGGCACATGGCGTACGTGACAAAGTCGTGACGCGTCTGCTTGTCTTTAAGAAACTTCATAACGCTCACCTACACCTTCTCGGGGACGTACTTGCCCAAGAGGCCGGCAGGCTTGACGAGCAGGACGATGATCAGAACACCAAAGACGATGGAGTTGGCAAGGCTCGTGGAAATGTAAGCCTGTGCCATCGCCTCGATGATGCCGATAAGAATGCCACCGACAAAAGCGCCGGGGATGGAGCCGATGCCACCGAAGACGGCGGCGTCGAAGGCCTTGATGCCAGGCATAGCACCCGTCGTGGGCTGCAGCACCGGTGAGTAGGAGCACAGCAGCACACCGGCGATGGCGGCAAGGGCAGAGCCGATGGCAAACGTCATCGAAATGGTGCGGTTGACGTTGATGCCCATGAGCTGAGCGGCAGCCTTGTCCTCGGACACGGCGCGCATGGCCTTGCCCATCTTGGTCTTACCTGTAAAGAACATCAGGCCGGCCATGATAACCAGGCAGGCGACGATGGTGACGAGCGAGACGGCGCTTACGTTGAACTTGGCCAAGAACTCCGGCACCTGGAAGGTGACGAGCGAAGTGAAGTTCTTGGGCGTGGCGCCCCACAGAAGCTGCGCGGCGTTCTGCAGGAAGTAAGACACGCCGATAGCCGTGATCAGAACGGCCAGCGGGCCTGCTTGGCGCAGCGGCTTATAGGCCAGACCCTCAATGAGAACACCGAGAACCGTGCAGGCCACGCAAGAGAGAACTACAGATGCCCAGCCCGGGAGGCCGAGATACGACGTGGCGCAGAACGAGACATAGGCACCGACCATGATG
Source organism: uncultured Collinsella sp. (assembly GCA_902470365.1). GTDB lineage: Bacteria > Actinomycetota > Coriobacteriia > Coriobacteriales > Coriobacteriaceae > Collinsella. The sequence continues at coordinate 67,657 of CABRFZ010000007.1, read as the reverse complement.
ACATCGCCGTGAGCGAAGTTCAGCATCTTGGCGATACCGTAGACCATGGTGTAGCCCAACGCGATGATGGCGTAGACGCTGCCCATGGACAGGCCGTTGACCAGGTATTGGATAAAGACCGTCATGTTCCACATCCCCCTTTCGAATAGGTTTCCAGTTAATGTATGAAACAGGGACGTTACATCGTCCCTAGATACCAAGCAAGCAGGGAAGGCCAAAACCTCCCCTGCTTGGGATCAAAACCGCTCTATGTAAGGCGGCCAATTAGGCCTGTACGTACTTGCCGTCGGTAATGACGTACGCCGTCGGGTCCTTCTGGACCTGGCCCTTGTCGTTCCAGGAGAGCTTGCCGGTCAGACCGTCAACGGTAATGTTGCGCATAGCCTCGGGAAGCTTCTCGGCAACCTCGGTCGGGTCGGCGTCGGCACCCAGGCCGGCTTCCTTGAGGGCCTCGGCCACCGCGTGCACGCCGTCGTAGGCGTCGGCGGCAAACTGGTCAGGGGTATCGCCGTACTTATCCTTGTAGGCGTTGACGAAGTCGGCGTTTTTCTCGTCGTCGGCGGAGAACGGGGTCATGAGCAGCAGGCCCTCGGCAAGAGAGGTGTCGAAGCCCTCAACGCCCAGGATGCCGTCCATGCCGTCGCAACCCATCATCTTGACGTCGTAGCCCATATCCTTGGCGGTCTTGAGCAGGACGGTTGCGGGGGTGTAGTAGATCGGCGCGAAAATCATGGTGGCGCCGGCCTCCTTGGCCTTGGTCAGCTGGTTGGTAAAACTCGTGGCGGAGTCATCCTTAAAAGTCTTCTCGGCGACAATCTCAAGCTTAGACTCGACAGCCTGTGCCTTGAAGGCATCAGCAATACCCGAGCTATAGGCATCGGCGGCGTTATAGAAGACAAAGAACTTCTCGTCCGCGTACTTCTCTGCCAAAAACTTAGCAGCATTAACACCCTGGTTGGGGTCGGTGAAGCAAACCTGGAAGACACAATCCTTGCCGTCGGTGACGTCCTCGGAGGACGCGGACGGGGTGATCATGAACGTCTTGGGGTCGTTACCGCACTCGGCGGCAACGGCAACCGACGCACCCGTGGTGGTCGGGCCGACGAGGGCCTGCATGCCCCAGTCGAGCAGGGTGTTAAAGGCGTTGACGGCCTTCTCGCCATCGGCCTGGTCGTCCTCGGCCTTGCTGACAAGCGGCAGCTCCTTGGTCGAGAAATCCTTGCAGCCAAGCTCGACACCCTGGGTAACGGACTTGCCGTAGGACGCGTTGGCGCCGGTCAGCGGGCCGATGGTGCCGATCTTAAACGAAGCGTCGCTCGAAGCGGAACCACTGTCGCCGCCGTTGGAGGAGCAGCCAGCTAGAATGGACATCGCCCCCAGACCTGCTGCGCTCGCGATAACGCTCCTGCGATTCATAACAGGGTTCAATGACTTACCGGTGAGGCTCGACATGCGGCTCTCCTCTCAAATCTCGTCGGGTTTCGGTTACCCGACAGGCCATCCTTCGCCGTGTTCGGCGTTCGCAAAATAGTAGACGCTTTAGTTAAGAAAAGTGGCGATTATTTCAACTTTTCTTTTACTTTGTCCATTTATCCATATTTATGCGTATTTCTATTACTTTATGCAGTAATGCCACTTTATTGTGTAAAAGTAATGTTTCCATTCTGTTACAGGCGTCCTTACCCTGAATAAAACGGCCCCACCGTTCTCGTTGTATATGCACTTAGGCGGCGATGTACTTGCCGTCCTGGATCACATAGGCTGTAGCGGGCTTTTCGACCTGGCCCTCGTCATTCCACGTCAGCTCGCCTGTCAGGCCCTCGATCTTGATCTTGCGCATGGCCTTGGCAAGGTCGCCGGCGATGTCGGCACCGTCGGCCGTAATGTCAATCCCCGCCTTATCGATAGCCTCGGCAATCGCGTGGACGCAGTCATAGGCGTCGGCGGCAAACTGGTTGGGCGTCTCGTCGTAGGCGTCCTTATAGGCCTTGACGAAGTCGGCATTCTTCTCATCGTCGGCAGAGAACGGGGTCATGAGCAGTACGCCCTCGGCAAGAGAGGTATCGAAGCCTTCCACAGAGAGCAGGCCGTCCATGCCGTCGGTACCCATGAGCGTCATGTCGTAGCCCATATCCTTGGCGTTATTGAGCAGAACGGACGCCGGCGTGTAGTAGATCGGCGCAAAAACGAGCGTGACTCCGGCCTCCTTGGCCTTGGTGAGCTGCGTGGTGAAACTCGAAGAGGAATCGTCCTTAAACGTCACAGTAGAGACGACATCTAGTTTGGATGCCTTGGCCTGCTCGGCAAAGGCATCGGCAACGCCCGAGCTATACGTATCGCCGGAGTTGTAGAACAGGGCGATCTTGGCATCTGCGTACTTCTCGGCCAAGAACTTCGCAGCGCTGGCGCCCATGGTGGGATCGGTGAAGCAGACCTGAAAGACCGTGGTCTTATCCTTGGTGACATCGAGCGACGAGGCGGAGGGCGTGACCATGAGCATATCGTCGGCGATCTCGCCCGAGACGGCGACGGCAGCACCGGTGGTAACGGGGCCGACGAGCGCCTGCATGCCCCAGTCGTACAAGGTGTTGAAGGCGTTGATGGCCTTTTCGCCGTCGGCGACGTCGTCCTCGGACTTAAGCGAGAGTTTGAGGTCCTTGGTCGAGAAGTCCTTGGCCGCGAGCTTGGCGCCCTTCTCGGCCGAAACGCCATAGGTTGCCGCAGCGCCGGTCAGAGGGCCGATGACACCGATCTTGAAGGTCTTGCCGTCATCGACGGAGCCGCCGTCCGAGCCACCCGATGAGCAACCAGCGAGCGCCGCGGTGCTGCCGAGCGCCGCGGCACCGGCGAGAAAGCTCCTACGGCTGAGCGTGCTGTTGATGTTGAACATGGTGTCCCCCTTTTTCGCTGGCCGCAGCGCGGCCGTCTTGCGGTACGGGGCAAACCTTATGGCGCAAACGTTGACAGTTTGTTACGGAGTTCCGTTTGTAGCGAGCATGTTTCCAATGTTTCCGCAGCGTTTCGGGGGTGCCGTTTTGTGCGACTCCTGTTGCCTGGCGAGCACGCGCCCTCGGTTCACGCTAGAATGCACTCAACCTTTAAGCGGTTAATCCATCCATAAGATGCACGAAGGAGCTATCTATGAGCGAACCCCTGCGCACCGTGAACGTCGGTCTGATCGGTCTGGGAACCGTCGGCGGCGGCGTGGCCCGTCTGATCAAGAGCCACCACGATGAGTACCTGGCAGCCTACGGCATCGACCTTAAGCTGACCCGCGCCTGCGCGCTTGCTTGGGAGCAGGCCGAGGCGGCAGGCATTGAGCGCGAGGCCTTTACGAGTGACTGGCACGACGTCGTCACCGACCCCGCCGTCGACATCGTCGTCGAACTCATCGGCGGCGAGCACCCCGCGACCGAAATCTTCACCACCGCCTTCGAGAACGGCAAGCACGTCGTCTCTGCCAACAAGGCCCTGCTGGGCCGTCATGTCGAGACGCTCGCCGAGAAGGCGCGCGCATGCGGCGTGCAGATTAAGTGCGAGGCCAGCTGCGGCGGTGGCATCCCCATCGTGAGCACGCTCGAGCACGACCTGGTGGGCAACAAGATCCTGACCATCGCTGGCATCCTCAACGGCACCACCAACTACATCCTGTCGCGCATGGACGCCGAGGGCGCCGATTACGCCGACGTGCTTGCCGACGCACAGGCCAAGGGCTATGCCGAGGCCGACCCGTCCGCCGACGTCGACGGCTTCGATGCCGCCAGCAAGACGGCGATCCTCGCTTCCATCGGCTTTGGCACCCGCGTTACCACCGACGATGTGTACCAGCAGGGTATCCGTACCATCGGCGCTGAGGACATCGCCCAGGCCCGCGAGCTCGGCTACACCATTAAGCTGCTCGGCATCGCCCGCAACACCGACGCCGGCGTCGACGTCCGCGTGCATCCCACGCTGATCCCCGCCGACCACATGCTTGCCAAGGTCAACGGCGCCATGAACGCTGTCTACGTGGTAGGCGACGCCGTGGGCGAGACCATGTTCTACGGTGCCGGCGCAGGCTCCTTCCCCACCGCAAGCGCCGTCGTGGGCGATATCCTGTCGCTCTCTGAGCAGATCAGCCGCGGCGTGGCTCCGCTGCCCGAGATTGAGCCCTATGGTCACAACCTCGCCTTTAAGCCCATGGACGAGCTCCAGACCAAGTACTATGTGCGCCTGAAGGTCGCCGACCGCGTGGGCGCCCTGTCCGAGACGGTCGACATCTTTGCCAAGCACAACATCTCGATCTCGCTCATCAACCAGGTCGAGGACGGTAAGTCGGGCGTCAGCGATGCCTGCTCGGTCATCTTCCTGACGCACCGCGCGCTCGAGAAGGACGTCCAGGCTGCCGCCGCCGAGCTTGCCAGCGTCGACTGCGTGGCCGAGGTCGCCAACGTCCTGCGCATCGAGGACGTCGAGGCTTGGACCGAAGGCGTCATGGCCAACTAGCCCGATTCTCGGCAAATCAAATAACGCATGAGGGGCTCCTATCCGATTGGATGGGAGCCCCTTTTGCTACATCCTTTGAGCGAACTGGTCGACTAACGTTTGAACAACTTGACCGTTCGTCAACAACCGTGGATACCGTTTGCCGATATGCGACGGCAGCTGTATTTTGCCGCCGCTATGCTGTGCCGTGTATGTCCGCCCGCGATGAGAGGAAGCACCATGTTGCTCGAGGGCAAGAAAGCAATCATCACCGGAGGCACGCGCGGTATCGGCTATGCGATCGCCTGCCGTTTTATCGAGGAAGGCGCTGCCGTCACCGTCTTTGGCTCGCGCCAGGAGACTGCCGACGCGGCCGTTGAGAAGCTGGCGGCCGCCTATCCCGACGCCAAGGTCTGGGGCCGCTCCTGCGACCTCACCTCGCTCGAAGCCGTGACCGAGGCCTTTACCCAGGCCACCGCCGATATGGACGGCTTGGATACAGTCGTCAACAATGCCGGTATCTCCCAGCGCTCGCCCCTTTTGGACTACACGGCCGAGGAGTTCGCCAAAGTTATGGACCTCAACGTCGTCGCCGTCTTTAACGGCCACCAGGCTGCCGCCAAGATCATGACCGAGGCCGGCCATGGCGGCACCATCACCACCACGAGCTCGATGGTCGCCAAGTATGGTCAGCCCTCCGGTGTCGGCTACCCCACGTCCAAGTTTGCCGTCAACGGTATGGTCCAGTCGCTCTCGCGCGAGCTCGCCCCCATGGGCATTCGCGTCAATGCCGTCGCACCCGGCGTGACCAAGACCGATATGGTCGCCAACCTGCCCGAAGAGGTCATCAAGCCCATCATCGCCACCATTCCGCTGGGTCGCATGGGCGAGCCCGAGGATGTCGCCAACGCCTTTGTTTTCCTGGCGAGCGACATGTCCTCCTATGTCACGGGCGCCGTGCTCCCCGTCGACGGAGCCGCCCGCTCCTAAGGAGCCACAAGCTTTGGCTTCAAGCCTCAACATAGCTCAACCAAAAAGGCGCGCCGTCTGAATCAACTGCAGACAGCGCGCCTTCTCCTGTTATGAAAGGGAAACTGCGCCCCGTTTCGAACGCCGATTCTGGGACACCGTTTCCGCAACGGGTCTCTCGCGGAAGCTACATCCCAATCTGGACATTCCGGGACACAGTTTCCCGAAGGGCGGTTTAGTCATGCCATCCTAATCAAAACGAAACTGTATAGCTCCCCTAAGATAACCAGTTCTCATGCTGGAGCAAGCGCATCAGGTAGCACGACCGCTCACCGACATGCAATTTGTTGCACAGTAAAATCGGCTAGTGGCACCCTTATCCTTTATTTAGCGTATAGGGTCAAGGAAGGGAGAATATCATGCCAAGACGGCAAACACCGCTCGAGGTCATGTTCTCCCTGTTCAAGACTTCATTTACCCTGAGCCATCGCGCACTTGCCGAACTGTTACTATCCGATCTGCCGTTAACAAATGGACAGCCTACCGCCCAAATGGCACAGGATACCAGCTGGCTTTCGCGCACGATTGTGCACTCGCAGCCGAGCTCCCTAGAAGATCGCTACTTTGCCGACTGGTCCTGCGCATCGAATCAAATCCTGCACAAGCTACAGGAAAAAGGGTATTCGAACGCCGACATCTATACCATGATTGCGGCAGCGACTGACGCGATGGCTCAAGCGCTCAGTGCCTGTGGGCGTAATGGGCTCCTTTACCGGAACGCCGCCTCGCGCCTCGTCAGCTGCCAGCCAGACAAAGATGACAGGGCTCTTATCTCAATCACGCTCGTTGTTTCGACCGCCTGTTGGTGCGATCCGGCCCGTGCTATCGCGTACATCAGGAACCGCTTTGAATTCGCAGGGAATGCCAGGTCGTTTACCCCCTCAAGTATTTCTTTCTGTCCATGCGATTTAGAACAAACGGGCACCGAACATGCGATCGGCCTTATCAGGATCGATAACGAACTCGTCATCGGCGGCCCTTATGTCATTGAGCCTTCTGCCATGGGCTCCATCATCGGAGCGCTCGCACTCGAAGACGGCGCTGTCACCGATGTTGGGCTGGATGTCTCCGCCAGGCATCTCCGTATCTTCGCCGAGAACAATGCTTGGTACGCACAAGACCTCGGTTCGACCAACGGCACGCATCTGATTCGAACAGCCGACAACAACGAACTCGACATCAGCTCCGGAGCGCCCGCCCAGCTGTACCCCGGCGACATCCTGCGCCTGGGTCTCAGCACCACTTTTGCCGTCGTAGCAACGACGGCTATCTTAGCAAATCAACATTACTAACCATGGAAACAAGGTGACTATGAGCATCACGGATGTCATCAAATATGAGGGCAATAACCAAACTTTTATCTGGAAACACCCCTCAGAAGACATCAATACGGGCTCGCAACTCATTGTTCACGAGACCCAAGAAGCAATTTTCTTCCTTAATGGACAGGCCCTGGATTCGTTTGGACCAGGCAGGCATGAACTTGAGACTCAAAATCTACCGTTACTGAACGGCATTTCGAAGATAACGACCGGTGGTGTCAGCCCGTTTCACTCAGAGGTCTACTTTGTTAACCTCATCGAGCAAATGGGCATCCGCTGGGGAACCAGTTCCAAGATTCAGTTCATGGAACCGACTTATGGATTTCCGCTCTCGCTCGGGGCGTCCGGAGAGATGGCTCTTGCTGTAAAAGAGCCCCGCAGGCTCCTTCTCAAGCTTGTTGGAACCGAAGCTTTGCTCTCCCAGGACAAGCTGATCAGTTATTTCAAAGCTTTCCTGCAAACTCGAATAAAAACTCATCTTGCACAAGTAATTACCGAACAAAAACTCTCCATTTTCGAACTTGATGCACACCTTGAAGAGTTATCCGACTCGCTTAAGAACAAGCTGCTTCCCGACTTTGCCGCATACGGTCTCTCATTAACGCAAATGCTGGTCACCGCCATCGTCAAACCCGAAGGTGATCCGGTATACGAGAAGTTTAAGGACCTCCATTTCAAGCAATATGCCGACGTACGCGAAGCACAGATAAAACAACAGGTCAGCATTATCGAACAAGAAACTGCGGCGCAGCGCACCGTAATCTCCGCAAAAGCACGCGCAGAAAAACGGCAAATCGAGGGCTATACCTATCAACAGGAACGCAGCTTCGATGTTGCCGAAAAGATGGCCCAAAACGAAGCGACTGGCGAATACGCAAACATGGGAATTGGCCTGGGCGTAATGGCCGGTGTCGGCGGGACCATGGGGTCAGTTATGACCGATGCACTCTCACAAGCGACTGGCACGTCTGCGACGCAGCCCATCCCTACGGATACCAATTCGCAGCAAAGTGCTGCAAAGTTCTGTTCCGAGTGTGGATATCGCTTCTCTGGAACCGAGAAGTTCTGTCCCGAATGCGGAGCACGGAGGTCATAATGAAGAACACGCAGGCATATATTGCAGCAATCCCCGTAGCCCTCTTCATAGTTATCGAAAGCGTGGCCGTACTTTTATTTGGACCCTCAACTACCTTTTGGATTGAGAGCGCATTCTCTTTGGTCATGCTCGCCCTGGTGGTTTCAACCTTGTTATTTGGACCCCAAAAGAATCTTAAGATATTTGGTATCTCAAAGATACTTGTTATTGGCGTATCGTTTACAGTCCAATTGTTGTTAGGCATGCTAGGGTCCGCGTTAAAAACAGAGGCGCTTCCAGCAATTCCAATTCTCAGTTTTCTGCTAGCAAGCGCTGCGACAGCCACGCTCTTCGCAACAGGCGCTTCCGAATCTCACGCATCTACTGTTGAAAACCAAGTTTCAAGCAAATCGCAATCCATGCAGAACCTTGAACTTCAGCTAAGACTGCTTCTAGATGAATCACCTTCAGAGTTGCGCGCATCAATGACCAGCCTCTTGGAAACTTCAATCTTTGCCGACCCCGCCAGTTGTGAAGCAAGCGCTCAAATTGAAGATGAAATATCGAGCGCACTTCGTGATCTATCGCAATCAATCGAATCAAACGATATCGAAGGTGCGAACTCGAAAATATTGCGCATGACTTCGTTGATAAGGCAAAGAGCGGCACTGGTTAAAGCAAGCAAGGACAGCTAATGATCGATAAGGATAAATTAATCTCGCTTCTTATTTCAAAAGAAATTCCGGTAAAAACGGCCCAGAGATACAAAACTATTGGCTATCGAATAAAGCTCGAGAGTGGAACAGCCGTATATGTCTACGACAGCGGCGGCTTCTTTTGTCAAGGAAATAACGCTGATCAGGTCCGGAAAACCATCGAAGATGAAATCATTGATGAACCAAACAACAAAGTTTTCGTTGTTTACGGCCACGATAAAACCGCCCGAAACCAACTCCAACGTCTTCTCGAAGAGTTAAATCTCGAGCCTATTTTCCTCGATAATCAGCCTATAGGGGGCCGAACAGTAATCGAACAACTAATGGAATACATCCCTTGCGCTAATTTCGGGATAGTACTTATGACCCCGGACGATATAGGCTGTCCAAAGAATGAACAGGATCAACCGCAGCCAAGAGCTCGCCAGAACGTAGTTTTGGAGCTTGGGATGTTACTGATGAAATTCGGCAGGTCTAGGACCGCGATCCTTCTCAAAGAAGCCGACCCGCCGATAGAAAAACCGTCCGATATAAACGGCATCTTATATCTCCCTTACAAGGATGACGTTTTTGAGATAAAGCAGAAACTAATACGGGAAATGAACAGCAAAGGGTATGAAATGGAGCAATCGAAATGAAAGCGCTAAAATGCGAACTCTGCGGTAGCACAGAGATAATCAAGGATGGAGACTTTTTCGTCTGTCAAAGTTGTGGTATGAAATACACGCTTGAAACCGCAAAGAAAATGATGGTCGAAGGTGTTGTCCAAGTTGAAGGCACAGTGAAAACAGACCGCACTGAAGATGTCAATCGATATCTCGCCTTGGCCAGAACCGCTCAAAAAGCAGGTAACAACGCTGATGCTGAGAAATATGCCTCCATGGCCCTCGAGATTGATCTTAAGAACGCCGAGGCATGGTCAATAAAGGCAAAAGCGATAGACTGGCAGCTCACGTTTGACAACGACCGCTTGTCGGAATCAAATGCAGCATGCATCAATATGCTAAAGCTGCTAAATCGAGCCCCATCAGATTTTGATGAGATAAACGCCGCGCTAAACATAGCGATAGGTTTCATTGAGCATTTGCGAGCTATCACAAACTCTGAGATAGACTATTTCTGCCAGAAACTTGCAAATCTACCGAATGCGAAGAATCTAGAGTTAATTCAATCGGGGCTCATTCGTCACCTACAGTCGCGTGAACTCCAATGGAAAAATATAGAGGCCGTGTGTGAATTACAAACGGCTGCCGTAAAGAGGCTCAGCAAAGAGCAGGGGGAGAGTGCCGAGATACCCGAGAATATCGAAGAGCTCCTCGACTCCTTTACCGAAGACCTTTCCGGTCTTGCAGCGCGCAACATTTCATCAATGTATTACAATGCTGCAATCACGATCCTAAACTCTGCGGTCAACGGCTGCTCCACATGGTCGGAACGGTGGAACAAGGTCCGTGTATTTGATTACTACGGGACAGGTGATTTCGACTATGACAACGAAGAAGAAGCTCTTAATCTATGCATAAATGCGTACGATAGTTGCATAGAAGCGACTCGCTTAGCTATCGACCTCTTTGACAATAAAGTCGCCAAACAAGGCACTGCCACAGACGAGATGCTCTTAAGATGCTGGGGCATATTGTGCACTCTCGAGGAGCTATGTATCAAAGTTCGAACAAATCGCCGATACTACAGCCAGTACTCTAGCGGGCAAATAACAAACGACGGCTTTTTCCTTGGCGATGAGGCAAAACAGCTTCGGAGAGAACAGTTAGAAAAGGACATGGCAAAGCGTGACGAATACGACCCCGAGAAGAAGAAGGAACGTGAGCGCGCTGAAAAAGAAGCAGAGCTCCAAGCCAAATACTGGTTAGATAATCCTGTTAAAAAGACGCAAAAACAAGCGCTCGAAGATGAATTTGACCGGCTGGGGAACGAACTTCGAGAGCTTAAGAGCAGACGTTCCTTTTTCAGCCCGTTCGAATTCAAGGCAAAACGAGAATGTGATGCAAAAATCGAACAGGCTCGCGAGCGCAGGCGGGAAATCAAGAACTCTCTGAAGGCCTTAGACGATGAACTCCTGGCGTACGTGTCAAACGAAATTGAATCATAACTTTCACCGCTCGCCGCAATGGTCCATTGGCGACCTCAAAGGCGCCTCAATAGGATAAGAGCGATTTCACACCATGGAGGAATGGCGGGCAAGCGCTCGGAGTGTTCATTTGTCTGATAACCGATATTCACTCTAGCCCGAGCAGATTAAGTCCCGCCACCGTCATCTTGCACACGAGCGGCCTTGCGGACACCTTTTCTAAATATCCGGCAGCGATTAGGCTCGACAATGACCTACTCGCTGTCGGCTTTGTCACATCGAGATAGCTCGACACACCATCAAGCGTAGATTCGCCAAAGGCACCGAAGATATGCATCTGTGCCGCATAAAACAGAATATCTTTTGCCCTTTCGGTAAACGTATCGTCGAGCTCATCGATCGCCCGCTTAAGATCATCGAGTTGTACGCGCTTTTCAGCCAAATCGCTCAGAACGGCATCTTGCGCTTGCTCGACCAAATCAAGAATCATTGCAACAAACGGAGTTGCATCGCTACCATTAAGGGGCCTCTCCACCACGTCAAACGCCTTGTAATATGCGGTTTTATTCTCAGCAATCGTCCTGGAAAGCGACAACACCGTAGGCTGCGACAACGTCTCGTTCAGGCTCAACGCGAGAAGATATCTCCCCGTTCTCCCGTTACCGTCATAGAAGGGGTGAATATACTCAAAGAGAAAATGGCAGATTGAGGCTGCATAGAGGCTTGGGACATCTTCGCGATTGCCCAACTCTATCATCTTGCCAAGGAGGTCAATGATTTCGGGCTCCGAGGAAACACCCTGATGGAGAATCTTGCCCCGATTGTTCTCAATCACAACGGGACCCAAACGGAACATCTTGCCATCCGGACGGTCCTTCGGGTCAAGCACGCCCTTAGTGACGGCATCGAAAATCTCGCGGATATCCTCGGGTTTGCCGGGACGACTTGAACCATCCACCAGCTGAAGGTAGAGGCGAGCGAATTCAATAAAAGGAGTGTGCTCCTTTTCGGCGGCACCGCAAAGTTCGGCCGCGGCATCCTCCGCAGACTCCAGCGCCGCTTCAATCTGGCGCCGTGTGCTGTGCACACCCTCCATTTCGTTGCTGAAAACAACCTCCTCAAGCACCAGCGAACGAATCGAGGCCCCCAAAGCCACATAAGGCAAGCTGTTCCACAGGTTGGAAATCTTTCGCTCTTTTCTGAGGATCCGCTCGCTAGCAACGGACAGGTTCAAAGGAACACAAGCGAACAGTTCACCATGCTCAAGGTGAATTCCAGTCCGCACCGTGCCGTCGGCAGTAAGGCGCTCGCGCAGTAGCTCGTCATGGCAAGCATAACGATCGGAGCTTGAATCTGCATAAAAGAGTTTTTCGAGCGTCTTGTACGCCATCGCTTCATCGCCCCTTTGAAATCAAATAGCTTAATCGTCTTTCATTATTTCGAATTAATCCGATATTTGCAATTAAGACTCAAGAAATGCATTGTCTAATTTCAGAATTTGAAGTATTGGGAATTAAGGTTTCCTTATTTACATAGCGAGCTAATTTCAAACCTCAGCAGAGCTTTATGCAAGAGGCGCGCTGCCTGCATCAATAGCAGGCAGCGCGCCTTCTTCTGTTCGAAAAGGAAACTGCATCCCAGATTTTCGGCTCAGAATGGGGTGCACTTTCCAAAGGGCCTTGTTCCGGAAAACGCGTCCCATTCCGAGCCTTCAAACCGGGATGTACTTTCCGCCAGGAGCTTCATCCGTCCCTGGTCTCTCCGAAGGACCGCCTCGCTACCTGCCGTCGTCGTCCTGGGCTTCTTCTCTTGCATAGAGCTCCAGCATGCGGCGGCGGTATTCGCGCACGGCGAGCTTGGCGCGCTCCAGGCGACGGCGCTCGCGCGGAGTCAGCTCGGACGGGTCGACCTCGTCTCCATAGGTCTTATCGGCAAGCAGGTGCGCCGCGTCCACGATGCGGGCATCGATGTGGCCGCTCGCCGCCTCGGCGGAAAGACGCTCGGCAATCGTATCGAGCGTAGGCAGTCCCTCGAATACGCGACCATGGCCATGCGAAGTCAGCAGCTCATGCTCGCGCGCGAGCAAGCTCGCTAGGTCGTGGTGGGCGCGCAAGATGTCGAGCGCATCGGATGGATGCTCGGCAACCTCTGCCACGGCGGCGACCGGCGCAGCATCCACCACGCGGTAGAAGAGCTGCGCGAGCAATGGCATCAAGAACACCGTGATGGCACCGGCGGCAACCATGACCGACGCAATATCTTGCGACAGCGCGCCCGCGTTGACGGCAACGCTCGTCACGGCAACGATGATCGGCAGGGCCGTGGTGCAGTACAGGGCCACGGTAATGCGCCCATACGCCGACACATCGCGCGTCGCAGGACAAATGCTCATAGAGATGAGAATGGGCACGGCGCGAATGATCAGCAACGCCACGATAAAGCCCGCGAGCAGCCCGGGGCGCGACGCCACGGCCGTCAGGTCGATCTTTGCGCCCGATACAGTAAAGAACACCGGAATCAAAAAGCCGTAGGCCAGGCCGTCGAGCTTGGTCTCGAGCGTATGGTTGCCCTCCGGGATGATATAGCGCAGGACAAAGCCGGCGGCAAAAGAACCCAACACGATGTCGAGATCAAAGACGGCCGAGAACGCCACGAGCGTGACCAGGATGAGCACCGTCAGGCGCACGAAGGTCTGCGACGTGGTGTCGGCGCGTTCCTCGACAAACGAAAAGAAGCGGCTGCCGACGCGCCTGGAACGACTTGGAACCGCGGCCAGCAGCACGCAGACCACAGCAAACAGGCCAAGAATTACAAGCGTCTGGATGCCGGTGCGGGCAGACAGCAGCACCGACATGGCGAGCACGGGACCGAGCTCGCCCCAAGTGCCATACGCGAGAATCGAGTCGCCCACACGCGTGCCGGTGAGCGAGCGCTCGCGCATGATGGGCACAAGCGTACCGAGCGCCGTGGAAGTAAGGGCAAGCGTCACGGCGATACCGTCGAAATGACTGACCGAGAACCACGGGGTAAAGCGCACGGCAAGCCAGGCGATACCAAACGTGACGACCCATGTCGCCAAGCCGTAGCGCCCCTCCACACCCGTGATGCTCTTGGGGTCGATCTCAAAGCCGGCAAGCAAAAACAAAAAGGCCAGGCCCAGCTCGGACACGAGCGAGACCTCGGCGTCTACATGGATGACACCGAGCATATGAGGTCCCAACACCGCGCCGAACACGAGCAAAAAGACCGTCTCGGGAACGGGTTTTCCGGGAATCGCCGAGGCGATGAAGGGGCTTGCAAAGGCCACGAGTGCGATGATGGCGAGCGAAACGAATGCCATGTGATGCCTTTCTCTTGTTTGCGCTTCACTGTAGCACCCTCGCCGTCCTCAACGCGCCGCGAGCTGTCGTATCATAGTGACGTTTACAAACATGTGGCTCAAGGCGACCCGAGGCTTGCCCCGTAAACCGACCGCTGCCGCATACCGTACCGTACGCCCAACCGATCAGGAAGGCAGGAACCAATGGTCTCTCGTATCTACGTGGAGAAGAAACCCGGGTTCGACGTCGAGGCTCAGCAGCTCAAGGGCGAGCTGACCGAAATTCTCGGCATCAAGGGCATCGAGGCCCTGAGGATCATCAACCGCTACGACGTCGAGGGCATCGACGAGGAGCTTTTCCGCTCCTGCGTGCCGACCGTCTTTAGCGAGCCCCAGGTCGATGTGACCTACGACGAGCTCCCCGCAAGCGATGGCGCCGTCTTTGCCGTCGAATTCCTGCCTGGCCAGTTTGACCAGCGCGCCGACTCCGCCAGCGAGTGCGTGCAGCTCATCAGCCAGGGCGAGCGCCCCGCTGTGCGCTCCGCCAAGGTCTATATGATCTCGGGCGCTCTGGACGAGGCCGCCATCGATGCCATCAAGCACTACGTGGTGAACCCCGTCGAGGCACGCATCGCCTCGCTCGACCTGCCCGAGACGCTGTACATGGAGACCCCCGAGCCCCAGCCCGTCGAGGTGCTCGACGGCTTCCGCGAGCTCGATGAGGCCGGCCTTGCGGCTTTTATCGCCGAGCGCGGTCTTGCCATGGACGAGGCGGACATCGCCTTCTGCCAGCAGTACTTCCGCGATGAGGACCGCGACCCCACCATCACCGAGATCCGCGTGATTGACACCTACTGGTCCGACCACTGCCGCCACACCACCTTCGGCACCGTCCTGGACGACGTGACGATCGACGACGCTGTGGTGCAGCAGGCCTTCGACCGCTACATGGAGATGCGCCACGAACTCGGCCGCGAAGCCAAGCCCGTCTGCCTCATGGACATGGGCACCATCGGCGCCAAGTACCTCAAGAAGACCGGCGTCATGACCGATGTCGACGAGTCCGAGGAGATCAACGCCTGCACCGTCAAGGTGAAGGTCGATGTCGACGGCGAGGACCAGGACTGGCTGTTCCTGTTTAAGAACGAGACCCACAACCACCCGACCGAGATCGAGCCCTTCGGCGGTGCCGCTACCTGCGTGGGCGGTGCCATCCGCGACCCGCTGTCGGGCCGCAGCTACGTGTACCAGGCCATGCGTGTCACCGGCGCCGGCGACCCCACCGTCCCCGTGTCCGAGACGCTCGAGGGCAAGCTGCCGCAGCGCAAGCTCGTGACCACTGCTGCCGCCGGCTACTCCAGCTACGGCAACCAGATCGGCCTTGCCACCGGTCAGGTCAACGAACTCTATCACCCCGGCTACGTGGCCAAGCGCATGGAGGTCGGCGCCGTCGTGGGCGCTACCCCGGCAAACCACGTGCGCCGCGAGTGCCCCGCCCCCACCGACAAGATCATCCTGCTGGGCGGCCGCACCGGCCGTGACGGCATCGGCGGTGCCACTGGCTCCTCCAAGACCCAGAACACCGAGTCCATCGAGACCTCGGGTGCCGAGGTCCAGAAGGGCAACGCCCCGGTCGAGCGCAAACTGCAGCGCCTGTTCCGCCGCGGCGATGCCTGCCGTCTGATCAAGCGCTGCAACGACTTTGGCGCCGGCGGCGTCTCAGTCGCCGTGGGCGAGCTTGCCGACGGCCTGTACGTGGACCTGGACACCGTGACCAAGAAGTACGACGGCCTGGACGGCACCGAGCTCGCTATCTCCGAGTCCCAGGAGCGCATGGCTTGCGCCGTCGCCGACGGTGACGTCGAGGAGTTCATGGGCTACGCCGCCGAGGAAAACCTGGAGGCGACCGTTATCGCCGAGGTTACCGCCGAGCCGCGCATGCGCATGGCATGGAACGGCGTCGCCATCGTCGATCTGTCCCGCGAGTTCCTCAACTCCAACGGTGCGCCCAAGCACCAGGTCGCCCACGTCTGTGCCCGCAGCGTGTGGCAGCCCAGCTGGGCCGGCACCACGCTCGCCGAGCGCATGACCTCGCTCGTCACCGACCTCAACGTCGCTTCCAACAAGGGCCTTTCCGAGCGCTTCGACTCCACCATCGGCGCCGCGACCGTGCTCATGCCCTTTGGCGGCAAGATGCAGCTTACCCCAAGCTCGGCCATGGTCGCCAAGTTCCCCGTGGACGGCGAGACCACCACGGCGAGTGCCATGGCATGGGGCTTCAACCCCTATCTGATGGAGGCCGACCAGTTTGCGGGCGCCTACCTGTCCGTGGTCGAGTCCATCGCCAAGCTCGTTGCCGCCGGCTTTGAGCACAAGCGCGCCTACCTCTCCTTCCAGGAGTACTTCGAGCGCCTGCGCACCGAGGCCGAGCGTTGGGGCAAGCCCATGGCTGCCGTCCTGGGTGCCCTCATGGCCCAGGTCGACCTGGGTGCCGGCGCCATCGGCGGCAAGGACTCCATGAGCGGTTCGTTTGAGGACGAGACCGGCGAGCTCAACGTTCCGCCGACCCTGATCAGCTTCGCCGTCGCCGTGGGCAAGGCCGCCCGCGCCGTCTCGCCCGAGTTCAAGGACCTCACGCACCGAGTCGTCCGCATCGCCCCCGCCACCTATGGCGAGGACTACCGTCCCGACGCCCAGCAGCTACTCGCCGCGTTTGACGCCGTCGAGGCGCTCACCGCCAACGGCAACGCCCTGGCCGTCTCCACGCCCGGCTACGGCTGCGGCGCCGAGAGCCTCTTTAAGATGTGCGTCGGTAACCAGATCGGTATCGAGCTTGCCGAGGATGTAGACGTGGAGAGCCTCTTCACCCCGCTCTACGGCAGCTTTATCGTCGAGCTCGCCGAGGACGCCGAGCTGCCCGAGGTCGCCGACGGCGTTGTCGTCGAGCCCCTGGGCACCACCGTCGAGGGCTATGTCATCGACACCGGCTCCGAGGTCATCGAGCTCGCCGAGCTCCAGGAGGCCTGGGAGAGCGGCATCGAGGGCGTCTTCGCCTACCGCAGCGCCGGCGAGACCCCCGAGGTCGAGACCATCGACTTCCGCGCCAAGGATATCCACGTGTACGGCGGCGCCAAGATCGCCCGCCCGCGCGTGATCATCCCCGTGTTCCCCGGCAACAACTGCGAGTACGACAGCGCCCGCGCCTTCCGTGCCGCCGGTGCCGAGGCCGACACCTTCGTGATCAACAACCTCACGCCCGAGGCCGTCGCCGAGAGCACCCACGAGCTTGCCCGCCGCATCCGTGCAAGCCAGATCGTTATGATCCCCGGCGGCTTCTCGGGCGGCGACGAGCCCGACGGCTCTGCCAAGTTCATCACGGCGTTCTTCCGCGCTCCCGAGGTCACCGAGGCAGTCCGTGACCTGCTCAAGGCCCGCGATGGCCTGATGCTGGGCATCTGCAACGGCTTCCAGGCCCTGATCAAGCTCGGCCTGGTGCCCTACGGCGACATCGTCGACGCCACGCCCGATGCGCCCACGTTGACGTTCAACACCATCGGTCGCCACCAGAGCCGTCTGGTGCGCACCCGCATCTCGTCCAACTTGTCCCCGTGGCTGTCGCAGTGCAGCCTAGACGACCCCTACACCGTCGCCATCAGCCACGGCGAGGGCCGCTTTGTCGCCAATGACGAAGTGCTCGCCCAGCTGATCGCCAACGGCCAGGTCGCCACGCAGTACGTGGGCGAGAACGGCAAGCCCAGCATGGACCTTTCCGTCAACCCCAACGGCTCCGCACTCGCCATCGAGGGCATCACGAGCCCCGACGGCCGTGTCCTGGGCAAGATGGGCCATGCCGAGCGTCGCGGCGACAACCTGTACCGCAACGTGCCCGAGCATGTCCCCGGCGATAAGTTCATGCCGATCTTTGAGAGCGGCGTGGCCTACTTCGCTTAAACCTTTCCCATCGGGTACAATCCCTTCGGGTAACAACACCCGCCACCGGAACATCCGGTGGCGGGTTCTTTTTTGCTTCGCGCATGTAGGAAGGACATCATGGAAAGCCGCAAGCCGTATCTCGCCACCCTGCCCGGACTCATCCTGGGCTGCCTCGTCTGCTGTGCACTCTGGGGATCGGCCTTTCCCTGTATCAAGATCGGTTACGCACTCTTTGGTATCCCAGCGCACGATAGCGCCTCGCAGCTGCTCTTTGCGGGCTTGCGCTTCACACTTGCCGGCGCCCTGGTTATCGTTGGGATGAGTGCGGCCCAACGCCGCCCCCTCATTCCGCAGGCTCGCGACATCAAGCCCATCTTTGTCTTGTCGCTCTTCCAGACTATCGGGCAGTACTTCTTTTTCTATCTGGGCCTCTCGCGCGCCAGCGCCATGTCGAGCTCCATCATCGAGGCCAGCGCCAACTTCCTCGCAATCCTCTTTGCCGCCCTGGCGTTTCGCACCGAGAAGCTCAATACGGCCAAGGTGCTTGGCTGTGCACTGGGCTTTGCCGGCGTCGCACTCGTCAACCTTTCGGGCGCGGATGGCACCTTTGGCTTCAGGCTCGATGGCGAGGGCTTTATCCTAGCCTCCACCGTCGCTGGTGCCCTTTCGACCTGCCTGATCGGCATCTTCTCGCGCGAGCACGACGGCGTCTTGCTTGCCGGGTGGCAGTTCTTGGTCGGCGGCCTTGTCCTCACCGCCATCGGCTTTTTGATGGGTGGCGCGCTCTCCCCCACGGCGATTGCCCCCGCCATCGCGCTCATCATCTACATGGCGCTTATCTCCGCGGTCGCCTACTCGCTGTGGTCGCGCCTGCTTGCCGTCAACCCCGTCAGCCGCGTCTCGGTCTTTGGGTTTATGAACCCCGTCTTTGGTGTACTGCTGAGCGCGCTGCTGCTCGGCGAAGGCGCGGGCACGAGCCCCGTTACCGTCATCGTTGCCCTGCTGTTGGTTTGCGGCGGCATCATCATCGTAAACAAGCCCAAAAAGGCCTAGCGAACTGCCTCGTTCCAAGAAAAAGACGAGGCGTATCTTCGACAGCCGCTACTAATCCCGCCAACGCAATAGGGGCGCACGACCATCAATGCGGTCGTATGCCCCTTTTCTAGCGTATTTGTACGCCGGCTTTCTTTTTCTCGGCCTTGACGCGATAGAGCTCCGCATCGGCAGCGCGAAGTAAGTCTTGCCAGGTATCAACACTATCGCCGACCCGCGCGCAACCGATGGACATCCGCAATGCATACGGCACCTCGGCATGCGCGAGCTCGTCGTTGATTGTCGCGCACAGATGCATGATATCCTGTTCCGCCGCTGCCTTTTGGAGCACCACGAACTCATCGCCACCATAACGCGCGATAAAGCCACCAGACGCCGAGCAGACATCCTTGAGCGCCGTCGCAACAACCTGAAGAGCATGGTCGCCCTCCACATGTCCATAGCGATCGTTAATCTGCTTAAAGCCGTCAGCGTCCATCATAAGCAGATATACATCTTCGGCCTGATCCACATTTGAAAAGAGCGACAGCATATAGGTCTCAAAACGGTTGCGGTTGTTGAGTCCAGTCAACGGGTCAGTCGAGATCAGTTGCTCCTGGCAGATGATATAGAGCAGCAACATGCTAATCATTATGCCAACACAAAGGCCAGGCACCGAGTATACGATCTGAAAGGTACCGCCCACCAGGGCCGGAATGGCGAAAAATGCCAAGGTTCGATAGATAGCCTTCGTCTGCAGGCTCTCGACCCTACGAGATTGCACAAACGCATGCAGGGACGTATGTATAACGTAACAGTAGCTGACAATGGGCTGGATCATATAGGCAAAGCCGCGACGATACACGCCCTGCGAATCGATATAGAACAAGGCGTGCGTCCAGTAACTGGTAAAAGCCAGCACGACCACCAGAGCCGTAGGCAACGTTACAAGCACCACCCTATAGCGCGAGGTCACAAGGCGAGAGCCCTGCATCGTCTCGGAATAGATAAACCAAATGAGACACGCGATGGCAAAGAGCGAAAACGAAACCGCGTTGGAAATCCAGTTGGCAGCAATACCCAACGTACCGTCCGCACCATCCGAAAGCGTCCAGATCATATCGAATAATATGTACGCGGCAGAGGTGTAGCCAAGCATGCTAAACAATAGCTGCAGGGTGCTCGAGAACAAGGAGCGACGACTTCGCGCGGCAAGCCCGATAAGAACAATCATGCATAGCAGGAATATCTCAATCTTGAGTGCCTAAACCACTAGACGCCATCCCTTCAATATCCGAATGGTCAGAATCGCCCAATTCGAATCAGGGCAATAAACACCCCTTTACTCCGCAGGAGTAAAGGGAATCATAGCAAAGCGCCCGAACATCACTGCAAAACAGTTTCTGTTCGGGCGCTCGGACGGCGCGAATTGCACGCCGGAATCAATTATCGGTAACGGCCGTTACTCGCCATCGATGTCGGTCGCGACGGCCTCCTCGATGGCCTCGACACCGGCAGGCGACAGGTCCTCCTTGCCCTGGCAGAACTTCTTGTCGACCCAGCCGGTCAGAATCGGAGCCATGATTGCCGTGATGATAACGGCAGTGGCGATCTGGGCGTACGCGGTGGGCGCAAGCTCGGCGTAGCGCGGCGCGACCTCGGCGAGAGCAACCGGCGTGGTCATAGCCGTGCCGGCGATGGTGGAACAAGCCACGGCAGCCTTGCCGTTACCACCGCACAGGCGCTCGAACACAAAGGTGATGGGACCGACGACAAACAGCGTGACAAGGCCCAGCAAGATGCCGGAAATACCGCCGGTGATAAAGCTCGACAGGCTCATGGACGCGCCAAGCTGAAATCCGATGACAGCAATCGCAGGGTTGGAACCGGGAACCAGCAGGTTCTTGATAAACGGGAACAGGTTGCCCAGAACCATGCCGATAACGAGCGGCAAAATGGAGCCGATGATAGTACCGACAGGGATGTTGGCAAGGCCGGAAACACCAAGGATGATCATCGTAACGGCGGGGCCGGCCGTAAAGAACAGGATACCGACGGCGCCCTGCTCGGACTCATCGCCGAACTCGCCCATGATGCCCGTATAGAGCGCCATGTTGCAAAACGTAATGCCGCCGATGATAGACACGGAGCTCAGACCCAGGAAGTTGTCGTTAAAGAAATATGCCACGCCTAGGCCGAGAGCCGCTGCGACGACCAGCTTGGGAATCAGCACGACGATACCGGTCTTGATGGCGCCCGGCGTGGACTTAAAGCTGATGCCGGCGCCCACGAACAACAGGATCGCGGCGACGATGGTATTGAAGCCACCGCGGCAGGCAGCCGTAAAGAAGCCGCCGATCTCAAAAACCTGCGGGCAGAAGGTGTTGAGCAAAAGACCGACGATCATCGGATAGATCATGATGTCGCCCGGGATGCGCGGAACCTTGAATTTCTTTTGCTCGTTGGCAGTCGCTTCCTGTGCCATGAAACCCCCATTTCCGCTGACGCGGAACAAAAGCCCACGTCATGCTTTGCTACAGTAAAGTTTGACCATGGTACCAGAAGAAATAGACCAGCTCGGTGAAAAATCCGACAAGTTGGGATGGAACGAGATTCGGCGCCCGCGACGCCACCCCTATATAAGGCTCAAGACAATATAGAGTACGATGCCCGAAACGCAGCACCACAACATCGACTTTGTCTTGATTGCCACCGCCACGACGCCGGCGGCCGCAATCCAGGGAACCAAGGCAGGCCAGAGTCCCACGTCGAACGCGCCGGGGTTCACCAAGTCGTTGGCGACCAGCGCGGCAAAGGCAGCGGACGGGATATAGCCCAGGGCCTCGGTAATGCGGGGCGGCAGCGTTCTCCCGCGCAAGGCGAACGCCGGCGCGATGCGAAAGAACGCGATAGCAGCCCACGACGACAGCCACAGAACCAAGAACTCGTTAACGGGCATCGCGGGCACCTCTTCCGTCAAATACAGCATCGCACGCCAGCGCAATGGCAATGCCGACCACGACGCTTGCCGGCACGGCAATATTCGTGAGGCCCAAGAACTTGCATACGGCGACGGACACCGCGCCCGAAACCGCCGCGACAACGTTGCCGCGCGACAGCCGCTGCGAAAAGAGCAGGCAGATAAAGAGCGAGGTGCAGACAAAGGCTGCAATGGCGGTGGGAACATCGACAACGGCGCCGACGATGGCGCCCATCGCACACGAAACGCCCCATGTTGCGATAAGGATTACGTTGAGCACAAAAGACTCGCGCGGGCCCCAATCCTCCCCTTCAACCAACTTGGCAAGCGAGATGCCATATGCCTCCTCGGTAAGTGTCGCGGCAACAGCCAGCGTCTGACGCTTCGAGGCACCCCTCAGATGCGGTGCGATCGATGCCGAGTAAAGCGCAAAGCGCGAGGAGATTGCGGCGACGCTCGCGACGATCGATGCTGCAGGCACACCCGCCAGCCACAGGTTGCAGATCATAAACTGCCCGCTGCCCGTCACAAACGTGCTGCTCAGGGCAAAGACCATCCAGGGCTCCATTCCCGTCTGCCCCATGATCATTCCGCACGGCGCGCCTATTGCAACATAGGTAAGCATCACCGGCCAGACGGTTCTAACGATTTTGAGCACCATACGCCTCTCATCCTGACAAGGTCTCCGAGCCGCATGTAGCGATACGGCAGAATCATCATCCGACAGCAACCGAGTTCACCTACAATTGCCACCGGATCGAAAGACACAACTTTTTAGGAAGTCATTATGACAGCTATCGATCGAGACCGGGCGCGCGCGGCCTTCAAAAGCTACACCGATGCCTACGACGCCACCAACCCACGCATCGCGCTCAAAATCGAGCATACGTACCACGTGGCCGAGGCATGCGATGCCGTAGCGCGCGAGCAGGGCTGGTCGTCAGAAGATATTGACCTAGCATGGCTTTGCGGCCTGCTACACGATATGGGCCGCTTTGAGCAGCTGCGACGCTGGGACACCTTTAAGGACGCCGAGAGCATGAGCCATGCGGCGCTAGGCATCGAGGTCCTCTTTGGCGAGAATCCCGCCGATGCACCCGCTGTAACGAGCATCCGCGACTTTATCGATGACCCGGCAGAAGATGAGCTCATCCGAGCGAGCATTGCCTATCACAGCGATTTCCGTCTACCCGCGCAGCTCGACGAGCGCACGCGGAGCTTCTGCGATATCGTGCGCGATGGCGACAAGATCGACATTATGCGCACCATCGCCGACAGCACCGTCGACACTATCCTCAAGGTGGACGAGAAGACGTTTCTCGGCAGCCGTTTCTCGTCGCCGACACTTGCCGTTTTTGACGAGCACCGCTGCGTCGCACGCGATGAACGCAACGAGCCCGCAGACTACCTGGTGGGACTCATCTGCTTTATGTTTGAGCTCGTCTATCCAGCGAGCCGCGCGCTGGCGCGCGAGCAGGGCGATATCTACCGCCTGCTCGACGCACCCTTTGGCATTACGCGCCCCTTTACCGATCCCGCCACGCAAGCGACCTGGGAGCGCCTAAAGGACGAGATGCGCGACTGGCTGGCGCGTGCCTAGCGCTCAAGCTGGGCCAGCAGCTCCTCGACGACCTCGACGGCATCACCGACAACCTTGTACTGGGCAGCACCAAAAATGGGGGCATCCGGGTCCTCGTTGATGGCGATGATGCACTCCGCCCCACCGATGCCGGCAAGATGTTGGATGGCGCCCGAAACACCGATACTCACGAGAAGCCTGGGCGAAACCGATACGCCCGTCTGGCCAATCTGGTGGCGATACTCCAGCCAACCCGCCTCCACGACGGGACGCGTGCAACCAAGCTCGGCACCCAGGGCATCGGCGAGCCTTCGCATCAGGGGCAGATTCTTCTTGGAGCCAATGCCGCGGCCCACCACGACCAAGCGCTCGGCATCGGCAATCGAAGCCTGCTGCCCCCACTCCTCGGCGGGAATAGAGATCTCGACACGGGCCTTAACGTCTTCCGCAAGCATCACCTGGGTGATCGCGCCGGAACGGCCGTAGTCGAAGTCGGGCGCCTTAAAGATGCCGGGACGAACCGTTGCCATCTGCGGACGGTGGTTGGGGCAAATGATGGTGGCCATCAAGTTGCCGCCAAACGCCGGGCGCGTCTGCTGCAGTAGGCCCGACTCCGCATCCATCGAAAGCACGGTGCAGTCGGCCGTAAGACCCGTCTGCGAACGCACGGCAACGCCGGGTGCCAGTTCGCGACCAAAAGCGGTCGCACCATATAGGATGGCCTCGGGTTTGCGTTCGGCTACCAAATCGCAGATCAAGCGGGCGTAGACCTCCGCATCGTTTTGGCGCAGGCGCTCGTCGCGACAGGCCAGGACTTCGTCGGCGCCCGCGCAAACCAGATGCTCCAGGTCCCCAAGCGAGCCCTCGGGGCTCATGCCGACCAGTGCCACCAGACGGCAGCCGCGAACATCGGCAAGCTCGCGCCCCTTGCCCATGAGCTCGTAGGCCACGGGAGCCACGGCATCGTGCTCGTCAGTCTGCACGAAGACCCAAATGTCTCGATATGCGTCAAGGTCCACCGCACCAGCGGCCTCGTCACGCTCGATCGAGATAGCGTTGACGGGGCAGGCGTCGACGCACCCACCGCATAGGATGCAGCCGTCGGTTACGCGGGCGCATCGGCTGGGTCGCTCGCCTTCCACTACGATGCCGCCCGAGGCACAGACGCGAACGCAGCGACCGCAGCCGATACAGGCTTCGCTATCGATAATCAGTCCGCTCATCTATGCCATCCCCTCGATAATCTTGGCAAGCTTTGCCGCCTGCTCGGACGCCGTCCCCTCAACGGTCTCGCACGTTTGGTCACGGTCGGGCACAAACGAGCGCACGACCTGTGTCGGCGACCCGGCAAGGCCGCAACGCGCGGGGTCGGCGTTCACGTCGGCGGCACTGACCACGCGCACGTCCGCCTCCTCTGCCGCGCGAATACTGGCAATACTCGGCATACGCAACTGGCCAATCTCCTTGGCAGTCGTCATCGCGCACGGCATCTCAAGGTACACCGTCTCCTCGCCGGCATCGCATCCGTGAACGAGCGCCAGCGAGCCACAGGTCGTAAAGCCCGCGCTCTGCACGCAGCTCACGTCGGTCACGCAGGGAATATCAAAGGCACCGGCAAGCTCGGGACCAATCTGGGCCGTATCGCCATCCACCGCCATCTTGCCGCAGATGAGCAGGTCGAAGTCCTCGTCGAGCGCCTCGATGCCGCACTTGAGGGCATAGGTGGTTGCCAGGGTATCGGCGCCCGCAAAGGCTCGGTCGGTCAGCAGCAGCGCGTCGTCGGCGCCTCGAGCGATGCAGTCGCGCAGCAGCGATTCGGTCGCGGGGATGCCCATCGACACCACCGTCACGCGCACGTCCATGCCAAAGCCGATAAAGTCGTCCTTCAGCGCCAGCGCGCATTCCAAAGCGCTCGCATCAAAGGGATTAATGACCGCCTGCTTGCCATCGCGCACGATGGTATTGGTCTTGGGGTCCATCTTGACCTCGGTGCTGCCCGGCACGGCCTTGACGCACACCACCATATGGAAATCGCTCATCTTCACGCGCCCCCTTTCTGGACGAGCTCATCCAAGAGCTTCTCCGAAAACAGGTTACCGCGACCCAGCTGCCCGGCAGGATCGAGCTGGAGCTTGAGCCGCGCCGACTCGACCATGGCCTCGTGACCGTACATCGTCTCCAAGAAGCCCGCCTTGATCTTGCCGACGCCGTGTTCTGCGGAGACGGCACCGCCCATGGCCGTGACCTCGGAAGCCCACTGGGCAAAGAGTTCTCCGCCGCGGCGATAATCCTGTGCATCGCGCGGCAGAATGTTCACATGCAGATGGTTGTTACCGATATGCCCCCAGGCGGCAGATTCAAGCCCACTTTCCGCCAGCGTGCGGCGATAAAGGGCGATAACATCGGCCAAGTGCGCGTTGGGCACCGACATGTCCGAACCCAGTTTGGTGATGGTGGGATCCATGCGGCGGCGCTCGTCGATAAGCATATTGACGCTCTCGGGGACCGCATGGCGGAAGAACCGCTGGCACTCGCGATCGACCTCGGTGCGCGCGACCCATGTCGCATCGTCACTGCCGCCCGCAAGCTCCAGTACCCACCCCAAGTGATACAGCTCCTCAGTCGCCTGAACTTCGTCGTCGCAGTCGAGCTCCACGTAGACACAGACCTTGGCGTCTTTGTCGAGCGCAGGCAGCGAGGCAAACGCCGTCGACTGCTCGCGCTGGCGACGTAGAATATCCAGGGCGCCAGCATCGAAGTACTCGATGGCAGCCGCATGGGACAGGACGGGACGCACAGAATCGGTGAAGGACACGGCCTTGTCTTCGCTGTCGAAGAAGCAGCTCACGCCCCAAACGACCGCAGGCGCCGCCTGCAGGGCAATCTCGAGCTCGGTGATGACGCCGATTGTGCCACATGCACCGATAAACAGATCGATGGCATCCATATCGTCAGCAACGAAATAGCCCGAAGCATTTTTGGTCTTGGGCATGGTGTAGTCGGGAAGGTCGAGCTCGAGCGCGCGGCCCTCTGCCGTCACAAGCGACAGGTGGCGACCCTGGGCAAAAGCCTCGCCGCGCTGAAGCTCAAGCAAATCGCCATCAGCCAGCGCGACGCGGAGTCCCGTGATATGTGGGCGCATGGGGCCGTAGGCGTAGCTGCGAGCACCGGAGGCGTTACATGCCGCCATGCCGCCCAGACAGGCAGATGCCTCGGTGGGATCGGTGGGAAAAAACTGCTCGGGGGCCTCTTGGAACTCCTCGTAGGCCTCAAGCGATGCCTGGTCCCAACCAGCGGTCGGCAGCACCTTCTTGCCCAGCTGCTTGCGCAGTTCCGAGAGCACAACGCCCGGCTCCACGCGCAGCAGAAATTGGCCTTGTTCATCGCGGCGAAGGCCCAAGTAGCGATTCATGCGGGAAGTATTGAGAATGTGACCGCCATGAGGCACGGCGCCGGCGGCAAGGCCGGTCCGGGCGCCCTGAACCGTCACCGGGACACGCTCGACATGGAGCTTTTTCAAAATGGCGCGGACCTCGTCCTCCGTTGTCGGAAACGAGATGCTCGAGGCCTCGCCCGATGTGCGAGACTCATCGCGACCATACTCTTCGAACTCGTCGGTGAAGGGTTTAATGGTTGCAGGCACGCGAACTCCACCTTTAGCTAACTACAGTGTTTGCAGGGAGATGTTACCGCATCGTTTCGTCGACGTGTTCGAGACCGTCTCCATAATTGGCGTTTTTTACGTTCGTGTAATTCGGTGAGCGGCTGGATTTCCTCGACAGACGATGCTTTTGACACATATAGCCCCGCCGTCGCCGACCGCGCGATTGTCGCTCGAAAAAAGTTGGAGTATTTTTTGCCGCCATTTACCTGCGGAGACGCCAATCCGTCAAGCATTTGGTCAGAAATTGGTCAAGTAGCGGCTGATACCGTCGGCGTCGACAGCCAAACCGATAGTAGTTTTGGCCCAGAAGCAGGGAGGTTCCCATGGCATATTACTGGCCCCAGTACGGCATCGCCATCGAAGTCGACGACGATCCCCATCTCCTGCCTTTTGACGAAGAGGCATTCCCCGATACGACGGTCTACCACGTTACCACCGATGTGATCTGCGACCCCGAGTCGTTCTCGGCGCTCGCCCACCACATCGCGCATATCCACGACATCGAGCTCCCTCCCGACTTCGACGAGCTTGTCTACTCGCGCCGCCTGATGCTTCACATGCTCTTTGGAGCGGACCCGTCCACCTTTGCGCGCATCTATGCCGCCAAGGATGCCGCATGAGCGCGAAGAAGCCGCCCCACTTTGCAGGTCTGGGGCATCGCAGGAAGCTCATCGTTGCCTGCTTGGCCATCGTCTGTGCCCTTGTCGCCGTAGGACTATACGCTTGGCAGTCGCAGCCCGTACCCGAGACGGGCGCTTCGGTTACGACGGCCGAGGGCAAAACGCGTCAGGAAATCCAAGATGAGCTCGACGCCATCGTCCGCGACAACATGATGACGATTTCGGTCTCACCGGTCGCTCAGCTGCAGGAGGACGGCAAGCTGCGCGTCAACGTGCAAAACGTCCAAGACAATAAATTTCCCCAGCGATTCCGCGTCATCCAAAACGACGAGACCATGTACGAATCCGGTGTGGTCGAGACCGGCAAGACAATCGAAACGTGCCCCGCCGGCGACATCAAAGAAGGCGAGGCGTACATCGAGATCCAGGCACTCGATGCAAAGACCCTCGACAGCCACGGCAATCCGACACGTGTCAAGGTACGGGTTGAGCAAGCCGAGAACTAGCTTTCCGGCCGACGCGGCACCGCACGTAATTCACCAGCATTCGTCCAATCATCGCGGGGACGGTCCGCGGCGAATAGAAAGGAACAACCATGGACATCACCAGGAACATGAACGGAGCCAGAGCGCTCGTCGTGGGCGCAGGGCTCGCGCTCGCGCTCGCAATGGGCGCGGCCCCGACGCCAGCTATGGCAGCCGGGCGCGTTGGAACCACGAAAGTAATGGTCAGGACCGAGATCGACAACGTTGAGTTCAAAGTTCCGACGGTTATTCCCTTCGTCGCCAAGGCCGACGGCACGCTTCAGGGCCCCTCAGAAGACGCGACCACCATCGACAATCATTCGGCCTACGGCATCCATGTCACCAACATGAAGATCGACGCCATGAACACCTGGACCATTGCTGCCGACGCCAAGGCCGGAACCGCACAGAACTCCATCGACTTTAAGGTCGGCCCCGACGGCGCACTCCAGAACGCCAGCGCCGCAATGCAGAAGACAGGCCTCGATCTTTCCAAGAACGCAGCCTTCGACATGGGCTACCAGGGCATTGCCGGCGGCACGGACAAAATTAAGCTCAAGACAAGCGGAAACGTCGCCCGCGTCACGCGCGACATCTTCCGCGTAACCGGCGAAGGCGATCAGGTTGCAACGATCACCTGGACGGTCGAGCCCGGTGCGCACACGGCATAAGGCCGTCGCCCTGGCCGCCGCCGTCAGCATCCTAGCGTTTGGGCCAGCCATGGCCTTTGCCCAGCAAGAACAGGCGCAGGCCGCCACGCAAGTGACGGTCGACCTCTCGGAGCTCGACCGCGGCGACCGCGAAGAACCGTTGGCGCAGACAGGCGACAGACGATGGCTCTTGGCAGCAGGCGCCACAGCAGCAGGCGCGGGAACCGCCGGCCTCGGTCTGCACATCAAACGTAGCCAGAAACAAAACACGGACAGGCCGCACTAAATTAGCTAAGGAGACCCCATGGCATCGAAGAACCTTTTGCCCGTCGTCGCACTCTGTGGCGCGCTCGCAACCGGAACGCCTGTCGCCGCTTGGGCGACTCCCGTCATGGCAGACTCCTTACCAGCAGCCCTAAGTTCCGCACCAAATCCGTCGAGCGCCATTGCGTGCAAGCGTTTTTCGATCGCACAGGCCGCGATCTCAACCTCGGGATGCCTTCGTCGTAATACGGACGGCTCGATAGTCGTGGATATCAAGCGTTCGAACAAGGCAAACGGCTCCCAGGCGGGGTGCGCCGTCTGCACGTGGCGCTCGGTTGTGCTCGATGCAGATGGCGATCCATGCAATTTAGAGCTGCGCATCGACATCGCTTCGGTCGATGACTCGGCGAACGGAGCGAAGGTCGCCTTCGACGGTACGTTTTTCGAGAAAGGAGGCGGTATATGTCTGGGCTGCGCCGCCGCGAATGCAGACGATGCGCAGCCCACCCTCTCATTCACGGCATCGTTGCGGCTGACCAAAGCCGGCACCGATGCCATCGCGGCGGGAGAAGCGTCCCTGCTGTTCTACGCCGTCAGTACCAAAGACACAGACGCTCATTTCGAGAAGCCAGCCGGATTACTCAGCCTTACACGAGGGATAGAGGCAGGCCCTATTGAAATCGATTCCCACGCGCAAAGCAGGCAACGCATTCTTGCCGACCCGGCGCTTCTCGAAATGGAGTGGAACGGATCCGGAGCCATCGGAATTCTCCCCTCCGCGCTTGACGCCAAGACGCTCCCCCCAAACGACGAACCCATCAACACAACCATACAAGAGGAGAGCGCGGTCAAAGAAGCAGGTGCGGGCGACACGCCGTCGCCGACAAACGGCGTCCCAGCTTCTTTCGAAGCACCGAATGAGCCCGCTGCCGATCCAAACAATCCCGAGCTCGCGGACAGCCTGGGGCTTGCTGATCCTCAAGAGATCGATGAAGGTAACTGCTGCGTGCTTGCCGCGCTCGACCACACAGAGGTCATCGACGCTGCGAACATCGAAGTTGCCGCCGCCAATCAGCCCGTCCGCAAGTCGGCTATCATCGCATTTCCTGAATCCATCGAAGTCGTCTTTTTGCCATCGGGCGAGGTCGTGGCCCCAACACTGCTCACCTTGTTGGGCGCCAAGAATACTCGAAACGAAATTAAAAAGGTCACAGTTGTCGACCCTGCAACCACCGCCAAGCTGCGTCTATACGCCGTTGCCGCAAACGGAAGCAAGACCCTGGAATTCGATGGCGACACACTTCTAGCCTGGCGACGTCTGGACATTATGCAAGACGTCTCGTATCAGATCGAACTCGAAGGGTTTGATCGTGCCCGCGATGCCAATATCATCGCCGCGGCTATTGAATTCCCGCAGCGGCTTATGACACTGCGCTTTGAATACTATCCCTATGTCCCGACAACCACCTGAGGCTTAAATGCTGCGCATCATTCCTAACACCACTTATATAACGTATTAGATGAGTCGCGATGTGCCTCGCATTTCGTTCTGCTACGATTGCCACGTTGGCATCAATACAGGAGGGCTCATGCCGGGCTTGGGAACAATCATCAACGTTGTGCTTTTAGTTGCGGGCGGTCTTTTGGGATTAGCGGGCGGTCGCTTCATTACACCGCGCATCCAAGACACGCTCATGAAAGCATCGGGGCTGTGCGTCCTGTTTATCGGCCTGGGCGGCACCATGCAAAAGATGCTCATCATCGATGGAAAGGCGCTAGCGACCACCGGTACCACCATGCTCATCGTCTCATTTGCGCTCGGTTCGCTCATCGGCGAGGCCATCAACTTGGAGGCCGCCATTGAGAACCTTGGCGAATGGCTCAAGCGTAAAACCGGCAGCGAGGGCGATAACGAGTTCACCAACGCTTTTGTCTCGACTTCACTCACCGTGTGTATCGGCGCTATGGCCATTGTGGGATCGATCCAGGACGGCCTGCTCGGCGACTGGTCAACGCTTGCCCTCAAGGGCGCACTGGACTGCATCATCGTCTGCACCATGACGGCGTCGCTCGGCCGCGGCTGCATTTTCTCCGCCCTGCCCGTCGCCGTGTTCCAGGGGACGATCACGCTGTTTGCCGGCGCACTCTCCCCCATCATGACCACGGCAGCCCTCGACAGCCTTTCGCTCGTAGGCTCCATGCTCATCTTCTGCGTCGGCGTCAACCTCATCCGTCCTCAGACCTTCCGCACGGCCAATATGCTTCCCTCCGTCGTCATCGCCGTCATCTACGCCCTCCTGTTCTAAATCTATCAACGCAGCGGTATCTCGAACACCTGTTTGATGCTGTGCTATGATATGAGGTCACCGTAGCTGCGTTCGAGAGGAGGAGCGGTGGCCGACCAGGACATCAAGATGCTCATCGAGCGCATTATGGCCGAGGCCCGGACCCATCAGTCCGCCCGCTTCTCACATGAAGTCTACGCAGACGAGCCGATTCTCAAAACCGGCCGACAGATGCAGAATTTCCTCCCCGACCAGTACCGTAAAATGCGCGAGATATCGCGCTGGCAGGACGACCCCAAGGGCGGCGCGGGCCGTTGGCTTTCGGAAGCCGAGCTATTTTACCGCCAGGGCTTGCTGATGGCCGACTTTGAGGACGACTGTCCCTACAACGGCACCTTTAAGTCGTACTTTCCCACCTACAACGCCATGAGCGACCGGCAGCTGCGCGGCTACTTTACCTGGCGTGCCCAAGTGCGCCGCGGAACCGTCGAGGAAACGTCTACGTCCTTTGCCTTTCTGTATCTCTATGAGCTGATTTGCGGCATTGGCGTAGATGACCCGCTCGATGGTTTTAACAAGATCAAGGCTTTTTGGGATGTCTATCGCGCCTTCGAGCCCGGCATCGACCGATTTGCACGCGTGTGGCTGCAGGATTACGCCGTATTCCACGGGCTCGACCCCAAGCTGCTTCGCGACTCTAAAACCGTCATGTTCGATAACGCCCTTATCGAGCTGCGGCGCGCGGCACGAGACCTTGTACCAGCACCGGCACCGTCCGGCCAGACCCCCAAGCGTCGCAAAACCTCCGAGCCCACGCTCCCCCTTCCGCCCGATGAGGTGCGCGAGGAGCGACTCATGGCCGCCATCAACGCCCTCTCCACGTACAACCTAAGTAACTCGCGGCTCGACCGCAGCCACCACCGCGATCTGCGCCACGTGGCGTGCGCCGTGTATGTCCGTATGGCACGCTACTATGACACGCACCGAAAGACCGGCATCGTGGCGAGCTTATTTGGGGAGGAGACAGCCATGCCCTACACCATGTTTGCCTCGGCCGTATTCTTTGCGCCCGAGCGCCACGAGGACTGCGAATACCGCCTGGATCCCATCCATATCTACCGTTGCCAAAACGGCTTTTGGGAATGCATGCGTATCCACGGTAGTAGGCAAAAGAGCAGCAAGCTCGGTGAAATGATGCGCGCCTGCGACCAACGCCTGCGCCTGGCGCTGGACCCCGCCCATCCCCTTAAGGAAGAAAAGGTCCCCAAATATCTGGCCAAGATTATCGATGACGAGATTGTGGCATGGCTCTCGTGGGACGCCGCACACCAGCCCGTCAAGATCGATATCGATCTGAGTCAGCTGGGGCACATTCGGAGCGCCGCTGCGCAAACGCGCGAAGCGCTTTTGATCGACGAAGAGCGCGAGGACGACGCATCCGCAGAAGCCGAGGCAGCGGACTCAGGGCAACCGGAAGCCGAGCCCGTAGCCGACGCGATTGTCGAACCGGTCGTGGCACCCATTCGGAAGGACTTGACCGACGAGCCGACCATATCCACCGAACAGTTTGGTGTCGTGGCACCGCTTCTCGCGCCGACGCCCGCGTTCGCAGCTGCTGCGCCCGCTGACGCCACAAACGAACTCGCGCCCGCCGCAGATGCCTTCCTTCGCGCACTGCTCGAGCAAAACGCAGCGCAAGCGACATCGGCAGTGGCGCACTCGGGCAAGAGCGAGGACATGCTTGTCGACAGCATCAACGAGGCGCTCTTTGACCTGGTGGGCGACACCGTAATTGAATTTAGCGCGGCAGGGCCGCAGATTATCGAGGACTACGAAGCAGACGTGAGAGGATACCTAGACCATGAGTGATACCGCATCCGCAGCGCCCCGTGTACCCAAACGCGTCGCCGCCGTTATCCTTAACTCGCTCAAGGGCGGCGTGGTCCCGCGCATCGGCCTTCCTTACATCACCGTAGGACGCGAGGTCGAGATTCGCGCCCTGCTCACCGATTTGAGTCTCATCGCCGACGGCGGCGCAAGCTTCCGCTTTCTGGTCGGTCGCTACGGCGCCGGCAAGAGCTTTTTGCTCCAAACCATCCGAACGCATGCCATGGGCGAGGGATTCGTCGTCGCCGATGCAGACTTATCCCCCGAGCGCCGTCTGCAGGGCGGGCAGGGGCAGGGCCTTGCCACCTACCGCGAGCTCATACGCAATATATCGACCAAGACGCGCCCCGAGGGCGGTGCGCTCAACCTTATTCTGGATCGCTGGGTTGCCTCGTGTGCCGACGTCGACGAGTCGGTCGTCAATGCCCAACTGGCCCCGCTCGAGGAGATGGTCCACGGCTTCGACTTCACCCGCATGCTCCACCGCTATCGCACGGCCGTATCCGAGGGCGACGAGGAAGCCATGAGCCGCGTGACCAAATGGATCCGCGGCGAATACCGTACCAAGAGCGAGGCTCGCGCCGAGCTGGGCTCCTCGACCATCATCAGCGATGACGACTGGTACGACTACGTTAAGCTCATCGCGCGTTTTTTGGTCTGCGGCGGCTACAAGGGTATGTTGGTGCTCATCGACGAGCTCGTGAATCTGTATAAGATTCCCAACGCCATCACGCGCCAGTACAACTACGAGAAGATCCTGACCATGTACAACGACACGCTCCAGGGTAAGGCGCAGTACCTAGGCATGATCATGGGCGGCACACCAACCTCCATCGAAGACCGCCGCCGCGGCGTGTTCTCCTACGAGGCCCTGCGCAGCCGACTCGCTCAAGGCCGCTTTGCACGCGAGGACCTTAAGGACATGCTCGCGCCCATCATCCGCCTGCAGCCACTCACCTACGAGGAGCTGCTGGTGCTGATCGAAAAACTCATGCAAATTCACGCCGGCTACTTTGGCTGGACGCCCACGCTGACCGAGAACGACTTGATGGACTTCCTCAAGATCGAGTTCGGTCGTGTGGGAGCCGACACACATCTGACGCCGCGTGAAGTCATTCGCGACTTTATCGAGCTGCTCGACATCCTATGCCAGAACCCCGACGCCAACGTAGCCGAGCTGCTGCAAAGCGTCGGCGGCGACGCGCTGGCGCCGGCAGCAGCAACAGGCGACACCGATACCGCAGACGGCGACCGTAACTTCGCCGAATTCACCATCTAACCTTCCAAAAAGGGACAGGTTTATTTTGGCAGGCTCTATCTGGGCAAACGTTGAAGCAGTAATGCAGCAAGCCACTGCCCGCCGCGTTGAGAGATTCGCTTTTGAAAGGAGGCCCCGTGAACGCCTTTGACCGCTACGCCCCGTTTATCCAAGACTTCATCTACTCCCACGATTGGGAGAGCTTGCGCTCTATCCAGGTTGCGGCAGCTGATGCCATCTTTAACACGCAAGATAATGTGCTCCTGACAGCATCCACGGCTTCCGGCAAAACCGAGGCAGCCTTCTTTCCCATCCTGACCGAGTTTTGGGAGAACCCGCCCGCGAGCGTGGGCGCCCTCTACATCGGCCCCCTCAAAGCGCTCATCAATGATCAGTTCGTCCGCCTCAACGACCTCTGCGAAGAGGCCGATATCCCCGTCTGGCACTGGCATGGCGATGTCTCGCAGTCGCACAAGGCTAAGCTCATCAAAAAACCGAGCGGCATCTTGCAGATTACGCCCGAGTCACTCGAGGCGCTCTTAATCCATAAGCACATGGCGATTCCGCGCATGTTTTGCGACCTGCGCTACGTGGTCATCGATGAGGTCCACTCGCTCATGCGCGGCGACCGCGGCGGTCAGACGCTCTGCCTTATTGAGCGCCTCTCGCGCATGGCGGGCGTGCAGCCCCGCCGCATCGGCCTTTCTGCCACCATCGGCGACCCCGAGCGCACGGGCGCTTTTCTCTCACAGGGAACGGGGCGCGACTGCGTTATCCCCCGCTTTGAAGAGCCGCGCCACGTGTGGCGCATCTCCATGGAGCACTTCTACAACTCGGGTCCCCAGGCACAGCAGCGGAGATTCGAGAGCACGGGTCCTCAAGAGGCCGAAGTGCTTGCGTGCGAGCGCATCGAGGCGGCGGCATCCGCGGCACTGCCCGCCGGCGCCCAAGACATGCGTCACAGCGGACAGCTCACACAAGAGGAGCGCCGTCAACGTCGTGAGCGGGCACGGGGCAAGGCCGCTCCCAAGGACCGCCAAACTTCCTCGGCCCCCGAGGGCGAAGTCGACATCCCACGAGCGACCGAGCAGGCGCTTCTCAACCCCACCGACACAGCACCAGACAACGCCGACCCCGGCATGGGCTATATCTTCGAACACACCCGCGGCCGCAAGTGCCTGGTCTTTGCCAACTCGCGCGAAGAGGCAGAGGCCGTATGCTCCATGCTGCGCAGCTACTGCGAGAGCCGACACGAGCCCGACCGCTTTCTCATCCACCATGGCAATCTTTCGGCATCGCTACGCGAGACGGCAGAAGAGCTCATGCGCGACGAGGAACAGGCACAAACGACCGTCACCACCTCTACGCTGGAGCTCGGTATCGATATCGGCCGCCTGGAGCGTGCGTTTCAGATTGATGCGCCATTTACCGTCAGCTCCTTTTTGCAGCGAATGGGCCGCACGGGACGCCGCGATCTTCCGCCCGAGATGTGGTTTGTCATGCGCGAGGAAGAGCCCGAGCCGCGCACGATGATGCCCGAGACCATTCCGTGGAAGCTCCTGCAAGGCATCGCGCTCGTACAACTCTATCGCGAGGAAAAATGGGTCGAGCCGCCCGAGCTCGATCGACTCCCCTACAGCCTGCTCTACCACCAGACCATGTCGACGCTTGCCAGTACCGGAGAGCTCACGCCGGCCGAACTTGCCCAGCGCGTGCTCACGCTCAGTTATTTCCATCGCGTCTCGGCCGATGACTATCGCGTGCTGCTGCGCCACCTCATCAAGATCGACCATATCCAGGTCACCGAGGGCGGTGGGCTCATTGTGGGCCTCGCGGGCGAACGCATCATTAACAACTTTAAGTTCTACGCCGTGTTCCAGGAAAACGAGGAGTTCACCGTCCGCAGCGAGTCGGCCGAGCTGGGCACAATCGTCAATCCCCCACCGCCCGGTGAGCGCATCGCCATCGCAGGCCATTGCTGGATTGTCGAGGAAGTGGACTGGAAGCGCCACACTGTCTTTGCCACGCAGGTCAAGGGCCGGGTGCCGGCCTACTTTGGCGACTGCCCCGGCGACATCAATACACACGTACTCGAGCGCATGCGCAAGGCGCTCAACGAGCACGCGACATATCCGTACCTCATGGGTAACGCACGGGCCCGCTTAGCGCAGGCTCGTCATACGGCCAAGCTTTCGGGCGCGGGAACTAAGCCGCTCATCAACCTGGGTGGCGACACCTGGGTGCTCTTCCCCTGGCTGGGCAGCTACGCCTTTTTGGCGCTCGAGCGCATGCTCAAGATTAAGTGTGCCGCTGAACTGGGCCTTCGCGGACTCGACCCGTCACGTCCGTACTTTATGCAGTTTAAGATGAAGGCCGACGAGGAGACGTTCTTTGAGGTGCTCGCCGCCGAGGCCGAGAAGGACTTCGACCCCATCGAGCTCGTCTATCCCGGCGAGGTGCCTTACTTTGACCGCTACGACGAGTTTGTTCCCGAAGAGCTCGTGCGCAAAGGCTTTGCCGAAGGCGTGCTCGACATCGAGGGTATGAAGCAGCGCGTCCTCAGCTGGCGCGACCACGCCTAAGACCAGTCTTTTTTGGGACGGGGAGACTTACTTGTCGTGAAGGACGGTACCGAGGAAGTCGGTGTCGAAGGGCACAGCTTCGGCAAAGGCGTAGTCGCCGTCGCTGGCGATGAGCAGATAATTCTCCTCGCCGCCGAACTCTGCATCGCCACATGGGACCACCCAAGCATGGTCGAACACCTCAAGCACCGTGGCGGCACAGTCGCGCAGGAACGTCACATCGCTCCCCTCGTTTGCACTCACGATATTGGCAACGTAGACGCCACCGACATTTAGGCTGCCCCGCACCAAACGCAATGCCTCAACCGTCGCCAGCTCGCGTACGGGCTCGGCACCGCCAAAGCAATCGCTCACGACCACGTCGTAGCGACGATGGCCCACGCTCGTCACACCCAAATACGAGCGAGCCTCAGCGGTTATCACCCGCAGGCGATCGCCCGCCGCGCGCTCCAGCTCGTCTAGGTAGAACCAGCGGCGCGCCAGGCGCGTAATCTCTCCGTCATACTCGATGACGTCCATGCGCAAGCCCTCGTGCGACATCAGCGCGAACTTGGGATAGGCAAACCCGCCGCCACCCAGCACAAGCATGCGGTTGATGCCGTGAGCATAAGCGTCGCGCATCGCATCCTCGGCCTCAAACACGTCGTCAAACGCGCGATAGTACGCAAAGACGGGCTCCGCCCAGCGCTCACCAACGTAACTCGCGCTTTGGTAGACGCCGCCTTGCACCAATACGCGGACTTCGTCGCCGCCCTCGTCGTGCACGCGTTTCACACGCGCCAATCCATTGCGGGTTCGCGCAACCTGCAGACAGGCAGCGCGAACAGCGACGGCGGCTGCGCCAAGCGCCGCGGCTCCCAGGGCAACGCCGGCAACGACGCCGGCAGAAACACTCGGCTTGTTCATCTAGAGCTCCTTTTGCAGATAAAGGCCATGGTCATAAAATCCAAGATGGCGATAGTACTCGCGTGTGCCAATCGCGCTAATCACGTTGATACGCGCATAACCCGCATCCCGGGCAATCTCGCACGCACGCTCTACGAGCAGACGCCCCAACCCATGGTGCTGGGCCGCCTGGCCTTGATACCCCACGCGCGCCGCCATGCCATACACGTGTACCTCGCGAATCATCGCCTCATCCGGCATCGTCAGCAACTCGTCCGCATGCGCGGCAACAAAAGCGCGATCGGGCAGCGACAACCGCAAAAAGCCCGCGATTTTGCCCTGCGGCGTCATCCACTGCAAAAAACGCTCGCGCGTCACCGGCGTCTCGTACGCCACTTCCTCGTCAAGGGTCAGCTCATGCAAGTCGGCGCCCGCCGTGCTGATCTCGCGATAGCGGATCTCGCGCACCGTCGCGCCTTCCCCACGAGCCGCCAGGCGGTTCTCAACGAGCTGACGCAGGTTGGGCCTCTTGTTGCCCACCATGATGTCATCGGAACTAAAATCGCGGATCATGCGACTGATACGGCAGAACGACGGCGTCACCACGATGTCATCGGCCAGCACATCGAGCAGCTCTTCCTCGGTATAGGGACGCCACTCGCCGCGCTCGTAGCAGCCCACCAGACGCGAGCCCTCGATGAGCGCACACGGATAGACTTTGACCTCGTCGGGCATAAAGGCCCCTTCGGTCATAAAGCGCTCGTAATCGCGCTTGTCCCCTTCGGACGTGGCGCCCAGCAAGTTGAGCATAAAATGCGCGTGGATCTTAAAGCCAAACAGGCGTGCAAGCGAAAACGCCCGCTCGATCTGCGCCACCGAAATGCGACGCTCGTTGATATCGAGCAAATGTTGGTCGAGACTCTGAATACCCATCTGGATCTTGGTGCAGCCCAGGCGGCGGATAAGCGTGAGGGTCTGCGGCGTCACGGCATCGGGGCGCGTCTCGATAACGAGGCCCACCACGCGATGCTTCGCCGTCTCGTTGATGCGCTGCTGACGCTCGAGCTCCTCCATCGTTGCCGTCTGCCACTCGGCAACCTCGCCCCACGGCGTGTCGGGGCCGTACAGACGACGCACCGCGCGGTTGTAGCCGCCCACAGCAACATCCACGCGCTCCTGCTCGCCAGCGACACCGCTCGCAAGCTCGGCCTCGTCTGTCGCAATGCCGGCAGCCCGATAGCGCTCGCGACGCTCCGCCACCACCGGCGGCAAGGCATCGGCAGGAGCGTCATCGAGTAGACGCCCTGCCTCGACACGGCTGATGCCCGGACGCGCCAACATGGGGTTGGCCGCCACGCCGGCGACGGCATCGTCATTGAGCGCACGGAAAAGCTCCGACATAAACCATGTCTGATAGCCTTCCGGATAGTCGCTCCAGGTGCCACCGAGCACAATGAGCTCTATCTTGTCGGTCGCATGACCCATCTGCGAAAGCGCGGTCAGGCGAGCGCTCACCTGCAGATACGGGTCGAAGCAGTTTTGCTCCGCACGGGCGCATGCCGGCTCGGCGTGCAGATAGCTTTTGGGCATGCGCAGATCGTTGGGACAAAACAGACAATCGCCCGAGCACGGCCACGGCTTGGTGATGACGGTAATGGTCGCCACGCCCGAGGCCGTTCGGCGCGGCTTCATACGCAGCACCTGCAGCAGTTGACGTTCCAGATCGGAATCGACATTCCACGCAGCCCACCGAGCCGGCTCCTCACGTTTAACCCACTGGTAGAACGGCAGCAGACGGCGCTTGGCCAAATCGCGTTTGTCGGCACCCTCGCGGCGCGCCTCGGCATGTATCAGTTTGACGAGCGCTTTGTCGTCCACGGTCTCGCCGCGACGCAGAGCCTCGAGTATGTTCAAGATAATCTGTTCCATGCCCCCATTGTAAAGGCAAAGGCGCCGGAGCCGATCTCGGCTTCGGCGCTTTCATCAAACAGCGCGTCTATGTCTTCGTCTAGGCTTTCGTCTGCCTCACTACTCCGAATCAAACGACATGTCGCCCGAATCGACTTCAAAACGATACGTGGCAGACTTATCGCCGTTATCGAATTCAAGATTCAAAATGGTCTCGCCGTCGTAGCCAAGCGGAAGGAAATCGCTCTCGAAGTCGCCACTGCCCAAGGTGAGGCTCGCCTTAAAGCCCGTAGAGCTCGGAACCGTCATCTCCACATCGCCCGAGCCCACGCTCACGTCCATCGACTTCGCGGGGGCCTGGTAGAGCTCGAATGTCACATCGCCCGAACCGACCTCAGCGCTGAGCGCATCAGTCACGCTGCCCGTAAACTCTACATCTCCCGCACCCAGGAAAAGGTCGAAACCGTCACAGATGACACCGACAATCTGCAGATCGCCCGAGCCCACGTGCGCGTTGACTCCCTTCAGATGTTCGGCAACACGGCGCGGCAGCTCGACCGTAACTGAGCGATCGATTGCCTTATCGTCATCACTTCCAAACTGGGAAACCTTGAGCGTCGAGTCCTCGACGGATGCGATGTTTTGCGTCGCGGCCTTGGAGGCATCCATACCCTTGGCAACGCGCCCCCGCTCGATAACACGAGCCTTGTTGCCATCAACAACCTTGACGTCCACCGAAGCCGCATTGATATCGAAATCGAGGTAGCGGAACTCATCGGCATCAAAAGTCGTGCTCGAAAGCTGCTGAGGCCGAGCGGAATAGTTACCGCCATCGTTCATAAAATCGTCGTCGTCAACCGCATCGTCCATACCAGACAAGCCGGATACAACATCGTCGAGGTCCCACGGGCCATCAAAATGAATCAAAGTCCGCGAAGTGCCAAAGACAAGCCCGATGATGAGAACAAACGCTCCGATGCCAACGCCCAAGCGTACCTTGGATTCATGCGAAAGCTTCATCATTCATCACCTTCTTTGGCACTCGACTCAGCGGTGGTCGCGGCAGCCATGTCAGCGTCAACCGCTGTGGAAACGTCCTCCCCCTTAGTCCTAGCTGTCACCGGTGCCGGACCAACCTGAATATCCCCGCGCGCCCAATCACCATCGAGCGCACGCGCAACCCAGTGATAGATGGGAATCGTAAAGAAGATCAGCGCGGCAAAGGGGCCGGCGCCAAACAGGAACATCAGCAAAAAGAACAGCAGCCAACACACGGCCCAATACGGGAACGACTGGAACGGGCCCTTCACCGGAGTCGAGCCAACTGCGCCGCCACTCGTCGCCTGAGCCGTCGCCGCATTGGCAGCCTGCGCGCTCCAGCTTGCCGCTTGCGCTGCCTTGGCCGCAGCATCACTCGCCTGTGTTGCCGCCTCGGTAGCTCGTGCCGCCGCCTCATGGGTGCGTGCGCGCTCTGCCGCCTCGGCCTCGCGCTGACGAGCGCGGTCCTCGTTCTCAAACTCGATATCGTCCTCGATCTCGTCGCTCGGATTGAGCAGCTCGTCCAGGCTCACGCCATAAAGCTTGGCGAGCGAGATCAGGTTCTCGGTATCGGGTGAACTCTCCGCGCGCTCCCATTTACTGACCGCCTGGCGCGACAGCCCCAGCTTTCGCGCCAGCCCTTCTTGGCTAAAGCCTTTGCTGCGGCGAAGGTCGGCGAGCCGCTGCGCAGTTTCTACATTCATGGTTCCTCCTATGTGATGCCAGCCGTGCCGCCGGACCGTTTTTGTTCTTAAGGCGCCTTGCACAGTTAAAAATCTATCCGCCACCGCCAAAAGCATGCCACCTATTCTAGTGAGATTTTTGACAACCGGCGGTTGCGGGTGCATATGAGCTGCGGAAATGTGTCCAAACAAAGCAATGACCCGTAGCTTGGTTGTCCCCGTTGCGGCGTTAACGGTAGTATGGTCGTATTGTTAATTCCGCACCGCCAACGGAGGGAGTTCCGCGCCGTGAACCGCGATTTCGCCTCATCGCTCATCCAGCTCAACAACACGTTCTATCGCGAGCACTCCGCCTCCTTCTCCGATACGCGCCAGGCCCCGTGGCCCGGCTGGGTGCGCACCATGGACATCGCGCTCGGGCAGCTCGACGTCGCCACGATCGAGCATCCCGTCCGCGTCTTTGATCTTGCCTGCGGCAATATGCGATTCGAGAATTTTGCCGCCGGCGGCGCACTTGCCGCCAAGGGCGTCGACGGCGCAAACCCCTCGGCAGATGCCAGCTGCCCGTTTGAGTTCTATGGTGTCGACTCGTGCCAAGACCTGGCCATCGATGCACATGGCCACGCGCTGCGCATTCCCAACCTGCACTTCCAGGAACTCGACGTGCTCGACGCCCTCATGAAGCTCAACCCCGCCGAGACACCCGACGTGCTTTTCGACGCCCCGCTCGCCGACATCTCAGTCTGCTTTGGCTTTATGCACCACGTGCCGTCGTGCGAGTACCGCGTACGCGTGCTCGACGCCCTGGTGCGCCAGACGCGCCCAGGCGGCATCATCGCCATCAGCTTTTGGGAGTTTATGAACGACGAGCGCATGGCGCGCAAGGCCGTTCGCGCCGAGGCCCGCGCCGAGCTCACCCCGCCGTTTGAGGGTTACGATTCCGCGCAGTTTGAAGCCGGCGACCACCTCATTGGCTGGCAAAACGACCGCCACGCCTACCGCTATTGCCATCACTTTGACGATCAGCAGATCACCGACCTGGTGCGCGGCGTCCGTACGTTCTACAAG
This sequence comes from uncultured Collinsella sp., assembly GCA_902470365.1. Classification (GTDB taxonomy): domain Bacteria; phylum Actinomycetota; class Coriobacteriia; order Coriobacteriales; family Coriobacteriaceae; genus Collinsella. The sequence continues at coordinate 24,803 of CABRFZ010000007.1, read as the reverse complement.
AGCGGCGAGGTCCCCGTGCGCGAGCTTGAGCGCTTCCATGCCGACGGTCGTAGCGGCGAGCTCAACCGCTATGTGATTCTCAAGCGCCTGTAGGCATCGACGACTCGCCGCCGAGCCGCACCGCATCTTCCGGGCAAACTATGCCCGCCCTTTTTCAATCCATTGACGGAACGTGCAGCTATGCGTTCCATACTTATGACCAAGGAGCCTCATGGGAGCCATCCACGTTCGCACGCCTAAGAACTTTGTGCTCGAGGAGCGCCTGGAACGCTACGCCGATGCGATTGAGACAAACCCCGAGGCTTATGCCGGAGATTGGCGCAAGGCCTGTGCGCCCGCAGGCAGCAAGCCCTTTGAACACCTTCACCTGGATCTTGGCTGTGGCAAGGGAACGTACCTTGTAGAGCGCGCGGTCCACGAGCCAAACACCCTCTTTATCGGTATGGACCAGGAGCCCATCTGCATCGCCTATGCCGCACAGAAAATCTGCGAGCAGGAACTGACCAACGCACTCGTCCTGCCCCGAGGCGCCGCATCGCTGCCGCAGCTGTTTGCCGCAGGCGAGCTCGATGTCATCACCATTAACTTTCCCACGCCGCAGCCCAAGGCCAAGTACGCCAAAAAACGACTCGTCCATGTCGACCATCTGATGCTCTACCGCCCGCTCTTTGCAGCCGGCGCCACCGTCACGCTGCGCACCGACAGCAAGCCATTGCGCGACTACGCCCTAGGGCAGTTTACCGCGGCCGGCTACGACACGCTTTGGGTAAGCGACAACGTCCGCCGCGACCATCCCGAGCATCCCGAGACCGAGTACGAGCGCCGCACGCGCGAGATGGGCGCCGCCGTCTATGGCATTTGCGCCACACCTGGAGCGCAGCCCAGCGATGAACAGCTCGCGGCGGGGCGCGCGCAGGAGCAAAGCCTAGCCTGCTACCTGCCCGATAACCTCGATGAGCTCGCCTATGTGCCTCTGGGCATGGAAGAGGCCGTCGAGAACTTTAGAAACCGTGCCCGCAAGGGCAAGAAGCGCCTACCGCAGGATCCTAGGGGCTTCTGATGGTCGCGACGTCGGCAAACAAGCGCGAATAGGCGCCAACAAACGACCCTCAAATCTAAGTGAGTAGACTTTTTTGCAATAGCCAAGCACAACCCGCATAACCAATACTAAAACCGCAGGTAGAGCCCTTGCGCAAAAGCCATGTGCTCGCGATATTGCAAAAAGTCTACTCACTTAGCTGGCAACTGCACCAAACGGCTGGGCAGAACGCCCATTTCCTGCATTTTCTTGCCTGCGAACGCATCGATGCGACGCTACGCCATAATAGTTGGCGGACAAACGCGAGAGAAAGCAACCACATGGCACAGACCACGACAGACACCACCGCCAGCACCGTTTCCGGCGCCGGAGCCGCCAGCTCATTCTCGGGCGGCACGGGAACCGAAGCCGAGTTCGGTTCGCTCGGCGCGCTCTCCCCCACCTGGTGGGAGCCCGAGGATGGCAGTGAGCCCGAACCGTGGCTCACGCCCGATCAGGCCTTCGAACGTTTCTTTGAATGGACGAGCGATCGCGGTATTGAGCTGTGGGACCACCAGGAAGAGGCCCTCATGGATCTAGCCGCCGGTGACCATGTCATTTTGGGAACACCGACCGGATCGGGTAAATCGCTCGTCGCGCTGGGAATGCTCTTTATGGGCATGGCGCAGGGCAAGCGCTGCTACTACACGGCTCCTATCAAGGCTCTGGTCAGTGAGAAGTTTTTCGACCTTGTGCAGGTGCTCGGCCGCGATAACGTCGGCATGATCACCGGCGACACGCACATCAACACCAAGGCGCCCGTCATCTGTTGCACGGCAGAAATCCTTGCCAACGACGCACTGCGCGAGGGCGAAGATGCCGATGTTGGCTGCGTCGCCATGGACGAGTTCCACTACTTTGCCGACCCCGATCGCGGTTGGGCCTGGCAGGTGCCACTGCTCGCCCTGCCTCACACGCAATTCATGCTCATGAGCGCCACGCTCGGCGATGTCACCGCGATCGCCGCCTCGCTCGAGGAACACACCGGCGCTACCTGCGACTTGGTCGTCGATGCCCCACGCCCCGTGCCGCTTAGCTACGACTACGTGACGACCTCGCTCGAGGGCACCGTCGAGCTCGCCATGCGCCGCGGCGAGGCCCCGCTCTACATCGTGCACTTTAGCCAGGACGCCGCACTTGCGACGGCGCAATCCCTCGCCAACTTTGGCATTGCCAGCAAGGAGCAGCGCGAGGCTATCAAGGAGGCGGCCAAGGGCACGAGCTTCTCGACGGCCTTCGGCAAGATCCTCAAGCGCTTGCTTGGCTGCGGCGTCGGCGTGCACCACGCCGGTATGCTGCCGCGCTATCGCCTACTGGTCGAGCGCCTGGCACAGCAGGGCCTACTGCCCGTCATTTGCGGCACCGACACACTCGGCGTCGGCATCAACGTGCCCATCCACACCGTGGTGCTCACCGCGCTCACCAAGTTCGACGGTTACAAGATGCGTCGTCTGCGCGCCCGCGAGTTCCACCAGATTGCCGGTCGCGCCGGCCGCTCGGGCTTTGACACCGAGGGTATGGTAATTGCCGAGGCGCCGGAGCACGAGATCGAAAACGCCAAGCTTATGGCCAAAGCGGGCGACGACCCCAAAAAACTCCGTAAGATTAAAAAGAAAAAGGCCCCCGAGGGCTTTGTCACCTGGAACAAGCAGACCTTTGAGCGCCTGATCGAGACGCAGCCCGAGACGCTCAAGCCGCGCCTGCGCATCACGCACTCCATGGTGATTAGCGTGGTCGAGCAGGGCGGCGATGCCCGAACCCGCGTACACGACCTCATCGAGACGAGCCTGCAGACTCCCGAGGAAAAGGCTAAGCTCGAGGTTCGCGCCGACGAAATCTTCGCCACGCTCATCGATTCCGGCGTCGTCGTTCGCACCGAGGTGCCGCCCGCGCCCGACGCCCCGACTGACGCCGCGCCGGACATCGACTATGCGCTGACGGTCGATCTGCCCGAGGACTTCGCGCTCGATCAGCCGCTCTCGCCGTTCTTGCTTGCCGCGTTGGAGCTGCTCGACCCCGAGAGTGAGACCTATACCATGGATCTGATCTCGATGGTCGAGGCAACGCTCGAGGATCCCAAACAGGTGCTGCGTGCACAGGAGCGCGCCGCGCGCGACCGCGCGATGGCAGAAATGAAGGCTGACGGCGTCGAATATGAGGAGCGCTTGGAGCGCATTCAAGACGTCACGTACGAAAAGCCGCTCGAGGATTTGCTCGACGCCGCTTTTGACAAGTACTGCCAGGAAGTGCCCTGGGCCAACGACTATCAGCTCTCTCCCAAGAGCGTTCTGCGCGATATGCTGGAAAGCACGAGCGATTTTAAGGGCTACATTCAAAAGCTCGGCATCGCCCGCTCCGAGGGCATTTTGCTGCGCTACCTGGCAGAGGCCTACCGTTCCCTCGATCGCACCGTACCGATCGAGAAGCGCGACGAGCGCCTGCGCGACATCATCTCGTGGCTGGGCTTTGTGGTGCGTTCGGTGGACTCGAGCCTGGTGGACGAGTGGGAGAACGCCGGCAACCCCGCTGCACTCGACGCCGCGCCGCCGCAGGGCATCGACGAGGTCGTGGCGGACCGTCGCGGCTGCACGCTATTGGTGCGCAACGCGCTCTTCCGCCGCGTGACCCTTGCCGCCCGCGAGCACGTTCGCGACCTGGGCGAGCTCGACGACGACTGGGGCATGAGCGAGATCCGCTGGCAAAAAGCACTCGACGCTTACCACGAGCAGCACGAGGAAATCCTCACCGACGGAGATGCCCGCAGCGCCGCGATGTTTTCCATTGACGAGTCCGACGAGAAGACCGCACACGTATGGCACGTGCACCAGATCTTTGCCGACGAGGATGGCGACCACGATTTTGGCATCATGGGCGATGTCGATCTGGACGCCACGCAAGACGGCGGCGAGGTCATCTTCAAAAACTACCGCGTCGGCTTTATCGAGGACCTGCTCGAGGACTAGCCGGGCACAATGGAACGAAACGAAGCGGGGTCGCTGGCAACATCGCCAGCGGCCCCGCTTTTGCGCGATACGCTATCCCCTACTCGGTATCCTCGACCTCATACGAATCCGCCTCGGCTGGCTCATCATTTGTCTCCGGCGCAGCCCCGCGCGCCTCGTCAAAGGCGGCCTTCATGGTCTTGTTGCCCCACGTGAGCTTGCGAATGGTAAGATCATCGGCCTTCTTGTTGGCCAGGCGCAGATTGTTCTCGGAGGACAGCAACGCCTCCTTGGTTTTCTGCAGATGGCTAATCGTCTTGTCGATCTCATCGATTGCCGTTTGGAACTTGCGGCTCGCGATCTCGTAGTTGCGGCCGAAATCGTTCTTGAACTTCTCCATCTTGGCTTCGAAGTTCGTGACGTCGATATTCTGCTGTTTGTACTCCGCCAGCTCCTGCTTATAACGCAACGAACCCATGGCGGCGTTGCGAAGAAGTGTAATCATGGGGATGAAAAATTGCGGGCGAATCACGTACATCTTCTCGTAGCGATAGCTCACGTCGACTATCCCTGCGTTATAGAGCTCGCTTTCGGGCTCGAGCAGTGTGCAGAGCACCGCGTACTCACAGCCTTTCTGGCGACGATCGTGATCGAGTTTCTTAAAGAAGTCCTCGTTTTTGTGCTTGGTCGCGGTCTCGTCGTTCTCGTTTTTCATCTCGAACATAATCGAAATGACCTCGTTACCGCTTGCGTCGCACTCGCGGAAGATAAAGTCGCCCTTGGTGCCCTCGGACGCATCGTTATCCTTCTCGAAGTACGCGTTAGGAAACGCCGTCATGCGCAGACGGTTAAACTCGGTCTCGCAGTGCTGCTCGAGCGACTCGCCCACCATCTTGGTGGACAGGCGGACCTTCATGTCCTTAAGGCGCTCAATCTCTTCGTCCTTGTAGCGAATCAGGTCATCGCTCGCGCGCTTGGCCTGCGCAAGCTCGAGCTCGTGTGCCGCCTTGACCTGTTCCTCGCGAGAATCGCGCACCGCCAGCTCGCTCGTCAGTTTGGCACGCGCCTCATCGCGCTCTCGCTCCGCCGCGGCGACCGCCTCTGACAGGTTCATTTTTGCCATCAGTTCCTGCTCGCGCAGCTGGGCACGCAGGCCCTCGGCCTCTTGCTCGGACTGAGCCTTTGCGGCGGAAAACTTCTCTTGCACCTTCGCGCGATAGTCAGCAAGCGCGCGCTCGGCCTCGCTGCGAGCGGCATCGAGCTCACGCTGCGACTCTGCCGCGGCAGCGGCAAGCGCCATCTCCTGGGCCTTGTCCGCCGCGGCAAGCCTGGCCTGCAGCTCGGCAATCTGAGCGTCGCGTGCAGCTAAATCGTTTTGAGCAGCGTTGCGCGCCGCCGACTCGGCAAGCTTTGCTTCGTCATCTTTGCGCCCAAGCTGCGCACGCAGGCTATCAATCTCACGCTGGAGTTCGGCATTCTCTTTTTGAGCATTGGCTCGTGCCTCAACCGCCGCGCGCTGGCTTGCACTCTCGCGCTCTGCGGCAGCGCCCTCGAGCTTAGCGCGCAGCTCGGCAAGCTCAGCATCGCGCTTGGCAACCTCTTGCGCCAGTTTCTGATCCGCAGTGTTCTTCTGCTCGACAAGCTGGGCATTGCGCTGAGACTTTGCCTGTTGCAAGGCAGCCGTCGAACGCGAGCGCTCAAGCTCCAGCGCCTGCTCACCCTCACGCTGGACTGCCTTCACACGCTCATCCAGGTCGCGCGAGAACTCGGCATCGCGCACCTGCTTGACGATATCCGCATAGCCGGATGCATCGACCTTAAAAACTTCGCCGCAATGCGGGCACTTGATCTCGTTCATAGCAGCTCCTCGATGGACGCAAATATCAACCGGCTACACTCTACCGCGCCGCGCGGACAAAAAAAGGCGCCGCCGCCATAATGGCAACGGCGCCAGAACCACCACAAAGGTGCCTGTCCCCTTTGTGGTGGTTCTGGCGCCCTATAACCCAAAGAAGCTAAGAAACTGATCGCGGCTTACGGGCTTGTACTCGTTGGCATCGAGACCGACATCGTAGCGAAAGATAGGGCGCTCGCGATCGCGGTTGCGCGCGTTGGTACGGTCTCCTCTGCTGTGAATATGCCCGTGTAGCATGATGGCGCCACGCGCCTTGCCATTCCAGCTAAGCATGGGGTAGTGGCTCAACACCAGGCGATGGCCCTTGGCATAGCCGGGAGCAATCTCCAGGTAATCGCGCACGTCTTCCCAAATCTGCGGTACGTCGGAATCTTCCCAGTCGCCGTCATGGTTACCGCGGATGAGCGTCACGTTCTGGCATTCGATACGCTCGCGCAGGCGCACCGCCTCCGCCAGGGGCAAACGATAGGTAAAGTCTCCCAGGATGTAGAGACGGTCATCCGCAGCCACGCACTCATTGATGGCATCGATGACCTTGCAGTTCATCTCCTCGACCGAGCCAAACGGCCGGTCCATGTCGTGCAAGATATTCGTATCGCCCAGGTGCAAGTCGGCGGTAAACCACATCATCGTCTGTGTCCTCATTTCGCAACGTGTTCAACTCGTGCTAAGTATACAGACGCAGCGATGCGGCGGTTATCCAAAGAGCCCGCCGAACAGTCCGCGGCGGCGTTTGTCTTGCTTTTTCGAAGCGCCACTCTGAGTTTTCTTGTCCTGCCGTTTCTTACGATCCTGCTCCAACTCATCGTCGTCGAGTAGCAGATCCCACTCAAACGGATCGTCTGTCAGATCGAACTGGTCGTCGTCATCAAACATGGCCGCCTCCATTGCCGACTAGCGGGCATCCACCACATAGAGGCCAACGCGCACCTGGTGCCACGGGCTGCGCTCGGGGGCAACCTGTTGCACGCGGGCCTCAAATACGTCCTCGTGGCCGTAATACATCATCAAGGACAGCGGGCCGACCTCGTTTCCCGGAACATAGCCAAGCTTGGTGTTGCCGTAATAAATCGCAACCGCCTCAGGGTCATGGGGATTATCGCGCTCGGCACACAGCGTCAGCTTATCGCCCGCTTTAAGATCGCCCAAGACCAAGGCGCCATCGACATACTGAAATCCTGCAATGTGAAATGACAGAAGAACACGCGAAGGCTCGTACATAGCAGCTCCTCTAACGGCCGGATAAACCGGTGTGTAACCTTATTGAGAAGTCTACGGTCCCGTGCGGACACAAATACATCCTGTCTGCGTCCTTCAATCGTTTGCCTCAACGCTTGCGCGACAGAACGCTTGCAGATAAGATAGGAACACGGATGGCACCCGTTGCCGCGGGTCTTGCCAACTCCGATACACGTTTTCATCGTGAGAAGTGGCCGTCTTCGCTTACGCGGGGGCGGCTATTTCATTCGGCCGATAAACAGACCGAGTTCGATAGCCGCAATCAACAACGCCAATAACGAAATAACATCGCCTACGTTCATACCAAATCCCTTCTAAAGGGAGTTGGCCCATCCGTGCTCCATAACAGTAGTCTAACGCAAAATGCAGGTAATAGGAACACTTGTTCGTATTACCTGCGCCCTTTTCTAATGCACAAACATGCGCACGAACTTGTGCTTCCAGCTTGCGTAAGGAGCATAGCGGAATGGCACGTCCGGCCACGTTGCCTTGTTCACGACGCTCTTCTTGTGGCTAAACGTATCGAAGCTCTCGCGGCCATGGTACTGCCCCATACCGCTCGCGCCCATGCCGCCAAAGCCCATATGGCTCGTAGCCAAGTGCATGATGGTGTCGTTGACGCAGCCACCGCCAAAGGGCACGTAACGCACGAAGCGCTGCTGAACTGCGCGATCCTGACTAAAGATATACAGGGCCAGCGGCGTCGGACGATCCGTAATAAACGCTTCGGCCTCGTCTAGGCTCTCAAACGTCAGCACCGGCAAGATGGGACCGAAGATCTCCTCCTGCATCACGGCGTCATCGGGGGTCACGCCGTCTAGGATCGTCGGCTCAATCTTGAGCGACGACTCGCGCGCCGTGCCTCCCAGCACGACCTTATCGGGATCGATCAGCCCGCGCACGCGCGCAAAATGCTTGGCGTTGACGATATGCCCGTAGTCCTCGTTATCGAGCGGATGCTCGCCAAACATACGGCGGGCCTCCTCCTTGATAAGGTCCAGCAGCTCGTCGTGCACGCGCGCATCGACCAGCAGGTAGTCGGGCGCCACGCAGGTCTGCCCCACGTTGAGCCACTTACCAAAGGCGATACGCCGTGCCGCAACCTTCAAGTTTGCCGTCACATCCACGATACAGGGACTCTTTCCGCCCAGCTCAAGCGTCACGGGCGTAAGGTTTTTACTTGCGCGCTCCATGACGAGCTTGCCGACCGGAACGCTACCGGTAAAGAAGATCTTGTCCCAGCACTCATCGAGCAACGCTTCGTTCTCGGCGCGCCCGCCCTCGACAACCGTCACCAGGCGCGGATCAAATGCCTCTTCACAGATTTGCTTGAGCACCGCGCTCGATGCCGGAGCATAGGCACTCGGCTTGATGACCACGGTATTGCCCGCGGCAAGGGCGCCGGCGAGCGGCTCGAGTGTTAGCAAAAACGGGTAGTTCCACGGAGCCATGATGAGCGTGACGCCATAGGGCACGGCTTGCGTTTTGCACGCGCTCACGGCGTTAGCGAGATCGCACGGACGCAGGCGCGGACGACTCCACCGAGCCACGTGAGCGATCTGATGTCGAATCTCGGAAAGCGACGTGCCGATCTCGCACATATAGGCCTCGTCATGCGACTTCCCCAAATCGGTCTTGAGCGCATGGGCGATATCAGCCTCGTGGGCCCGCACCGCATCGCATAAACTCACGAGCGCGCGACGTCGAGCATCGACATCAAACGTGGCGTGCGTCTTAAAATAGGCGCGCTGATCGCCGACGATGCGCGCAATTTCCTCGGTGTTCATGTGCCCTCCTAGTTCTCGCCCTCAAACATACCACCTGCAACGACTTCATACATATGCTCGAGCTCCAAGCGGTCCATTAGAAGCGGAACGGGGTACAGGGGATTGGCCTCGGCATCGGCATGCGCCGCCATCTCGGGAATGTCGGAGCGGCGAATGCCCAAGACATATTTGGGGATTCCCAGGATCTCGTTCATGCGGTCGACCCAATCGATAAAGGCCTCGGCCGCAAGACTATCCTGCGCGGTAGCCGGCGCAATGCCCGCCATGCGAGCAAGATCGGCAAGCTTGGGGGCGGCGGCGTCGCCATAAGCGCGAAGCATGTGCGGCAGGATGATCGCGTTGGCCAAACCGTGCGGAATTCCGTATCGGCCGCCCAGACTGTGCGCGATGGCATGCACATATCCGACATAGGAGCGGGTAAACGCAACGCCCGCCTTATACGCCGCCGAAAGCATATTGCGACGAGCGCACATGTCGTCACCATGCTCATAGGCCTCGAGCAAATTGTCGTGGATAAGCTGCACCGCCTGTCGCGCCATCTTACGCGTATAGGGCGTGGTGCTTCGCCCGATAAAGGCCTCAACGGCATGCGTCAGGGCGTCCATGCCCGTCTGCCCCGTAATGGAAGCGGGCAAGCCGCACGTAAACTCGGGGTCGTGGACTGCAAAACGCGGGATAAGCACAAAGTCGTTAATGGGGTATTTGTAGTGTGTCTCGTCATCGGTGATAACCGCCGCGAGCGTGACTTCGCTTCCCGTACCGGCGGTAGTGGGAACCGCAATAAGCAGCGGCAGGAGACGATGAATCCGCAGTAGGCCGCGCATCTTGTTGATGGGCTTGTTTGGCTGCGCAATGCGCGCCCCCACACCCTTGGCGCAGTCCATGGCTGATCCTCCGCCAAAACCGATAATGGCCTGGCAGGCGCTCTCTCGATACAGGAACGCCGCTTCCTCCACGTTTGAGACCGTGGGGTTCGCACGCGTTTCGGCATAGACCGTAACGCCAATCCCCCTGGATGCGAGCGCCGTCTCGAGCGGTGCCGTGAGCCCCAGACGGGCAATGCCGGGATCCGTCACGATAAGGACCTTCTGAATCGAGCGCTTTTGAAGCACCGCGGGCACATCCTCGGCATGCTCTAAAATGCGCGGCTCGGTATAGGGCAGGATCGGCAATGCAATGCGAAAAACCGTCTGATATGTTCGGCACCAGGCACGACGGGCTAGATGCATAAAGGAAACTCCTTCATTTGTTGATAGGTCAACATTTGCTCGCCCGATTGTACTCAGCAAAGATCACAGACGGCCTCCCAATCGTTAATCAATCAACATCTTCATATCTCGAAATTGTTTTATTAAAAATCATTCCTAATAGGCTTCACATTTGGTTGCATTTATGGATAATAGAACTCGTCAAGACGCACGTCCGGAGAGGGCCCTTACGGGACCGGACGAGCGCACAATCGCCATCGATCGAAAGGATCGAATCATGAAGTTTGTTTGCCCCGTTTGCGGTTATGTGGAAGAGTTCGACGGCGACCAGCTGCCCGAGGACTTCAAGTGCCCCCAGTGCGGCGTTCCCGGTTCTCGCTTCCTGAAGCAGGAGGAGGGTCAGCTCGAGTGGGCTGCCGAGCACGTCGTGGGTGTCGCCAAGATGGAGGGCGTCTCCGAGGACATCGTTGCCGACCTGCGCGCCAACTTTGAGGGCGAGTGCTCCGAGGTCGGTATGTACCTGGCCATGGCTCGCGTCGCCCATCGCGAGGGTTATCCCGAGATCGGCCTGTACTGGGAGAAGGCTGCCCACGAGGAGGCCGAGCACGCCGCCAAGTTCGCTGAGCTCCTGGGCGAGGTCGTGACCGACTCCACCAAGAAGAACCTCGAGATGCGCGTTGAGGCTGAGAACGGCGCCACCGCCGGCAAGACCGATCTTGCCAAGCGCGCCAAGGCCGCTGGCCTCGATGCCATCCACGACACCGTGCACGAGATGGCTCGCGACGAGGCCCGCCACGGCAAGGCTTTCGCCGGCCTGCTCAAGCGCTACTTTGGCTAAGCCAACCGCCTGAGACATAACCTCAAGCTCGATGAGGCCCGGACCGTATTGGTTCGGGCCTTTTTCGTGGGCTTATTGCAGCCGTTCTTGAAGAACAATGAGTGACTGAGGGCTCAGGTCGTCGTATTGAATAAGGACGCGAGATGGAGCGTTCTTAGTCGAAGCCCGATCACCCGTCCACAGGCAATCGGCGATGTTGACATAGGAAATACGAGCGTCAGCAAGAGCCTTCGCGAAACTCTCCCCAGCCCCATCCTCGGACAGGGCAACGGTACAGTAAAGGCCCGCGTCTGCATGCTCGATCGAGACCTCTCCTGCCGGAAATACCTTCCGCACAAGCGCCATCAGGCCATCACGCGCCTCGCGAGCACGAACGCGCACGCGGTTCACATGTCGCTCGTAATCACCAGATTCCAGCAAACGCGCCAAAGCGACCTGGTCAACAGAGCTCACCGACGAGGCGTAGAAACCAAGGTTGCGCCTAAACCGCTCCATTAGCTCATCGGGCAGCACCATGTACGCTAGACGCAACGCCGATGAAAGGCTCTTCGAAAACGTGTTGGTGTAGATAACCGACTGGGCGGCATCAATCGACGCGAGCGCGGGAATCGGCTTCCCGGCAAGGCGAAACTCACAATCAAAGTCATCTTCGATGAGATACCGACCTGGTCGCTCGGCGGCCCAGCTCAGAAGCGCATAGCGACGCGCAATGCTCGTCACAAGGCCGGTCGGATACTGATGGGACGGCATCAGGTGAAGGACATCGGTCCCGCTTTTCTGCAGAGTGCTCAAGTCCACGCCCTCATCATCCAACGGGATATGTCGAACTTTGCAGCCCATAGCCTGATAGATACGCGTCAGACGCAAATAGCCCGGATCCTCAACCGCATACACCTTGTCCGCGCCAAGCAACTGAACCAACATGGTATCGAGCAGCTGGGCGCCCGCGCCGATAACAATGTTGTTGGGGTCGACATTCATACCCCTTGTCCCGCGCAGATGATGAGCAATCGCGCGTCGTAGCCGAGCGGTGCCCTGTGCCGGTGCGGGTGAGAAGATTTCGCGCTCGTCTTCGGATGCCAGCGTCGCCCGCAGTGCGCTTTGCCAAAGCCGCGCCGCCTCCAAAGTGGAAGGAGAAAGTGCGTCGAATTGCTCGACCCGTCCATCAACATCATGTGCGTTAAGACCCGCAGGAGCGGAATCTCGATCAAGCTCTGTCTCAGCCAAAGGCAAAACCGGTGCATCCGGAAGCTCGCAAGCGTAATAGCCACGACGCGGCATTGAACAAATATAGCCCTCGGCAAGTAACTGGCTATATGCATTCTCGATGGTAATGACACTGATTCCCAGATGACTGGCAAAGGCGCGCTTAGACGGCAAATGCTCCCCCGCCGCAATACGTCCAGCAACGATATCATCTCGAATTTGCTGGTAAACATACTCATAAAGCGATGCCTCGCCGCGTTGTTCCAAATTGTAGTCAAGCATGAGCCTATCACCTGACCTTATTCAGTCATTCAATCTGGTATTAGTCTGACCTTGTCATTATCTCGAAAACTGAGTATTTCGCCATACCCAGCTCCCCGATAGGATGTTCCGTCAAGCAATGCACATGCCAACCAAGGGAGCAACCATGGCAGAACAGACCAGCAAGGCAGATCGCGTCAAACTCAATCGCGAGCTCGCGCAGATGCTCAAGGGCGGCGTCATCATGGACGTCACCACGCCCGAGCAGGCACGCATCGCCGAAGAGGCAGGCGCCTGCGCGGTCATGGCACTCGAGCGCATCCCGGCCGATATCCGTGCCGCAGGCGGCGTCTCGCGCATGAGTGACCCCAAGATGATCAAGGGCATCCAAGAGGCCGTCTCCATCCCCGTCATGGCCAAGTGCCGCATCGGTCACATCGTCGAGGCGCAGGTCCTTCAGGCCATCGATATCGACTACATCGATGAGTCCGAGGTTCTCTCCCCCGCCGACGATGTCTACCACATCGACAAAACCCAGTTTGACGTCCCGTTTGTCTGCGGTGCCCGCGACCTGGGCGAGGCGCTGCGCCGTGTTGCCGAGGGCGCCACGATGATTCGTACCAAGGGCGAGCCGGGCACGGGCGACGTCGTCCAGGCTGTGCGCCACATGCGCAAGATCCAAAAGCAGATCCGCGACGTTGTTGCCCTGCGTGACGACGAGCTCTTTGAGGCTGCCAAGCAGCTGCAGGTTCCGGTCGAGCTGGTGCGCGATGTCCACGCCACGGGCAAGCTTCCCGTCGTGAACTTTGCCGCCGGCGGCGTAGCAACCCCCGCCGACGCCGCGTTGATGATGCAGCTGGGTGCCGAAGGCGTCTTTGTGGGCTCGGGCATCTTTAAGAGCGGCGACCCGGCCAAGCGCGCCGCCGCCATCGTCAAGGCCGTGGCAAACTTCACCGATGCCAAGCTCATTGCCGAGCTTTCAGAGGACCTGGGCGAGGCCATGGTCGGCATCAACGCCAACGAGATTGAGATCATCATGGAGGAGCGCGGACGCTAGTCCGGCAGAAAGGATCGCACATGAGCGATTATGCAGACCAAACGGTCGCCGTGCTGGCGGTCCAAGGCGCATTTGCCGAGCACGAGGCAAGACTATCCGAGCTGGGCGCGCGCTGTATTGAGCTGAGGCAGGCGGCTGATTTGAAGCAGGACTTTGACCGTCTGGTACTTCCCGGCGGCGAGTCTACCGTTCAAGGGAAGCTGCTTGATGAGTTGGGCATGCTCGAGGAGCTTCGCACCCGCATTGTTGAAGGCATGCCCGTCCTGGGCACCTGCGCCGGCCTGATTCTGCTGGCTCACGACCTTGCCGCCCATGACGATAAGGGCACGCCGCGCCTGGCAACCATGGATGTGCTCGTTGAGCGCAATGCCTACGGCAGGCAGCTCGGCAGTTTTCGAACCAAGGGGCAGGTAGCCGGCATCGACGGTGAAGTGCCGCTGACGTTTATCCGCGCGCCCCGCATCGTCGAGGTCCACGGCGACGCAAAGGCCTTAGCGAAAGTCGACGGCCGTATCGTCGCCGCGCGCCAGGGCAACCAGCTCGGCGTAACCTTCCACCCCGAACTCGACGAAGACACCCGCCTCCACGAACTGTTCCTACAAATGTAGGCATCGAAATCAACAAACGAAACGAGAGTGGATAATCTCCCACCTTGAGCATGAATATGGGCTCATACCGGGAGATTATCCACTCTCATGCTACGTAGTCGTTGGGGACGTTCTTAAATGACCAGTCAAACAAGAACGTCCCCAACGACTATCTTTTAGCAGGTCTGGATCATGGCAATGTCGATGTTTTGGCACCGACAGCGAGCGCCCACCAGAGCGAACAAATTGGCATGAAAAGAGGACGGCATAGACCTTCTGGTCATGCCGTCCTCTTTGAATGACAAGTTGTCGCTCTGGTGGGCGCGCAGCGTCAACTAGTTACGCGGTTTGGTAAAACCGCGTAACCCAACTAGAAGCGGTTGCCGCGGAAGCCGCCGCCGTTGCGGCCGCCACGGTCGCCACCGCGACCGCCGCGGTCGTTACCACGGTTGCCGCCGAAGCCGCCACGGTTGCCGCCGCGGTCGCCATAGCCACCACGGTTGCCACCAAAGCCGCCGCGACCGCCACGGTCGCCGCCACGGTCACCAAAGCCGCCACGGCCGCCACGGTCGCCACCGCGACCGCCGCGGTCGCCACCACGGCCACCACGATCGCCAAAGCCGCCGCGGCCGCCACGGTCGCCGCCACGGCCACCACGGTCGTCACGGCCGCCGCGAGGACCGCGATCCTCGTCCAGGCCCATGGCGACGAGCGGAGCGATAACCTTATCGAGAGCGGCCATCAGCTCGGTGGCCTCCTCGTAAGAAAGCTCGGGCAGGAGCTTCTCCTTCTTGTTGGCAAGCTCGACCAGGCCCTCAGCGGCATCCTCGGCAGCGAAGACGACGATCTTGCGCATATCGCCCTCGGCGTCGTCGATGCGGCCGACCAGATCGGCGGCCTCGGCCTCGGCCATCAGGCCATCGAGCTCACGGAGGCGCATGCCCAGCAGGTCGGACATTTCCTTCTGCTCCATCTTGGGCTTGAGGTCAAGAAGCTTGATGGCGCGCTCGATGTTCGACATGCGCTCGGCCTTGGCCTCCTCCTCCTTGGAAATAGCAAAGCGACGGCTACGCAGCAGGCGGGCGGCCTTCTGCATCTTGTCCATCAGCTCTTCGTCATCGTAATCAACGGCGGCCTTGACAACCTCGGCCTCCTCCTCGGCGGAAACCTCGTCAGCAGCCTCAACCTCGGCAGCTTCGGTCTCCACGGTCTCGACTGCCTCGACCTCGGCAGCCATGGTCTCGTTCTCGGTCTCGTTCATGATCTCTTCGTTCTCAGACATGAGACTCCTTCTTGGCCCTCTCGGGCATCATCGCCCCATTCGCGGGGCCCGTCGCGCACTCTTTGCGCTTTAAACATTCATGCCTCTCGGCAAAACGTCCATTAGTTTATGGTGTCGCCATCCAATCTAGCTGCAGAATCTATGTGCACACATTAATGCGACATGTGCGACTCGCGATGAGCGTACACCAGCGACGCCACGAACCCGACCACGGCAATTACAGCCGCCACACGCACGGCAGCTGCAAATCCAATCGCCTGGGCAACGTCGATCGCAGCGCCAGCGACGCTGGCAGCCGCCGCAGAACTCGAGAGCAGACCGATAAACAGCGACGGGCCAAACGATGCGGCAATCATGTTCCACGTGTTAAGCAATGCCGTTCCGTGAGGATGTTCAGCGGCAGGCAGCGTCTCCAAACCAGCCGTTTGCGAGGGGCTCAGCACCAAACCGACTCCGGCATACACCACAACGGTCAGCGCAACGACGACGCCGATGTTCATGCTTGCCGCCGTCATCGAGATGGCAGTCTGTCCCACGGCAATCAGGGCAAAGCCGACCGGCAGCAGCGGCCATGAGCCACGGGCGTCCATCACACGTCCGCCCACAATCGAGGTCACGGCGTTGCAGGCAATCGCCGGCAAAATGAGCAGGCCCGCAATAAGTGCGGTCATGCCGTATGCGCCCTCAAAATAGAGCGGCAACAAAACGCTCATCGAAAACGTCGTCATCATCGACACCACCACAAGCAAGCACGCAGGCCAAAAACGAACGCTCGCCATGGGACGCACGTTAAGCACCGGATGCTCGAGCTTGAGCTGGCGGGCCGCAAACAGGCCGAGCAGCACAACGGCAGCGAAAAGCGCCACGACACCGGCAATCAGATTGGTCGAGAACTCACCCACGGAATACACAAACGCCGTAATGCCGGCAGCGAGCAAAACAACCGACAGAATGTCAAGCGTGGTGTTCGAGCGCTCTCCGACATTCTGAACAAGCTTTACGCCCGCCGCAGCGACCACAACGCCGCCCACCAGCGGCACTACGAATACCGCCCTCCAGCCAAACAACGTG
Source organism: uncultured Collinsella sp. (assembly GCA_902470365.1). Lineage (GTDB taxonomy): Bacteria > Actinomycetota > Coriobacteriia > Coriobacteriales > Coriobacteriaceae > Collinsella. Next base: position 8,332 of record CABRFZ010000007.1, on the reverse strand, counting down.
CACATAAGACCGCTGATCACGGGTCCAAACGCCGGCCCTAGCGTAATGCAGGCACCGCCCAGACTCAGATACAGACCAAGCTTCTCGCGCGGGGCGCAAGACAGCACCACGTTCATCATGAGCGGAAACAAGATGCCCGATCCCGCAGCCTGCAAAATACGGCTTGGCAGCAAAACGCTAAACGACGGAGCGATCAGACACAGGACTTCGCCGGCGACCATACATCCGCATGCGAAAAACAACAGCTTGCGCGTCGAGAAACGGCCGGACAGGAAGGCCATGATGGCCGTAAAGATCGACGTCACAATCATGTAGCCCGAGACGAGCCACTGCGCCGTGGTGGCACTCACCGAAAAGGCCGCCATAATGTCGTGCAACGCCACGTTAATGATGTTCTCGTTAAACGCGGCAACAAAGGCCGCAATATACATAACGACGAGAATCGCCGCAGTGGCCGATGGCGTTGCTTGAACTTGTTGCTGAGATTTGCTCCCCATGCATTTCCTTCCTCTTGGAACGACAGTCGCATCGCCCCAGAGGAACAGTCCAGGGCGAAAAATGAGCCCTAGATTTACGCCAGACGCCGTACACGACGAATCTGGCAACATGGTCCAACGTTGAAAGATTGTAACGCGGACGCGCAGCTTTCCTTCCGCGCTATTATTAAAAGTCCACGAAAGCATAAGACATGAGGAGCCCGCCATGATTAAGCCCATCATGAAATCCGAGTTCTTTTTGCGCCTGCCTTCCGAAGACGCGGGACCCGACGATGCCGTGACCGGGCAGGATCTCCTGGATACACTCCACGAGCATGAGCACGAGTGCGTGGGGCTCGCCGCCAACATGATCGGTGTGCGCAAGCGCATCATCTGCGTAAAGGACGGCAACAGGACACTCCTGATGTACAACCCTCAAATTCTTGAGCAGGTCAATGCCTATCAGACGAGCGAAGGATGCCTCTCGCTGATCGGCGAGCGCCCCTGTACCCGCTATCGCCGCATTAAGGTTGAGTATTTGGACGAGAACTTCGTCCACCGCATCAAAAACTTCTCGGGCTACACCGCCGAGATCATCCAACACGAAATCGACCACTGCAACGGGATTGTTATTTAGTTCCGCCGATTCAAGAAAGCTCCCTGCAGCAAAACAACTGCAGGGAGCTTTTCATAGTGCGGAGTTTCTATCCCCTACGACTGGCGGTAATGGTCAAAGAAGTCGGCGAGGTCTTCAAGGGACTCTTTGAGTACTTCCATGCGCGGCAGGTACACGATGCGGAAGTGGTCGGGCTCAGCCCAGTTGAAGCCGCCGCCGCGCGTGATCAGGATCTTCTTCTCGTGCAGCAGGTCAAGGGCGAACTGCTCGTCATCGGTGATGTTGAACTTTTTAACATCCATCTTGGGGAAGATGTAGAACGCCGCACGCGGCTTAACCACCGAGATGCCGTCGATCTTGTTGAGCGCCTCATACACAAAGTTGCGCTGCTCGTAGACACGGCCGCCGGGACGGATGTAGTCGTTGACGGACTGATGGCCGCCGAGCGCCGTCTGGACGATCGACTGAGCCGGCACGTTGGAGCACAGGCGCATGTTGGAGAGCATGTTGATGCCCATGATGAAGTCGCTCATGCAGCGCTGGTTGCCCGAAAGCACCATCCAGCCAATACGGTAGCCCGCGATCATATGCGACTTGGACAGACCGCTAAAGGTAACGCAGGGCAGATCGGGAGCGAGCGAGGCAATCGAGACGTGCTCGTAGCCGTCCATGCACAGGCGGTCGTAGATCTCATCGGCAAAGATCATCAGCTGGTGCCTGCGCGCAACCTCAACGATGCCCTCGAGTACCTCGCGCGGGTAGACCGAGCCCGTGGGGTTGTTGGGGTTGATGATGACGAGGGCCTTGGTCGCGCTCGTGATCTTGGACTCCATATCCTCCAGGTCGGGATACCAATCCGCCTGCTCATCGCACAGATAGTGCACGGGATGACCGCCGGCAAGGGTCGCGCACGCCGTCCAGAGCGGATAGTCGGGGCTGGGGATCAGAATCTCGTCGCCATTGTCGAGCAGCGCGTTCATCGAAAGCTGAATGAGTTCGGACACGCCGTTGCCCGTGTAGATGTGCTCCATCTGAACATTGGGCAGGCCTTTGATCTGCGAATACTGCATGATCGCCTTGCGCGCAGAAAACAGGCCGCGCGAGTTGGAATAGCCTTCGCAGTCGGGCAGCTGCTGGCGCATATCCTTAATGACCTCATCGGGCGTGCGGAAACCGAAGGGCGCCGGATTGCCGATATTGAGCTTGAGGATGCGCTCGCCCTCGTCCTCCATGCGGGCAGCCTCGTCGACGACGGGACCGCGCACGTCATACAGGACGTTATCAAGCTTGGTGGATTTAGAAAAAGTACGCATGGTGGTGCTCCTTGGAATTTGAGCTGAGGGATGGGGTTCGGGCTTGGAATCGTTGCGAGGCGATGATGTCTCGCCTTGATCGGCGTCACCGGCAAGCAGCCAGGAAACATCGACCTCCAAAATGCGGGCGAGCAGCTCTGCCACATCGCGCCGCGGAATCGTCTTGCCACTCACATATTGGCTCATCTGACTCTTGCCGAGTTTTTTGCCGAGCATCTCCGATGCGCGGATTACGTCCGACTGGCGAACGTCGCGATCGGACATGGTCTGTCGCAGGCGATCGCTAAACGTCTCTTGGGCCACAGGAACCTCCTTGCTGGCAAAGTTCAATTTATAGAACACGAATTGAACCAAGGTTCAATTTAGCAAGCAGTATAGCGCCGTACCTCATTCGAAAGTTCAATTTCATAAGAAAACGTACGGAACTCCGAGTTTTGCCCAAAGCGGACAATGACGTGCACACGTTTAGAGGTATTCAAGGAATCGAGCGGCGGCAAGCGAAACGTCAGCCGTGCGATATATCGCATTGATCTGCCGATGGGGATGTCCCTCGAGTGGTCGCACGGCAACATCGAACTGACAGCGGCGCAAGATGAGCGCGGGAAGAATGCTCACGCCCAAGCCGTCCTCGACCATAGCCATAATCGCATAGTCATCCCAAGTCGACAGCTTAGAGCGCACCGCCAGGCCCGCGCGGCGAAACAGCGGCGTAATCTCGTCATCGGTGCCGCGTTCTAGCAGAATAAACTGCTCGTTAGCCAAATCGGAAAGAGAGACGGCCTCCGCCGTGGCAAGCAAAGAGCCTGCCGGCACTACCGCCATCAACTCGTCGCGCACCAAAGGCCGCGACGCCATGCCGTTTTCTCGGGGCTCATGCGGGATAAAGCCCAAATCGCAGCGGCCCTCTGACACCCATTGTTCAATCTCTGAGTAATCGCCCATCAGCAACTCGTAATCGACGTCCGGGTAATCGGCGCGAAAGCGCGCAATCACTGGCGGCAGCACATGGGTCGCCACACTCGAAAACGTACCGATGCAGATTTTGCCGCGCATGAGCCCGCGCATCTCATCCACCCGTCGCTGCAAGCGAGTGAATTCCTCACAGAGCGCCTCGACAGCCGGCATGACCTGCCGCCCGTCGGCAGAAAGCACTACGCCCTCGCGACTGCGGTCGAGCACCTTAAAGCCCCAATCGGCCTCAAGATCGGCCACCATACGGCTCACGCCCGACTGCGAATAGCTCAGCCGCTCGGCAGCACGCGTAAAGCTTCCGGCGCGCACCGTCTCCAGCAGCACCTGCATCTTTTGAATATTCGTTTCCACGAGGCGCCTCCACCTATGCATGAGTTTTTGTCATGTTAACTATGCATTATATTCGCTTTTCTTCTAAAGCCAGTTCACCCATAGTGAACTTGTTCGGATATAGAGGGGACGGAAGCGCATGAACAACGGACTGTTTACGTACTTAGCAGCATTGCTATTGTTTGGCTTCAACGGCATCATCGCCGCTGCCATCGCGCTGCCGAGCTCGGATATCGTGCTACTACGCACGTTTTTGGGCGCACTCTCGCTTGTCACCATTCTCGCCATCACCCAACGCCATAAGTTGCAGGCGCCATCTCGCCCCCGCGAAGCCGCAGCCCTCCTCCTCTCGGGAGCCGCGCTAGGCGCCAGCTGGATTTTTCTGTTCCGCGCCTACCAGACGATCGGCGTCGGCGTATCCTCGCTGCTGTACTACTGCGGCCCCATCATTGTCATGGCGCTCTCCCCGCTCATCTTTGGCGAAAAGCTGACCGGCGGCAAAATCGCCGGCTTTGTCGCCGTTGCTTGTGGTGCTTTTCTCATTGCAGCGCAAGGTCTAGGCGGCAATATGCCCATTGCGGGTATCGTCTGCGGTATCGCCTCGGCATTTTGCTATGCGCTGATGGTCATCGCTAGCAAGGGCGCGCCACACATCGAAGGCCTCGAGAACTCCACGCTCCAGGTGAGTGCCGCCTTTGTGACCGCGCTGGTCCTCACGCTCATCACGCAGGGTGCACCCTCATTCCTATCCGCCGGCGTCGCCGCAGGCATCGATTGGCGCGCCGTCGTCATGCTCGGCGTCGTCAACACCGGCATTGGTTGCCTGCTCTACTTTAGCGCCGTCGCCAAACTGCCTGTGCAGACCGTCGCCGTTGTCGGCTACCTCGAGCCGCTTTCGGCGGTCGTGTTCTCCGCCGTCCTTTTGGGCGAAGCCATAACACCGGTCCGTCTGATGGGTGCCGCGCTTATCATCGGCGGCGCGATTTTTTGCGAACTCGCCGGCAAACGCGCAAGCGCCAAGGCTGGCATAGCCCAGACAGTACGTGCTTAAAAGCCCCTGCTTTGAAATGCTACCTGCGTAGATAAATAATCCCCAGCTGAGGATTATTGTCTAAAATAACCCGATGTGCCAAACTGCTCTTGTATGTATAAAGACGGCATAAAGTTTTTTGTCCTAGACAGATAACCGGATGTCTAAGGGAGTCCTCGTGGCACACAATAAACTGGAGGCAAACCTCCAAGACCAGCACGGGCAAGGCGGGCACGGAGCCATCCCCCTCTCCGCTGGCATGCTGCTCGTAACGCTCGGCGTCGTCTATGGCGACATCGGCACGAGCCCCATGTACACCATGAAATCAATCGTCGCCAACAACGGCGGCATCGGTACCGTCAGCGAGGACATGATCCTGGGCGCGCTTTCGCTCGTCATCTGGACCATGACGCTCGTGACCACGGTCAAGTACGTGGTAATCGCCATGAAGGCCGACAACCACAACGAAGGCGGCATCTTCGCCCTGTTCAGCCTCGTACGCAAGGTGGCACCATGGCTGATTCTGCCCGCCATGATCGGCGGTGCGGCACTGCTTGCCGACGGCATCCTCACCCCCGCCGTCACGGTCACCACAGCCATTGAGGGCCTGCGTACCATCGAGTGGGGCCACGCACTATTGGGTGACGGTCAGACCAATGTGATCATCATCACCATCATCATTATCTGCGGTCTGTTTGCCATGCAGCGCGCCGGCACCTCGTCAATCGGCAAGCTCTTCGGCCCGCTCATGACGCTGTGGTTCCTGTTCCTGGCAGGCGCCGGCCTGTTCAACATGCTCGGCAACCTGTCCATCTTGCGCGCGCTCAACCCCATTCGCGGCATTATGTTCCTGTTCTCGCCCATCAACCACTCGGGCATCATGGTGCTCGGCTTCGTCTTCCTGTCGACGACCGGCGCCGAGGCGCTCTATTCAGACATGGGCCACGTGGGCAAGGCCAACATCTACGCATCCTGGCCGTTTGTTAAGGCGGCCCTCATCCTTAACTATCTGGGCCAGGGCGCTTGGCTGCTCGCCAACAACTCCAACCCCCAGATGCTCGCGATGGATATCGTTAACCCGTTCTATATGATGCTTCCCGAGCCCCTGCGCCCCTTTGCCATTGTGCTTTCGGCCGTGGCGGCCATCATCGCCTCGCAGGCGCTCATCACCGGCTCGTTCTCGCTGGTATCCGAGGCAACGCGTCTCAACCTTATGCCGCACCTGCGCATCCACTACCCCAGCGACACCAAGGGTCAGCTCTATATTCCGCTCGTCAACAACATCATGTGGGTCGGCTGCATCTTCATCGTGCTGCTGTTCCAGAACTCCGAGCGCATGGAAAGCGCCTATGGCCTCGCCATCACCGTGACCATGCTCATGACCACCACGCTACTGACGAGCTATATCGCCGGCATCCTCAAGCACAAGCTGGGCGCCTGCATCTTTGCCCTGCTCTTTGGTGCCATTGAGCTGTGCTTCTTCGCTTCGTGCCTCACCATGTTCTTTGACGGCGGCTACGTCATGATCTTCCTGGCCGCACTGCTGTTCGGCCTTATGTATGTGTGGCGTCGCGGCACCGCCATCGAGCGCACGCAGACGATTCTGCTGCCCGTCTCCAAGTACATCGACCAGCTCAACCGCCTGCGCAATGACGAGACCTACCCCGTGCTCGCCGACAATCTGGTGTTCCTCACCAACAGCCCCGACCCGCTCACGCTCGACCGCGACGTGCTCTATTCCATCCTGGACAAGCACCCCAAGCGCGCCAAGGCATATTGGTTCATCAACGTACACGTTACCGACGAGCCCTATACGCACGAGTATTCCGTTGAGACCTTTGGCACAGACTTCCTGTTCCGCGTGCGCTTGGACCTGGGCTTTAAGGTCAATCAGCGCATCAACGCCTACCTGCGCCAGATCGTTGGCGACCTGATGGCTTCGGGTGAGTTGCCGCCGCAGCACCACACCTACTCCATCTACGAGACGCGCGGCAACGTGGGCGACTTCCGTTTTTGCATGCTGCGCAAGATGCTTGCCCCCGAAACGGACATCAACCGCAATGACCACCGCGTGATGGCCATCAAGTACGCCGTCCGCCGCGCTTGCGGAAGCCCGGCGCGCTGGTACGGTCTCGAGAACTCTGCCATCATCATCGAGTACGTGCCGCTGTTTGCCCGCATGCGCCCGGCCGTTAAGCTCGTGCGCACTCAGGTGCCGCTCGAGGTTCAGATTGAAGAGGCCGAGGAAATGGAAGTCGATATCTTCTCGGACGACTTGGTCAACGGCAACGAGGCCGGTAGGGACATGAACGCCGATCCCACCGAGCTGCTCGAGAGCGTCGCCGATACGCCCGAACAGCAACAGCTCGACGGCCTCGAAAGTGAACAACTCAACGACGCCGACTTCTAGCGACGTCACAAATCAACGACAGCGGCCCTGCACCTCACGAGAGACGCAGGGCCACTTTGCATTGCAGGAAAGCTACCGGCTACGAACGGCGCGGCTCGGGAGTCACGAGCTTATCGGGGCTCGCGCCCTCGGCATCCATCAGGCTCACGTAGCGAATCGACGGATCCCCATACATCGCGTAGTAATAATTGCCCGTGCGCGCGCTAAAGCATCCGGTGTAGATAGTCTTCTCGAACTTGCCATCGCCCATCCTGGACGCTCCCTCGATCATCACCACGCCCTCGAGCGAGCGGAACATGCGAACGACGTTTTCGGTCTCGCTCTCCTTTTGCGGGTAATTGGCATTGAGGTACGCCGCCTTTACAAAACGGCTCGGCGAATAGCAATCGCCCGGAATGCCGCGCATGACGGCACCGGCTCCATAGGGCTTAAGCTCGGCGCCACGCCATGTCGCCGTCTGCGGAAAATCGCTTGTGGCGGTGATATAGGTGCGCAGGTTTTCCATGTGCCACGGGAAGGTCGGCTGGTTGGCAAGGGTGTCGACCGGATCGTCGTATACATGCAGGCCGTCAGCCATCATCTCGACCACGATGCTGCGCTGGCTGTCGCCGATAATCCAATGGAGCAACGACACGCCCAGCCCCTCTCCGGCAGATTTGGCGACAATCACCGTGTCGCGCAGCGCGGCCTCGACCTCATCGACCGTCGAGAACGTCGCTGCCACCCACAGGGGAAACTCATAGGCCGCGATATTGTTCTTGCCATCGACAGGGCCGTCGGCATACTCGGCATAGCCGGGAAAGTTGAGCCCCGCCACAGCCAGGCCCGCATCGTTACCGCAATCGAAAAACATGGGATAGTTCTTGTAATCGATGCACATACCGATCACCGCGTGTGCCGCTGTCGCGTCGTCGATAAACGAATACGGAATGTGGAACCCGCGCGGCATCACGCGAACCTGTTGGCCGTAGTCAAAGCTCCAGTCGAGGTTGCGGCCTAGATACATGTGGCCAGAATTATCGGTAAATCGAATGCTCGTACACATAGCGCCTCCTAGCTTCACGTTCTTGCTAATTTCATTGTCTCCAAACAAAAAGGCGCTAAACACAAAAGCCCGGACATGACAACAATGAACTGCGCCCCAAATCTTGGACGCCCTAAATAGCGACTAGGCCGCAAGGGCCT
>CABRFZ010000006.1 GCA_902470365.1 uncultured Collinsella sp. | reverse complement strand
GCCTGGCCTGCGCGCTCACGGTGAGCTCGCTGCTCATGCCGAGCGTCTCGCTCGCAGCGGAATGGGTCAAGGTCGGCGGCAACAAGTACAACACCGCGGCGAGCGACGAGGCCGGTACCTGGTCGTGGGACGGCGCCGACGACTTGAAGCTCAACAACTATAACGGCGGCGAGATCCAGGCCGCAGGCAAGCTCAACGTGAATTACTCGGGAACCAACATCGTCACTGCCGAATGGATCGAAAGCATCAACGTTTCTCATGGCACTAACGAGAATGCCGAGCTCAATATCCAAGGCGACGAGGGCGGCACGCTCAGCGTGACATCTACTGAGGACGCTATCCTCACCACGGGTAATATCAACATCGACGGAGCCGGATCCGTCAACGCCACGAGCACTGGGTTTGATGCCATCAATGCCGGAGGTGATCTCGCTATCAAAGGTTCGGGCAACGTCAACGCCACGGGTGCATCGGATGGCATCAGGGCAAACGGCAATATCACGATTGACGACAGCGGAGCCGTCACCGCCAGGGCTACCAAGGACAAGGGTATTGGAGCCGACAAGAACCTCACCATCAAGGGTGGCGGGACGGTCGAGGCAAGCTCAGCCGATGGTGAGGCCCTTTGGAGCGGCGACAATATCAACATCTCGGACGGCAGCCAGGTCAAGGCAAGCTCCGAGGAAGACGCTGCCGTCGAGGCCAAGGGCAGCCTCGCAGCCACAAACGCCTCCCTCAACGTAAACGGTGTTGAATATGGCGTCTATGCCCACAAGGGCATCACCCTCGATCATGCAAACGTGACGGTCCGTGCAAGTAAAGGCAGATACGGTGGCGCCAACGCCCTCTTCACCTACCAGGACGACATCGTCGTCAAGAACGGCTCCACCGTGGACGCGTTTGCGGAAGGCGAGGTTTCGGCTGCATTCTCCACCAGAAACGATCGACCCAACGAGAAGGGCGGCCACATCTACATCAGCGACTCCGTTGTCAAGGCCATAGCCCGCTATGTCGAGAACGGCGACGGCCCCATCCCCTACAGCGAAAACCAAGATGGCGAGACGAGGCGCGAACCCCAAGGCGAGAACATCGGCATCATCGCCCAGACCAGCGAGGGCGTCACACCCGCAGTCATCTCGATCATCCGCAGCAAGGTAACGGCCGAAGGAGATACAGCGGCAATCTTTGCCCGTGCCATGAGCGCTGACGGCAAGACAATCGGCACCATCAAGATTGAGAACGCCGCCATCCAGACGCCCGAAGGCGGCAAGGTCATTGACTATCGCAAGCTCCGTGACGGCATCTACGAGGCAGGCCAAGCCATCGGCACGGGCGACGCCACGGTCGACTCCCTCTATATCAAAGCAGTCGCCAAAAGTACGACCATCGCACCTCCCGAGGTAGCCAAGCCGGAAGACCCCAAGCCCGACGAGACCAAGCCCGCAGAAAGCAAGCCCGCGGAGTCCAAGCAGAACCCCAAGCCTGAGGGCTCAAAGCCGACCAAGGCCGTTGCGGCTTCAACCACGAAAGCCAAGACTACCGGCGTGCTCGCGGCAACCGGCGACACCTCGGGTGCGGCCATCGTGGCAACCGTCCTTGCGGGAACAGCCGCTATCGCCGCAGGCACCATGGCGAGCCGTAAGCGTTCTTAGACGCCTCTGCGCACATGGCAGCTCCCGCGAAGGCCCCGAACCCCAGCACCGTTTAACAACGCCACCGCCGAGCTCCCCTCCGGCGGTGGCGTTTTCCATATGCGTCCGCAGGGGATGCACGAGATTGTCTTTGGTCTAGCCCAACCGGCATACGCTGGCGTGCGACAATTGGGGCTGCCGATATCACAACACTGAGAGAAGCCCGTCATGGAAGCGCATCAAAAGCAGATAACCGTTTATTCGAATCATACGGAAAGCGCGCCTGTCATCTACCTTCCTGTGGTCGTGGGCGACGGCAGCGAGGTTTATAAGTGTTGCCGAGAGCTCGACTGTCCGCCATTCGCCCTCGTCACCATTGGCGGGCTCGATTGGAATCGCGAGCTGAGCCCCTGGGCATGCGACGGGACCGTACGCGATGCCGAGCCTTTCGGCGGCCAAGCTGCCGATTTTCTTGATGAGCTGCTGAATCAGATAATCCCCCAGGTCGAGTCGTCGCTTCCTCAGCCGCCCACCTGGCGCGGCATTGCCGGCTACTCGCTCGCGGGCCTCTTCGCACTCTGGTCCCTCTGGCAAACCGACGCCTTTGACCGCGCCGCGAGCGCATCGGGGTCGCTATGGTTTCCCGACTTTGTCGACCGTGCCAGCACGGCCCCTTTTGCCGGCAGCCCGCAAGCCGTCTACCTGTCACTCGGCAAAAAGGAAACCAAGACGCCCAACCGCATGATGCGGCATGTACTCGACGACACACGCGCGATGGAAGCGTTGCTCGTCGAGCGCGGCATTCCAACAACGCTGGAGCTCAACCCCGGCAATCACTTTGCCCAAACCGACTTACGCATGGCCCGCGGCATCCACTGGATACTGACGCATTAAAAATGGTGCCCACACGCATATACGCATGGGCACCATATCTTGTTTTAGCTGAACGCAGCTGCTACTCAGCAGCCTCCTCAAGCTCGGAGACATCAAACTCAAAGTCGTTACCCGGCAGGATGGCGTTGAGCACGATGCCCACCAGTGAGCCCACGGCAATGCCGGACAGCGAAATGGTCACGCCGCCCAGCTCCAACACGATGGCGCCGGCGGTGCTGTACGCGATGCCGAGCGAAAGCACGAGCACCAGCGCGGCAACCAGCACGTTGCGGTTGTTCTGGAAATCGACCTGGTTCTCGATGAGGTTGCGGACGCCCACAGCGCTGATCATGCCGTAGAGCACGAGCGACACACCGCCGATAACGCATGCCGGCATGGCGGCGATGACCGCGGCGAACTTGGGGCAGAACGAAAGCACGATGGCGCAACACGCGGCAATTCGAATTACGCGCGGGTCGAACACGCGCGTCAGGGCGAGCACGCCGGTGTTCTCGCCATACGTAGTGTTGGCCGGAGCGCCAAAGAGCGAAGCCAGAATCGTGGCAAGGCCGTCGCCGAGCAGCGTGCGATGCAGACCGGGATCGGCAATGTAGTTGCGCTCGCAAGTCGAACCGATAGCAGAGATATCGCCGATATGCTCGATCATGGTCGCGAAGGCCAGCGGCATGATGGTGATGATGGCCGTCGTGGCAAGACCGTTATCGAACTGCGGCCCAAAGAGTGCAAACACGGTGTTGTCCCACACGATGGGCAGACCGACCCACGGAGCGGCGGCAACGCCCGAGAAATCAACCTCGCCGAGCGCAGCCGCAACGGCATAGCTCACCACAACGCCCAGCAAAATCGGCACGATCTTGACCATGCCACGGCCCCAGATGTTGCAGATGACGATAACGGCAACGCCAATGACAGCCACAAGCCAGTTGGTCTGGCAGTTAGCAATAGCGGAGCTCGCCAGGATCAGACCGATCGAAATGACGATGGGGCCAGTCACCACCGGCGGGAAGAAACGCATGACACGCTTGGCGCCAAAGGCGCGGAAGAGCGCCGCAAGCACCGGATAAAGCAGGCCGGCGCAAGCAACGCCCAGACAAGCATAGGGCAAAAGCTCGGTCTCGCCGTTGGGCGCGATTGCGGCATAACCGGCAATAAAGGCAAACGATGAGCCCAAAAATGCCGGCACCTTACCGCGCGACAGGAAGTGGAACAGCAGCGTGCCCAAACCGGCAAACAAAAGCGTTGCCGAAACCGAGAGACCGGTGAGCACGGGCACCAGCACGGTGGCGCCAAACATGGCAAACAGGTGCTGCAGACCGAGCAAAAACATGCGCGGGCGGCCGAGCGACGATGCGTCGTAGATGGCATCGCTGGCGGCGGGCGTCGAGGACTGGGACATGAGAGTCCTTTCAAAATGGAAGGGCGCTCGAGCATAGCGGATTACCTGCCCGAACGATACGATCCGAACCATTGTACGCGATGCGCCATGTCTCGCACGCGCCGTCACCTGCGAACGTTACCGCTATTTCCAAACGCGCTCGGCAATACGCTTGACCAGCGCGATCTTTGCCCATTGCTCGTCCTCGGTCAGCTTGTTGCCAATCTCGCAGCTGGCAAAGCCGCACTGCGGAGACAGATACAGGTTCTCGAGCGGAACATACTTTGCAGCCTCGTGAATACGCTCGACGATGGCATCCTCGTCCTCAAGCTCAGCGGCCTTGGTGGTCACCAGGCCCAACACGACCTTCTTGCCAGGGGCAACGTACCTCAACGGCTCAAAACCGCCGGCGCGCGGCGTATCGAACTCCAGGTAAAATGCGTCAACATCCTCGTTTGCGAACAGGTATGGCGCGATGGGGTCATAGCCACCCTCGAAGGCATAGGTAGAGTGGTAGTTACCGCGGCACACATGCGTGTTAATGACCAGGTCGTCGGGCTTGCCCTCGATAGCGGCGTTGTTGAGCGCCACGCCCAGCTCACTCACCTTTTGCAGATCAACCGGGCTCATGCCGGTCTTGGACACAAAGTCGGTATCGCAATAGATGCCCCAGGTGCAGTCATCAAACTGGATGTTGCGGCAGCCTGCTGCGTACAGGTCGGCGATCACCGTGCGATAAGCGGCCGCAATGGCGTCGGCAAGTTCCTCATCGGTCTTATAGACAGCGCGCAGGCTCTCCTGCTGGCCGTCGCAGCGATCGAGCGTGACCTCAGAGAACGTCTGGATCGGCGCCGGAATGGTCTGGCGTGCGACCTGGCCCTCCCCCTCAAGCGCCTTGACGAACTTAAAATGCTCGACGAACGGGTGGTTCTCGCCGCTAATGGGACCAGTAACCACGGCGGTGTCGGCCGTCGTCTCCTCATCATGGAACATATAACCCGTGCGTGAGGTGCGGCGCTCAATGCCGTTAAGGCCCCACATAAAATCGAGGTGCCAGTAGCTGCGGCGGAACTCGCCATCGGTGATCACCTGCAGGCCGGCGGCCTTCTGCTTGGCCACCAAATCGCGAATGGCATCGTCCTCGACGGCCTTAAGGCCGGAAGCGTCGAGTTTACCCGCGACATAGGCGGCACGGGCGTCCTTTACAGCCTGCGGGCGAAGAAAGCTGCCGACGATATCGGCGCGAAACGGCGCGTTCGGTTGAATCGAAGTGCTCATAGATATCTCCCTTTGCATTGGTTGCTTTACTGGGACAGAGTATGAGCGCTCATATGACCATCGTAAAATATATGTTTATAGCAGTTTGATATAGATGTTTCCTATATCAGTCTGGACTGTCATAAAGAGACTTGAACCGTGCGGAGCACAGCAGTCTAGATATGCTGACGAATCGCGTCGATATAGGCCCGACCGTAGCGCGTAAGCGTCGTGTTCTTGCGCGTGATGATGCCAATCTCCATGTACTCGTCCACGTCGAGCGGAATCGAGATAATGCCGGGGCCGTTGAGCTCGTGGCTGATCACGCCCGAGCATACCGTGTAGCCGTTGAGGCCCATGGCCAAATTGAACAACGTCGCACGGTCGCGCACGCGGATATTTTTGCGACGCTCGAACGTCGAGGTCAGCTCCTCGGAATAGTAAAACGAGTTGTAGCTGCCCTGCTCGTAGGACAGGAACGGGTAGTCTTCCAGATCCTCGATCGTCACGCTGGAGCGGTCCGCCAGCGGATGGTCGGCGCAGACGAAGACATGCGGCGTGGCGCAGAAGAGTCCTTCGAACACGAGCTCGTTGGCCACCAGCATGCGCTCGATGACCTCGCGGTTGTGCTCGGACAGATATAGGATGCCCAGCTCGCTTTTCATGTGCGCGACATCCTCGATAATCTCGTGGGTTTGCTCCTCGCGCAGGGTAAAGTCGTAACGCGCGGCATCGAACTCACGAATCACGTCAACAAACGCGTTAACGGCAAAGGAATAATGCTGGCAGCTCACACTAAAGTGCGGCACCTGCTCGGATGCGCCCTTGTACTTGCCCTCGAGCAGGTCAGCCTGGTCGAGTACCTGGCGCGCATAGCCCAAGAAGGTCTCACCTTCCTCGGACACAACGACGCCCTTGTTAGTGCGCTCAAAGATGTGCACGCCCATCTCGTTTTCGAGATCGCGAATCGATGCGGTAATCGAAGGCTGCGACACAAAGAGCCGGCGCGAGGCCTCGGTGATGCTGCCGCATTCGGCAACTTTGACGACATATCTGAGCTGCTGGAGCTTCATGATGGCCTCCCTAGACGTCCGCGATACCCGAACCCACCGCATCCATCTGACGCATAAACGGCGGCATCTCCCCCGTCGCGGCGCAGGCGGCAATCTGATGCAGAGCCCCGGCAACCGCATCGTCTGCCGCAGCGCCGATATGCCAGCGCGCGGCAGCAGTGACGGCCTCGTTGGCATTGGCGACTGCAACGGAGTTGGGAACGGCACCGATCATGGGCAGATCGTTATCGGAATCGCCAAATACGGCCACCTCATCGGGCGTCAGGCCCAAAGCGCGCGCCAGCTCCAGCGCAGCGCAGCCCTTGTCCCAACCGGCCGGGAGAATATCGAATAGGCGCACGCGGTTGTTGGGAAATACAAGCGAGAGCTCCGGCACCTCGGCAGCAATGCGCTCGCGCAGCTCAGCAAGCTCTTCGCGCGAGCGGGCGCTCCAGATATTCGCCTTGTATACCGGGGCATCATCGACAACAGGACGGCACGGGGCCTCTTCGCCTTTGAGCCACGCATTACCGCCCGACTCCATGGCGCGACGAACGCGCTCGGGATCGCTCGTCACGCAGTAGGCATCGTTATTCCAAAAGTCATCACCCAGACGGTAGACCTTCAAATACGTATCGTCGGTCTCCTGTTCAAAATAATCGGCTAAGCGCATAAGGACATCGTTATCGATTGCGCGCGAAGCGACTACTTCGCCATCGACAAACATCACCTGGCCGTTGCAAAACGCACCGGTCGAGAAGCACTCGGAGCGATTGCGGAACATCCAGCCCATCGCGGACGGCTGACGACCCGAAACCGGCCCAAAGTGCAAACCCGCCGCCTGCATGGCATGAATACCCTCAATGGCGTAGTCGCTGGCGCCGTCATGCCCGGCTGGAATCAGTGTATCGTCCATATCGGTCAGCACAAGTTTGATCATAAGGTCCCCTCGGTCATTCTTAATCCCATCTATTGTACCGACCTGCCAAAAAGGGACAGGTTTATTTCGGCAGGTTTCATCTGGGAAAACGCAAAGTCCCAGTTGTTACCTGCCAAAATAAACCTGTCCCTTTTTGGCAGGTGCGCTAGTATAGGGAACAACAGATTCGATGCGGGAGTGCCGGCGGTGCAAACCACAAGGCTGAGAGGGCAATGGGCCCAATCCTTTGAACCTGTCAGTTAATGCTGGCGTAGGGAGCATGCCGCCTTTACAGGGGCGCTGTCTATGCACAGCGCCCCTTTTCTATGCCAAGGAGGCATGTGCAGTGATTGATTCGGAACAGCTTAAGCAACATATGGTCAAGGCCGTGGAGGAGATTCGCGCTACCAATCCGATGGCCGGTTCCATCACCAACACGGTGACGATCGACTTTGTCGCCAACGCGCAGCTCGCCGTGGGCGGATCGGCCGCCATGGTCTATCTGCCCGACGAGGGCGAGGCACTCGTTGCCGGCGGCGGCGCCATCTATCTCAACATGGGCACGCTCTTCCCCATTTACGAGCAAACGATTCCCCGCGCGGCCAAGGCGGCACACGACGCCGGTAAGCCCTGGGTGCTCGATCCGGTGGGCCTGGGTATCGGTAGCCTGCGCACCCAGCTGGTCAACGAGCTCAAGCAGTACAAGCCCGCCATCGTGCGCGGCAACGCCTCCGAGATTATCGCGCTCGCCGGCCTGTGGGGTCTTGAGGGCGAGGCGGCCGATCTGAGCCGCGTGCGCGGTGTCGATACCACCGACACGGTCGACGCCGCCCGTGGTGCCGCCGTGGCGCTCGCTCGCCACACCGGTGGCGCCGTTGTGGTCTCGGGCGAAGTCGACCTGATCACCGACGGCACGACGGTGGCCAAGTCTCACGGCGGCAGCCCGCTCATGTCCAAGATCACCGGCTGCGGCTGCTCGCAGGGCGGCGTGCTGGCCGTGTACGCCTGCGCCGCCGACCCGTTTACGGCAGCCGTCTGCGGCACCGCCGTCTACAACGTGGCCGGCACGCGTGCCGCCGCTGTCGCCGACGCCCCGGCAAGCTTTAAGGTCGCCTTTATCGACGAGCTCTACCGCGCAACCGCCCAAGACATCGCCGATAACCGACTCGAGCTCGAGGAGGCATAGGCCATGTCCGAGCCCGCAACCAATGCCGGCATGAACACGCTCGTCGCCGTGGCCATCGCCCCGTGCGGCACCGGCGATGAGCTATCCGCCGAGGTCGCCGAGGTCGTGCGTGTCATTCGCGAGAGCGGCCTGCCCAACCGCACCACCTCCATGTTCACCGAGATCGAGGGCGACTGGGACGAGGTCATGCAGGTCGTGCGCGACGCAACCTTTGTGTTGGCGAGCAAGGGCATCCGCACCGAAGTCGTGCTCAAAGCCGATATTCGACCCGGATTTACCGACACCATGACCGGCAAGCTCGAACGCATGGAAGCGCAGATCAAAAAGCAGGAGGAAGCACGATGAGCATCCGCGACAACCTTGATATCTCGGCCTATCTGGTACTCGGCCCCGAAAACACGCTCGGGCGTCCCGTGGGCGATGTGGTGGCCCAGGCGCTCGACGCCGGCTTTACCTGCATCCAGGTGCGCTCCAAGGTGGCAAGCGCCCGCGAGATCATTGCGCTGACGGGCGACGCCGCGCAGGCAATCGCACAGGCCGGCAAAACCGGTCAGGTTGCCCTGCTGATCGACGACCGCCTGGACTGCGTACTCGCCGCGCGCGAGCAGGGTATTGCTGTCGACGGCGTGCACGTGGGCCAGAGCGATATTCCCGTCGAGGTCTGCCGCAAGCTTCTGGGCCCCGATGCCATCGTGGGCCTTTCGGCCCGCTGCGAGGAGATGCTCGAGTACGTCAAGACCGCCGACATGAGCCTAGTCGACTACCTGGGCATCGGCCCGCTCCACGAGACCGAAACCAAGCGCGACTGCGGACGCGCGGCCGACGGCTCTATCATCACCAAGA
This sequence comes from uncultured Collinsella sp., assembly GCA_902470365.1. Classification (GTDB taxonomy): domain Bacteria; phylum Actinomycetota; class Coriobacteriia; order Coriobacteriales; family Coriobacteriaceae; genus Collinsella. The sequence continues at coordinate 69,392 of CABRFZ010000006.1, read as the reverse complement.
GCTTTGAGGACCTGGCCGCACTCCACGCGGCAAGCCCCGTGCCCATCGTGGTGGGCGGCGGCGTCAAGACGGCCGACCTGCCGCAGCTCAAGGCCACCGGCGTCGATGGCTTCTTTGTGGTGAGCGCTGTCTGCAGTGCCGACGACCCCTACGCCGCCGCCAAGGAGCTCGTCGACACCTGGCAGCAGGCATAAGTCTAGGCCGAGCAGCCGATCCGCGGCCTCATATCTTCAGCAATGGAAAGCGCATCCCAGTTTGGACCTCCATTCCGGGATGCGCTTTCCGCATGCGGCTCCGTTGGGAAACCCCATCCCATTCCAGGCGCAAATTCTGGGACGCCGTTTCCAAAACCCGCCGTCGGGGAAACTGCATCCCGTTTTGGATGCCGATTCCGGGGCGCGCTTTCCGCTACGGGCCTCTCGCGGAAACCTCATCCCATTTTTAGCGCCGATTCCGGGATGCGCTTTCCGCCGAGTCCACGGCAGTTTGCTCTACTCTGCCAGATACGCTTCCAGCGCCGGCAAGGTCGCCTCCGCATCGTGGCGGCCGACCTGGTAGATACGCTCGAGCTCATCCGGCTCGCGGCACAGCGACGGCACCTTCACCGATTCGCTCGGCCGCACCACAAAGACCTCGCCGGCAGCCTCACGACGCGCCAAGTCATCGAGCGTGGCATTGTAGACCTCATGCCGATGATCGAGCGCTGCAACAAACTCCGGGTAGTGACGGAACACGCGCCGCAGCATGGGCATCACGCTGTTGGGTTGCTTCACAAAGCCCGCCGGCTGCGTGAGTACCACGATATTGCGGTCATACCCCTGCGCAAACAACCAAGCGCTGGGAATGGAATCAGCCACGCCACCATCCAGATACTTATGCCCGCCAATAGCAACGGGACGCGTCGCCACGGGAATCGCCGACGACGCCCGGATCCACTCGATATCGCGCTCGTCGCCATAGGGCAGGTCGTGGTAGACGGCCTTGCCCGTCTCGATATCGGTACACACGCACGTAAACCGCATAGGGCAGGCGCGATATGTCTCCAGGTCGATGGGATCGCGCTCGATGGGCACCTCGTGATAGGCAAAATCGGCATTGAACATGTCACCGGTTCGCAACCAGCTGGTCACACCCGCATAGCGCTTATCGGCACAATAGGCCTTGTTGTAGCGAATGGCGCGGCCGATCTGGCGCGATTTAAAGTTGTAGCCAAACGCCGCGCCCGCCGAGACACCCACCATATGGTCGCAGGTCAAACCGTGCTCCATCCAAACGTCGAGCACGCCCGCCGTATACATACCGCGGTAGCCGCCTCCCTCGAGCGCAAGCCCCACCGTGTGCGTCGTATCCGGCTGTGCCATGCGACCATCTCCGTTCCTGCGTTTTAAACCGGGACAAGTATACCCGTCAACATATATCGTCTCAGTCGCATTTTCATCGAACATCGCATCGTCGCGCTACCGCCTGTCGAATAATAGCCGTCCACAGCATGTGCACCCATATCCCCGCACTCGAGGAAAGCGGCTTTATGGTGACGCTCGACAAGCACATTTGGCAGATTGCGCCCGTCGACGGCGATCAAGGCCGCAGCACGCAGATCATTTCATCGATGCTCGAGATGGCGCAGTCGCTCCATCTGCCCGTCGTGGTCGAAGGCGTCGAGACAAATGAGCAGGCGAACGTGCTACGGCAAATGGGCGCCCGCGACGCTCAAGGCTTCCTCTACTACCGCCCCATGCCAGCGAAGGATTTTGAGGCATTGCTCGATGGTGGCAATAACAACTGATACGCTCGCGCGCAAAACACCACCGCCGAAGGGGGAATTTGCCTCCATTAGTTAACTTATATCCCCAATTCAAACCGAATTGGGGATATGATACAAACCGCTGTTCCGCCCAAGGAGGTTATCCATCATGAACGAGTCATATCGCCTGGGCGAGCAATCGATTATTACCTATCTTCAGCGACTTGCGAACGGCGTCTCGACCGCTGAACTCGATGTTGCCGCGCTGCCTGCTGAGCTACGCGCCGTTGGCGAACAACTGCAAAAGACGCACGCCATCCTGCAGCAAGAGCGCCGGCTGCTTGAGAGCAACGCCTATATCGACCCGCTCACCAACTTGGGCAACCGCAACGGATTCGACCGTCACGTCGAGCAACTCTGGCACAAAGGTGACCCCTTCACCTGCGCCTATATTGACATCGACCATCTCAAACATTGCAATGATAGGTTTGGCCACGCCGAAGGCAATCGCTATATTCTGGGCATCTGCCGCACGCTCTCCGAAACCATGGAGCACGATGAAATGCTGTTCCGTATCGGTGGAGACGAGTTTGTGCTCATCTCGCTCTCCGCAAACGAGACTGAACTCGAGCAGCGCTTGGAGCAGGTACGTACCGGACTGATCGAGGCGAGCTCAGGTGGCAAGGCGCCCATGATCGGCAGCTTTAGTTTTGGCTGCTCGCGCGTCGATCCACTTGCCGGCGACACGCGTCGCCAGATGACGATGGATGCCGATCGCAAGATGTATCGCTATAAGCTTATGCATCGTGTGCGGCAACCGAAAGACAGTGACGCGCCGCAACGCCCAATCGTCGATCAGCTTCCCTGCAACGACCGGGTGTTCCAAGCGATCTCCATGAGCTCCGAGACGCGCTATCCCTTTATCCTCAATCTCGATACGGGCAAATCGCAATGGTCGGTTAACGCCGTGCGCGATTTTGACCTGCCCTCCCAGCACCCTTTTAACTCACTCGACATGTGGCTCGCCCGCGTTCATCCCGAGGACCGCGACAACGTACGCGCCGAGCTCGACATGGTGATAAACAGCACGTGGCACTTCCACTACATGCAGTATCGCGTAATGGATGCCACCGGAACGTACGTGCTTTGCGACTGCACGGGCTACCGCTTGGACGGCACCGATACCGAGCCCAGCATGTATGTGGGCATTATCGTCAACCGAAGCCTGGCGGATACGACCGACTCGGTAACGGGCCTGGGCGATGTCCACGCACTGGTCAACGCTATTGGAGAGATGCGCCACGTGCCGCACGAGGCAGGCTTTATTGCCATTAAGGTCGACGATATCGCCGAGGTCAATGCCCGCTTTGGATTCGATGCAGGCGACCGCGTGCTCGCCGAAAGCGCCGCCTGCCTCATGGATTGTTCGCGCGGCAAGGGCCGCCTGTTCCGCTCGACGGGGCCGATGTTCGTGGCACTCTTCGATGAGCTCGGCCCGAGGCGATCGACGAGATCGCAAGCGACATCGAACGGTTCCTGGGTTCTCCCGTGCTCATCGGCTCGCTTGAATATCAGCCGCCCATTCGCGTGGCCACGCTCCATCTGGACGGCGTCGACTGTCAGCCCGTTTCCATTTTGAACGAGCTCAAAGCGTTGCTTAAAGAGGCACCGCAAGTACCGGGCACCAAGCTGGACTAGCGTTGTGGGGCGCGATGTGAAACACAAGCCGTTTCACATCGCGCCCCACGTCATCTACCCTCTCGTGCGATAATCCTCCGCAGAAGTCACCGACAGCAGAGGGAGTTTGTGATGAAGGTTCTTTTGGTCAATGGCAGCCCCAAGGCAAACGGCAACACCGCCCGCGCACTCACCGAAGTCGCAGAGCAACTTAATGCAGAAGGCATTGATACCGAGGTGTTTCAGCTGGGCGCCAAGCCCATTCGCGATTGCATCGGTTGCGGCCAGTGTGGCAAGCTTGGCGGTCGCTGCACCTTTGACGACGACGTGGTCAACGAGCTGATCGCTGCCGCCGAACAGGCCGACGGCCTTGTCTTTGGCTCGCCTGTCTACTACGCGCACCCCAGCGGCCGCATTCTCTCGGCACTCGATCGCGCATTCTATGCCGGTAGCAAAGCTTTTGAACACAAGCCGGGCGCTGCCGTCGCCGTCGCCCGTCGCGGCGGTACGTCGACGACCTTCGACGTGCTCAATAAGTACTTCACCATCAACCAGATGCCTGTGGTAGCGTCCACGTACTGGAACAACGTGTTTGGTGCCATGCCGGGCGAGGCCACCCAGGACGCCGAGGGCCTGGCCACCATGCGAAACATCGGCAAGAACATGGCCTGGCTCCTTCGCTGTATCGAGGCAGGACAGGCCGCCGGCATCGAAGCCCCCGAAGCCGATCGCAAGCGCACCAACTTTATCAGGTAGAACGGCGGAACATACTATGAACGTGCAAGTCTTCGGCACCAAAAAGTCGTTCGACACCAAGAAGGCCCAGCGCTATTTTAAGGAGCGCCGCATTAAGGTGCAGTTTATTGACCTTAAGGAAAAGGAGATGAGCAAGGGCGAGCTCACGAGCGTGATGCAGGCGGTCGGCGGCATCGACAAGTTGCTCAACCCCAAAGCCAAGGACGAGGAGACGCTCGCACTCATTCAACACCTTACCCCCAGTCAGCGCTTCGATAAACTGCTCGAGAATCAGCAGGTTCTAGCCGAGCCCATCGTGCGCAACGGCAAAAAGGCCACCGTCGGTTATTGCCCCGATGTATGGGGAGCCTGGGAGTAGCCTGTGTTATTTGCCGGCGCGTGGGTATAAGAGCAGGCGTTTGGCATAAGATTCAACTGTAAGCCATGTCTAACAAAGGAGGGCACATGCCCAACAAACCCGTGAAGATCATCATGCTTACCGGATACCTCGGTGCCGGCAAGACCACACTGCTCAACCACATCCTCGCTAACGACGGCGGCATCCGCGCCGCCGTGATCGTCAACGATATCGGCGAGATCAATGTCGACGCTAGTCTCATCGCCGACGGCGGCCTTTCCGAGACCGACGACCTCATCCCGCTCACCAACGGCTGCATCTGCTGCACGCTTTCGGATGACCTGGCCAACCAGCTGCAGGGCATCGCCGATTCGGGCAACTTCGATTACATCATCATCGAGGCATCGGGTATTTGTGAGCCTATCCCCATCGCCTACACCATCTCGAGCTTCTGCGACGAGGCCAAGGTGGGCGGCGAGCCCAAGCTCGCGCTCGATAACATCGTGGCCGTGGTCGACTGCGCCCGCATGTACGACGAGTTCAACGGCGGTCGCGACCTGCTGGCCGAGGATATCGACGAGGACGACATCGAGAGCCTGCTCATCCAGCAGATCGAGTTCTGCTCCACGCTGATCCTCAACAAGACCGATACCGTGAGCCCTGAGCAGATCGCCGAGCTTAAGGCCATCGTGCGCAGCCTGCAGAAAGACGCCGTGATCGTCGAGGCCCAAAACGGCGAGGTCCCCATGGAGGAGCTGCTCGACACCGACCGCTTCGACTTTATGCGCGCCTACAACTCCGCCGCCTGGATCGAGGCCATGGAGCATCCCGAGGAGCACGACGACCCCGAGGTGCTTGAGTACGACATCGATACCTTTGTGTACTCGCGCCGCAAGCCGTTTGACCTGCAGAAGTTCACCAATTTTGTTGAGCAGGAGTGGCCCGACGAGGTCATCCGCGTCAAGGGCCCGCTGTGGCAGACCGGCGATCCGGACATGTGCTACATGTTTGAGCAGGCCGGCCACCAGATGCGCCTGATGGAGAACGGCCTGTTTGTCGATTCCGCGCCCGAGGGAGAGAAGCAGAAGATCATCGACGAGAACCCCGAGATCATGCAAATTTGGGACGACGAGACGGGCGACCGCATGACGAGCCTGTGCATCATCGGCCGTCACATGGACAAGGATGCGCTCATCGCCTCCCTCGATGCCTGCCTGACCGACTGGCACCGCGCCTAGGTTTATCCAAGCGGGCATTTTTCCGCCTACGCAACCGCCAAACCACCACGAAGGTGCCCTTCGTGGTGGTTTTTCGTTCTGAGCCAAGGAGATTCATGTTCAACATTGTGCTGTATGCGCCCGAGATTCCGGCCAATACGGGCAATATCGGCCGCACCTGCGTGGTCACCGGCGCCCGCCTGCATCTGGTGGAGCCGCTGGGGTTTTCGCTCGACGACAAGACGGTGCGTCGCGCCGGCCTGGGCTACTGGCAAAACTTGGACGTGACGACCTATGCCGGCTGGGAAGATTTTCTTGAGCGCAACGACCTCTCCCCTGCCGATGGTCGCCTGCATCTGCTGACCAAAAAGGCACGTCGAACCTATGCGCAAAGCACCTACCGTGACGGTGACTATTTGGTCTTTGGCAGCGAGAGCTCGGGTATTCCCGAGCCACTGCTTGCCGCAGCGCCCGAGCGCTGCGAGCGCATCCCGATGCTGCGCGATTGCGATTCGCTCGATAACGCCGAGGCATGGGAAGCTCACGAGGAATCGCTGGGGCATACCGAGGACAGCCACGAGGTCATCCTTCAACAGGACATCTGCGGCAACTTCGTCGACCCGGACGACTACCGCATCAGCGCACTCAACCTCTCCAACAGCGCCGCCATCGTCCTCTACGAGGCCCTGCGCCAGGCAGGCTTTCCGGGAATGTGACAAAGGGACTATCCTTTTGTCACATTCGAGCGCCACGTCGATGGCACACACGCCTAATTGATGCTCTAGATAAAGAGCCCTCACTTTTAATCAGAATTAACTAAAGTAAAATGAAGTTAAACGGCGGTGTGAAAGGAGAGCCTTGTGAAATATCTCGAGAACCCATTTACCCCCAGTTTTGGTGAGGTTCCTGCCCATCTCGCTGGCAGACAACAGATTATTCGGGATTTGGACCGTGCCTTCTTGAGCCAGCGCAGGCGCCCAGAATTGACCTCGATCTTCTCAGGCGCGCGTGGAACCGGTAAAACCGCTCTCATGTCGTCGCTCGCGACAAGGGCGGAATCCCACGGCTGGATTGCCGTAAAGACGACCGCGCTCCCGGGAATGCTTGAGGAAATCGAGTTCGGGGCGAAACGTGCCGCAGCCCATCTCATCGACTCGTCCAACCACTTCGAAGTCACCGGTCTCGGAATTGCACCGCTTGGCAGCATTGAGGTCAGTCGCGTTCACGATGCCTCAACTTGGCGTTATCGCATGAGCGACATTATCGACCAGCTCAACGAGGCGGGCACCGGTCTGCTCGTCACAGTTGACGAGGTGGACCCGACACTCGACGAGATGATTCAGCTCGCAGCGACGTATCAGCACTTTGTGACCGATGGGAAACGCGTCGCGCTGCTCATGGCGGGACTTCCCAACAACGTCTCGACGTTGCTGAACCACAAGACGGTCTCGTTCCTTCGCCGCGCTCAACAATATCATCTGGGTCGCATCGCCGACTATGACGTGCGCGAGGCCTTGATTCGCACAATTCAGGAAAACGATCGCCTGGCAGATGCTGAGGGAATCGATAGAGCCGTTCGCTCGATCTCTGGTTTTCCCTTCCTATTGCAACTCGTAGGCTACCGTGCCTGGGATCTCACAAGCGATTCGAAGGAAATCTCGTCACGCGACTTTGACCTGGGAATCAAAATCGCGCGCGACGAGATGGACGACCGAATCCTCGCGGCAACCTATCGGGAACTCACTGCAGAGGACAAGCGATTCCTCATCGCCATGCTCGATGACGAGGAAGAGTCCACCACCGCCGACCTTGTCGAGCGCCTTAAGCGTTCGCCGCAGCAGGTCTCCCGCTACCGACGCCGCATGATAGATGCCGGCATCATCGGGGAACGAGGACGAGGGCTCGTCGCATTTGAATTGCCATTCTTCCGCGACTATCTCGCGGCTCAATGCGTGAAATAGGCATCAATGAGGCAAAGAGGCTGTCCCTTTGCCTCATTGTCTATAGATAGCGGCCGGTGATGCTTGCGGGGCAGGCCGCGATGTCGCCCGGCGTGCCGGCGCAGACGATTTGCCCGCCGGCGTCGCCACCGCCCGGACCCATGTCGATCACATAATCGGCGTTACGGATAAGGTCGAGGTCGTGCTCGATCACGACGACTGTGGCGCCCTTGGCAACGAGGCCGTCAAACACGCTCAGCAGCACCTGAACATCGAGCGGATGCAGGCCAATCGTGGGCTCGTCGAATACGAATACGGCATCATCCTGCACGCGGCCCATCTCGCTCGCGAGCTTAAGGCGCTGCGCCTCGCCGCCTGAGAGCGCCGGCGTAGGCTCACCGAGCGTGAGATAACCCAAGCCCAGGTCGTGCAAGGTCTGCAAGCGCGCCTGAACTTTCTTGAGCCCCACCGTAGCGTCGATGGCCTCGTCCACACTCATGTCCATGAGCTGCGGCAACGTCAGCAAGCTCCCGTCCTTGCCCTCGCGATGGATATGCGAGGCGGCCTCGGCGTAGCGCGAACCACGGCATGCCGGGCAGATGATCTCGACGTCGGGCAAAAACTGCACGTCGAGCGATATCGAGCCCGTGCCGTCACACGTAGGGCAGCGCAAGGCGCCGGTGTTGTAGCTAAAGGCGCCCGCCTTGTAGCCGGCTGCCTTGGCCTCGGGCGTACGGGCGAAGGCGCGGCGCAGCTCATCATGGATGTCGGCATAAGTCGCTACCGTCGAGCGCACGTTGGCGCCGATGGGCGTAGCATCAATCAGGTTTGCGCGGGCAATACCCTCGGCATCGACCCAACGCACGTGCCCCGGCAGGCGCTCGCCAGCTGCCTGCGCCTTGAGTGCCGGGATGAGCGTCTCGAGCACCAACGTCGTCTTGCCCGAACCCGAAACACCCGTAACCGCAACCAAGCGACCGCGCGGGATATCGACTTCGAGCGGCTTGACGGTATGGATGGCATCGGTCGCCATGCGGATATGGCCCTGGTCGAACATTTCGTCGTCAGTCACCTGCGGACGCAAGCGCTTGGGCTCGGCGCGCAAAAACGGCGCGATGCGACTGCTCTGCGATTGCTCGACCTCGTCTACCGTACCAGCGGCGATCACATTGCCGCCGCCTGCTCCGGCAACGGGGCCCATCTCGACCAGATAGTCGGCTTCCGCCAGCACACGTGTATCGTGGTCGACAACAACCACGGTGTTGCCGTCGCCCACCAGGTCGCGCATCACACCCACCAGGCCGTCGACATTGGCAGGATGCAGGCCAATTGAGGGCTCGTCCAGCACATACAGCACGCCCGTCGATCGGTTGCGCACCACGCGAGCAAGCTGTACGCGCTGGCGCTCACCCGTGGAGAGCGTGGCACCGGCGCGATCGAGTGAAAGGTAATCGAGACCCAGGTCGACCAGACGACGGGCCGCGCTCAAAAACGAATCGCAGATATCCGTCGCCATGGGCCGCATCTCGGGCGGCAAGGATGCAGGCACCCCGCGCACCCACTCAATCGCCTCACCCAGCGTCATGGCCGCCGCCTGCGCCAGATTGATACCGCGCACCTGGGGCTGGCGCGCAGCCTCGGAGAGACGCGTGCCACCACAGTCACGGCATGGCCTCTCGCACAAAAAGCGAGCTACACGCTTAAGCCCCTTATCGTCCTTAACCTTGGCGAGCGCATTCTCAACGGTATAGACGGCGTTGTAATAGGTAAAGTCGAGCGGCGTGGCGCCCTCGCCGTTTTTGGGAACGTAGAGAATGTGCTTTTTAACCGCCGGACCATGAAACACGATGTCGCGCTCTTGAGGCGTGAGCTGGTTAAACGGCACGTCGGTACGCACGCCCATCTCGCCTGCCACCTGCTTCATCAGATCCCACATGAGCGTGCCCCAGGGAAGGACCGCACCTTCGTTGATGGTCTTTGACTCGTCGGGCACCAGGCTCGCCTCGTCCACCTCGCGCATGACACCGGTGCCGCCACAGGTGGGGCATGCACCGCCACTGTTAAAGGCAAGGTCCTCGGCGCTCGGAGCGTAGAACTCGCGGCCGCACGTCGGACACGTGAGCGACAGGCCAGCCGCTACGTTGAGGCTTGGCTCCACACGCGCCCCGCAATGCGGGCACACGTGATGGGCGCAACGGCTAAAGAGCAGACGCAGGCTGTTGTTGAGCTCGGTCATGGTGCCAAAGGTGGAGCGCACGCCCGGCACGCTCGGACGCTGGTGCAGCGCGAGCGCCGCCGGCACGTGCAGTACCTCGTCCACCTGGGCGTGTTCGGCCTGCGTCAGGCGACGTCGAGTATAGGTGCTAAGTGCTTCCAAGTAGCGACGCGAGCCCTCGGCATAAAGAACCCCCAGTGCCAGCGAACTCTTGCCCGAACCCGACACGCCGGCAATACCCACGAGCTTTCCCAGCGGGATATCAATATCGATGTCCTTAAGGTTATGGACACGCGCGCCACGCACCTCGATAGCCTGCGGGCTCATCTTCTGTTCCGTCACCTTTATCACCCTACTCATGCCATAAAACTCGATCGCTGATGTACTCGCCCAGCATGGGCACGGTAAACCGGACGAGACCGTATCCGGCAGCCTCGATGACGCGCTCGCGAATCAGACTTGCGCGATATTTACTCGCCCAACTCTGAGTACGGTCGCAGCGCTCAATGATATCCGCCATGCGCGTCGGCTCACCCTCGTCAGCAGCCATGGCCTCGATAAAGAGGCGCTGTGGACTGCGCAGCCCGTAATACAGAGGCGCGTCAACCGCTTCGTAGAACTCGGAGACGGCATCCGCATGGCCATCCTCGACATCGCGCCTTTCGATGACCTGCGAGCCACGCCGGACAGCAGACCGCCACATGTAATATCCCACCAGCTGAACCATGTAGGGATGCCCCATGCTCTTGCGCGCCGCAAGGTCCGCCGTCTCCGCGTCAACGTAAAGACCAGCGTCTTTGACCGTCTGGATATACGAATCGCGCACCTTGGGCAAAGATATCGCCCCCAACGTACGCTGCTGGGCACGCCGCAAAAACGTCACGCTCGGCTCTTCGAGCAGATCGTCAACCATACTGGGCAAGCCGGCGAACGCCAGCGCAAGACCGCGCTGGTCGCTATCGGGCAAGCCCGTGGCATCCTGGTCTCCGAGCACCTGCTGATAGAGAACGGCAAGAGCCGCCAGTTCCTCGATAGACGCCGATTGCGCCTCATCAATCGCAAACAGTATGCCCTTGCCTGGACCGAGCCTCTTGAGGCGCTCGTTGACCAGCCCTCGCAACGTCTCGCCCTTTGCCCGCGCCGCCTCGACCGACATCCGGCCAAACGACGGACCGAACTCCATTGACGTCACAACGGGTTTATTCGAGCGAAGCGCGTCGGCCAAGCGGTCGCATAAGCCAAGCGAAGCGGAATCGGAGACAACCGCCCATCCGCGCTCATTGGCTAGACGTTGCAGCTCCCGTAGGAGAACCGTCTTGCCGCAGCCGCGGTTTCCCGTAATGAGCATGAGCCTACCCGGCGCTCCGGCGCCGTTATCGAGCCCTTCCTCGAAATCTTCGATGACCGACTCGCGGCCGATGAGTATCGGAGGCCGCTTGCCAGCCGTAGGCTTAAAAGGATTTGGATTCATGTCGGCCTCCTCGGATTGGCAAACCCTGGCAATAGTTATACCAACTTATACCGAGTTATACCAATAGTATATGACAAAGGAGCTGCCCCTTTGTCATATGTGGCCGAAAAACTCGGCGTCTGCTGCTCGCCAGGGGCGGAAGGTGGCGGGATCGATCTTTACGTGCGCCGCGGCGGGCACGTCGTACCATTTGACCGTGTAACCGGCGCCGTGAGAGCAAAAGACCGAGTCGGGCGTGTTGGGCAGATCGGCCTCGGGCCCATAGGCGGCCGTCTCGATTACGCGCTCGGCATCATGGCAAGCCGAATAGCCGGCGAACTCTAGGTACAGATGTCCGCGACCACTCGTGTAGGCAGCCACCTCCAGCGCGTAATCCTGCACCTCGGATGCCGGCACGCGACCCACAAGCTTCGCCCGGTCTCCCGCCATCGTCGGCGGCTCGTACTCGGCACCCATGCGCGTGGCATCCGAGAGCGCCCGACCCACGCACTCCCCCGGCACCTCGAGCTCAAAGCGATACCACGGCTCCAACAGCACCGCCGCGCCGGCCTCGCGCGCCTGCATCAAACCCTGGCGAATCGCGCGGTACGTGGCCTGGCGAAAATCGCCGCCCTCGGTATGTTTGGCATGCGCACGGCCGCCCATGAGCGTAATGCGCACATCGGTGATGGGCGAGCCGGTCAGCACGCCCAGGTGATCGCGCTCCATGGCGTTGGTGAGTGCCAAACGCTGCCAGTTAAGATCGAGCTCGTCGGTCGAGGCCACGGTACCAAACTGCACGCCCGAGCCCGCCGGCAACGGCTCCAGACGTAGATGCACCTCAGCATAGTGACGCAGTGGCTCAAAGTGGCCCACGCCCTCGACCGGCTGCGAAATAGTCTCCTTATAGAGGATGCCGCCGGGCTCAAACTCGACCGCAAGGCCAAAACGATCGGCCAGCACGCGCTGCACGACCTCGAGCTGCACGGCGCCCATCAACTGCAAATGAATCTGCTCAAGATGAGTGTTCCAGCTTACGCCGAGCATGGGATCTTCGTCCGCCAACTCAGTCAGCGCTTTGAACACCGCGTGGACATCGTGTTCGCCCGGAAGCACCGTATAGGTGAGGACCGGCGCAATGACGGGCGCATCGCACGCGGGTTCCGCGCCCAGGGCGTCCCCTGGGCGAACGTGCGCAAGGCCCGTCACGGCACAAATGCCGCCAGCAGCAACTTCTTGGGCAAGCTCATACTTCTCGCCGTTATAGATGCGTACCTGATCGACCTTCTGCTCCCATGCCTCGGCACCGGAACGTCCGTTAATCACCTGTTTGGCATGCAGCGTGCCGCCGGTCACTTTAACCCAAGCCAAGCGCTCGCCGCGGTCCCCGCGGCTGACGCGATAGACGCGGGCGGCAAACTCCGGGAGCCACGCCTGTTCGCGCATCAGCGCGCATATACCATCCAACAGCTCGTCCACACCTTGGTCCTTGAGCGCCGAGCCGGCAAAGCAGGGAAAGAGCTTGCGCTCAGCAGCCATGCGCGACAGCGTCGCGGCGGAAAGCTCACCCGTCTCGAGAAACTCCTCGAGCGCCGCCTCGTCCAACGCAGCAGCGTCCTCCTGAACGGCACCACCCGCCAACAGTTCGCTGGCATCCAGGCAGCCTTCGGAAAGACGTTGCCCAAGTTGTGCCAGCAAAACATCGCGACCGGGATTCTCCAAATCGATTTTGTTGATATAGATGAACGTCGGAATGTCATAGCGCGCAAGCAGGCGCCACAGGGTTTCGGTGTGCCCCTGTACGCCATCGTTGGCGCCTACCACCAGAATCGCGTAGTCCAGGGCACGCAGCGTGCGCTCCGCCTCGGCAGAAAAATCGACATGCCCCGGTGCATCCACGAGCATGACGCGGGTATCGCCGTGGTCGAACACGGCCTGCGACGAGAAAATCGTGATGCCACGCTCACGCTCGATCGCGTTAGTGTCCAGATGCGAATCGCCATCGTCCACGCGGCCGCGCTTGCGAATGCGACCCGCGTTGAACAGCATGGCCTCGGCCAACGTGGTCTTGCCGGCATCGACATGCGCCAAGATTCCAACGACTGCCTGCTTCGACATGGCTCTCCTTTTATTACAAGCCCATCGCACGCGGCAACGGGCGTCCTCGTTCCACACTGGATGATACAATTTACGAGCCGGCGGGCGAAGCGGGCCCTATCCCCCGACCGAGCTCATCGTCCCGCGTTGCCGCGCGGCGATTTTCGTAGGTTCGCGCCTTGCGAAAGCCGGCTTGCAAAACAGTGCAGCAACCAAAAATGGCCCCGCTCGGGGCCATTTTCGTTCGCGCGAATTGTTGATACGCGTCTCCGCTCTTATGCCTCACGCAGCCAATCGAAGGCAACGCGCGGAGTGCCATCGGACACATACACGACGCCGGCGCGCTCAAACCCCGCCTTGATGCTCGCACCCTGCATGGGCAGGTTGTCCTGATGCGTGTCGATACGCAGGTGATCGGCACGCTCTTTAGCAAAGGCAAACATCGCAGCCGCGATACCGTGCACGGTGCCATCGGACGCCACACGGTGCAGCACGGCGTACGGAGTGTCGCTGCGCCATTGACCATCCTCAATTACGTCATAGCACTCGTCCGGGCCCGGCAAAAAGGCAAACGTCGCCACCACGCGGCCGTTGACTTCGAACACATAACTGCCTCCGGCAGCGATATCGGCAGCCAGCTGCTCGACCGAAGGCGTACCCACCGGCCACTGCGTAGCATTACCGTGCGCGCGCATAAAGGCGCGTGCTACATCATAGATAGCCATGACAGTGGGAATGTCGGTATCGAGTGTTTTTCTGATCATCACGCGGCGACCTCACGTTTATTGGTATTACTTTGATTGGGCAATGATACCAACGTTTGGAGAAGGGTGCGAAGCAGATGGGAAGCAAAAAGCGAGCCGCCTGGTCAAAGGCCAAAAGCGAGTTTTTGGGCGCTGCCACCGGCGGCGATATGAGCGACCTGTTTGCGCGCGAGAATGATCGCCGCGACGCCCTGGACGCCGAGCGCGATGAAGCCTGGCGCTACAAGTCGTGCGAGCGCAAAAACCGTTACGACACGCGCGCCGAGGCCGAGGCAGTTATGGCCGACTGCGAAAACCGTGGACGGCGCGGTTTGGCCTGCTACAAATGCGAATACTGCGGCGGATGGCATCTGACGTCGCACCCATGGAAATAGGCGCCTCATCGGCACGGCACTGACGGAGCGCCAACCATCGCGCGCAAGCTACGGGCGCGGCGGCACCAAAACATCGTAACGAACGGCCTTGCCCGCAAGTTGATAGCTCGGCTTAACGCCGGCAAGCAGCGGCCCCTTCACCGGCCGCTTAATAACGACCTTGCGCGGGTGCACCGCAAGCGCAGCTTCGACCAGCGCCTCCTCATCGGCGCACGGCTGCTCCAGATGGTGCAAGAGTTGGAATTTCTTTTTAACCGCCGCGCTCTTGGTGCGTCCGGGAAACATGGGGTCCAGATACACCACGTCGGGAGCGGTGAGCTCGCCCCGCCCGATCAGCTCAGCTGTATGGTAAAGGCCGGCAATGCTGTCCTCGCCCGCATGTAAGCGCATGCGCGCCACGGCTGTCGCAAGCGCCGGATCATCTGCCGCGCGATCCAAAGCATCCTTGAGGAGCGCCGCGATCACGCAATCCTGCTCATACAGATCGACGGTAAAGCCCGCGGCCGCCAGCAGCAGCGAATCCTCGCCAAAGCCTGCCGTGGCGTCAATCGCCCATGGGCTCTCGATGCCTTTTGCGCGCGCAGCCTTTACCAGCAGTTCTTGCTGCAGACGGCCCTGCTTGAGCCGTGGAAGCATGCGGCCAAAATCGGCACGCAGTTCCATCGTGCCGTCGGTGAGCGTGAGGCCCTCGGACTTCCCGATTAGCTCAAGCCCCGCGGACCGAGCAACAGAAAAGGGATCGACGACGCCCATGGGTACTCCTTAACAAGCAAAACGAATACGCGAGCGCCGTTTATGTCGGCACCCAACCGTCCGCTATTGTCCCACATGCGACATGGCCCACAGCATCCCAATGCAAAGCACCGCCATCAATCCCGTGCACACGGCAGCGATCACAGAATCACCCATGCGCCTTCCCAACGACCGCGGCTCATGCACTTGCCCTGCTCCGTACATCATGGCTCCTCCTTGAGACCAGCTCTTACCATGGACCCATCATCGCAGCGCCGCGCATACGCTGCCATCGATTTGACTTACGCCCAGCTTTCCTTTTTGAAAGGTTGGGTTGGGCTGCGCGGGCTCAAGGCGCTTTCAGGCGCATGCATCGCCGCGTTGAACTACAATGTGCTTCACGATATGTGCCGTAACCTGGGCGCGACAGATTCTCCGCGCCCGCATCGAAAGGACCAGCTATGAGCGCTGCTCGCAAGACACTCAAAATCCTTGCCCTGATTAATTTTGTTCTGGGCATCGCCAGCCTCGTCATCGGAATTGCCGGCATTGTTACCGGCAATTTTGGATCCGCTTACGGATCGAACGCCACGCTCGCCGCTGTTGTGGTGATTGTTAAGGGCCTCGTCGACCTTGCCGCAGGCGTCGCCGGTATCAAGGGCGCCAACAAGCCTTCGCAGGTAGACGGCGCGTTTAAGCTCGGTATTGTTGCCGCGGCAGCCACGCTCGTCCAGGCCGTGCTCACGCTTCCCGCACTCGGCGGCAGCTCCGTCAATATCATCGCCTTTGTCATCGTGGTCTACGACCTGTTCTTTGTTCAGCAGGCACACGCCGTTAAGGCCGAGAACAAGGACCGTCTGTAAGCGCCCGCTTCTCATAACCTCTGTTGCGGCCAAGCAACTAAAAAGGGCCGATCGCGCATCTCCGCGGTCGGCCCTTTACGTTTGCCCAGATAAAACCTGCCAAAATAAACCTGTCCCTTTTTGGCAGATTGTTAGCTGTGGCGGTACTCGGCGATGATGAAGTCGATATCGGTTTGGAGCGTGTCCAAGTTTGCCAGGCGCTCTTTGTCGGCAGGGCGCGTGCGGTAGTAGTACGGCGTCATCTGGAACACCGCCTCGATATCGGCCTGGGTCTGAAGCGTAATATTCGCAGACACCCGCTGCGTTCTGACCAACTTGAGCTCGGTGGTCTTCGGCAGCTTCTCATCGTTAAGGTACGGCGTGTCGTAGAGCACTTCCTTAAGCCCAAAGAGATGACGGGCGCCCGGCACCACGGTGTAGAGCGAGCCCTCTGGCGCCAGCACGCGGGCAAACTCGCGCTCGTTAAAGGGAGCAAAGAGCTCGGTCACCATATCGAAGGCGCCATCGGCCACGGGGATGTCCTTCATATTGGCCACGAAATAGGTCGCATCGCCGCGCTTGGCGGCCAGGCGCACCATCTCTTTGCCCAGGTCAAAGCCGTAAGCATCCACGCCCGGCACCGCACCCATGGCACTCGTGTAATAGCCCTCGCCGCAGCAAATATCGAGCAGCGTCATGGGGCAGTTCGTAGACGTGGCACGCTCAGACGCCCGCTCGCGCACCAGCTCGACCATCGCATCGCGCAACGGCGCGTAGTATCCGCGGTTCAGAAAGTCGCGACGGCTGCGTGCCTGTGACTTGGGATCGCCCATGGAGTCGCCGCTCTTGGACGAGCACAGCAGATATAGATAGCCCTCGCGCGCACGGTCAAACCGGTGTCCGCCCGCGCATGCAGCACCGCGCTCATCGTCCACCAACGGTTCATGGCAAACGGGACACAACAACATGGCAACTCCTTAGCGCGGACTACACAACGCCCACTATTGTCGCACGCCTTCCCCACCTAGTCATTGGGTGTTCCTATAGTTTTGTCAACCGTCGGGGCTACCCCCGGTAGGGCACCCGGTCGCGCATCACGGCGTATATCGCCCTGAGACGCTTCCTCGCGACGGCCTTGAGCGCCCGCCCGTGCCCCATGCCCCGCGCCCTGCAGGCCCGGTAGTACTCGCCGTAGCGCCCCGAGGACCTCACCAGGCTGTTGCACGAGAAGATCAGCAGGGACTTGAGCCTCGCGTCGCCGCGCCTGGACGCCCTGACCGACCTCACCGACGTGCCGGAGCTCCTCACCCTCGGGGCTATGCCGCAGTACGAGGCCAGGTGGTCGTGGTCCGGGAACCTCCCGATGTCGACCGACACCGCGAGCTGCGCCGCGGTCCTCGGGCCGATGCCGGGCACGGTGAGCAGGCACGCGTAGGTCTCGTCGCCCTCGAGCAGCGCCGCCGTCTCGGCCTCGAGGGCCCCGGCCTCGTCGAGGGCCTCCGATATCCGGGCGGCCAGGAACCTGACCTGCCTGTTCTCGGCCTCGACGAGCGCCGGCGGGGGCGCGGTGGAGGCGGCCGCGGCCTCCCCGGCGACCTCGGCCCGCGGGCCCTCGGCCCCGGAGCGGGCGATCCCCCACGCCCCGCCGAACCCGGCGAGCAGCTCCAGCCACCGCCGGTCCGACAGGTCGACCGCGGCCTCGAGTGTTAGCGCTAATCTAAAATTAACCACTTTCGCAAACGCATCTCGCCGAATGCGCTAACGCGCTTTCGCCGACCCCGCTAACGTACTTTCACCAACTGCGCTAACGGAACTATGCTCCGATCGGGTATCCGACCCGGGAGGAGCGGGATATGGAGCGAAACGTAATGGGAGAGCTGAACGTCTACAGGGGGTCCGGCGCGAAGCCGAACTTCAGCGAGATCGCGAGGAGGCACGGCATGGACCGGCACACGGTCGCCAAGTACTGGCGGGAGGGCGAGTCCGCCGCCGACGGGAGGTCCGCGAGGGGCAGCGCCTTCGACCCGCTCGAGGAGGAGATCCGCGCGAAGGCCCAGCTGCCCGGGATGACCAAGATGGCCGTCTACGCGTTCCTGCGCGAGGGCCGCGGGGAGGGGCTGCCCGGGTACGGCGCCTTCACCGCGTGGTGCCGGGCGCGCGACGTGCCCTTCGGGGGCGCGGGCGGCCGCGAGCCGCACCCGCGGTTCGAGACGCCCCCGGGAAGGCAGCTGCAGTTCGACTGGAAGGAGGGCATGAGGCTCGTCGACTCGGAGGGCGAGCTCTTCGAGTTCAGCGTGTTCACCGCGACGCTCGGCTACTCCCGGAAGCACCGCTTCATACCGGTCAGGAGCCGCACGCTCGACGACCTGCTGTCCTGCCTGCTCGCCACCTTCACCCGCCTCGGCGGCGTCCCGGAGGAGTGCATCACGGACAACATGTCGTGCCTGGTGACCGTCTCGGGCCGCAGGAGGACCAGGCAGGAGAGGGCGTGGCGATTCGCGCGGGAGGCCGGCTTCGAGCTCAGGCTCTGCGCGCCGCGCTCGCCGCAGACCAAGGGCAAGGACGAGTCGGCCAACCGCTTCCTGAACCGCCTGCTCGCCTACGGCGGCGAGTTCACCGGGTGGAGCGGCCTCGCCGAGGCGGTGGCCCGGGTCGAGGCCCAGGCCAACTCGGAGCCGAACCGCACCACCGGCCTGCCGCCCGACGCGCTGTTCATGCGGGAGAAGGAGAGCCTGCGGCCCATCGGGAACCTCCGGCTCCTCGAGTCGATGGTGGGCGACGTGAGCGTCCAGACCGTCCCGCCGACCATGCTCGTCAGGGCCGCCGGCAGGGAGTGGTCCGTGCCCAGGCGCTGCATCGGCCGGCGCGTGAGCGTCATAGCGATGCCCGGCGGCCAGGTCGTGGTGAGGATGGCCGGCGAGGAGGTCGCCGTCCACGACGCCGCGTCCGGACCGTCGAGGCCCATCAACTACGACCCCGACCACTACGAGCAGGCCCTCGAGGGGAAGCGGGGCCTGGCCGACGCGGACATCGCCGAGGCCGCGCGCGCCAACCTCGCGCTGCTCGACTCGCTCGGAGGGGCGTGATGGGCGCCGTCGCGGAGGGCAGCCCCTCGATCAGGGCGCAGGCGAACCTCTCCGCGCTCGGGCTGCACGAGATGGCGGCGTCCCTGCCCGACTACGTGAGGATGGTCGCCGCGGGCGAGCGGGGCTTCGCCTCCGCCCTCGAGGAGATGACGCGCGTCGAGGTCGCCGCCCGGGAGGTCAGGATCACCAACCAGCGCATACGATCGTCGGGGTTCCCCTACGTCAAGGGGCTGGCGGACTTCGACTGGGACTTCCAGCCGTCGGTCCCGCGCGCCGAGATCGAGGAGCTCGCGACCCTCAGGTTCGTGGAGCGGGCCGAGAACGTCCTGTTCGTGGGGAGCCCCGGCGTGGGCAAGACGCACCTCGCCGTCGCGCTGGGCATCGAGGCGGTCAGGGCGGGGCGCGAGGTCAGGTTCGTGGACTGCGCCCGGCTCGTCGAGGACCTGGAGGACGCCTCGTCGCGCGGCATCCTCAAGAAGAGGCTCAAGTACTACGCCCACTCGAGGCTGCTGATCATCGACGAGCTCGGCTACCTCGACGTCGGCAGCGCGGGCGCGGACCTGCTGTTCCAGCTGATATCGACGCGCTACGAGCAGCGCTCGACGATCATCACCACCAACGTGGGGATCAGCGGCTGGGGCAGGGTGTTCGGGGACGACGTGGCGGCGAGCGCGATCGCGGACAGGGTGTGCCACCACTGCCACCTGGTCAAGATAACCGGCAGGTCCTACAGGCTGAAGGACCTGCCGAGGGACGGGCCCGTCAAGCCGTGACCGGAATCGGTGAAAATACGTTAGCGCAACCGGTGAAACCGCCTTTGCGCGAACGGCGCGCCTGTTTGGCGAAACTGGTGAAAAATAGATTGACGCTAACATCGAGGGCCGGGCAGGACTCGAGCAGCACCGCGCGCAGGCGGTTCTTGTCCCTGGTCGCGCAGGCGACGACGTGGTCGCGCTGCGACGAGAGGGCGCGGGCGGCCTCGAGGGCCTCGCCGCGGCCCGGGACCCCCGACAGGGAGTCCGGCACGCCCAGGGCGGTCCGCGCGATCACCGCGGCGTCGCGCTCGTCGGTCTTGGCCTCGCCGGCGAACAGGCCCGCGGCGCGGCTGGCGGCGAGCCAGGGCAGGTAGGCGACCCCGAGCCCCGCGGCGCGGGCCCGCCTCACGGCGAGGGACCCTATGTTGCGGAACTGGTCGACGACGACGAGCGTGCCGGCGGGCGCGGAGGCGAACAGCGCGTCGAGCTCGGCCTCCCTGTTGCGGACGGGGGCGCTGGCCAGCACCTCCCCGTCGCGGTCGATCAGGCAGGCCCAGTGCGACGACTTGCCGACGTCCAGGCCGAGCACGGCCGCGGGTCTGGTGGATGGCGCTTTCACGGTGGTATCCTTCCGGTAGTCGTTCGACCGGATGGCCTCCCCCTCGGCACTCACATTACCAGCCGCGGCGCCTGCCCGGCACTTTCCTATCAGCCGTCGGGGGCGGCGCGCCCCGCGCCGGCAGCACCCAACGGGCCCTCTCGGGGGCAGGGACGTTCGGCCGTGCGCGGGCGCCCGGTCGGCGGCCCGTTCTGGGCGCGCCTCAATCGTAGCCCGAGACGGTCCCGGGCTGACAATTTCGACTGTAATGGACGTTCTTGAATGACTAGTTAGAAGAGATAAGGAGTGTCCCCAGCTGCCGACAGAAAAGGAACGTCCCTAAGTGCCGACTGGTTGCATTAGGAGTATCATCATCTGCGCAAATAAGCACGAAGGAGCATATTAGAGATTGAGAGCGTATGGCTGATACCGTATCTAAGCACATTGACATGACCACCGGCTCGCTGTGGCGAAATATTCCCCTGTTCGCCTTCCCCGTGGCCGCCACGAGCATCTTGGAGCAGTTGTCGAACCTCATCGCCACGGTCATCATCGGCAACTTCTCGGGCGACCAGGGAACCCTCGCCATGGCGGCGGTCGGCTCCAATGTTCCGCTTACCAGCCTTATGCTCAACCTGTTTATTGGCATGTCGCTTGGCTCCAACGTGGTCATCGCCAACGCTATCGGCCGCAACGATCAAAACATGGTCAAACGCGCCGTCCATACCTCGATTTTAATGGCGCTCGTGGGCTTTGCCGTCATCGCGCTGGGCGAGATCTTTGCCGAGCCCATGCTCGCCGCCCTCAACGTTCCCGCCGAAACCATGCCGCTCGCTTCGCTCTACCTGCGCGTCTTTTTGCTCAGCATGCCCTCGATCTTGCTCTACAACTTTGAGGCCGCGATCTTCCGCTCCGTCGGCATCACCCGCATGCCGCTGCAGGCGCTTGCCGTGTCCACCGTCCTCAACATTGGCCTGGACCTCATCTTTGTCCCCGTACTCCACTGGGGTGTCGCGGGCGTCGCCATCGCCACCGCCATCGCCTACACCGTCAGCGCCGCCACACTCTTTATCCGCCTGCTCAAGACCGACTCCGTCGTCCGCGTCACCCCACGCGACCTGGCTATCGACCCCGTCACCCTCAAGCGCATCGTCAAGATCGGCCTGCCCGCCGGCATCCAAAGCGCCGTCTTTGCCGTAGCCAACATCATCATCCAGTCCGCCATCAACAGCCTGGGCACAGAGGTCATGGCGGCATCGAGCGCCGCCATGAGCCTAGAGTACGTGTGCTACAACCTGCTCAACAGCTTTAGCCAGGCCTGCACCACCTTTGTGGGACAAAACCACGGTGCCCGCCAGATCGACCGCTGCACCAAGACGCTCAAGGTCTGCCTGGTCGAAGGCGGTATCGTTGCCCTCACCACGATTATCGTTATTGTCGGCCTCGGGCGCGAAATCCTATCGCTGTTCAACAGCGATCCCAACATCGTCTCGATCGGCTATATCCGCGTGTGCTCAATTTTCCCGGCGTACGCCTTTAGCATGTTCTACGAAAACATGTCCGGCTACCTGCGCGGCTTTGGTATCTCGCTCATGCCCGCCCTCATCACCATGATCTGTGTCTGCGGCATCCGCTTCTATTGGGTGTTCTGCGTGTTCCCGCACTTCCGCACCTTTGCGAACATCATGATGGTCTACCCCATCAGCCTGGGCACCACGGCGTTCTTTATGGTCGTGGCGGTATTACTCTGCCACCCGGCACGCACCTATCGCGCCGCCCAAGCCAAAGCGACAGCCCGCTAAACACCGCACTCAACGCCACGCCAGTCATTAATTGACAATATGCGAGCTCATATAGTCGATAAAGCGCCTCGTGGCGATGGGCATGGTGTCCCAGCTGCGCCAGGCGGCCACCACGTCGCGCGAGGGGGCATGCACGATAGGCCGCACACGGATATCGGCTTGCACGCCCTCAACGGTACGGCGATAAAGCATACTCACGCCTAGGCCCTCCTCGACCATCGCCATGATTGTGTAGTCGTCGGTCACCTCACTCGTCACGTGCGGCGACAGCCCATGCGCCGCAAATGCATCGAGCACCAGGCTCTGTTCGCCCTCATCCAGCAACACAAACGGCTCGGACGCCAGGTCGGCGAGCGTCACCTTCTCCTTTGCCGCCAGCGGATGCGCGGCCGGCAGCAGTGCCACCAACTCGTCGTGATAGACCACGCGCTTCTCGAGCCCCGCGGTAAACCCGCGTGCCGTAAAGCAAAAATCGACCACGCCATCGTGCACCCACTGGGCGTTGCGCGTGTAATCGCCCTGCTTGAGGGTAAAGTGCACGCCCGGGTGCAGGGCTCCAAAGTCGCGGATTACGCGCGGCAACACGGTACGGCTCACGTTGGTAAACGTCGCAATGCGAATATCAGTCGAGGACAGCCCCAGCAGCTCCTGACGCTTGCCCTCAAGCTCGGCCTCGGCCGTTACGATTTGGCGCAGATACGGCAGATATTGTTTACCATCGCGCGTAAGCGAGACACCCTGCTTGCCACGCTCGATGAGCGTGGTGCCCAATTCACGCTCGAGCGCCTTAACGGCCTGGCTCACCGCACTTTGTGTATACCCCAGCTCGTCGGCCGCGGCCTTCAGGCTGCCGCGATCGACCACCATGCAAACAATCTGATACCGCGATGCCATTGTGCCTCCACATCGACGCAGCCGTAAAACGTTTTGCCAGCGCTTTTCGCGCCTGCTTTAGTTTTACTTAATCATACTGAAGATACATTCGCTTTACTACATCCATATCTGGGAGCAGAATCCTTTTTGCGAAACCGTTCTGTAACAAAAGGAGTCCCATGGATCGCAAAAAAGCAATCGCGCTCTCATTTTCCGTTCCCGTCGCATGGGGCTTTTCGTACCCCCTCATGAAGATCGGCATGGACAGCATGAACGCCACGAGCATCGTCGCGCTGCGTTGCCTCATCGCCTTCGCGGCCTGTCTGCTGCTCTTCCACAAGCACGCGTTCCGCATCAACCGCGACCTCATGGTCCGCGCCGCCATTATCGGCGCCATCATGGCAACCGAGCTCACCTGCATGTGCCTGGGCTCCAGCCTCACCTCTGCCTCCACCGCCGGCTTTTTGCAGAGCCTGACGGTCGTGATCGTGCCGTTTGCCAATGCCGCCCTGCTGCGTCGTGCCCCGGAGCGCAAGGTACTCGTCGGCACCGCCATCGTCACCTGCGGCATGTTGCTGCTCTCGGGCGCCGACTTTACCAGCCTCAACCCCGGCGCGATCATTATGCTGTTCTCCGCCTTTGTCTATGCCGGCCATATCATTGTTGCCAAGCGTTTTGTCGAAGAAGTCGACCCGCTGTCCCTGGGTGTTTGCCAGCTGGGCTTCGGCGGCCTGTTCTCGGGCATCGCCGCATTTGTCTTTGGTGGCTTCACGCTCCCCAGCACGCCCGGCGAGATCGTGGTCGTTGTTGCCCTCGCGCTCATCTGCTCTGCCTACGGCTTTATCACGCAGACGCTCGTGCAGCCTCACGTGCCCGCCGAGACCACCGGCTTTGCCTTCTCGCTCGAGCCGGTCTGCTCCGCCGTCTTCTCGTTCTTCCTGGTTGGCGAGGTCCTGAGCCCCATCGCCTTCTTTGGCGCCGCCCTTATCCTCACCGGCGTCATGGTGGCAACCGTCGAGCTTCCGCGCCTCCGCGCACATGGACAGGCTCGCATGGCAGGAGCGCCCGAGCACGTCTCGTAGACCCCACTCTTCATACAGCCGCGGCATAAAGGCAACCGGTGCGCCTTTACAATAGATGCCAACAGAGCATCTGCCATAAAGGAGCCCCATGGACACCGCAACTCGCGATCGCAACATAGCAACTTGGTTGGGCGATGCGCCGCAGCCGGTACGTGACACTACGAACCAGCTGCTCGAGCGCATCGCCCTTTTGCGTGCCGAGCAGACTATCTACCCGGCACAAGACGACATCCTCAATGCCCTCGTCTATACGCCGGCCGACCAGGTCAAGGTTGTCATTTTGGGTCAGGACCCCTATCACGGACCCAACCAGGCAATGGGACTGTCGTTCTCGGTCCCCGCGACGCAAACCAAGTTGCCGCCGAGCCTGCGCAACATCTATAAGGAACTCAAAGCCGATCTGGATTGCCCTATTCCCGCCACGGGAGACCTAACCCCATGGGCACAGCAGGGCGTCCTGCTCCTCAACACCACGCTCACCGTGCGCGAGCATGCCGCGAACTCGCACGCCAAACTGGGCTGGAGTACGCTCACCGACTACGTTATCGAACGCTGCTGTCAGCTGCCCCAACCGGTAGTCTTTTTGGCATGGGGCCGCTTTGCCCAACAGATGGTCGAAGGCAAGCTCGCCACGACCGGCGCGGGCAAGGCAACCGACAAGTTCTGCCTAGCCTCTACGCATCCCTCGCCGCTTTCGGCCAACCGTGCCACGGCAGAACTCCCCGCCTTTATGGGGTCGCGCCCCTTCTCGGCAGCCAATCGGCTACTCGAACAGCACGGCTCGACCCCCGTCAACTGGACTTGCCTCGGCTAAAAATCGATACATCAAAAACGCGCCCGACGGCTTTCCATCGGGCGCGTTTCCTACTCGGGCCAAATAAATTGCGTGCGGCCGGCCTCGCCGCCATCGATCAGCAGGCTCTGCCCGGTCATAAACCGGTTGGTCACGCCCACAAAGTAGATCCACTCGGCGATCTCTTGAGCGGTGGCCCAGCGCTTAAGCGGTGTGAGCTCCATAATCTGGTTCCACAGGTGTTCGTCTTCCATCACGCAACGGTTGAGCGGCGTGATAACGCCGCCCGGGTCCACACTGTTGGCGATGGCCTGCGGTGCCAGCCGGTTTGCAAGGTTCTTGGTGTAGGCGATAATGCCGCCCTTGCTGGCAGCATAGGCGGGAAACTCCGATCCCGTATGCCCGCTCGCCGACCCCACATTGACCACGGATTTAATAGCCGGCGCCGGCTTGGCGGCAAGCCCCTCCCCCACAAAGGCGTAGCGCTCGGTCACGTTGATGGTGCCACACAGGTTGGCGGCGATGTCGTCGGCCGAATCCTGCGTACCGGCAACATTCACGATTACCTGGGGTTCAAGGTCGCTTGGAAACGAGTCCGGCTCGCGGACATCAACGATCAGATGGCAGTAGCGCTCGTGTTCGATCGCCGCCGGCAGCAGATCAAAGCCCACGACCTCGTGGCCCTCGTCCAAAAAGCGCTGCACGCACGCGGCTCCGATACCACCCGAAGCGCCCGTGATCAAAACCCGCATACTTGCTCCTTAGGCGGTTGCGTGGCGCTCGAGGTACTCGGAACCCACATTCTCGCGCTCCCAGCCGCGCACGACCTTGTAACCCACGGGGCTCAGGAAGACCTCGCACAGTAGCTCGGCAACAGCGCCGGTCAGCGAGCACATAAGGACCTGTACCCAGGTCCAACCAAAGAACGTGTGGCTTACCACAATGGCAAAGACCAGGTTGTCGATAAACTGGCCAACGCCCGTGGACACATAGGAACGGAAGGCGAAGCTCGCAAAGTTATTCTTTTTGAGCATGCGGCCGAGCGACTGGTTGAGCGTGGAGTTAACCACGGCAGAAACGAGCATTGCCAGCGAAGAGCCCAGCACCACGTACCAGGTGCCGCCGATAGTGGCGTTAAGGGCAGTGTTGACCTCGATCATGCCCGTGTCGTAGTAAGCACCCCACATGCCGGGCGTGAGCGAGCATGCCCAAAAGCACAGGCTCACGGCCAGGTTAACCAGCAGCGCGAGGATAGAGATTTTGATGGATGCCTTGGCGCCAAAGCGCTTGCAGATCATGTCCTGGCACAAAAACGAAACCCAGCTCACCACAAAGCCACAGTCGAGCGCCAGATACGGCAGGCTGATAAGTTCTTTGTTGGCCAGCAGGTTCATCATGATGACGCTCACGAAAAACAGCGAAACCGTTGCCGCGGGAATGCTCCGCAACAGGACCTTGTAGTCCTCCATGACCTTCTTGATCATTATGTACTCCTTTGGTTTTAGGTTTAACGAGCAGGATATCGGACCCGAACTGCTCGGACGCCCCGGTCTTGAGACGACGGTGGGTATGATAGCCGCTCACACGGCATCAGGCAAGCAAGCGGCACGGCAGCCTCGCAGGGCCACCGCGCCGATGCGTTAAAAGGCTACGTTGCCAAACTCCGACAGGATAAGGTCGGGGTTGTGGTCGGTTGCCCAATCCACGTTCCACGGGCTCGTGAACAGCAGCAGCTTGCCGCCGCGCATGTCCTCGACACGCAGCGTGTCGCGCGTGAGCGAAAGGCCCGGGATATCGATGGTGTCGGGGTCGTTCTGGATCCAGCGGATGTCCGTATAGGGCAGCGGCTGGCGACGAACCTCAACACGGTACTCGGCCTTGAGGCGGCGCTCGAGTACCTCAAACTGCAGGACGCCGACCACGCCCACGATGACGCTCTCCATGCCGGCACCCAGCTCGCGGAAGATCTGGATGGCACCCTCCTGGGCAAGCTCCTCCATACCCTTGACGAACTGCTTGCGCTTGAGCGTGTCGACCTGCGTAATGCGAGCGAACATCTCGGGGGCAAACGTCGGGATCTGCGGATACTGCACGTGGCGCTTGCCGGAGCACACGGTGTCGCCGATGCTAAAGATACCCGGATCGAACAGGCCCACGATATCGCCCGCGTACGCCTCGTCCACGATGGCGCGGTCATCGGCCATCATCGACGTGCCCGTAGCAAGCTTGAGTTTGCGGTTGCCCTGCACGTGGAAGGCATCCATGCCGCGCTCGAACTTGCCCGAGCAAATGCGCACAAAGGCGATGCGGTCGCGGTGGTTCTTGTCCATGTTGGCCTGGATCTTAAACACAAAGCCGCTAAAGTCGTCGCGGCAGGGATCGACCGGCTCGCTGGTGAGTGTATCGGTATAGGCGCGCGGCGTCGGGGCCAGACGCAGGAACTCCTTGAGGAAGGGCTCCACGCCAAAGTTGGTGAGCGCCGAGCCAAAGAACGCCGGGCTCAGCTTGCCGCAGGCCACGGCATCCAAGTCGAGCTCGTCGCCGGCGCCATCGAGCAGCTCGATGTCGTCCATCAGGTTCTTATGGTTTTCCTCGCCAATAAGCTCGTCCATGGAGGGGTCGCCCAGCTCAGCCTCGACCTCGGCGACCTTCTTGGTGGCGTTGGCGTGACCGTCGCCCTCGAAGGCGATAACGCGACGGGTCTGACGGTCGAACACGCCGCGGAAGTTGCGGCCGCTGCCGATCGGCCAGTTCATAGGATATGTATTGATACCCAGGACGTTCTCGATCTCTTCCATGAGCTCAAACGGATCGCGAGCCTCGTGGTCGAGCTTGTTCACAAAGGTAAAGATGGGAATGTGACGCAGCGTGCAGACCTTAAAGAGCTTCTTGGTCTGGGCCTCGACGCCCTTAGCGCCGTCGATGACCATGACCGCGGCGTCGGCGGCCATAAGGGTACGGTAGGTATCCTCCGAGAAGTCCTGGTGGCCGGGGGTATCGAGGATGTTGACGCAGGCGCCGTTGTAGGTGAACTGCAGAACCGAGGAGGTAACGGAGATACCGCGCTCCTTCTCGATGTCCATCCAGTCCGAGACGGCATGCTTGGCCGAGCTCTTGCCCTTGACCGAGCCGGCGGTCTGGATGCTGCCGGTATAGAGCAGCAGCTTCTCGGTAAGCGTGGTCTTACCGGCGTCCGGGTGGCTGATGATCGCGAATGTGCGGCGCGACGAGATTTCATCCGACAGGCTTGCCATGCGGATCCTTTCTTGCATTGAGTGCATTACGTCGTTGTAACCGCACTATTGTAGCCGCGAAATCTCGCTCTAGGGCGCCTATCAGGACAAATACATCAGCTGTGGCCTGGGTAACCGGCCCAATCCGCATTTGCCTCTTGCAGAACTGTGCATAGTGTATATATACTGTACTTACCGGTTATATACACGTGTAGCCCATCAGCTAAGGAGCCGCTGTGGACATCATCCTATCCAATTCGAGCGATAAGCCCATCTACGAACAGATATCCTCGCAGGTCAAAGCTCAGATCCTATCGGGCACGCTCGCTGCGGGAGCTAAACTCCCCAGCATCCGTGCACTCGCGAGCGATCTTGGCGTGAGCGTCATCACCACCAAGCGCGCCTACGCCGACCTGGAGCAGCTCGGGTTTATCTGCACCGTGCAGGGCAAGGGCTGCTTTGTCGCCGAGGGCAACCAAGAGCTCTTGCGCGAAAACCAGCTCTGCCATATCGAAGAGTTGCTTGCGAAAGCGGCAAGCCAAGCCGAAACCCTGGGCGTCACGCGCGACAAACTGCACGAGATGCTCGACCTGGTGGCCCCCGAAACCATGCAGTAGCCATCTGCAAGAAAGGCTATACCATGCAAAACTTGCTAGAACTCAAAGGCATCTCACGCACTGTAAGCGACCGCTTTTCGCTGCGCGACGTCACGCTTGCCGTGGAGCCCGGCCAGATCGTCGGCTTTGTTGGTGCCAACGGTGCCGGCAAAACCACGACGATTCGAGCCGCACTCGGGCTTATAAAGCTCGATGCCGGCGAAGTGAACCTGTTTGGGCAACGCTGTGGCGCCGACGCGCCCGATGAGTTGCAACGCCATCTACGCTCCCGCGTCGGTCTTGTCCTGGACACATGCCCCTTCCCCTCCACGCTCAAAGTGGGCCAGATCGAGTCGCTCGTAGGCCCGGCGTACCCCACGTGGGACCGCGAAACGTTCGCCGGATTCATCAACCGATTTGGCCTCGATCCCAAGACAAAGGTCAAGGACCTCTCCCGCGGCATGGGCATGAAACTGCAGCTTGCCTGTGCACTCAGCCACAATGCCAAGCTGCTCGTTTTGGACGAAGCCACCGCGGGCCTCGATCCCATGGCACGCGAGGAACTGCTTGATGAGCTGCTTGCCTTTGTCGCCGACGGCCAGCACAGCGTGCTGCTCTCGAGCCACATTACGTCCGACCTCGATCGCACCGCTGATCGCGTCATCTGCATCGATAATGGCGCGATTATTTTTGACCTGCCGCGCGAGGACATTACCGACCGCGCCGGCATCGCCCACTGTACCCAAGCACAGGCTGCCGAGCTTATGACTTGCGTCGAAGGTGCCCATGCCACCCGCCACGCCTACAGCGTGGACGTGCTCGTGCCCAACCGTCGCGAAACGCTCGAGGCCTTTCCCGAGATTCCCTGCGACCGGGCAACCATTGATGACTATCTGCGCCTCATGCTGAAAGGGGCTTCAAAATGAAACGCGCCTTTATGTCCGAGCTCGCCATCGTTCGCACGCTCATCCCGAGCATCGCGGGCGTCGGCCTGTTCATCTTTGTCGTGCTGACCCTTGCCAACGCGTCAGATGGCGATTCCGGCATGAGCGCCGGCGCCTGCGCCGTCAGTGCCATGTCGCCCATCATAATCATGAACTCGCTAGCTGGCTACGATAACCAAAACGGCTGGGAGCGTTATCGAGCAACGTTGCCCTTCTCGCGCAAAGACATTATTTGCGCACGCTACCTGTGCATCGTTGTCTTCTCGGTCGTCATGGCATGCGCGGCTACGCTTCTGAACATCCTCGCCCTTCCGCTCTTCGACCCCATGGGCATCCCTTCGACATGCCAGACGATCTTTGAAATCGCAACCGCCTCGGCGGCATCGATGCTCATCTCCCTCATGATGGTATTCTTGACACAGCCGCTGTTCTTCCGATTTGGACACATGGAGGCGCTGCGCCTATCCCTTGGCCTGTTTGCCCTGTCTGGCTGCGGCACCATGGCAATGCTGAGTTCCTCCAACCCCATCAGCAACTGGCTCATGTCGATTGCCGGGGCGAATCCCGATCCTGCCGTTCTTAGCTGTCTGTGTGCAGGCATCGCCGTACTTGCCCTCGCGCTATGTGCAATCAGCTGCACCGTCAGCACCAAGGTTTATCGAGTACGCGATCTGTAGCCACGCGTGTCTCAATCCACGAAGGACGCGATCGCCGCCCCTCCCCGTAAATCCGTGACAAATGGCATATCCCCAGCGTGAGCCACCGTACTACTTGCGCAGCGGCTTGGGCAGCGGAATGCCGGCGGCGATGGCGGCAGCGATGATCATACAGACGATGCCTTTGAGCGGGAAGCACATGAGCAGCAGGCCCACGACCATGATGGGCTGGCGCATGACGGCGCCCATCGTCGATGCCGTGCAGACAGCGACGCAAAAGACCGGATCGGCGCCGGTGAGGATGGCAAGGCCATAGCCCAGGCTCACACCCGAGAAGATAACCGGGAAGAAGTGGCCGCCACGCCAACCAAGGTTGATGAGGGCGGGCGTCAGCATGGCCTTAACAAGACCGGTCACAATAAGCACGCCGGCGGGAATGGTCAGATAGGTTTTCATGAGCACGTCGGCCTGCGTCTCGCCGGCAAACATGGTGAAGGGCAGAGCCGTACCGCAGGCGGCAAGTACCAGACCGGCCAGCATGGCCTTAGCGATGGGGTGCTCCCCTATTGCGTGGGCAAGCACTTCGCTCGCGTGCTCAGAGACAAAGTACAGCCAGCCGCAGATTGTTCCGATCAGCGACAGAGGAATGAGCCAGGTAAGCTCCAGGTTGCCCACCTCGGCGGACTCAAACCTCGGCATACCCATGCCGCCGCCCACAAGCTGGCCAAGCAGCAGGTAGGTGCCCAGACCGCCGGCAATCGCAATGCCGTAGACCACGGTCTTTTGCGCCTTGGGCAGCTTGATGGTGACCTCGTCGGACACGGACTCATCGTCGGCGTCTTCGCCCTGGCCGTCGGCGCTACCAGCGAGCGGTGCCACAAAACCAAAGACGGGCGCGGTAAAGAGCGCCGTCAGGGCAGCCTGAGTGCCCAGCAGCGTGAGCTCCCTAAACTCGGCGCCAAAGCGACGCATACGATCGCCGACCCAGCTGCACAGACCTGCGATAACGCCGGTCAGACCGGCCTCCGGTCCAATACTTCCACCAAACAGCAGCGGCAGCAATGCCGCGAGCGAAAGCTTGCCCAGGTTGTCGTACGGGTAGCGCCCGTCTTGCTTAACCTTTGCCATCACCTGGTTGAGGTCATCGGTCTTGATGCCCGCCATCTTTTCGTACAGGCCAATCACCAAGCCGCCCAACAGGCAAACGAAAAACGGGTACGGCAAAAAGCCAAACGGGCCGCTGGCGAGTTCGGGCGAAGAGACACCCAGCTTATGCGGGACCTCGGTCCACAAATAATCAATGCCGTGCTCCATCGCAAAGAAGAATAGCCAGACTGCGGCACCCGCGAGTGCACCGGTCACGGCAACGCTGACCAAAAACAGCGC
This sequence comes from uncultured Collinsella sp., assembly GCA_902470365.1. Taxonomy (GTDB): domain Bacteria; phylum Actinomycetota; class Coriobacteriia; order Coriobacteriales; family Coriobacteriaceae; genus Collinsella. The sequence continues at coordinate 37,443 of CABRFZ010000006.1, read as the reverse complement.
TCGGTTCGTGGGTTTGGCAAGGTTATCCATCGGGTCCTCCCGCGGTCAAAGTCGACATAGATACGTTTTATTGTAGAGCGAGCGTTGTCCGAACGAGCCAACCATCTGCGCCGCAAACGGCACCATTGGGAGTCATAGTGGGGCAGGCTCAAGACTTATCCGTTGATAATCGAGGCAATCTCGCGCAAATCGTCGGCAAAGTAGATGCCGAGTTGGCGCCTCGAGCTCGAAAGCCCCTTATCAATCATGTGCCCGAGCAGGGCTTTGAGGTCGTTGTAGTACCCATCCAGGTTGTACAGAATGCACGGCGCGCTCAGATGCCCCAACGACACGGCGGACATGACCTCGGCAATCTCCTCGAGCGTGCCCGTACCGCCCGGAAATGCGATGAACGCATCGCCGAGCTCAATCATCTTGGCCTTGCGCTCCGCCATATCGCTCGTCACGATAAGGTCGTCGATACCGTCGTGTTGAAACTCGGCCTCGATAAAAAAGCTCGGCTCAACACCCGTCACGTGTCCACCCGCCTCGAGTACGCTATCGGCGAGCGCACCCATCAGGCCCGATTTGGACCCGCCGTATACCAGCGCGTGCCCATTGGCGCCAATCCAGTTGCCCAGCTCCTGCACCGCGGGCAGAAACGCCGGGTCATTGCCAGTGTTGGCACCCAGGTACACGGTGATGTTCATATTTGCCCCCCTGTTGTGGCGCGCGACGTTCGTCTTAGCGCTGGCGTCGACGATACTCGCGCACGCGACGTGAAAGATCGGCAAGCTCGTCGCGATCGAGCTCTTCCAAATGCTCCAGATCATCCATAAAGCGTGCCATGGTGTCCTTTTGACGCATCTTGATAAGCGTATTGCAGTAGTTCACCGCCACGCCCGTGAGCATGGCGATGTAGAAGATGCTGATGACGCTCAGAATGACGGTAATGGCGCGGGCAACCGGTGTCTCGGCCGGAATGTCACCAAAGCCGATGGTCGAGACCGTCTCAAAGCTAAACCACAGGCCATCGCCAAACGTGAGGGTCGTGGGCTCGGACAGCCAGACGGCCGTCGAGCACAGCAGGTAAAAGATTAGAAACAGGCCCGTGATGCGCGCAAAGCCAGCCTGTCGCAGCACATCGGCAAGCGTCCTCAACCTGTTCATCGCGACCCCTTTCCCAGACGCCCAATCTCGTTCGCTCGGTATTGTCCCACGCCTCCCCCGCAAACGAAACTAGTCATTGGGAACTAGTCATTGGGAACGTTCTTAAATGACTAGTCAAACAAGAACGTCCCCAATGACTAGTCGTTTAAGAACGCCCCCGATGACTGCCGGGCGGGACCGTTTAGCGGTGCAGCTGCCGGCTGGGCAGGCTGAGCTGGTATCCTTATGCGGTAATGTCTCGATTCGTTAGGATTGCATGTGAGAGCTGCCACTGTCCTTCGTTCAGTTATATATCGCACCCTGGCCGTCGCGCTTGCCGCGCTCGTCGTACTGAGCACCATCATGCCCGCCCCCGCCTATGCCGCCAATACCGATCAGCAAGTCAAGACGGTCCGCGTCGGCTGGCTCGTCAGCAACGAGGGCTTCCAGGACGGCACCCCCGGCGAGCGTCTCTCGGGATGGGGTTACGAGTACCTCCAGACCCTGTCGTACTACACGTCCGGCTGGCGGTACGAATACGTCTCCGGCACCTTCACCGAGCTTATGGACATGCTCGAGGCAGGCGAGATCGACCTCATGCCCAACATCTCCTACTCCGAGGAACGTGCCCAAAAGCTGCTCTTTTCCTCGAACCCCGAGGGCACCGAGCGCTACTACATCTACGCCAGGCCCGACCGTGACGACCTTGCAAAGGGTGACCCTCAAGCACTCCAGGGTCTCACTATCGGTTGCAACCCCGACGTCATGCAAACCTTCGTTGGCCAGCAATGGCTCGCCAGCGAAGGAATCGCCTGCACATACAAGGAGTATGACGGAGGATCCGATCTCTTTGACGCGCTCGCAAACGACGAAGTCGATGCCGTCATCATGAACGACACAATCTCGTCGCCCAATGCCTCCCCCATGTTCTACATTGGTTCGAACGACTACTACTTTGCCGTTCCCAAAAGCCGCCCCGACCTGATGGACGACATCAATGCTGCCATGACGGCAATCGCCCGCGTCAACCCACGCTATAACGACGAAGTAAAATCTCACTACTCGACCCAAAACAGCGGCTCATCATCGCTCAACGGACCCGAACGTTCCTGGCTCAAAGCAAATGACAACACCATCACGCTCGGCTACATTACGGGCAAACTCCCCTACTGCAACGAGAACGAAGACGGCGAAATGGAAGGCTCGCTCGCATCGCTTGCGACGACGCTACACGATAAATTTGGCATTACGGTCAAAACCGTCGCCTTTGATAGCTACAAGATGATGTCAAAGGCCCTGTCAAAGGAAAGCATAGACGTTGCGCTGCCGGTATACCGAGATTACTGGTTTGCCGAGCAAACAGGCGTTGTGCAGTCGGTATCGTTGGGAACCATATCCCTCACCGCTATCCACACCGGCAGCAACCTGAACAAAAACCTTCAGAACATCGCCTGTACCAAATCATCGTTTGTCAACAAAAATGCACTTGAAAGTCTGTTCCCCACAGCGACCGTAACCGAATACCAATCCGACGATGAAGCGTTCGACGCCCTCAGGAAGGGAACGGCGCACTGCATCGTCGCTCCCAGTTCACGCGTAAAAACCATCGGTGACCGTTACGATCTCGAGGACTGCGAGACGACCGAGCTCCCTGACACCTGTGAGCTCTCGTGCTGGATTTCGCGCGGAAAACCCGAGCTGTTGGGAATCATCAACAAGGGCATCATCAATGCCGGAGAATCGCTCTCCGCAAGCAATTTCTCCTCCACGTCGTACACGGCCCAGGAATCCAACACGCTTCAATTCCTTTATCGCAACCGCACCGCCATTGCAGCTACCCTCATCGGTATGTTGTCGGTCGGCATCGTCCTGCTCATCTGGGCGCTCGTGCGCGCTCGAACCGAGCGCAAAAAAGCCGATGCTGCCAACGCCGCTAAGACGGCATTCCTCACGCGCATGAGTCACGACATCCGTACGCCGCTCAACGGTATCCTGGGCCTTATCGAGATCGAGGAATTGAAGGAAGGCGACATGCAAGTCGCCCGCGAGAGCCGTGCCAAGGCGCGCGTTGCCGCCAATCACCTGCTCTCGCTGATCAACGATATCCTCGAGATGGGCAAAATCGAAGACCGCAAGCTAACACTGGAACATGTGCCTTTTAACCTCAAAGAGCTCTGTGACGATACGCTGGTGCTGTGCAAGCTCCGCGCATCCGATAACTGCATCACCATGCAGGACAATAGTCTGCCGTACGCCACGGGACCATACATGATCGGCAGTCCCACCCATATCCGACAGATCATGATCAACCTGTTAGACAATAGCATTAAGTACAACAAACGCGGCGGCTCCGTCACCTTTAGCTCAAAGACCAAGCCACTCGATAACGGGCGCGTGCTCTTTTGCTTTAGCGTTTCGGATACCGGCATTGGCATGGCTCCCGAGTTTTTAAAGCATATCTATGAGCCGTTTGCCCAAGAAGGTGACGATGCGCGCAGCAAGTTCCAAGGAGCCGGCATGGGTATGCCAATCGTCAAGTCGCTTATCGAACTGATGGGCGGTACGATTGAGATTTCGAGTGAGGTTGGCGTGGGGAGTACGTTCAACGTCCAGATTCCGCTCGATATCGACAAGAACCCCCAGGCGCGGGCGAATACGGTCGAGAGAGCACTCGACTGCTCGCTCGCCAACATGAACGTGCTGCTCGCCGAAGACAACGAATTGAATGCCGAGATTGCCCAGGCACTGCTGGAATCCGAAGGCGTCGTGGTCACCCGCGCCGCCAACGGCAACGAAGTCGTCGATCTGTACCTGTCGCATCCCGCCGGCAGCTTCGATGCGATCCTGATGGACATTATGATGCCGGGCATGGACGGCTACGAGGCAACCCGCGCGATTCGTCTGAGCAAGAAGGTCGATGCGGCCGATATCCCCATCATCGCGCTCACCGCCAACGCCTTTGCCGAAGACGCCCAGACGGCACACGCTGCCGGCATGAACGCTCATCTGTCCAAACCGATCGACTTTAACAAGCTCAAAAACATACTCGCCCGCATCAAGAAAAACGGATCCGTTTCGCTATAGTTTTTGCAGCAACCACGCACGACCAGAAAGGAAGCCAACGATGTTTAGGCCCTTACGTCGAAAGAAACGCGCCATCACCGACGAGGAAGCGCGCAAACTGCTCGCCACCTGCAAGCGCGGCGTCTTTGCCGTCAACGGCGACGATGGCTACCCGTACGCCATTCCCGTCAACTACTTCTTTGACGCCGAGCACGACAAGATTTATTTCCATGGCGCCAAGGCTGGCCACAAGGTCGACGCACTTAAGCGCGATGACAAGGTCTGCTTTACCGTTTACGGCAACGAATGGCACCAGGACGGCGACTGGGCTCCCTACGTTATGAGTACCGTGGTCTTTGGCCGCTGTCGCCTGGCAAATGACACTCCCGCGTTTATCGAGGATAAAGTTCGCCAGCTCGCGCTTAAGTACTACCCTTCTGCCGAAGAAGTCGAAGAGGAAATCGCCAAGGACATTAAGGGCGTCCAGCTCTACGAGATTACGATTGAGCATCTTTGCGGTAAGCAGATTCAAGAAAAGTAAGCCCCTCATCAGGCCTCATCAATAGCAATATGGCTCGGTTCCAACCCACCTTGGAACCGAGCCATATGCTTATGAAGCGTCGGCGGCTATGTGTGCAAGCGCCTCAACGAGCTCCTGCGAGCTCACAGGCTTGCTCAGGTGCGCGTTCATGCCCGCCTCGCGCGAAAGCCTACGGTCGTCGGCAAAGGCGTTGGCGCTCACGGCGATAATCGGCGTGAGCGCGGCATCCTCGCGATCGAGCGCTCGAATCCGACGCGTGGCCTCAAGGCCATCGATACCGGGCATCATGATGTCCATCAACACCACGTCGTACTCGTGCGGCGCGCTCGCGGTAAACATCTCGACGGCAGACTCACCATCCTTAGCATGCGTCACGACGGCACCGGCGCGGGCGAGCGTAAACTGCGCGATCTCGGCATTCAGGTCGTTATCCTCTACGAGCAAAACGCGCAAGCCCTGGAGTGCATCGCTGTCGCCCGCGTCCACACGAACTGCCCGAGGAATCTCGGAGCGCTTGCACTTCTCAAACGGCAGACGGATGGTAAACGTCGTCCCCTGCCCCAAGATACTCGTAAAGCTCATGGTTCCGCCCATAAGCTCAACCAACTGTTTTGCGATAGGCGCACCCAGGCCAGTTCCCGATGAAGCACCTTCCACCTGTTGCTCCTCGCGGCAAAACGGCTCGTAGAGGTGCTGTTGGAACTCCTCGCTCATGCCAATACCGTTGTCGGCGATCGTGTATTCATAGACGGGGACGCCATCCGCTGGCTCCACCTCGCGGCACACCAGGCGAACATAGCCGCCCTGGCGGTTATACTTGACGGCATTGCCGGCAATATTGAGCAACAAACGCTTGAGGTGCGTCACGCTCACCCGCGCATAGGGGTGATCAAGCGTCTGCTGGTCGCAGATAATTGTCACCAGACGCTCCTCGGCCTGGCGCTCCAGAATATCGCGCACCTCATGGTTGAGGGTCGCCAAGTTCGTGGGAACAAGCTCCAGATCGACCTGCCCGCTCTCCAGGCGACTCATATCCAGGGCCTCGTTGGCAAGGTCGAGCAGCAGTCCCGATGCCGTCCAGATCTTTGAGCGGCACTCGGTCTGCTTTTGCAGATCATCCGCATTGGCATCGCCGACCTCAACCATACCGCGAATGCCGTTGATGGGCGTGCGCAGATCGTGGCTCATGCGACGCAAAAATTCCGTCTTTGCCGAGTTGGCAGACGAGGCCTCACGTGCCGCCTTTGCTAGCCTGTCGCCATAGTCGCGCTCCTGCTGCAGCAAGTCCGTCAAACGTCGACGATCAGCGCGGCGACGCGCCATCACAACAACGGCTATAACACCGCTGTAGAGCACCAGCACGCCGGCAGCAACAGCGGCGACGACCTCAAAGTAGCGCCGCGCCGAGGCATAGGTGTACACGTAGAATTTTTGCGCTTTGCCGTATGTGCCCAAATACCACTCGCCGTTGACGTTGACCAGTCGGACTTTGCCGGGCAGGCATCGATCCTTAATTTCGTCGACAATGATGGCGTCCGTCGCAGGCAGGTCGAACACGCCCAAGATGGTGGGTTCAACGGCGTTGGTCGCAACGACCTTGCCATCGTTTTCGATCACGATATTGCCGCTATCGATGGTCTCATAGCCTTCGAGCAGACTCTGCAGTTTGAGCGTATTGCTTGCAACCGCCTTCGCGCTCTGATGCCTTACCGCGATAACGATACCCTCGCCATCTTGCCGGGTCACACAGCCAATGTCTGCAACCGAATCATCCGCAAGCGTAATACGAGTGGTATAGGACTTAAGCGGATAGGTTGCCACCTCCAGCACGGGCGCTTCTTTGAGATATGCAGCAAGCGACTCGTAACCCACGTTATCCGTCGAGGACTCGGACACCAGGTTGCCCGATGCGTCCGTCACGATCAGCGCGCTCACGTTGAACTGGTCAGCATATTGCTCGAGCGCGGCGTTATCCACCGAGCTGTCGCGCTCCATATCGCGCGCCACCTCTCCGGCGATCTCCATAACGCGAATCAGGTTTTTGGTCGTATAGGCGCTATTGAACGCATCGTAGGAAAGGCTCTGGGTCGCCACGTAATCGACAACGTCGGCAAAGCGCTGCTCGGCTTGGGCTGTCGTGTAACCGTAGCTCATCATGCCGGCAACAACCGAGAGCGCTATCCCCAACAGGGCGGCAATGAGCCCTACCCATGCCGAACGATCGCCCCGCTCCTCTACGGCGTGGTCGGGCGCATCGATCATGACAGGCCCTCCGTATTCAAAAATGGTGCAGGGTCATCAAAGTACTTTGACACCAGGCGTTCCATGGTGCCATCGGCAAGCATTTCTTGGTAGGCATGGGTGAGCTTAACGTCGATGCCGCGCGTATCGTTGATATCGAAAGCGGTGCCCAAGCCAACTTCTAGCAGCGGCTCATCCAAAATGCGATACGTCACACCATAGTCTTTTTCGTAGGTGAGCAGCGAGGACTCATGCGCGGCGATGGCGTCGACCAGGCCCTCGACGAGCGCCGGGTTCAGGTATGAGCGGTCCGAAAAGCAGTAGAGCTCTTTGATCTTCGGAACGTTTTCATTTGTATGATTGAGCAAAATGTCCTCGGGCTTGGTGGTGGACTGGACCGCCACGACCTTATCCTCAAGATCGGCAAGCGTGTAGATATCGCTCTGGGGATCGACCGCGACCACCTGGCGGCTCGAAAGGTACGGGCCGGCCCAACGATACTCGTTTTCGCGACCCGTCATGCTAAAGCTGCCCATGACGCAATCGAGCTCGCCGCTCGCCAGTAACTCGTTCTTCTTTTCCCAATCGATCAGCTGGTACTTTGGCTTGTAACCAATGCGGGCCAAAGCCTCGGTCAATATCTCGACATCCAGGCCAACGATATCGCCGTACTCGTCGGTATACACAAACGGTGGATAGAGGTCGCTGCCAACATTGAGCGTCTTAAGGTTGTCGTCTTTGGCTTGCGAGGCGTCCAGACCTTTTGATGCAGACGTCGAGACTTCGTCATTCAACCCAGAACAGCCAGCTATCGCTACGACAAAGGCGCTCGCCACTGCAAGCACGACAAACAACGAAATGGCAACCGAGCGACGGGGTCTTTTCATCGAGCTCCAGACGATCCTGTTTACAGACTGAAATGGTTAAAAATAATAGCAAATGAAACCACTCGAGCGCCCAATGGTTACAGACGCATTACCATGCGGGGCCTTCTAGCCGACCTGGCAGAAGGCCCCGCATGCAGCGCACACTTACCGTGCATTAAAAACGTAGCGGTCCAGACGGTCGCACGCCTCCCTTACGCGCGAAAGCGGTAGCGCCAGATTCACGCGAATGTGGCAGGTTCCGCGGAACGGGCGGCCGTCCTGATACCCGACGCCCACGCGCGCCCCCTCGTCGAGCAGCCACTGAATATCGCGGCCATGCTCGCGGCACCACTCGGTGCAGTCCAGAAACACCATGTACGTGCCCTGCGGACGTGAATAGGACACGCCCCCAAAATGCACGTCCACGTAATTGCAGAAGTACTCGATATTACCGGCAAGCACCTGGTTGAGCTCGTCCACCCACTCGTAGCCTTGCGGCTGGTAGGCACCGATAAGCGCATGCATGGAGAGGACGTTCATCTCGTTGTAGTGAGTCTTGTCGGACACGGCGCACACGCGGTCGCGCAGCGTCTCGTTATAGATGATGTGGTAGCTGCCGACCAGGCCCGCTAGGTTGAACGTCTTGCTCGGCGCATAGAGGGCAACCGTGCGCATGCGGGCATCCTCGCTCACCGACTGCGTCGGGATATGCTTGTGTCCCGGCAGGATGATATCGGACCAAATCTCGTCCGAGATCACCACGCATTCGTGCTGGCGATAGATGTCCATGGCACGCTCGATCTCGTCGCGCTCCCATACGCGGCCGCAGGGATTGTGCGGCGAGCAGAACACCGCGGCATGGATGTGGTTTAGGGCGAGCTTTCGCTCCATGTCCCCAAAGTCCATACGCCACACGCCTTGGTCGTCGAGCTTAAGCGGGCTGTGGACAATGCGATAGCCCGCGGCCTCAATGGACTTGGTAAAGCCGATGTAGGTGGGGCTGTGGACCAGCACCGCATCGCCCGGCTGGACATACGCGCGCAGCGTCGACACGACACCGCCCAGCACGCCGTTTTCGTAGCCAATGTGCTCAGGTGCCAAGCCCTCGACGCCATTACGGCGGCCCTGCCATTCGATAATGCGGTCGAAGTACTCGGCGCGCGGGTTAAAGTAGCCAAACATGGGATGCTGAGCGCGCTGAATGATGTGCTCCTGGACCGTGGGCACCGTGGCAAAATTCATGTCGGCCACCCACATGGGAATGCGGTCGAAGCCCTCGTCGGGTGCGTTCGGAGCCATACCGGGGATCTCACCCCAAGAGTCAACGGCGATGGAGTCCATGCCGTGGCGGTCGATGATTGAAGTGAAGTCATATTTCATGCTGGACTCCCGTGCAGAGCGGAATGATTCGGTAGGCGTTATTGTCCACCAGCGTGGGCGGTTTTGGCGCGGGGTTTGGCGCTTAATTTGACGGGTGCGGACGAATGGCTGGTTAGTCTCGCGCGTCGTTGACGGCGACTACAGTTAGCTGGGTCTCATCGACCGTAAACGATATGTCGAGCCCGGCGAAAGCCAGATGATAGACGCGGTTTGGCTCATGCTTGCTGCCCGCGCGGCGCGGGTCTTGGCGTAGAACCTCGACCAAGCCGGGGAGCTTTGCGGGCGGGACCATATCCTGCAGTGCTTGCGGAAACTCAACATCGAGCTCTTGCCACGGAGCATCCTCAATCCAGCCTCCGGTCGCATCCGGGTGGCAGTCCGCAAACGGAATGTAGGGCTTAATGTCGTAGATGGGCGTGCCGTCGCGCAGGTCGGCCCCCAGCACATGGATGATGGGGCCATTGTCGGTGAGCTCGACGCGATCGAGCTTGACGCAGGTAAGCCCAATGGGATTAGGGCGAAACGGACTGCGCGTGGCAAACACGCCCACATGTGCGGCTCCGCCCAGACGCGGCGGGCGCACGGTCTTCGACCACTTGACGTTGGTGCCGGACCTGTCCTGCAACTTGGCATCGGTAGCTATATCCTTAGCCGTGCCGCCGGGCGTTCCGTTTTCGAAGCGCCACAGCAGCCACAGGTGAGAGAAGGAGTCCAGGCCCTCAACTGCTGCATTGGAGGCAAATTCCGGCTCAAAAACGATGCGTCCCTGCAGATGGGGCGCCAAAAAGCTGTTGCGTGGAATGCCAAACTTCTGCGGCAGATCGGTATGTATGTGTGCAATAGGTTCCATGCCGGTCATTGTACGGCATGGAGGTGTGGGGCGTTGCGCGCAATTCTTCGCCGCGGCCCCCCGTCGTGCAACCAACGGTTGCTTGGAAGGGCACCTGCTGCCGCGTATGCTTAAGCCATCAACCAGCAGAAAGGAGCCGCTATGGCCTTTGCAGAAAAGCTCATCGCTGTCCGTCGCGCCCATCGCCTTACCCAGGAGCAGCTCGCCGCTAAGCTCTTCGTCACACGCCAAGCCGTCAGCCGTTGGGAACGCGGCGAGGTCACACCGGGAATCGACATGATGAAGCTCATCGCCGCCGTGACCGGCGAGCCTCTGTCTCATCTGCTCGAAATGCCCGAGCACTATTGCCAGAGCTGCGGCATGATACTCACGCCCGACGACTGCGGCACCGATGCCACGGGCGCCACGACTGACCATTACTGCAAGTGGTGCTACGACCACGGCAAGTACACCTACGACACCACGATGGAGGCGATAATCGAGGACTGTGCCCCGCGGTTGGCGCAAAACACCGGCATGTCGCTCGACGAAGCCGTCTCGCTCATGGGCGCCGTCCTGCCGCAACTGGAGCGCTGGCGCACCGTGCAGGAAAACGAGGAGCGCTACGGCGCCGAAGCGCGGGCGCGCTATGGCGATGAGGCTATCGATGCAGCAAACGAAACGTTACTGGACATGGATCCCGAGACATGGAATGACATGAAAGAACTTGAACGCGCTATTCTGGGTCAGCTCTCGATTGCCACGGGCGACGGCGACCCAGAGAGCAACGAGACCCGTAAACTTGTCGCAATGCACCGTCGATGGATTGGCCTTAACTGGGGACACGAGCCCCAAGACGAAGCATACCTGGGCCTCGCCCACGGATATCTTGCCGACCAGCGCTTTATCGACTACTACGACAAGCCCTGCGGCACCGGAGCCACGGCGTTTCTGGTCCAGGCCATCGAGTCGTCACTGGCCCGCGCATAGACCGCGGCGGCTTTGGGTATTTCAATCAAAACCGCAACCGATTGGAGACCTATGGCTACTAATCATGAGCTCGCGCTATTCGTTATGACCGGCTGCCCGTATTGCATAAAGGTCAAGCGCTTTCTGGCCGATAACGGCGTGACCATTCCCGAGCGCAATATCTCGACCGATACCGAAGCCGAGCAGACACTCATCGCCGTCGGCGGAAAACGTCAGGTTCCCTGCCTGCTCATCGACGGCAAACCACTCTACGAATCGAGCGACATCATCGCATGGCTGCAGGAGAATCTGCTCTAGTACGCACGCTCTGTCCGTCCAGGGCCCCAGCCCATACGACCCAAACATATACACCAGCATCCAAAGTCGACATTTTTCGACATCTTTGGATGCTGGCGTACAGCTTTTGGGTAGTCATGGACGCTCTTAGCCGGCTAATTGTTTGAGGCGACCTTTGGATTATGGCTGTTTGACGCCTCTGGAAAGGTTTCCGAGAGGGCTGTGGTCAAAAAAGGGCAAATATGAGTACTGCTACCTGTTTAGTAGCAGCGATTTTGATCACTTCAGGAACTATTCAACGTTCCATACGTCCGTAGACGACGCTATTTCTCCTCATATGTTCAATAAAAGTAGCTCCTAATGGGAACAAATCTCATCAGGAGCTACTATTTATAGCAAAATAAATGCAACTATAATGGCAACAGTACTCATATTTGCCCTTTTTTGACCACGACCCTCCAGAATAGCCGCTGAGGACGACACTAAATGACAAAATCCGGCACTTGGACGTTCTTATATGACTAGCCATTGAAGGACACCTAACGACTACTCCCATTCGCGACACACTGTGTCGCGAATTAAGCTGGTCCCATTATCGAAGACCAGTGAGAGCTCCTGCTCAGAATCTCGATAGCTTAATAAAGCGCTCCCCTCCGGAAGTTCAATGAGCATCCAAATTCCAGGCTGAAAAGCAAAGGAGTATCGAAGCCGTCAATGCTCATTTCCTATCGAACACGCGGGTCAAAACAAGCTAATTAGCCTGATAAACTGTTTGTATTTTTGTCTACAAAACTGTATACAAAAAGAGTATCCGTTGACCTCTGCTCGACATTATGCCGATCGATAGGAGGCGCTATGGACGCTAAGCAGCTCGAAAAGATGATGGGGTTTGCTCCCGGAGAGTTGGAGAAAGCCGCGGAGGCATACGAAAAAGATGAGTGGCCGAAGGGTCGCACCATCAAGCTGGGAAGGCCGTCGATCTCCGATGAGCCAAGCGTTGTTTTATCGGCACGTGTGGGTGAGTCTGTTCTTGATGCGTTTGACGCAAAAGCAAAGCGCCATGGGCAAACACGCACGGAGCGACTCAGGGAGCTCATCACGCTCGATGCAATGATTGCCTAGTTACCCACCGCACCCAAACATGTACACCAGCATCCGAAGTCGACATTTTTCGACATCTTTGGATGCTGGTGTACAGCTTTTTGCTACATAGTCGTTGGGGACGTCCTTAAATGACCAGTCGTTAAAGAACGCCCCCGATGACTAGTTAGCCGTGGAAGCGAGCTGTGGGTGCAAGCGGCTGTTCACGAAAGACGCGCTCGACGGCAGCGCGGTATTCGTCGACCTTTTTGGTCTTGCGTACGATCTTGTGGACGGTAGCGGGATCAGCGAAAGCGCACTTGGCGTAGAACCACCACTCCTTCATGCGGAAGACCGCATTGCCGCCAATCTCTTCTGCATATGCCGCAAACAGCGTGTCGTGGAAGCGCTGCAGCTCAGCAGCCGTTGCAGCAGGGCCGCCCTTGACCATGCGAGCCAGAGCGGGGTTCGCGAGCAGGCCACGCCCCAACATCACATGGCGCGTGCCGGGATAGGCCTCCACCAGCGCGTCCATATCCTCAAGATCAAAAATGTCACCGTTATAGGCCACGGGGAACGGCACACGCTCCAGCGTCTCGCCATAAAACTCTTTGCGCGGCGAACCCGTATAGCGGTCCTTTTGCACGCGCGGATGCACAATGAGCTCTGCCAACGGCATGCGGCAATACAGATCGAGCACACGTTCATACTCGTCATCGCGTTCCAACCCCAGCCTGGTCTTTACCGATACCGGCAACGGCGACCGCTCGCACACATCGCTTAAGAACGCCTCGAGCTCGTCGAGATTGCGCAAGAAACCCGAGCCCTTGCCCTTGGCGACAACCGTTCCCGAAGGGCAACCCAAGTTGAGATTGACCTCGCGGTAGCCCATATCGGCGAGCACCTGTGCCGCCCACACAAACTCGTCCGCGTTCTTGGACATCAGCTGAGGCACTACGTTGAGCCCCTGGTTATTGGCAGGATCGATCTCCTTAAACGCCTTGCCGCCAAAGCGGTTTCCCACCCGCGGCGGCGGCAAAAACGGCGTGTAATAGCAATCGAGCGCACCGAAGCACTCCGCATGCACGCGACGGAACACATGCCCGGTAATCCCCTCCATAGGGGCCAACGATAGAATCATCTACTCTTCTCTCATATCAACGAACGTGACAAAGGGACTGTCCCTTTGTCACATTATTCGGAGCGCAGGGCCTCCACGGGATCCTTCCTGGACGCGCTACGGGCCGGCAGCAGGCCAGCGACAACCGTCAGCAGCACCGAAATTGCAATGAGCACCAGCGCATCCTGCACGGGCAGGCTCATCAGATTGGGTACCTTTTTGGCCGCAAGCGCCCAGGCATTGACCGGGAAACTCACGAGCACCACGACGACAATGGCAAAGACGCCGGCGATGAGGCCCTCGATAAAGGTCTCGGCATTGAATACGTTGGCCACGTTACGCTTCGACGCGCCGATCGCACGCAGGATGCCAATCTCCTTTTTGCGTTCCAGCACGCTGATGTAGGTGATGATGCCGATCATGATGGAGCTCACCACCAGGCTGATACTCACGAATGCGATGAGCACCAAGCTGATGGTGTTCACGATGTCGGTCACCGAGCCCATGATGATGCCCATGTAGTCGGTGTACGAAATTGCCCGATCATCGTGGCCAGCGGCTTTGACCTGTTTGTTGTACGCGTCGATGTGATCGAGCACGTGCTCCTTGGCCTCAAAGTCACGCGGGAAAATCTTGACCGAGATTGGGTCCGCCTCGTCCGCATAACCCAACGTGGTCAGATTGTTGTCGTAGGTGAGCTTCGACGCCTTCGCATAGCTCATCATGAGCGAGCTCAGGTCCTCGGCGTCCATGTTGAAGTGGATGGCATGAGCAAAGGCACTCGCATCCACGCGCATGGCGCTCGCCAGGTTAGTAAAACTCGACGACATCTGCGTCGCCATCTGGCCCATGAGCCCTGCTGCGCCTGCCTTGAGCTGAGCTGACACCGTCGACGCTATCTGCTCGCTGATTGCCTTCATCACCTGATCCATAGCCTGCTGCAGATACGGAGCCAGCTGCTTTTGCACATAGTCGGTCATCGCCTGCTGCAGGCGCTCGGCCAGGGCATCGCCGCCGAGGGCCTTAAGCTGAGCCAGGCATTGCTGGGCTGCGGCATCATTCTCAAGATACGTCGAGAATGCGGCAGCGAGCTTTGACGCGTCCTTAAGATCTTCGGGTGACAGTGCCCTAAACTGATCAGACTGCAAAAAGCTCTCAAACAGCTGGTTGGCTAGCGTTCCCACCTGCTGCATTTGCTCGGGCGTGAGTTCCAGACCGTCAAAGATACCCGAGAAATCTGGGGTTGGCGCTTTTGCCATGATGTCGCTGAAGTCGATGTCCTTGCCAACGCCCGAAAGGTCAATGTCCAGCCCCGACAGATCGATGCCAGAAAGGTCCATACTGCCGGCTGCACCCGAGAGCGCAGATGTATCGAACGAAAACGCGCTCTTGAGCGCTGCCTCGTCCACACTGAACATGCTACCCAGATCCACGCCTTGCTTGGCCTCGTCTTGCAGCTCGTCGAAGGTTTTGCCTGTAAAGACATCCGTCTCGGGGTGGTCGAGTTGCTCCTGCACAATCTGCGAATCGGCGGCGCGCTCCATAAGCTGGCGAGTCAGCGCGTGCGTATAGGCAATGCCCGGAGACAACGCACTCGCATTGGCCGTCTCGTTAGGTCGCACCACGCCCACAATGTGCACGTCAATACCGTCGGCAACCTTGGCAGCCATAAAGTCGGCGTCGTCAGACATGTCGGTCCACATGCCGGTCTCTTCGTTTTTGCGATAGGCATCGGCCGGCGACAGCACCTTAAACGTGGTAGACAGCGCATCGTCGTAGGTAAAGTCGGTGCCGGTCTCGGGCGTTTCGACCCCACCGTCAGCCGTCATAGCGCTGTTTACCAGATCGTTGAGCTCATCGATATCCAGCGCACCGATGCTGTAGAGCGTATAGTCGCCCACCGTACCGCGGCTCGAAAGCACCATCACGGCTTCGTTGGCAGACGTGGGCCAATGACCGGCGACGACATCGTACTGGCTGTCGAGCAGGCTCTGGTCGTCAATCATCTCGTTAAAGACCGAGGTTCCCATGGATTCCATGCTCACCGTTGCCGCCGAACTCGCGCCTCCGCTCATAGCCTCGGTCATTGCGTTGGGAACAAGCCGAACGGGCTTCTCATCGCCCTTGCCGGCACGATAGACAACCGGCGATACACCGTAGCCGTACTGAATGGCGTTGACCTCTTTGTCGATACCGTCGCCGCCGTCGTCAAGCCATGCCTTAAAGCTCGTCATGTCGTTGGACTTAACGCTCGCAAACATATCCTTTACGGCCGTGACCACGGGAATCTTATCGGTTTCGGCACTGTCGTCGGACGAATCCACGTTTTCAGGCGAGTCATCATCCGCAGCCCCCTGTCCGCCCATCATGGACGACAGGTCGTAATCCTGCTTGGAAATGGTGAGTGGGTAGCTCGAGAGCGTATCCTCCTCGACCTTTTTGATGTAGCCGTTTACGCCGTTGGACAGCGCCAGAATCGCCGCGATACCGATAATGCCAATCGAGCCCGCAAAGGCCGTCATGGCCGTGCGGCCCTTCTTGGTCATGAGGTTTCGGGCAGAAAGCCCCAGCGCCGTCACAAAGCTCATCGAGGTTTTGCGCGTAGGCTTGGCCTCGCGGCGCGTGGCGTCAGCGACATCGAAAGGATCGGAATCATCGGTGATCTTGCCGTCCGCCAGGTTGACGATGCGCGTGGCGTATTGGTATGCCAGGTCGGGATTGTGCGTGACCATGATGACCAGACGGTCGCGCGCAACTTCTTTGAGCAAATCCATAACCTGCACGGATGTCGTTGAATCCAAAGCGCCAGTCGGCTCGTCGGCAAGGACGATCTCAGGGTCATTGATCAGGGCGCGGGCAATGGCCACGCGCTGCATCTGCCCGCCCGATAGCTGGCTCGGGCGCTTGTTAACGTGCTCGCCCAAGCCGACTTTCTCCAACGCCTCGCGCGCACGCTGGCGACGCTCGGCATGCCCCACGCCCGTGAGCGTGAGCGCCAGCTCCACGTTTTCCAAAATGGTCTGATGCGGAATGAGGTTATAGCTTTGGAACACAAAGCCGATACGGTTGTTGCGGTAGGCATCCCAATCGCGATCGTGAAAGTCTTTGGTCGAAATACCGTCGATCAGCAGGTCGCCAGAATCGAAATGATCGAGCCCACCGATAACGTTGAGCATCGTAGTTTTGCCCGACCCCGAAGGTCCCAGAATGGCCACGAACTCGTTATCGCGAAAAGACAGGCTCACGCTGTCGAGCGCTACCTGCGTAAACGACTGCGTAACGTACCTTTTGCAAATACCTTTGAGCTCCAGCATGGACGGCAACCTCTCCTGCGCAGGCACCCTGCCCGCTCTCCTCCGCCGTTCGTATTCGACGCTTTTGTCCTACTCTATCCCCATTTTTTGCCGACGCCAGTGAGGAATGTAACAAACCGCGCCAAAAAACGAACGGGACGGCGCCCAAAAGAAGAGGTCCCGAGCGGGACCTCTATATGGTGGAGCTTATCTTGAAAGGCAGCAGACTACTTCGCACAGCGACACACGATCCTCGCTATGCTTTACGCGGTTTTTACTGCTCGCTATTCGCAATCGCCTGGTCGATAAGCTTGTCGAGTGCTGTGCGCTGCTCGGCGGAGCTGATGGCTCCCACGATTGGATCCCCTACGATGTTGCCATTCTGATCGATGACATACGTTGTCGGGAACGAGAACAAATTTGACGTAAACTTACCGGCCTCGCTATCCGACTTGAACCAGATGTTCTTATATGTCACGCCCTTCTTGCTCAGCACGTCCTTGGCATCTGCAATCTCGCCCTTGTTGCCATCGAGCGTAAAGGAATTGACGCCCACGACCTGGCCGCCCTTCTCGGCAAGCTCCTGATTCAGTTTCTCAAGATCGCCCAACTCACCCACGCACGGCTTGCAAGTGGTGAACCAGAAATTCATGACGGTAACCTTGTTCTTAGAGAACAGCTCGTCGCTGCTCACGTCGTTGCCGTCCAGGTCCTTGCCCGTAAAGCTGGGGAACTTCGTCGCCTCGCTCGAAGCATTGGCACCAGCCGTCATGCCAGCGGTCGAAGCGTCGACGTTCTCGCCTGCGCTCGGCGTGCTTCCACAGCCGGGGAACTCCTTCTCCAAGCTCTCGAGCTTGTCCTCGATCTCCTTGATCTGCTGCGCGCCGGCCTTGAGCGTCTTAAGCTCATCCGCCGTAAACTCATCCTTGGCGCCATCGATGGTCTTGAGCAGGAAATCGCCGTAATTGCTGCCGTCCTCAATCATTGCCGAGTCTTTATTTGCCGCATTGAATACCTTTTCCCACAGCGCGTTATCACTCGAAAGGATATCGTTCTCCTTCTGCATGAGCTTCGCATACAGCTCGGCGGCCTCGTCGGCATTGGCCGGCTTCTGCGCAGTGAGTTCTGCAATCTTAGGGTCGGAGCTCGCAGATTCGCTCGCATTGCCACCGGGCGCCGAACATGCCACAAGGCATAAGGCCAATACCGGCACCATAAACAGGGCCGCAATCTTAGAAAGCTTCATAGTCATTCCTCCGTTTTGTCGAAGCTTGTTTACTTTTTATCGGCGGTCAAGGGAAGCTTTTCCGCCGACACATCCAGGCCATAGCGATAGCTGATGGCATCGACAGGACAGGCCCCGATGCACTTTCCGCACCGGATACATTCGGCATGATTGGGCGCCCGGACCACATCAACGTCCATCTGACAAACCCTTGAACACTTGCCGCACGAGACACATTTGCATGCGTCAACCCGAATCCCCAGTAGGGACACCTTATTCATGAGCGCATAGAATGCACCGAGCGGGCAAATCCATTTGCAGAAGGGGCGGTAGAGCAAAACGCTCAGCACTACCACGGCAATGAGAACGGCAAGTTTCCAAGTAAAGAGCTGCCCCAGCGCAGATCGAATGCCGGCGTTGGCAATGGCCAGCGGAATGGCGCCCTCGAGCACGCCCTGCGGACAGATGTACTTACAAAAGAACGGGTCGCCCATGCCCACGTCGTTAACCACCAAGACGGGCAGCAGCACCACGGCAAACAGCAGCACGACGTACTTGATGTACGTGAGCGGCTTGAGCTTTTTCGTGGAGAACTTTTTGCCGGGAATCTTGTGAAGCAGCTCCTGCAGCCAGCCAAACGGGCACAGAAAGCCGCATACAAAGCGTCCCAGCAGCACGCCGAGCAAAATGAGCGTACCGGTAACATAGTAAGAAAAGTTGAACTTGGATGAACCTACTACCGACTGGAACGACCCGATGGGGCACGCACCCGATGCCGCGGGGCACGAATAGCAGTTAAGCCCGGGTACGCAGACTGTTTTTCCCGCGCCCTGATAGATGCCGCCTTTGGCAAAGTTTGGCAGGTGAATGTTGGTAATAAGTGTTGCCGCCGCCTGAATGAATCCGCGAAATCGAGCCAAAACATGCGACGCAGTGTTTTCTCTTTTATCCAATTCCGATACACTCCAAGCACAGCCTAATCGCTTTGGCCAGCACGGCATCTGCCTCGCCACGCATAACGCCAAAGCACACCATGGCAATTCCGACGATCAACAAAGCGACCTGTACCACGGGTTTTACCGCTTTGAACAACCTGACCACTCCTTTCGTTACGCGACCATTGGACCATATCGGCTATAAAATCCGTGTTAAGCGCGATTTGAAATGTGCAAGGAGACTGTTATGCGTATTTTGATCGTCGAGGACGAGCGGGCGCTGTGCGACGCAATCGCGCGCAGCTTGCGGAACTTGGCGTACAGTGTCGACTGCTGTCACGACGGACAGGAGGCGCTCGACCTACTGGACGTTGAGGCCTTCGACCTCGTGGTACTCGACCTCAACCTTCCCCGCATCGACGGCATGACCGTACTCAGGGAACTTAGGAAAACTGACTGCGAGACTAAGGTACTGATTCTGTCCGCACGTGGCGAAGTATCAGATAAAGTCGCCGGACTCGATGCCGGCGCCAACGATTACCTCACCAAGCCGTTTCATCTGGACGAGCTTGCGGCAAGGATTCGCAGCCTTACCCTAAGACGCTTTACACAAAGCGACGTAGTTTTAACCTGCGGAAAGCTCAGCTTTGACACCAAGGCGCGCATCGCTTCCGTGGACAGCGAGGCTTTATCTCTTACGCGCAAGGAAACGGGAATCTTGGAATACCTGATGCTTAATCAGGGGCGACCGGTAAGCCAAGAGGAGCTTATCGAGCACGTTTGGGATAGCAGCGTGAACAACTTTAGCAACGCAACCCGCGTTCATATTTCGTCGCTCCGAAAAAAGTTGCGCAGCGCTTTGGGATACGACCCGATTCGCAATCGGATTGGAGAGGGCTACGTTATGGAGGATAACGAATGAAAAGGCTTTCGCTGCAATGGCGCATAACGATTATGACGGCACTGCTCACGTGTGCGGCGTGCGTGCTGACGAACTGCCTGGTCGGCTATACGGGCATGCGCTACATGGATGCCATCGGCAGTAACATCTCGGCCTTTAACGCAACCGGCGAAGATTCGCCCCAGGCGTTCGACCCGACGAAAGCGGTCCCCGATGACAGGGTCACGATCGTCGTAAACGACGCACAGGAGTCTTTTGGCACGACAGCCTGGTACATCACGGCTGGAGTCACACTCCTTGGCGGCGTGCTGGCATACTTTGTGAGCGGCCGTGCACTCAAACCGCTACGGGATTTCGCCGCCCAGGTAGAGCGCGTGCAGCCTGACAACCTAAGCGAAATCAGACTCAGTGAAGATGTGCCCACCGAGCTACAACGATGCAGCGCCTCTTTCAACGACATGATCGCCCGTCTTGGCGAAGGATTCTCTGCACAGCGTCAGTTTACCGGCAATGCCACACACGAGCTGCGCACCCCGCTCGCCCTTATGCAAGCACAGATTGAACTATTCATCTCCGAGCACTCCGGTTTGCAACCCGAAACAGCCGAGCTGCTCGGCCTGCTACAAGAACAAACCGAGCGCATGTCTCGAATGACCAAGGTATTGCTTGAGATGAGTGAGCTCCGCAGCGTTCCTTGCGAGGACGATGTTGAACTCGGTCCCTTGTCCGAAGAGGTCCTCACTGACCTTGCGCCACTTGCCGAAAATAGGAGCATAGCCCTCAACTGTGCTGGAGACGCTTTAGCAATCGGGAGCGACACGCTCCTCTATCGGCTGGTGTTTAATCTGGTCGAAAACGCCATCCGTTACAGCCGCTCCGGCTCGACTGTCAACGTCTCCATCAGCGACAGCGACAGCCACGTGTTCCTGCGAGTCGAGGACCGGGGCCCGGGAATACCCAAGCAGTACCGTGAGAGCATCTTCCAACCGTTCTTTCGTCTAGACAAATCCCGCAGCAGGGCATACGGCGGCGCAGGACTCGGACTAGCGCTCGTTTGGGAGATTGCAGCTCTTCACGGTGGCACAGTAGAGGTCGAAACAAGTTCCGAGAACGGGACCACCATGCTCGTAAGCCTTCCAAAACGATCCGCAGCGTCAACCGAGCAGTAAAACGAAAGGGGTCCCGAGCAACAGGAGTACAATTGCTGCATTGTTGCCACCTGATGGGAGATGGAAGATGGACTGCGATGGCTACCCACGCGTTCCCATGCCGTTGATGTGCACCGCCTTTGTGCCGGGGCAGATTGACGCTGCGGTTGCAGGCATTTCCGACCCCGATTCGCGCGCCATTGCCACGGCAGAAGCTCTGTACTTTCGCGGACAGGCCGCCCTCGCTGCCAAGACGGCGCGCCCCTATCTTGACGCCACCGATCCCGCACTGCGCTATTCCGCATGCTTTATCTGCGGATATGCCAGCCTGTCGCTCAACCGTATCCCCGACGCCCGCCGGTGCCTTGCTGGCATCCTCGATATGCCAACCGACGAGGAGTCGCCCGCCGTCCACGCCACGCATATCCTGTTCGCCTCGGCCGCGAGCGTCCTGCTGCACTTGCCTTCCCCGTATTCCGCCGAAGAGTTTTATCCGCTTGCGGCGCATCTGCCCGAAGGCCTGCGCCTGTTCGCCAGCTACGTGATGGCGCACGCCCTGTACCTGCGCGGCGAATATGGCCGCAGTCTGGGCATGGCAGAAAACGCCCTGATCATGAAACAGGGAAGCTATCCCATCTCGGAGCTATTCCTGCACTTGTCGGCTTCTATGGCATGCATGAGCCTCAAGGACATCGACGCCGCAAAGGCACACTTCGGAGTTGCTTGGAACATTGCGCGTCCCGACGGCCTTATCGAGCTCATTGGCGAGCACCACGGCCTTTTGCAGGGACTCATCGAGGCATGCCTAAAATCGCAATACCCTGACGATTTCGCACGCATCATCGAGATTACGTATCGATTCAGCTACGGCTGGCGGCGCATCCACAACCCCGATTCGGGCGAGGACGTGGCCGACGATTTAACGACCACGGAATTCACCATGGCCATGCTCGCCTGTCGTGGATGGACCAACGCCGAAATCGCACGCCATATGGGAGTATCGTCGGGCACCGTCAAAAACCGCCTATCAGGAGTGTATGCCAAACTTGGTATCGGAACTCGCGCCGAGTTGGTCGCGCATATGTTGCGTTAGCGACCGGGCCGCCAAGAGCATCGAACGCGTTCCGGAACCCGGCGCTTCGCTCGATTAATTTGGACATTTTGACCCTTGAACGGCACTACCGCCACGTGGCGCCTTCTCGCAAAATTGGATTATTTCCACCGATACCTGCGGGATGGGAGCCAAAGATGCTTGATCGCCGTTCGTTACTTGTTGCCGGAGCGTCCTCGCTGGCGAGCATTATGTTGCCGCGCGTGCCGGGAAGCGCAAACGCCTTCATACTGCCGTTCGCCCCCACCGAGGCATACGCCGATGAAGATGATCCCTTCAAGGTCTTGGTGCTCTCGCGTACCATGTTTGGTGTGGTCGTGGTCGACGTCGCCAACAAGAATACGCCCATCACGGGTGCCCAGGTCACGCTCACATCGCGCTATGCCGCAGGCAAGCAGCTCACCGCCACGACCGATGACGAAGGCACGGCTATCTTTGAGGTCGCCCCTCTTTCGGAAGGCTACGTGGACGAGGCAACGCTTCTCGACGCGTACGACTTTAATGGCGGCATCTCCATCAGCATGAAAGGCTACCGCGATGTCGAGATTCCCCTCGCGCGTGTCCAAGGCGGCACCGCCATTACCGCACCCACACGTCCGCTCTCCGATGGCGAGCCGTACTTTCGACAGCTCACGTTCGACGAATGGGACATCCAGTACGCCGACGCCACGTTTATGGCATTGCCGAAGGACGACACGGCAAACGAGCAGCCCGATACGCACGCCTTTACCGTGCAGGCACATCTGCCACAGGGCGGACAGGCAACGCTGCGCATCAACAAGGTAATGCCCGCCACGGACAGCTCGCCCGAAACCGTCACGCAGATTGGCCAAGTCAAGGCCAGCGCATCGGGCGCGGATAATCTGGCGACGTTCACACTCGAAGACAAGTTTCTCGACGCGGCATCGGGCCTTCTGGAAGAAGGGTGCAAGCTGCGCTTTGTGCTCGACTATCAAGGCAAAACCTACACGCTCTCCTCCCCCATGGCCGTTGTCACCGCGCCGGCGGCAAAGGCGGAATCGGGCTCGACCACTATCGTCCCCACCACCATGGACCAAGAGATAACTCCGTTTGATTTCCCCGCGGCATTTCCCGGCATCGGCGGCAATAAGTTCACGTGCTGGATGCCATCGTTCCCCATTCTGTTCGATTTCTCGTTTGCCGGGTACGTACTGTTTGGCGGAGGATACAAACCGGTCGGCTACATGAACGATTCGGGCAATCCGGATCCGGAATACTGGAAGAAATCGCCACGCGAGTCGGGCGCCAAGCAGGCAAACCGCTACCTCGACGAAATGGAGGGGAAGTGGAATCAGTACAAGAGTATGAGTGCCGGTTCGGGCACCGATCCAAGGAACACTAAGCTCCTTCGCCACCGTTGCACACTGCTGTTCACGATGGATATCGCCACGCAGCTGTACGGATCGCTCGCCTACGACTGGGTGGGCAAAACCTGGGGTGACAACAACGATCCCGCATTTGGCAATATTAAGGCCCTCTTCCAGGTAAAAACCGACCTCAATTGGACCGAGCAGTTCACCTTGGGACCGGTGCCGTTTTTCTTAAACGTCAACCCCTGGGTGCTGGCAAAACTGGCGCTCGCCGTGGGCGCCCACACGCACGGCAGCGGCGCGGCGTTTTTCAAGAACATTTCGCTCGACTATTCCAATACGTCGGGATCGTTCACCATCCAGATCGGGCTTGCCGTCACCTTTGGCGCCGGCGTTGCAGGCGTCGCCTCGTCTGCCGTGCGCGGCGCCGCATCCCTCACGCTGTTCATTGGGTATGAGAAGGCGGACGGGCACCAGCTTCCGCGACTGCGCGTAGGTGCAGACGTCGATGTCGATGTGATACTCCAGTTTGTAATGTTCAAGTGGACCACCAAGGCTTGGTCGGGGTCGTGGCCCACACTCATCGATTCGTGGAATATGTCGGTGAACAATGGCGACCAGTATGGGCTCCAGCGCTCTGAGCTCGCATTGGATGGAGATACGCCTTATACGCTGGATGCCTGCTTCGGCTCGGCCGGCAACATTGAGGCGGGCGGCGTGCCGCAATTTATCGCATCGGCCACCATCGTCACCAACGCCGAACTGCTCGCACGCGCCGAGGTTAAGGCCACTGCCGTAAACGCCGCGCCTGTCGTGCGCGATTGGGATCAAGCGGTCACGCGCATTGAGCTCGAGGCGGATGCAGAAAGCGACGACACGGGACAGATCGAGCATTTCGTCCACGTGCTGATGGAGAACGACGAAAACGCCGCGCCGATGTATGAGTACACCTACATCGGTCAGGCAACGAACACCGCTGCCGACCCGAACGCCGATTCTGCCGGCGTGTCGGAGGACGAGCGTGGCGGCATCAAGCCCTCGAGCGACAACGTGCTGTTTGCTGGCGTGCTCAGCGAAGCCCACATGAAGCTGGCAATGATTGCCGGCGTAGAATGCCTGTTCCGTATCGCCTCGGTGCGCTACGGCGACAATGGTCGCTCGCGCCTGGTGGTACACACAAAGGCAAACGGAACGTGGTCCGCTCCCACGCCTGTGGACTTTCCCCTTGGGTTTGGCGAGGGCGACGTGGAGCGCGACAGCATATACGATTACGACTTCGACGTAGTGGAATATACGGACGGAAGAGGAAACCAGGACGCCTACGTGCTGCTGGTCTCGGGCGAGCGCCCCGCCGGCGACGACACCCTTTTCGATATGGCAAGCACAGCCGGCATACTGTCCGTTGTGCGCCTGCGCATAAGCAACGACGGAGTTCGCGTGGTATCGCACACGTCGTGGCGCAGCATCTCGCGCGGCCGCCTTCAGGAGGATGGCTACCATTGCCTGCAGTGCCCACGCATCACGGTGGGCAAGACACTTGTCAACGGGCGCCTGTCGGGCGCCTACCTCCACCGCCGCGGAACCACCGCAGAAAAGGCGCTCGGCAGCGAGGCCGAGGTTGCGCTGGAGTGCTTTACCCTGTGGTCGGACGTTTCGGGCGACAGCCTGACGTTCCGCCAAGTTCTCCGCTTTCCGCAGGCACCGTCGAGCATCGAGCTCGGCGCGCCCGAGAATATCAACGGCAAAATGGTGGTGCCCGTTGCATACGAGACCGCAGGCGGTTGTGGCTGTGCATCGTACGCCGTGATCGGCCAGTCCATTGCGGGCTGGGGCGTTATGTCGCCAGATGCCACAGTACCCCACGCGGTGCCGTGGCCGCAGCACACGGGCTTTTTGGCTACCGTCAACGAGCAACTGCAGCATATTACTTGGACGCGAGGCGCATCGGTATTTGCAACGCAGCCCGTGGGTGCCGCAGGCTGCGGCCCGGCATCGTTTAGCGTAAGCAACAACGGCAGGTGCGTGCTCTATGTAGAGAACACCGATGGCAAAGTGGGACAAACCTACGACGAAGAAGGCAACCCGGTAGCAGTGATGGGCAAGCACTTCCGCATCTTCGCCAGCACCTTGGCAGGCGATCTGTTCACGGAGCCGTTCGTGATGTGCGAGCTGGACCATCCCGTCGATCAGATAACGACATTTTTGACGTCGGGGAGCATGCTCTCCGCGCTCGCCACGCACATTGTGAGCGCGGAGAAGAGCGAGGCAGAACTACACGGCATCGAAGTGCCCTTGGTGGCGTGTGCCACTCCGACGGGCGCGGTCGCTACCTCGGGCGCGGTGGTGCCCGGAGCAGCAGGCGAATCCTTCATGGTCACGGTGCGAAACGACGGCAACACCTTGCTGACCGCCGGCACGATCGATCTGTACCGAGAGGGCTCCAGTCAGCCGTTCTCCAGCGCATCCATCGGGTTCGGAGTGAACGCACGCATGGCATCGATCTACGATCCAGAGCTTGCCGAGGACGCTTCGGCCAACGACATGACACACGTGAAGTACACGCTCGAGACGCTGGGCGCACATTTTGCAACGCACCCGCTAGTAGCCGACAGTGGCAACGCCGTGCTGGCACCGGGTTGCACGGCACAGTTCCGCATGAGCTTCGCCATCCCCGAGAGTTGGAGCGACGAGGTGGGCAAACGTGTAACGCTGTATGCGAAGGCGCGTAATCTGGTGGCGCTCGATCCCGTAACGCTCGAGGAAATTCGACCGGGCGCAAACTCGGCGCTGGGTGCCGTACTGCACGAGCTTCATGTGCCCGACGCGGCATGCGAACGCTCAGAAGTTCAGGTCGGCGTATGCGACAACGCGGATACGACGGGGCTTCACGATGCACCGATGACGGCGGACGGCAGTGGCGGCTCCGGCGGAAGCAGCTCCGGTAGCGGCAGTGGCTCTGGCAGCGGAAAGGATCACGGCAATAACAAGCGCCCCGGAAAAGCGGGCGCGCTTGCGGGCACGGGCGATGTCAACGCTCCCCTTACGGCAGCCGCAGCAGCACTCGCCGCAGCAGGCGCCGGCCTCGTCGCCTACAGCGCCCGCCGCACGGCGCTCGAAACCGACACCGCTGATGAGGTCAATTCGGATAGGCCTCGCTAGCTCTCAGTTACCTTTGCGAGAGACGCCGACTCGGCTCATCGAACACCAAAAGGGGCTGGTTCTGGATACCCAGAGCCAGCCCATTTCGCATTAGATATCATCAGGGGAGTCGAGTTCTGCCTCGAGCTTGGCACGGCGTCTTTTCGCCAACAATCCGCACGACATGTCTTCGACAGCGTATCCAACCGCAAACGCAGCAAGACACATTCGGCCGTCTTCAAACTTACTCGGACAGAGCCGACTCGGTTTTGTCCGAGTAAACGAATCTCCATCGAACTCCGAACGATTGTTCGATGGATTTCGTGTTGGGTGGAATCGTCTGTGGGCTGGGCTATGCTACCTTGACTATCTATATGACTTAAACGCAGCAAAGGAGCACCGAGAGAGCGAGTATGGCAAAAAACACCGCAAACTATGGTAACGACAGTATCCGCCAGCTCAAGGACGAGGAGCGCGTACGCCTGCGCCCCGCCGTCATCTTTGGCTCGGACGGGCTCGACGGCTGCGCGCATGCCGCCTTCGAGATCCTGTCCAACGCCGTTGACGAGGCGCGCCAGGGCTACGGCAAGCTCATCACCCTTACCGCCTTTCGCGATGGCTCTATCCAGGTAGAGGACAATGGCCGTGGCTGCCCGCTCGACTGGAACCCCTCCGAGAAGCGCTTTAACTGGGAGCTCGTCTTTTGCGAGCTCTACGCCGGCGGCAAATACAATAACAACCAGGGCGGCGACTACGACTTCTCGCTCGGTACCAACGGCCTAGGCTCGTGCGCGACCCAGTACGCCTCCGAGTACATGGACGTCACGGTTTGGCGCGATGGCAACAAGTACTCCCTGCACTTTAAGAAGGGCAAGGTCGTCGGCGCCAAAAAGAAGGCACTCGAGATTGAGCCCAGCGACGAGGACCGCACCGGCACCACCATCAAATGGCGCCCCGATCTTGAAGTCTTTACCTCCATCAGCATCCCCCACGATTGGTATCGCGAGACCATGCGCCGCCAGGCCGTGGTCAACGCCAACGTGACCTTCCGTCTGCGCATCGAGGGCGACGACGGCGAGTTTTCCGAAGAGGACTTCTGCTACCCCAAGGGCATCGAAGACTACGTGCTCGAGAAGGTCGGTACCGACTACCTCACCGAGCCCTTCTTTATCGAGGCCGACCGTCGCGGTCGCGACCGCGAGGACCTGCCCGACTACAACGTCAAGATTACCGCGTGCATGTGCTTCTCGCGCACCTTCATGATGCAGGAGTACTACCACAACTCGTCATGGCTCGAGAACGGAGGCTCACCCGAGAAGGCTGCCCGTAGCGCTCTGACCAGCGCCATCGATGCCTACATTAAGCAACAGGGCAAGTACAACAAAAACGAGAGCGGCATCAAATGGCAGGACGTCCAGGACTGCCTGGTGCTGGTGACCAACTGCTTCTCCACCCAGACGTCCTACGAAAACCAGACTAAGAAGGCCATCAACAACCGCTTTATCCAGCAGGCTATGACGGCCTTCTTTAAGGAGCGCCTCTCGACTTACTTGATCGAGAACAAAGACGCCGCCAACAAGATCATGGAGCAGGTGCTCATCAACAAGCGTTCGCGCGAGAACGCCGAGAAAACGCGCCAGAGTATCAAAACCAACCTGCAGCAGAAGACCGACATGGCCAACCGCGTGCAGAAGTTCATCGACTGCCGCTCCAAGGACAAGAGCCGCCGCGAGATCTACATCGTAGAGGGTGACTCGGCAGCAGGTGCCATTCGCACCTCGCGCGATGCCGAGTTCCAGGGCGTCATGCCCGTCCGCGGCAAGATCCTCAACTGCCTGAAGGAGGATTATCCGCGCATCTTTAAGTCCGACATCATCATGGACCTCATGCGCGTGCTGGGCTGCGGCGTGGAGATCAAAGACAAGCGCATCAAGAACCTTGGTACCTTTGACCTGGACAACCTCAACTGGAACAAGGTCATCATCTGTACGGACGCCGACGTCGACGGTTACCACATCCGCACGCTCGTGCTCACCATGCTTTACCGCCTGGTGCCCACACTTATCGACGAGGGTTACGTGTATATCGCCGAGTCGCCGCTCTACGAGATCAACTGCAAAGAAAAGACCTACTTTGCCTACACCGAGCTCGAGAAGAACGGCATCCTCAAGGAGATTGGCGACCAGAAGTGCTCCATCAACCGCTCCAAGGGTCTTGGCGAGAACGACCCGGACATGATGTGGCTCACCACCATGAACCCCGAGACGCGTCGCCTGATCAAGGTGGAGCCCGAGGACGTCACCAAGATGGAGACCATGTTTAACCTGTTGCTGGGCAACGACGAAGCGGGCCGCAAGCGCCATATCTCCGAGCACGGCAAGGAATATCTGGACCAGCTGGACCTGCAGTAGCAGCAAATCGATAACGACGGCCCTTAAGAAGTTCAAGAGGATATCGTGGCAAAGAAGAAGACGAAGAACCAGCCGAAGAAAAAGCAGGTCAACGCCGAGAACGTCATCGGCCTGCACTCCGAGGTCACCGACCAGCCGATCACGCAGACGCTCGAGGTCAACTACATGCCCTACGCCATGAGCGTCAACGTCTCGCGTGCGTTCCCCGAGATCGACGGCTTTAAGCCCTCGCACCGCAAGCTGCTCTACACCATGTACAAGATGGGTCTGCTCAAGGGCGAGCGCCAGAAGAGCGCCAACATCGTGGGCCAGACCATGAAGCTCAACCCGCACGGCGATGCCGCGATCTACGAGACGATGGTGCGCCTGGCAACCGGCAACGAGGCGTTGCTCGCACCGTTCGTTGAGTCGAAGGGCAACTTTGGCAAGTACTATTCGGGCGACCTGAGCTACGCCGCCTCGCGTTATACCGAAGCCAAGCTCTCCCCCATCAGCGCCGAGATCTTCAAGGACATCGACAAGGACCCGGTCGACTTCGTCGACAGCTACGACGGTGCCATGAAGGAGCCGCGCCTGCTGCCCACCACGTTCCCCAACATCCTTGTCTCGGCCAACAAGGGCATCGGCGTCGCCATGGCGTCCGACATCTGCGGCTTCAACCTCAACGAGGTCTGCACCGCCACGATGCACTACCTGCAGGATCCCGATTGCGACCTGCTCGAGTACATGCCCATGCCCGACTTCTCGACCGGCGGCGAGATCATCTACCGCCACGAGGAGATGGAAAAGATTATTGAGACCGGCCTGGGCAGCTTCCAGATTCGCTCCCGCTGGCGTTGGATTCCCGAAGAGCGCATCATCGAGGTCTACGAGATCCCCTACACCACCAAGACCGATGTCATCATCGAGCGCATCGTCAAGCTCTCCAAAGAGGGCAAGGTCAAGGAGATCGCTGACATCCGCGACGAAACCGACCTCTCGGGCTTGCGCATCGCCATCGACCTTAAGCGCGGCGTCGACCCCGACAAGCTCATGGCCAAGCTCTATCGCTCGACCACGCTGCAGGATTCGTTCTCGTGCAACTTCAACGTGTTGGTCGATGGTTACCCTCGCGTTATGGGCGTGCGTCAGATCCTGCACGAGTGGGTCAAGTGGCGTATTGAGTCCACGCGTCGCCGCATTAACTTTGACCTGGGAAAAAAGTCCGAGCGCCTGCACCTGTTGCACGGCCTCGAGGCGATCCTGCTCGACATCGACAAGGCGATCGCCATCATCCGTGGCACCAAGCTCGAGGCCGAGGTCGTGCCCAACCTTATGCGCGGCTTCGACATCGACGAGACCCAGGCCGAGTTTGTTGCCGAGCTCAAGCTCCGCAACATCAACGAGGAGTACATCCTCAACCGCACCAAGGACATCGCTAAGCTTGAGGGCGAGATTGCCGAGCTTGAGGAAATCCTCTCCAGCGAGGAGAACATCAAGAAGGTCATCAGCGACGAGCTAGCCGCGGTCAACAAGAAGTATGTGATGCCGCGCCGCACGGGCAGGATCGAGCCCCATGAGGTTATCGAAGTAAGCTTGGAGCCCGAGGTCGAGGAGTACCCGGTCACCATCATGCTCTCGCGCGATGGCTACCTTAAGAAGATGACGGACCGCGTACTCAAAAAGGCGACCACGCTCAAGTACAAGGACGGCGACAAACCCTTTATCGAGTTCCCGTCCTCCAACACGCACGAGCTGCTCGTGTTTACCAACAAGAGCCAGGTGTACAAGTGCAAGGTCGCGGCGTTTGAGGACACCAAGTCGGCCCAGCTGGGCTCGTACCTGCCGACCGATCTTGAGATGGAACCCGACGAGAGCGTCATCTGGGTCATCGACCCCGAGGACTACAAGGCCGACGTGTTGTTCGTCTTTGAGAACGGCCGCGTGGTGCGTGTCGCGCTTGCCGGATACGCCACCAAGACCAACCGCAAACGCCTCAAGAACGCCATCTACGGCGGCAGCAAGCTGCTGTATGCCCAGGTGCTCAAGGAGGATCGTGACATCGCGCTGGTCTCGAGCGACTACCGACTGATGAACTTCAACACGTCGCTGCTCAAGACCAAGACGACCACCAACACGCAGGGCGTCCAGGCCTTTACGGCCAAGAAGGGCCGCTCGGTCACCACCGTCGGCACGACCGAGGAAATCCTTGGCGCCGGCGTCTCGGCCGAGAAGTTCACCGCGCAGAGCCTCCCCTCAGCCGGTGCCCTCATGAAGGAAAACGACATGCCGAGTCTATTTGACTAAAACAGCGGCAGCCAAACCGTCATGGTTTTACAAAGCAGCGGGGCCCGAAGCGCAGCAACATCGCGCTCCGGGCCCCGCTCGCTGCAACGTAGTCGGAATAATAGGAATCCCCGTTTTTCACTCCTGCAATCCCGCGGCACAAGACATGTTAAACCGTTAGCAAAACTTGCAAAAATTAGCAAAAGTTGCAAAAACTAGCAAAACCTGCAAAGGGGCCACCATGGATCGCAGCAAATGTCTCCGCCATGCCAGGCATGCTCGAAGATATTATCGAGCGAACCAAAGAAGCGGCAGATAGCCGCCTCTCATAGTCTCGCGCGTGCATAAGCGGCGTTCAGATTGAGCCAGTCGGCATCGATTGGACATATGCTCAGGAGACTCAGGGTAACTGGCGCACGGGCATGAATGGCGTCTTCAGGCAACTCGAGAAACATGACGTCGGGCTTCTCTCGAAACTACCTATCGGGAGCTTTCCGATAAAGACATTGAGTTTTTGCTCGCGATGCTGCCCGATTCTGGCCCCAGCAGGGTCTCGGAGATAGCCAAACGCATGGGCGTCGCCAGCAACTACGCAAGCCAATACAAACGCCGCCTCCTGGAGGACGGCGTCATTGGAAAGCGCGGACGTGGCCTCGTCGGCTTCGACATCCCCGCATTCAGGGAGTTCCTGAGTGAGAAGGCCTCCTAGCACGCCGAGATTGTCCGCAAGGGCAACGGCGCATGGCAATCAACGATTCACCTGGCAAGGACGGCAAGCACTTCAAATAACGCCGATTGCCATGCACTCTTCTTGTTCTTAGGCAAGCTTGCGAGCGAGCTCTCGCACCTCTTCCAACTTGGGCGAGGAGGCCATGCTGTCGCGCTCGGTCATACCGCTGATGGTGACAATGCCCTGGTCCTCCCACTTGCAGTACGCGCAGGTTGACTTGTACATAGCGATTGCCGCATCATAGACGCCCTCGCTGTGGCTATCGAGCAAAAGGGCCGTCTTGGTGAACGGGAAGCCCGTAGCACCGAAGGCGTACAGGCGGTCGATGGCGGCCTTCTCCTGCGCAGTGATATCAAACCAGTAGATGGGCGAAGCAAAGACAACCATATCGGCGCCTTTCAGCGACTCGATCACGTCGGCCATGTCGTCCTTCTGCACGCAGGTGCCCTCATGGGTAAAGCAGTACTGGCATCCCAAGCAGCCGGCGATCTTTTTGCCTGCAACGCGGATGACCTCGACCGTATGGCCGACCTCGCGCGCGGTCTCGGCAAACGTCTCGACCATGGTGTCGGTATTGGCGCCCTTACGCGGGCTACCACTCAATACAACGATATTCATAGAAATCTCCCTCCTTCATGCCGCAGGCGCGCGGCATATTTTTTGTTTTAACCAAAACGTATGGAGTTATTCAATCGCCTCGTTTCAGCTACTCCCACTCTTTAGAAGAATCGTTGCTGGAGACTTGGCATTGAATCAAAGCACGCCTTATTTCAGATATTCCTCAAAGAACGCTTTCAGCTTTCCAAACGGAATGACGTCCATCTGATCGTAAAGGTCGGTGTGGTTGGCGCCGGGGATAATGAGCAATTCCTTGTTGTCCCCCGTCAGCTTGCTATACGCGGTTTCGCTGAAATAGCGGGAGTGCGCCTTCTCACCATGCACCAGCAGCACGGCGGAGCGGATCTCGCCGGCGTACTGCAAGATCGGCATATTCAAAAACGCCAGCGAAGACGTCACGTTCCAGCCGCCATTGGAGCCCAGGCTGCGGGGATGGTAGCCTCGCGGAGTTTTGTAGTAGGCGTAATAGTCCGCTACAAACTGCGGCGCATCCTCCGGTAGCGGATCGACCACGCCGCCCGCCAGCGCATAGCTGCCGTTTTTATAGTCCTCAGTGCGCTGCGCGTTCAGCGCTTACCGCTTTTCAAAGCGCGCCTGCTCGGAATTCTCGGCGTCAAAATAGCCGTTTGCGGTCACGCGGGTCATATCGTACATGGTCATAGCCGCGGTAGCTTTGATACGGGTGTCGATGGCTGCTGCATTGATTGCCATGCCGCCCCAACCGCAGATGCCGATGGTACCGATGCGCTCCGGGTCAACGCTATTCTGCACAGAGAGGAAATCCACCGCTGCGCAGAAATCCTCGGTGTTGATGTCCGGCGATGCCACATAGCGGGGCGCACCGCCGCTCTCGCCGGTATAGGACGGGTCGAAGGCAATCGCGAAAAAGCCCAGCTCCGCCATTTTCTGCGCGTAAAGGCCGGACGTTTGCTCCTTCACCGCGCCAAACGGACCGCTGACGGCGATGGCAGGCAGCTTGCCCTCCACGTTCTTTGGCACGTAGACGTCGGCCACCAGCGTGATGCCGTATCGGTTGTGGAAAGTCGCCTTGCTGTGATCAACCTTGTCGCTTTTGGGGAACACCTTGTCCCATTCCTGCGCTAGATTCAACTGTTCCATCTTCAAGCCTCCTTGTTAGTCGCTGTAAGGTATTGCTCGTCGTCCACGGGCTCCAACCACTCGTTGGAGGTCTCCTCACCCGGAACCTCCAGCGCGAGATGGGAGAACCAGCTGTCGGGCGCGGCTCCGTGCCAATGTTTCACACCCGGGGCGATGTTGACCACGTCGCCAGGGTGCAGCTCGTGTGCCGGTTTACCCCATTCCTGGTAAAACCCTCGACCAGCCACACAGATGAGGATCTGTCCGCCGCCGCTTTTGGCGTGATGGATGTGCCAGTTGTTGCGGCAGCCGGGCTCGAACGTCACGTTGTAGACGCCGACCTGATTGGTGGAAAGGGGCGCGAGGTAGCTTTGCCCGATAAAGTACTTCGCAAATGCGTCGTTGGGGGCACCGATGGGAAAGGCCATCTCGTTTTGGTGTCGGGCCTTTGCGTCGGCGCCGTCGTCCTCGTCCGCCCAGACCTCCTTCGCCATGCGGAAGGCCGCCCACGCCTTGGGCCATCCCGCATAAAACGCCGCATGCGTAAGGATTTCCGCTATCTCAGTCCTGGTCACCCCGTTGTTCTTTGCGGACATCAGATGATATTGGAACGAGGAGTCCGTCAGTCCCTGCGCCATCAGGGCCACAACCGTCACCACGCTGCGGTCTCGAAGGGAAAGCCCGTCTTCTCGACTCCACACCTCGCCGAACAGCACATCGTCATTGAGCTGTGCGAATTTGGGGGCAAAGTCCCCTAGAGCATTCCTACCCGCCGTCTGTTTAATTGCCATGATCGATTTCCTCCTATCGATGGTTTTGGACACGAATCTGTCTCCGCGCGGCTAAGTAGCCCGCCTAGATTTCCATGCCCATTCGTTGCGCCTGTTCCAGAGCGGGATGCCCGGCGATATCGCCCACACCGTTCACGCCGCCGGCGAAAACCGTTTTGCCCATTACGGACCACCCCTTGCGCTACCGATTTGTATTGACGAGAATGAAGGTAATACCTAAACCTGACTTTAGGTCAAGGAATGAATTCGAGATTTATTCGGAGGGGCCATGCACACAATCGGACAGGTGGCGGAAATGTTCGGCTTACCCGCCTCAACGCTGCGGTATTACGACAAGCAGGGATTGTTCCCGGGGCTGGAGCGGACGTCCGGCATTCGCCGATTCGGCGATACGGAACTCGAGGCGCTTCGGGTCATCGAATGCCTGAAGAAGGCAGGAATGGAGATCAAGGACATCCGTCTGTTCATGGAATGGTGTGCAGAGGGTCCATCAACATACCCCCAGCGCAAGGCCATGTTCGAGGAGCGGAAGGCCCACATGGAGTCGGAGATCGCGAAGATGAACCGTGCCCTGGACATGTTGAAGTTCAAATGCTGGTACTACGAGCAAGCGATTCAAGATGGCAGCGAGGATAGGCTGGAGACGCTGATTCCCGACAATTTGCCGGAAGAAATCAAAGGCGCCTACGAAAACGCACACGCTCGATAAAGCCGTTCGCTATCCATGGGACTCTGGCAAGGAGCTCCTTCCGAACAGAACGAAAAAGAAAGCCTCCGAACCAAAAGTTCCGGAGGCTGTTATTTCCGCTATTCCCACTCGGCAATAGGAGTCACTGGCCAAAAGCTTGTCAACATCAAAACAAGTCCTCAATCTATCGATTCTACGTGAGGCAATGGTCCTCATTTGATGCCCGCACTGTTTGCGCACTAGGGAGCAAAAGAATCTGGCCGCCGCTCAAATAAGATCACCGCCATCTTGCATAAACGACGCCATGTTAAGGTGCCTGACGCCATCCCTCTCCTGCAATAGAGGATCAAGCGTGAACAAGTAGCGCGGATACCCATCCCTGATGTGGCCGAACGGCCTGTACTCGCGCTCCTCGACGCCTCTGTCGGCAATCGACATAGAGACCTGGATGTAGGCGTAAGCATTGCGCCTACGAGCGATGAAGTCACACTCGAGCTTCCCAATACGGCCCACAGAAAGCTCGTACCCGCGCGATGCAAGATAGAGGTAGAGCACGTTCTCCAACGCCGGCCCATAGTTAATCCTCGCATCCGTGTTCATGGCGAAATAGAAGCCGGGATCAGCCAGGTAGTACTTCTCTTCGCGGATAAGCGATCGCCGAGACTTGAGATCGAACCTCGAGCAGCGATAAAGGATCTTCGCGTCAACAAGAATCTGGATATACCGATTGAGCGTTTCGCGCTTGATGGGAATCTTCTCGACGTCATTGAAGTACGCAAGGAGGTTCTTCAGGTTCGTCGGCGCACCAAAGTTGTTGATGAGATACGTCTGGACGGCATCGAAAACCGAGACATTCTTAATCTTGTTCGAATGTTTGACGTCCTTTTCAAAGATCTCGTGAATAACACTTTTGATATAGGTGCGCTTTTCATCCTCGCCCTCATACTCCAGCGCTTTGGGAAAGCCTCCAAGGGTCAGGTACTCGGCAAACTCTCCCACGAGAAGGTCATTGACAGGCTTGCCGAGAAAACGCTTCATATCGATATATTCCGCAAAGTCGAGTGGGAACACCTCGAACTCGATATAGCGACCCGTCAGCTTTGTAACAAGCTGCCCAGAAAGCAGATATGAATTCGAACCGGTAATGAAGATGGACCAACCGCCATCTGTCCGGTAGCCGTTAATGAGCAGCTCGAATTCCTCTACGTTCTGAATCTCATCGATGAAAAGATACTTCGTCCCCTCAGTGTCTGCTGGGGTCGACATGTCAATCAGATTTTCGAGCTCATCGGTCGTCTTGACCTTCCTGTTCTCCCGTGAGTCGAGGTCGATATAGATGATGTGGTCGCTCGCTACACCGGATTCCACAAGCTCGTCTGCGATTGATTGCATGAGGCAGGATTTACCGCACCTGCGAACACCGGTGATCACCTTGATCATTCCGTCATCGTGGTAGAAACCACGCATTCGCTTCAGATACTTTTCACGTCGGTATATACGCAAGATGCACCCCTTTTTTTTTCAGTGTCCATTTTATCAGTTATGGGGGTACTTTTTTACATTTTATAAAAAAGTGTACCGATAACTTATTCTCGCTTAGTTTCGCAAGTCGAGCAGGCGGTCGCGGTAGTACCCGTACTGCGCCCGGCGTACCTCGATTTCGGCGGGGATACCGTCGGTGAGCGATTTCGTTAGGGAGTCGAAGCGGTCGAGGATGTCGACGACCTTCTGCTGGGTGCCGATGGATGGGGCGGGAATCTCGACCCTCGATAAGTCCACAGGCGCGGCTTCGATTACCTTTTTCGGTTTAGCGTATTGCTCTTCAGATCATCGTGGTGTGCTCGTAGCCACGCTCCACGAGGAGCCGCTCGGCAACGTCGAGAATCTTCTCGACCGTCTCCTCCGGGTACTTATTGCGTGCCACGGGCACCTCCGTCCTTGTTATCGCGATAGAAATACCATGAGTGGCGTGCGGGCCGAGAAGGGCTGGCGCCAAAAGAGCCCAACGGCCGTTACGGCTTCGTTAGAAACGCGCCCCACCATGGATGGTGAACCCGAAAGGTAAGGCGCGCGGGCACGGCGACTCGGCCCGTGCGCCCGGAAGAGAAAGGACGAACCCATGGGTTACATGCTCGAGACGCGCGGGCTCACCAAGCGCTTCGGCAGCGGCAACCAGGCGCAGGACGCCGTAGCCGACGTGAGCCTTCATATCCGCGAGGGCGAGGTGTACGGGCTGCTCGGCCCCA
>CABRFZ010000005.1 GCA_902470365.1 uncultured Collinsella sp. | reverse complement strand
ACCGCAGGAAGCTTGGATACGCCTAGGCGCGGTCCAAGAAATCGTCCGCACCCCCAAACAGGAACTATTTCACCGCAACTGAAGGGGGCTGTCGTGGGCCATCGGGATTCATGTGATGATTTGCGTGAGGTTCGTTGGGGCATTTTGGGTGCCGGACACATTTCGCATCGATTTGCATCGTCGCTCAAGGAGGTGGACGGGGCACGGCTTGTGGCTGCCGCCGGCCGCACTCCTTCGCATGTTGAGGAGTTTTGCAGGGCGTTTTCGATTGATGCCGCGCACAGTTATGCCACGGCTGACGATAGCGGCGATGTGGCTTATGATGCGCTGATTGCCGACCCCGATGTCGACGCAATCTACTTGGCTCTTCCACATGGCATGCATACGCATTGGGTCTGTCGGGCACTGCGCGCGGGAAAGGCCGTGCTGTGCGAAAAGCCGGCCGTTTTGAGTGAGGAAGAGGCTCTCTCGATTGCCTCCACCTCTCGTGAGCGCGGCGTGCTGTTTATGGAGGCGATGAAGAATCGGTTTTGCCCGATGCGCACTCGCGTGAAGGACTTGCTTGCGTCGGGTGAGCTTGGCCGTATTGTCTCGATTGAAAGCGTGCAAAAGCTCGATTACGGCGAGCCTCCTTCGGGCTATCTGCTTGATTCGTTGCAGGGCGGCTGTCTATATGACATGGGCTGCTATGCGGTCGGTTGGTTTGAGGATTTGCTCGCGGGCGCGTGCGAGGTTTCATCCCGTGAAGTTCGCTGGCGTGACGTATCAGGCGGCCGCGTCGATTGGGCCGACGAGATCCGTATGAGCGTCGGCGGTATACCCATTCATATGGTGTGCGACGGCAAAGCAACATATGAAAGCCGCTTAACGATTGTCTGTGAGCGAGGCTCGTTGGAAATCGAGCGTCTCCATCGCCCCGAGCTCGCCCATGTGAAGTATTCCGACGGTCGAACGCTCGAAATAAATGCCCCGTTTGAGATCGATGATTTCTACGGCGAAATCCAGCATGCGACCCAGCTCATTCAGGCGGGGAAACTCGAAAGCCCCATCATGTCCCTAGCCGCCACACAGCGCTGTGCGCACATCATCGATGCAATCCGTCTAGCCCTCTAGGACTTGGCGCTGACGC
Source organism: uncultured Collinsella sp. (assembly GCA_902470365.1). GTDB lineage: Bacteria > Actinomycetota > Coriobacteriia > Coriobacteriales > Coriobacteriaceae > Collinsella. The sequence goes on along the minus strand of CABRFZ010000005.1, from coordinate 84,262 downwards.
GTAGGGGATCATGACGCCGGCGCCCGTGGTGCCTGGCGGCCCACATCTCTGATGCCCCTTTTATAACTTGCGGTGGAATACGGTCTGTTTGCGCCAAAATAAGGCACCAATAGACCGTATTTCACCGCAACTGATGAGTGGGGAGCTGGAGATGCTGACGATCGGGTGTCATCTTTCGACGACGAAGGGCTATCGGGCGATGGGGGAGACGGCGCTGTCCATTGGCGCCAATACCTTTGCATTCTTTACGCGCAACCCGCGCGGCGGCAAGGCGAAAGACCTTGACATGGATGATGTGGCGGCCCTGCGCGAGCTTATGGAGCAAAACGACTTTGGCCCGCTCGTGGCTCATGCCCCGTATACCTATAACCCCTGCTCCGCTAAGGAGCGGGCGCGCGAGTTTGCCTTGGAGGCTATGGCGGAAGATTTGCAGCGTCTGGAAGCACTGCCCGGCAACTACTACAATTTTCACCCCGGTGCGCATGTGGGACAGGGGGCAGACGCCGGCATTCAGATGATTGTCGACACGCTGTGCCAGGTGATGTTTGAGGGACACCAGACGACGGTATTGCTCGAGACCATGGCGGGCAAGGGCACCGAGGTGGGCCGTAGCTTTGAAGAACTGGCGTGCATTATCAAGGGCGTTGCCGCCAAGTGCCCAGAGCTGTCCGATAAGCTGGGCGTTTGTTTGGACACCTGCCATGTGAGCGATGCTGGCTACGACATCATCCATGATCTGGACGGCGTACTCGACGAATTCGACCGCGTGGTGGGTATCGATCGTCTGCATGCCGTACACATCAACGATTCGAAGAACCCTTGTGGCGCCCATAAAGATCGTCACGAGTGCATCGGCAAGGGATACCTTGGCAGCGAGGAATTTGGTGGCGGTATGCAGGTTATGCAGAATATTGTATCGAATAGCCGCTTGCGCGCATTGCCATTCATTTTGGAGACACCGAACGAACTTGCAGGTTATGCGGCTGAAATCAAACTGTTAAGGTCGTTGCAGCAGTAATGACTGTCACAAGGTGGAGTGTTCCATTCACGTTATGGGTTTGTTTCAATCAGTTTTCTAATTGCAGATTCTCCCAAGCGGGTGCATAATAGCCATCAGTTTTTGCAGACCTCTGAATCAAACGGGGTCACCGGAAGGAGACTGATTATGAAGCTCAAGAAGCTTGGCGCATTTGCCGCCACGGGTGCTATGGCGCTCGCCCTTGCTCTGACGGGCTGCGGCTCGTCTAACGCCACCTCTGGTTCTGATGCCGGTTCCAGCAGCTCTGACGACGCTAAGGTCGAGAAGGTCGACGGCTCCAAGGAGTACGCGCTCGTCAAGGACGGTACGCTGACCGTCGGCACCTCTGCCGAGTACGCTCCGTTTGAGTACAAGGATGACAACGGCGATTATCAGGGCTTTGACCTTGAGCTTATCAAGGCTATCGGCGACAAGCTGGGCCTGGATGTCGAGTACGTCAACAATGACTTTGACACGCTCGTCCCCGGCGTCGCTTCGGGCGCCAAGTACGACGTCGCCATCGCGGCTATCACTGACACGCCCGAGCGTGAGAAGGAAGTCACTTTCTCCGATTCCTACTACATGGACGATCAGGCTATCGTGACCAAGGTCGATAACACCGACATCACGGCCGACAACTACAGCGAGAAGCTCAACAGCGCCGACGCTACCATCATCGTCCAGTCTGGCTCGACCGCCGAGGCCTTTGCCCAGGAGAACTTCCCCAAGGCCAAGATCGTCCCCTACAAGGACGCTACCGAGTGCTTCAGCGCCCTGCAGTCCGATAAGGGCGACGCCGTAGTCACCAACCGCTCCGTTGCCAGCCAGCTGACCGCCGAGCAGTTCAACACCTGCCAGACTATCAAGCAGGTCAGCACCGGCGAGGAGTACGCCATCGCCATCAACCAGGGCAACACCAAGCTCAAGGACGACATCAACCAGGCCATCAAGGACCTGACCGATGACGGTACCGTTGACGCCCTCATGGCTAAGTACAACATCAAGTAAAATAGTTACTTGATTGCGCGCGGGCCCTTTCCGTTTTGGCGGAGAGGGCCTTTGCGCTTCTCTTGACGGAGAGCATTTCCGTTTCGTTTTGCCGGCAACTTCTACGATAGGAGCCACCTTGTCTCGACTGAACAAAGGGGCCGCGGAGCAGCGTTTTTCACTGCCCGCCTTGCTCCAAAAGCTAGTCTGCGTCATGGCCGTGGCGCTCGCGCTGGTGTGCGCGGGGGCATATGCACCCACGACCGCCCAGGCGCTTGAGACCGCAAAGATTACCGCCCGACCCAACACCGGTTCGGGCAGCGCTGTGGTCGGCGGCACCGAGACGCGTATTACCCTGGAAGTTCAGGCCGACGCCGACGAGGAGCTGAGCGGTCTTTCGCTGACGTTTGTCGACGGCACGACGTTTGGTACCGATGACACGCGATTGACGATGCTCTCGGGCGAGGACCTCATGGATCGTACGCCCATGAAGCCCACGTGCAAGGCTGACGGCCAGACGCTCAAGATCGACTTTGGCGAGACGGCGCCTGCCGGCGGCTTTTTCCGTGTCGAGGTTTACGGCGTGACGTTTCCCGTCGAGGGAGGCGATGAGGCCTTCAGCGGTACCTATACGCTCGCCGACGGTTCGACCAAGAAGATTTCCAAGATTCCTTCCGTCGAGATCAAGGGCGTGACGGCATTCGATAACTTCCTGGCCGATCTTAAGGAGCAGCCGTGGGTCGAGGCCTGGAACTCCAATATGTTCCTGCGCCTGTTCTTGAACCCGGTCATTTTGGTTCAGAGCCTGCCGATCGTCTTTAAGGGCTTCCTTATGTCGCTCTCGATCGTGCTCGTGGCGTTTCCGCTGGCGATTCCCTTTGGCTTTGCCCTGTCGCTCATGCGTATCTCCAAGTCGCGCATTCTGCGTTGTCTTGCCGGCATCTATGTGAATATCATCCGCGGTACGCCGGCGTTCCTGCAGATCTATATTGCATTTTTTGGCCTGCCGCTTGCCGGCGTCAAGGTGGACGACTACGTCTTGGGCGTTATCGTCATGGCCATGAACTCGTCTGCGTACCTGTGCGAGATTTTCCGTGCCGGTATTCAGTCGATTCCCAAGGGCCAGAACGAGGCTGCGCGTTCGCTGGGCATGAATGCCTTCCAGACGCTGCTCTACGTTATGATTCCGCAGACGTTCCGCAATGTTTTGCCTACGCTGACCAGCGAGTTTATCTTGCTTTACAAGGATACGTCGCTGCTTGCCGCCGTGGGTGTGGTCGAGATCGTCATGAACGCCCGTACCATCGTGGCCACGACGGGCTCCATTACACCGTACGTGGTTGCCGCCCTGTTCTATCTGGTCATCACCCTGCCGCTCGCTCGCTTGGTGAGCGGTCTTGAGGCGAGGCTTTTGGGCACGGCCGAGACCAAGAAGAAGCGTCCCGCAAAGAGCGCCGGACAGGTTGTCGCGACGCCTGCCGATCACATCGCCGGTCTGTAAGGAGGTCCTATCATGAGCGAAACCAATAACTCGAACGAGGTCGTCGTCAGCATCAAGAACCTCCAGAAGGCCTTTGGCGACAACGTGGTCCTGCGCGACATAGATCTGGATGTGCACAAGGGTGAGGTCGTTGTGGTCTTGGGCCCCTCGGGCTCGGGCAAGTCGACGATGCTTCGCTGCATCAATCGTCTGGAGCATCCCACGAGCGGCTCGATTATCGTTGAGGGCGTGGATGTGTGCGCCAAGGGTGTCGACCTCAACAAAGTGCGCACGCACCTGGGCATGGTCTTTCAGCAGTTCAACCTGTTCCCGCACCTGTCGGTCAAAAAGAACGTCATGCTTGCGCAGCAAAAGGTGCTCAAGCGCAGCAAGGAAGAGGCCGAGAAGATTGCCATCGAGGAGCTGACCAAGGTCGGCCTTGCCGAGCGTATCGACTTTATGCCGAGCCAGCTCTCGGGCGGTCAGCAGCAGCGCGTTGCCATCGCCCGCGCCCTGTCGATGAACCCGCACGTCATGCTCTTTGACGAGGCCACCTCGGCGCTCGACCCTGAGCTCGTGCGCGACGTCTTGGGCGTCATGCGCGACCTGGCACACGACGGTATGACCATGATCGTCGTGACGCACGAGATGGGCTTTGCCCGCGATGTCGCCGACCGCGTCGTCTTTATGGACGGTGGCGTCATTGTGGAAGAGGGTACGCCGAGCGAGGTCTTCGACCATCCTAAGAGCGAGCGCACCAAGGCGTTCTTGGGCAATATCTCGTAGCCGGTTGATGTAACTGCCGTTACAAAAGAGCGGGGGCTGGACTTGAATCCAGCCCCCGCTCTTTTGTAGGGATGGGGATGTGCTTTGATGCAGGCTCTTTTGGAAGCCCTGGGTTCGTTACGCGAGCTCGGCTCCGAGGGCCTTGCAAGCGGTCTCGCCCTCGTCGTCGGGCGCGTCGTAGCAGATGGTGGAGTCCACGACGTTGACGCCGGCATCGTCGGCGTCGGCCTTCCAGTTGTCCATCCACTCGCCCTCGGCCCATGAATAGGAGCCAAAGAGGACGACCTTCTTGTCGCCGAGAGTCTCCTTGACCTCGTCCCACATCGGCTGGAACTCATCGTACTCGAGTTCCTCGGAGCCCATGGCGGGGCAGCCGAAGGCGATGGCGTCATAGCCTTCGGCCTTGTCTGCGGAGAAGTCGGCGCAGGAGATGACCTCTGCCTCGGCACCCGCGGACGTGGCGCCTTCGGCGACGAGGTTTGCCATGGCCTCGGTGTTGCCCGTGCCGCTCCAGTAGACGACGGCGATCTTGCTCATGTTGAGTCCTTTCAGTTGTGCGGCAGCTTGCCGCGGCTTCTATGTTCTATCGGGTTGCCTGGGCAAGTTGCGCCAAGCTGCAGCCCTGCTGATAGATGTAGGTAAGGTATTGCGTGCATGCACGATAGGAATCGAAGGTCGTGAGCGCCTGTTCGACGTTTGTGTATACCTTCCAGGCGCCAAAGACCTTATAGTTTTCGCCGTGCTGGACGATAAACTGATGGACATCTTCGTAGGGATAGCCCAAAAAATAGCCAATTTCGTGGGGGAACTCGCACATGCACCCCGTATCGCAGTGCCTATTTCGCGCGAGTGCGCAGACACTGCCGTCATAGGCGCTTTCTGCGGCATTGCTGCTTGCCAGCGTGATGCGCGCGGCGAGATGCACCAGGGATGCGGGCAGGTTGTGGACATCGTAACCTTCGGCGACAAGCGCCGTCGTGGCGCGGGGGTCGGAGAGGTATCGCATGAGGTCCGCAGGGCGGTACACATAGATGAGCGCTCCGCAGGGGCGCCAGACCAAAACGCTCATATGGATCCCGAGCGGCTGGAGCTCGCGGTTGCATTGGGCTATGACGGCGAGCAGGCGAGAGCGTCGCTCTTCGATTTGAGCGACGCCGAGTTTTCCGTTTTGGTTGGCGTAAACGCCGGGATAGGTAAAGAGCGAAGCCGGCTTGATACCTGCGAGCGTAGGGGAGCAGTTGCGCACGACAGCCGTTTGGTATGTTGGGATGTCAATGGTTCGAGTCACGTTGCCCCTTTCGAGCCCTCACTTGTTAGCCTAGGAAAACTTATACACGAAAGTAAGCCATGGTCAACAAAAAAGTTTGAAGCGGGAAACTAATTGACCGAACGGACATGATTTTGGGTTAAGATGGGGACACCCCATGGGGGTATCTAGATAGGGCTACTTGAAAGGGGAACGCATGAGTGACTTGCTCAACCCTGCGAATCTCATCGTGCTGGCCGTCATTGCCGTCGGCATGTTTTTTGGACTGCGTCGTATTGCCGCTTCGACACACGGGAAGAGTTGCTGCAGCGATGGCGCGAGCGGTAAGAAGGCCAAAAAGGTTGTTGTGGTGGATACCGATGCATCGCACTATCCCTATAGCGATGAGCTGCTCATCGGCGGCATGAGCTGTGACGGCTGCGCTCAGAACGTAGCCAATGCCCTCAATGCACTGGATGGCGTGTGGGCAACGGTGACGTATGCGGATCACGCGGCACGTGTGCGCTCTAAACAGCCGGTTGATCGCGACACACTCGAGACGGCGGTGAGGGGTGCGGGCTATTACGTTATGAAAATGTAGGCGTTGCCCTCTCCGGTGGGTACCAGCCTCCTGCCCATTGTGACTATCGGCATCCAAAAATTTGCGCAAAAATAACCTTTAGATGCGGCAAAAGTGGAGTTTGGTGACGGTTTGCGCGGAATTCGCTACCAATCGAGCATCTATGAACCCGTCCAAAAAATTACAGGTGTATATTTATACACTGATTATTGCTGTGCTCAGATTGCAATTAACCGTGGACAGAAATGAAGAATGCTAAAACTGGGCTTTAGGACAGGGGAGGCTATAACCTTATGAGACGAGTGGGAACACTTGGCTTGGTGGCAGCGCTTGCCGCTATCTTGGTATCGCCGCTGCCGGCGCACGCCGAAGACGCATCGGGTGCCGTTACCTACAATGCGGGAAATGGGTATTCCTTTGAGAAGCTCTCGCATCCTACGGTAGGAACGTCGCAGCCGGATGGCATCGTCGACTACCAGGGTAACGGTGCCGTTGCCGTTCCGGGCACCGACGGTAACACGGCCAACAACGAAGGCGATCGCGGCCAGAGCTACACTTGGGCGGCTGCGAGCTATGGTGACTGGCTTTATGTGGGCACCTGCTATGCGGCGATGGGCAACACGCTTACGCTCATGAACAGTTCGCTGGGCGATTCCTTTGATGTCGAGACCATGCGCCTGACGTTGGAGGCCATGTTTAACGGCACGTTCTTCTATGGACAGCAGAAGGAGGACGGCACGGCCGACAAGGACAGCGGCGGCATCTTGGTCAAGATCAACACCAAGACCGGTGAGACCAAGCTGCTACTCTCTGAATCGCTCAACGGCGTCGCTCCTTTGTTCCGCAACGCCGTGAGCTATAAGGGCAAACTCTATTTCTGCGGCAGTGTCAGGACCAGTGGCGGCAAAGGCGGCCTGCCTGCTGTATATGAGATTGATCCTAAGACGGATGAGTACAAAGTTGTCTATCAGGGCCTTTCGAGCATGCAAGATTACGGTGCTGCCTACAAGCAGGGCATTTCTACTGGTATCCGCGGCATGTGTGTCCATGATGGTCAGCTCGTCATCAGTAATGTGGGCAAAGACGCGGCCGGTAAGTTTGTGTCGACAATCCTGACGTCGCCTGACCCGTCGAAGGGCCAGGACAGCTTCACCGAGATTGCTAACTCGGACACGTTGTTTAACTATCCGGCGATTCGCTATCAGGACAGCATCTACGGCGGCGCCATTTGGGATATGGTCTCGTACAATGGCCATCTCTATGCGACCATCTGCACCGGTACGCCCGAGAACGCTCCCGATAATAATTCCATGCAGTCGTTTGCCATGGTCCGTGGCGACAAGAATGCCGACGGCAGTTATTCGTGGACTCCCATTGTCGGCGATCAGAAGACGGACGGTGCAAAGTACTGCTTTGGCATCGATCCTGCCCGTACCCGTTCTGGCGCTGCCAACCTCATCGTCTACAACGACTACCTCTATATCGGTGAATACAACGACGAGGAGATTGCCCTCGAGCGCATCCTGTTCAACAAATCCAACACCGAAGAGGGCGGTAAGAGCAGCATGGGCGGCGTTGACTGCTCGTTTGTGAATGCCAATCTTGAGCAGTCGGTTAACATCTATCGCATGGACAAGGACGAGAACATGGAGCTCGTCGTTGGCGATCGCACCGACATGTTCCCCGAGGGCGGTATTTCCGGCCTGACTTCGGGCTTTGGCCGAAACGAGAACCAGTACATTTGGCGCATGCAGAAGTTCGACGGCAAGCTGTATATCGGTACCTTTGATACCGCGAGCCTGCTTGAGCCGATCGGCCAGTTCTCCAATGGCGACATTATCGATATGACGCCCGAGGAGTGGGACTCTCAGGTTCAGCGCCTTAGGGACCTGCTCGATCACCTGCTCGACAAGAAATCGCCTGACGACCCCATCGTTCCCGTGAACACGCTTGCGGACGATGATTCAAACGAGGCCGTCGAGGTCGATGATTCGAACGAAGCTGCCGAGGTTGATGATTCAAACAAGGCCGTCGATGTCGATGACGAGAAGACCGAGGTTGCTAAGGGCTTTGGCGATCTGAGCGATGCGCTGGAGGATGCCGCGGGCGGTCTTTGCGATCAGGCCGCGACGATGTCCCAGGACTTTGAGGACGACGCCGCTTATGTCCAGAAGATCGATGGCGAGATCGCGTACTTCAAGTCCTTTGCCGACCAGTATCAGGACATGCTCGATAGCTATGAGAGCCTTAAGCAGCAGTACGAGGATGCCTATGGCACCGAGCTGCCGAGCGATATTCAGGATGCGCTCGATAAGCTGCTGAGCGAGGAGAACCTCAAGAAGTTGCAGAGTGTCCTTACGTGCATGTGTTACCTGCGCGATGCCGAGCGCGGCTTTGATATGTATGTGACCGAGGACGGCGTGAACTTTACGACGCTGACGACTAATGGCTTTAACGATCCGTATAACCATGGTCTGCGCACCTTTGCGGTGACCAACCAGGGTCTGTGCCTTGGTACCGCCAACCCGTTCTATGGTTGCCAGGTCTGGATCCAGCGCAAGGAGAATTCGGAGAATCCGGTTGATCCCGGTACTCCGGATCCGACGGAACCCACCGATCCTTCGCAGCCGGGTGGCGGCGATCAGCCTGGCGGCAGCCAGACGGGTGGCAACGACCAGTCGAGCAGCACCACGACCACCGTCACGACGACCGCTAAGAAGACTCCGAAGGACGGCTCGCTGCCTCGCGCTGGCGACTCGACCCTCACGCTGGTCTTGGGATTGCTGGTTGCAGCTGCCGCAGTGCTTGGCATTGCTCTCGTCTTGCGCAAGCGTTCTCGTCGCTAGGCTCGTCCGCGTAGCTCAATGTCTTGGATATCGTCGAAGTCGATGGCGATATCCCTGAGTTTGAGCAGCTTGAACGCGGGAAGCACTTCGTCGAGAATGCCGGTGCGGCTACGATAGCCGTACGTATCGTAATAGGTGACGCGCACCAAGTCGCCACGTTTGAGGCCCTCGAGCTTTTTTGAAAGCTCGAGGGCTTTTTCTTCCGTGAGTTCGCATTTTGGTTCGACGGTGATTTCCTGCTTGCGCACGAGTTCGTAGTATCCCGTGAGGGCGGCAAAGGGCATAAACTGTGCGGCGCGGTTGGCGCGCACGGCACCGTTGGCAGTGAGCTTGGGGTCGGCGGCGCGGCGTCTGCCCTCGGGGTCCGCCAGGCGCTCGAAGGCGGTCGGCGGGCGCACGGGCTGTTGTTTGGGTTTAGGCACGGTGTCCTCCAACTTGGTCGTTGCGTTCGCGTGCGGTGGCGCCGGCGGTAAAACTCAATCCTTTGACCAGGGCGTTCTTGCCGTATTTGCCTTTTACGGCCAACACGGCGCGCGCCAAGTCGCGCTCGCGCTCATCCGCCTCGATATCGCTGAACAGATCGATGGTGGCAAATTCTTCGGGTACCAGATTGCCAAATCCCAGGTTGATGCGCTTGACCGGTCGTTTGGGATCGACGGTCTGCGCCCAAAGCTCATCGAAATAGCCCATGATCTTCTTAAACGAATTGGTACGCTCGGGCAGCTTTCGCGAAGCGTTGGAGTGCGCAAAGAGTGCGGCATAGCCACCGCGCGGTTTGCCGCCATGCTCTCCCACAAAGATGCCATCGATTGCCTGCGCCTCGCGCACCAGGCGGCGCCGTTCGCCATCTCGCTGGACGGGCTTGGGCGCACGGGGTGCGAGCTCGGGGCCGGCGGTTGCGGCGGGTTCGATGCTCGACGTGCTCGAACGCAAATGCCCGCATCCGTCTACATATTGCGCTGTGCCGCTGGCGTCGAGGCGGCGTATGTCGGCGCGCTCGCTCGCGTAGCCTACAAAGAGCGAGATGCTGTCGCACACCACGTGCTTATCGACTAAGTCCAACACGGCGTTGTCGACCATCTCGCGCAAGACGGTGTAGGCCTGCTCGTAGGCATAACCCTTCGAGAGCACCTGTCCTGTGGTGGTCGAAGTTGCTTGCGGGCGATAGGCTTGGATATCGGCGATGGTTGTCGACTCGCGCCCGAAGGCGTGGTCGATAAGATACTCGGCATTGACGCCGAGCTCGTCGTAGAGCAGGTTTTCGTCGAGCGCCGCGACGCCCATCAGATCGTAGACGCCGTATTTTTCGAGTCGGGCTGCCACGCCGGGGCCGATGCCCCAGATATCGGTGATGGGACGATGGGGCCAGATTTCCTTGCGAAAGGTCTCGTCGTCGAGTTTGCCGATGCGACTGGGTACGTGCTTGGCGGTGACGTCGAGCGCCACCTTGGCCTGGAATAGGTTGGGGCCGATGCCGACCGTCGCCGTGATGCCGGTGCGCGCCAAGACCTCGTCGCGCAGCGTGCAGGCGAGCCCTTCCGCATCTGTGTGATAGAGGTCCAGATAGGGCGTCACGTCGATAAAGCACTCATCGATGGAGTAGACGTGCACGTCCTGGGGGCTGACGTATTCCAGATAGATACCGTAGATTTTCGCCGACACCTCCATGTAATGCTGCATGCGCGGTACGGCCGTGATGTAGTCGATGCCATCGGGAATCTCGAATAGGCGGCAGCGGTTGTGAATCCCTAAGTCCTTCATAGCCTGTGTGATGGCGAGGCAGATGGTCGTGCGCCCGCGCGATTCGTCGGCAACGACCAGGTTGGTGGTGAGCGGATCGAGCCCACGGTCGACGCACTCGACGCTGGCATAAAACGTCTTGAGGTCGATGCAGATATAGGTGTGCTGCTCGTGCGCCACGCGTCCTCCCATCAAACACATGTTCTTATCGAATACCTGTTCGATAATACCTGCTCGACCGGACACCGTCAAAACCTGTCCCTTTTTGGCAAGTATGGTCGCGCGGCTTCATCGGGGTTTTAACGCAGCTCTAAAGAGTGCGAAACAGCTCGGAAAACCTCGCTTCGTAGCATGAGCCTAACGATTGATACCGCCTATGCGCACGGAAGGGTTGTGGGAAAGATGGTCAATTATGGGTTTGGTATGCCGACGCGCCTTGTTGCGGATGGAGACGTGGCTCGCTGGTGCGGACGATTGGTCGCTCACTACGGCGGCACCAAGGCGCTGGTGGTGTTAGGCGGTGACAAACATACGCGTGATGAGCTCGTCTCGGCGGCACTCAGCTCGCTTGATCGAGCCCTGCTCGAGCGCGTGCTTTTTCGCTGCGGCTCGGTTGAGGGCGACGGGGGAGACGAGCTGATCGACGAAGCCGTGGCCCTGGCGACCGACGAAGGCGTGGACTTTGTCCTGGCGATCGGCGATGCCGATACTGCCGGCTTTGCGCGCGAACTCGCGCGTCGCATGGCGGCGCTCGATGCCGGCGAGGACGGCTTTGTTCCCTACGGTTGCATTGTCTCGGAGGGCAAAGTGCCCGCCGTCGCGGGAGCCGGCGAGGTTCCCGTTTTTGCCATTATCGCTCCCGAATTGCTTGAGGGCATTGGGTCTCCTCTGCGCGAGTTGCTCGGCAGCGTGTGTGCCGCGGCCTAATATTTGGCATAAAAAGACGGGTTATTATTGATTGGTAAAGCGTTTGACCTGCCAAAATAAACCTGTCCCTATTTGGTCGGTTGCCGTTTGGGGGCCGATTGGCAACGCTCGCTGATTATAGTCTTGACCTGCGCTAGAATAGTGGCATCTGAATGTCCGGGCGCATGGAGGCGTGCGCCCGTATGCTGAGGAGGACTCTATGGCAACTGTTGCCGCACCTATCGATGCTACGTCGACTGCCGCTTGGAAGGCACTCGAGGCCCATCAGGAGAAGCTCGAGGCCGAGGGTATCGACCTCAAGGCCTGGTTCGCCGCCGATGCCGAGCGCGTGAACAAGCTGAGCTTTGACGCCGGTGACCTGCACTTCGATCTGTCGAAGAACCTGGTGACCGATGAGACCGTCAAGCTGCTGTGCGATCTTGCCCGCGAGGTGAAGCTCGAGGAGCGCCGCGACGCCATGTTCTCCGGCGAGCACATCAACACCACCGAGGACCGCGCCGTCCTGCACACCGCGCTGCGCCGCCCGGCAACCGAGAAGGGCCAGCTCATCGTCGACGGCCAGGACGTCGTCGCCGACGTGCACGAGGTCCTCGACCGCATGTATGCCTTCGCCGAGCGCGTGCGCTCCGGTGAGTGGAAGGGTGTTACCGGCAAAAAGATCGAGCACCTGGTGTCCATCGGCATCGGCGGCTCCGATCTGGGCCCGGTCATGGCCTACGAGGCTCTGCGTCCCTATGCCGACGCCGGTATCGACTGCCGCTACATCTCCAACATCGACCCCAACGACCAGGCCGAGAAGCTCAAGGGTCTGGATCCCGAGACCACGCTCGTGATCATCGTCTCCAAGACCTTCACCACGCTCGAGACCCTCACCAACGCCCGAGAGGTCAAGACCTGGATGCTTGAGCAGCTCAAGGCTCAGGGCGCCATCGACGGCTCCGATGAGCAGAACGCCGAGGCCGTGGCAAAGCACTTCGTCGCCGTTTCCACCGCACTTGAGAAGGTTGAGGCCTTCGGTATCGACCCCGCCAACGCCTTCGGTTTCTGGAACTGGGTTGGCGGCCGCTATTCCGTTGACTCCGCCGTGGGCCTGTCGCTGATCGTCGTGCTCGGCCCCGAGCGCTTCCAGCAGTTCCTCGAGGGCTTCCACGCCATCGACGAGTACTTCTGCAACACCCCGCTCGAGAACAACGCCGTCGCGCTGATGGGCCTGCTCAACGTCTGGTACGTCAACTTCTTCGGTTCCAAGAGCCACGCCGTGCTTCCGTACTGCCAGTACCTGCACCGTTTCCCGGCCTACCTGCAGCAGCTCACCATGGAGTCCAACGGCAAGCATGTCCGCTGGGACGGCAGCGCCGTGACCTCCGATACCGGTGAGATCTTCTGGGGCGAGCCCGGCACCAACGGCCAGCATGCCTTCTACCAGCTGCTGCACCAGGGCACTGTGGTGGTTCCGGCCGATTTCATCGCCTTCGCCAACACTGCCAACCCTGCGACCGACAGCGGTCAGGACGTACATGAGCTGTTCCTGGGCAACTTCCTGGCCCAGACCAAGGCGCTCGCCTTTGGTAAGACGGCCGACGAGGTTCGTGCCGAGGGCACGCCCGAGCAGATCGTCCCGGCCCGTTGCTTTGAGGGTAACCGCCCGACGACCTCGATTTTCGGCGACACGCTGACCCCGTTCGCACTCGGCGAGCTCATCGCCCTGTACGAGCACATCACGTTTGTCGAGGGCACGGTCTGGGGCATCGACTCCTATGACCAGTGGGGCGTCGAGCTGGGCAAGCAGCTTGCCAAGCAGATCACCCCGGCCTTCCACGACGACGCCGCCAAGGCCGAGCAGGACGCTTCGACTCAAGCGCTTATCGAGTTCTATCGCGCGCATCGCAAGTAGTCGCTGCTGTTAACGCATCGCGCCTTATAGTCAGGGGCCCGTATCCTATCGGATGCGGGCCCCTTTGCTTTGCCGTGGTCCCGGGACGCACGGCCTTTGTGGAACATCGCCGGGGCGCCGCGCGCTGCGAGAACCCTGCGCCTAGATCTCGGCCTCCGCATGGCCTCGCTGCACCTCGGGCAGCTCCCCGTAGAGCGGATGGTCTTCGAGCCTAAAGCGCTCGACCTGTTCGGGAGTGCGACCGCGTACAAAGAGCCACGAGCGATCGATCGGCGTCGCCATGAGCGTGCTGGGCAGTGCGTCGGCGCGGTCGGAAAACACCCGGGCACTCTCGGGATCCTGGAACGCCAGCACCAGATGCGTGTCGCAGTTGCCCATGATGGAGCGTGCGCGTGCCTCGCCATAGAGCGCATCGAGCTGGTTGGTCGACTGCAGCAGCAGCGTTGCCCAGATGTTGCGGCTTCGGATAATCGAGAGCACGTTGTCGATCTGGGGGATCTGCAGATTTGCGAAGTCATCGAGCATAAAGCGCACGGGCACGGGCAGGCTGCCGTCGGGCTGCCTATCGGCCTCACGAATAAGGCCCATAAACGCCTGCGAAATAAAGAGGCCGGTCAGCGGATCGAGATTGCGGTCAATATCGCTCACGGTTACAAACAGGGCGCAGGGGGTGTGTCCCATGGAAGCGAAGTCCACCTGATGGCACTCACGATAGAGTTGTGCCGCACCGTCGAATCCCAGACACATGACCTTTTCGGCAAGGATGCCGACGATGCTCGCGTGCATGCGCTCGGCATTTTGCGTAATGGCGTAGCGCCGCCATAGCGAGAGGGCATAGCTTTGGGGGTCGGTCGTGATCAGGTCGTCAAACAGTCGACCCGTGGCACCGTCCTGCAGGTGCTCGATCAGCTTGATGACCGAGCTGATCGTCTGCTCGTCGGCGGGTAGCTGTTCGGTGACGTAGGCGATAAGACACGACAGCAGGTTTGCCACCGCATGATCCCAAAAAGGCTGGTTGTTGTCCTCGATGGGGCAGATGGCCTTTGCCACCGAGAGGATGTCCTGCTGGTTGGGCCTGCCGTCCGCCTTGCGGCGAATGTGCCTCAGGGGGTTGTAGCCGCAGCGCTCGATGCCGGGCGCAAGGGCCGGGACGGTGTTGAGGTCGGCGAAGTTGAGACATTGCACGCGGTAGCCGTGGGCTGCCAGCACGGGTCCCACTTCGCGACAGAGCGTGCCTTTGGTGTCGAGCACGATGTAGCTTGCGTTCATTTGCAGCAGGTTGGGCTTGAGGACGTTTCGGGTCTTGCCGGCTCCCGAGGGGCCGATCACAAGTGCGTTGTTGTTGAGTCCCGTTTGGCGGGTGTCGCAGGAAAGCGTTCGATCCTTGGCGAGGATGGTGGACGATGCGGACTCAGATGCGGCGAGGCGGCTGGTGAGGTTAGACATGGGCGACCTCCTTGGTGGTCGAGAGGATTTCGTGGGCAAAGCCGAGCTCGACGGCGCGCTCGGCCGAAAGGTAGGTGTCTTTTGCAGTGAGGGACTGGATGCGCTTGGGCGTGAGGCCGCTGCGGTCCGAGAGGATTTGCGTGAGGGTCTTGCGGGTCTGCATGAGACGCCGGCTGGTTTCCTGTAGCGCAAGTGCCGAGCCGCCTGCCCCCTGGGGGATCAGCGGGTCGTGAATCATGAGCTCTGCATGGGGCGCCATGCGGCGATCGTCGCCGCCCATAAAGATCACGGCACCCATGGACGCGGCGAATTCCAGACAAACGGTGCGGATGGGGCACGATGCGAGGCGCATGGCGTCATAGATCGCAAGACCCGATCGCACGCTTCCGCCGGCGCTGGCGACAAATATGGTGATGGGACGGCTGGGGTCGGTGGCATCGAGCAGGCGGATCTGCTGGCATAGGTCGTGAGCCATCGGGGTTTCGATGTTTCCCATGACGGAGAGCTCGCGACGGGCGAGCATCTCATCGTAAATGCTGGTGAGCGTGATACCTCGGGCGGATTCACGCATGGTGAGGGGGCTGATGATGGGGGAATGATTGGTGTCCATGAGGACTCCTTTCTGTTGGTGGTGTTGTGGAATAGAGTCGCTGCCCGCGGAGGGGCTGGCGGGCTACAGGGTTCGTCCGAGCCTGAGATCGAGCTCGGTTGTGGGGCAGGCTGCCTGTCCGTGCGGCTCGCAAGCGCCAAGGGCTCCAAAGCGATGGAGCGTTGCGACGGGCGTGGTGTAGGCGAGCCGCAGCTGATGCTCGATAGGGGCACATCCGTCATTTTTGTAATGAGCCGCGTAGTACTGCGCGATGCTGGCGTTCATCTCGCTGCCATTGCGATGGCGCTCAAACTGGCGTCTGCAGGTCTCGATGATCTTTGCTACCGACTTGGGTGCCGTCGCGGGAACAAGGGCGAGATAGCCCTCAAATAGCTCGTTGATGCTCAGGAGGCACAGCAGGTCGATCAGCGTCCTTATGGCTGCTCCCTCGGCGGAAAAGTGCGCGGTCATGCGGTTATACGGTTGCGGTCGACGATGGCCGCATGGGGTCTTGGAGTTTTCTGCCCCGTGGTCCCGGGCTTTTGCCGCGCCTGTGTATTGAGCTCGACGTTGCAGCGCTTGAGGCCGTCCAACGGAAGGAACAGTGCGGTGCGCAGGGTGTTCCGCTTGCTTTCGAGTTCATGACGCTCGTCGGGTTCCCATTCGAGCTTGAGTTTCGTGTCGAGCGCCGTAAGCATATGGGCTAGGCAGCCTACGGTAAGGACGCACGAATCGTTGTCGCGTCTTGGGGCATAGGGGTCTGTCAGCTTGCGAATGTCGGGGTCGCCCATGATCTTTGTGCAGCGCTTCAGCAGTTGAGGGTGGTCGGCCAAGATCGTCGCGAGCGGTAGCGACGCGTAGTTCTTGATGGTCGCGGCGGCAAAGGCGGCGTCATATTCGTTTGCATATGCTCGCTCAATTCGGGCATCCAGAATGCTTTTCTTACCGCCGTCTTCAGCGCGGTGGTTTGTCATAGCTTCTCCAATCGGTTGATGTTCGTGCTGTTTGTTGATGTGTTGGTTGTCGTGAGTGATGTGCTTGCCGTGGGTGATGTGCTGACGTTGGGGTGCTATGCGGTTTTCAATGAGCCCGTGAGGCAGTTGCTGCAGGGGCGGGATGGAACGGCCCATGCAAGGCGGAAGGCATCGTGCTCAAAATCGAGACAGCAATGCCCTGGGTGCCTCACATGTGGCAGTTACCTCATTAAGTTGTCATTGCGTTTGGGGTTGTACTTTGCCGATCTTCCTTCTCTTACACGCTAAAACTCAAACTTCATATGCTCGATCTACTTAAAACCGCAACGGCGGTCTTTTTTCAACTTATATGTCGGAACGCGTCTTTGCAAGTACTTTTTTGCCTTTGTTTCAAATGGGGTGGTTTTGCAACCGTCACGCGCCACGCTATGCAAACGTGCCCCGGCTCGGATAAGATAGTGCGCGATAAAAACGATGCAAGGAGGCACATATGGCAATTAAAGCCATCGCAATGGATATCGACGGTACGCTCACCAACGATCAGAAGGTGATCAGCCCGCGTACGCGTGAGAAGCTGCTCGCGGCGCAGGAGTCGGGCATTAAGCTCATTTTGGCTTCGGGCCGTCCCGCATGGGGGCTGCACGCCTTGGCGCAGGAGCTCGACCTTCAGAGTCATGATGGTTTGCTGGTGGCCTTTAACGGCGCTCACGTCGTCGATGCCCAGACCGACGAAGTGCTGTTCGATCAGGCTATGCCTGCCGACGAATTGCATCGCCTGATTGATCACCTGCGTAATTTTGACGTGATCCCCATGATTTCGCTCGGTCGCGATCTGCACGTCGAGGATTCGTACCATTGCATGATCACGCTGCCTGACGGCTCGCAGAAGAATATCGTCAAGTATGAGCGCGATGCGTGCGATCTTAAGATCCGCGAGGTCGAGAGCTTGCATGAGGTTGTGGACGCTTATCCCGTGGACAAGCTGCTGACGGCGGGCGATCCGGCCTACCTGCAGGCGCATTACGAGGAAATGTACGCGCCCTTTAAGCAGACGCTTTCGGGCATGTTTACGGCCGACTGGTACTTTGAGTACACGGCGCCCGGTATCGACAAGGCCCGCGCGCTCGAGGGTGCCCTGCCCAAGCTCGGCATCGATGCCAGCGAGGTCGTATCGTTTGGCGACGGCCAGAATGACAAGTCCATGATTGAGTGGGCCGGAACCGGTGTTGCCATGGGCAACGCCGTCGATGAGGTCAAGGCTGTAGCCCAGATGGTGACCGCCAATAATAACGAAGACGGCATTGCGGTGGCGCTGGATAAGCTGCTGGGTTAGAATCGCCGATAGTGCATGGCTCGGGCGTCCGCTTGCGGGCGCCCTTTTGTTAGGGAGGGTGCCGTGTCCGCATTTCCGTTCGACGCCGTTATCTTTGACATGGACGGCGTGATTGTCGATACCGAGTATTACTACCTGGGCGAGACTGCCGCGTTTGCCAAGGAGCTTGGGCTTAACCTGACTCAAGAGGAGTTGAATGGGCAGGTCGGTACTTCGCACCAGTTCTTCCTGCATATGCTGGTCGATTGGTTTGAGCGCGCCGGTAAGGGGCATTTCACTGGCGAGGAAGCGTTGGCCCGTTGGAACGAGTGGGCGCATAAGCGTCCGCGCGACTATCAGGCTTTGATTAACCCAGGCGCCGTGGATACGATTCGAGAGCTGCCGCGCCGTGGCGTTCGCGTGGCGCTTGCCAGCTCGTCTCCCATGGATAGCATCGAGGAAGTGCTCAATGCGTGCGGGCTGTCGGATGCCTTTGAGTATGTGGTGAGCGGCGAGCAGTTTAAGGAGAGCAAGCCCGAGCCCGACATCTACCTGCATGCGCTGGACCTGCTGGGGCTGCCCGCGAATCGCTGCTGCTGCGTTGAGGATTCGGTGCCTGGCATCACTGCCGGCAAGCGAGCCGGCCTGACAGTTATTGCCAAGCGCGAGGAGCGCTTTGGCTTTAGCCAGGATGCCGCGGACAAGATTATCGACCAGCTGCCGGAGCTGCTCACGCTTTCTTAGGAGCGCGGTAGTTGCGCGTTTTTCGGGTCAGATGAGTAAATACCCGACATTTTGGTGCGGCAGCAAGCATACTTTATGCTAATGCGGGCTTAAGGGCTTGTTGAATGCCCTTAAGCCCGCTTTTGACTTAATTGGGCTGGGAGAGGGTATATGCCACCGACTGAAGGACTAACTGACGGTAAAGCAGCGATACCGCTGTACCAACAGGTTATCGATATCATTAAAAACGAAATCAATTCCGGTGCCTACAAGGCGGGCGCGCGGATACCCAACGAATTCGAATTGGCTGAGAACTATAAAGTTGGCCGCGTTACCGTGCGACGCGCTATTGAGGAGCTCGTCCAGCAGGGCTATCTAACGAAGCGGCAGGGGAAAGGCACGTTTGTCAATGCCCCCAAGCTTAAGCGCAAGATTCGCCAGAAGGATGACGTCCAGAGTTTTTCGGACGCATGCCGCGTTAACGGAATGGAGCCGGGGGCGTGCGTCATTTCGAGAAAGATACTGCCGGCAGATTCTACCGAAGCGCAGTTCTTTGGTGTTCCCGTTGGAACTGATTTGATTTGCGTTGAGCGTGTACGTACTGCCGATGGAGTCCCCGTCATGCTCGAGAACAACATATACGTTTACGAGGACAACGCCTATCTATCAACGGCACCTCTATCTAACCAATCCATTTTTGAGTTCGTGCGCAACCGAACGGGCCGCACGCCCGCGTTTACCGACCCGTGCACGCTCGAGATCGCGTGCGCGTCGCCCGAGGTCGCTCGGCTGTTGGCAGTTCCCGTTGGCGAACCCTTGTTTTATATGGAAGCCTTCTTTTTCGATGAGCAGCGGCGGCCGTTTATCATCGGTCGTCAGCGGATCGTTGGGTCTCGCTACGTTTTTGACATCTAGGACATTGCGAATGGAAACGCCCGGTGGATCATCTCACCGGGCGTTTCCATACCGTTCACGGCGCAAACGCAACCGTTCAACCGCGTTGCGGCAACCAGTTTGAAATTATCTTGATGAAGGAAAAAGCTGCTGGTAATCTATGGGACGTCATAGAACGTTTGCCTTATGCAAACGTCGAAGCGAGATGCGATGCAGTCTCGAGTTCTTTGGAGGTATCTATGTCAGATACGAAGGCGAAGAAGACAAACAGACGTTTTAAGTTCAAATTACCGCATGTCTATACGATCATGTTCTTGCTGATCGTTGTCTTTGCGGTCCTGACTTGGATCGTTCCCTCTGGTCAGTATCAGCGCAAGACGATTTCAACAGCGGCGGGCGAGCGTGAAGTCGCCGTTGCTGGAACCTATGAACAGGTCGATAAGAACTACACCGATTCCGAGACCGGCGAGACCATCAATCTGGGCCAGGATATCTTCGCGGTTCTGCAAGCGCCCACCAAGGGTATCCAAGAGGCTGCCGACGTCGTTGCGTTCGTCTTATTGATTGGCGGATCGTTCGCGATCATCACCAAGACCAACGCTTTGAATGCCGGCATGAGCCGTGTGATTAAAAAGCTCAAGAACAAGGACATCCTCATCATTCCCATCACGATGACATTGCTGTCCATTTGCGGCACTACGTTTGGTATGTCTGAGGAAGCCCTGCCGTTCTATGCCATCTTCATTCCCATCATGATGGGTATCGGTTATGACTCGATGACGGCATTCATCATCTGCTTCCTTGGTCCTAACCTGGGATATTGTGCTTCGACCATCGACCCGTTTAATGTTTTGATCGCCCAAGGCATCATTGGCATCGAGGGTAATCCGCAACTGTGGCTGCGCGCCGTTTCTTGGGTTATCTTCACTGCCGTCGGTATCGCATGGGCCATGCGCTACGCCATGCGCGTCAAGAAAAACCCCGAGTCGTCCATTGTGTACGAGGACGATAAGCTCAAGCGTATTGAGTTTTCCGTGACCGATGCCTCCATCGAGGAAGAGTTCACTATCCGTCAGAAGCTCGTGCTTATCGATTTTGCTTGCGGTATGGGCATTATCGTCTGGGGTCTTGTTACCCAGGGCTGGTACATGAATGAGATTTCCGCCGTGTTCCTTGGCATGGGCTTGCTTGCCGGTATCCTGGGCGGTCTTGACCAGCAGACAATCGCAGAGGAGTTCGTTAAGGGTCTCGCCGACTTTGCGTACGCTGCCATCGTTATCGGTATCGCTCGCGGTATTCTGGTCATCGCCGAGGGCGGCATGATCATCGACACCATCCTCCAGGCGCTCGCTACCGCGCTCGCCGGTGCACCCGCCGCCGTCTACACCACGTTTATGTATATCGTCCTTGGCCTGCTCTCTTTGCTGGTTCCCTCGAGTTCTGGCCTGGCGGCGCTCACCATGCCCGTTATGGGCCCCCTGACCGAGCTCATGGGCCTCAATCCCGAGGCAGCCGTCACCGCGCTCCAGTTTGCCAACCAGACCATCAACACCATCAGCCCCGTGGCGGGCATGACGGTCGCCGGTCTTGCCGTGGCTAGGATTTCGTTTGGCCAATGGTGGAAGACCATTTGGAAGTTCTTCATTTTCATGGTCGTCTTTGGCGTGATTGTAACGGCAATCTCTGGCATGCTTCCGGTGTAGGTGGTTGTGATGTCTGATCGTTTGACGGTCCTGACGTCTAAGAGCGTCTTTACCGGTACGGGGGACCTGCCGTTTGAAGGTTTCGTAGCGGTCCGTGGCAATCGAATTGAGGCTGTTGGCACCAAGTGTGAGGTAGCTTCGTATTTGACCCAGGCGGACGAGGTAGTTGACCTGGGCGACCGCACTGTCATGCCCGGCCTGATCGACGTGCATACCTTCTATACAGGCTGGGCGCTGCGGACATTGGGGTCTGATCTGTCCGGCATCGCCGATGCCAAAGAGGCCGTGTCGCTCTTGCGTGCATGGAAAGAAGATCATCCGGATTGCGCGGCGGCTTTTGGCCACAACCTACCCGAAACGTTGGCATCGGATGCCGAGAACGCAAATACGGCAGCTGTGTTTGACGATTGTTTTGGCGATATCCCTGTCGTCTGCTTTACACCGGGTGCGGAGACCTGCGTTCTCAATGCTGCCGCCAGTGCGCGATACGGCTTTACGCCCCAGGCGTGCTATGCCGAGAAGATCTGGCGCATGATGAGCGATTTCCTCGCGCTGCCCGAGGTGCGTGCCGGGTATTCGGACTACATGAGCATGCTTAACGAGCGCGGCGTTACCGCCATCAAGGAGATGGCGTTTGATGACTACTACGGCTTTGCCGACGAAATGGCTCGCCGTGAGGAATCTGGTGAGCTGACGGTTCGCGTCTCTATGATGTCGCAGCCGGTGGGTGCCGGTGCAAATCTGGCATATGCCCGCGAGGCGCGAGAGCGCTTCCGGGGACCGTTCGTTCGTTTTTCTGGCTTCAACCGTATGACCGATCGCGGCGTATGGGCGGGGCTTGCCGAGATGATTGATCCCTATGAGGACACGGCCGATGCGGGCGCTGCCGGCAAGACGGTCGTCGAGGAGCCAGAGTGGGATCTGATTGAGAACGAGCTGCGTGCAATTGATGCTGACGGCTTCCGATATTCCTTGCATTGCCAGGGCGATGGCGCCGTTCGTCGCACCGTGGCGCTCTATGCCTCGCTGCCTCGAGACGAGCACGGACGGATGCTTCGCCGCCATGCGATTACCGATCTCGAGAACTCTGACCCGACCGATCTTGTCGAGTTTGGCAAGTTAGGTGGAATTTGCGAGGTCTATCCGCAGATTCTGACGCTGGACCGGCGCGAGGATTGCCTGTCGATGATGCGTCGACAAATTGGCGAGACGCGACTTTTGCACAGCTGGAATCGCCGCGGCATGGAAGATTCCGGATGCACAGTGTGCTGTGGCACGGATTTGCCGCTGTTGATTCCGAGCTTGGGCGAGTCAATCTACAGTGCGTGCGGCGGATACTTCGACGACGGACTGCCCGTGAATGAGGTCAACACGCTGACGCTTGTCGAGCTCTTGTGCGCTTGGACTGCCGGGGGCGCGTACGAACTGATGCGCGAAGACGAGCTGGGTACGCTTGAGGTTGGCAAGCTTGCCGATATCTGCGTGCTCGATCGGGATGTGTTCGACCTCGATTATCGCGACGCACGTGATCTTGCGGTTGACATGACGATGTCGGACGGACAAATCGTGTTCGATCGAAATAAGGAGGCATAAGATGCCTGAATCCAAACCGACGCTGCGCCGCGAGCAGATTGCGGGCATGAATATCCACTACATCATGTGGTCGCTCGATTACTTCCTTGATGTGCAGCAGCGCTTGGGCTTTGAGTCCATTGAGCTGTGGTGTGCGGAGCCGCATGTGACGCTCGACCACACGGGCTACTTTGAGGCTGAGGTCCTGGCGAAAAAGGCTGCAGACCGTGGGCTTAGGTATCGTACTCTGTGCCCCGAGAATGTTGTCTATCCTTGGCAGTACTGCGCACGCAAACCGCTGCATGAACAGCGCAGCCTGGCGTACTTTAAGCACGGCATTGAGCTTGCCGAGATACTTGGGTGCGACCGTATGTCCGTCAACTCGGGCTGGGGCGACTGGGACGAGGACCGCGAGGAAGCCTGGAAGCGCAGCCGCGAGCACTTGTCCATTCTGGCGGAGTATGCCGGCGAGCACGGTTTGGTGCTTACGATGGAAAGTCTGCGTCCCGAGGAGAGCAACCTTGTGACGACGGTTTCCGATGCGAAGCGCATGATTGACGAGGTCGCGAGCCCGTACTTACAGCCCATGGTTGATACAACCGCGATGGGCGTTGCAGGCGAGACGCTCGAGGACTGGTTTGCCGCCTTTGGTGATGGGGCAATTCACGAGATGCACTTTATCGACGGTGACCCGTATGGCCATCTGGTGTGGGGCGATGGCAAGCACGATATGGACGCCTTCGTCGCCACGCTCAACGCCCATGGTTTCGACGGCATGCTGGGCCAGGAAATCACGGACGGTCGTTACTACGATGATCCGGCGGCGGCAGATGCCAAGAACATGGCCGCATTCGAGAAATATCTGATTGACTAAAACAACTATCGGCCACGCAGCCAACGTCATTGATTGCGGCCAAACAAGAAAGGAACTGGATATGAACGCACACGATCTGATCAAAGAGGCAATTGCCGAGAAGGGCAAGTTCGACAGCGTCTACTGGATTGCTTGCGGTGGCTCCATGATCGATTTGATCCCGGCCCATGAGCTTCTGCAGCGCGAGGCAACCACCTTCACTTCGTATATCTATACCGCACGTGAATTCGACATTATGCGTCCGCGTCGTCTGGGCGAGAAGTCCCTGGTCATCGCTTGCAGCCACAGTGGCAATACCCCGGAGGTCGTCGAGGGCTGCGAGATTGCCCTTGCCGCCGGCGCTACTGTGATCGCCCAGACCGACAACGCTGGATCCAAGATCGACTCCGGCAAGTGGACCACGTGGGTCTACCCATGGGGCGAGGGTGTGCCGCAGGCCGAGGTCCCCGCTGGCATTTCGCTGTCTCTTGCGGCAGAGCTGCTCGATCAGCAGGAGGGCTACGCCGATCTTGCCGATATGTATGCCGGTATCGCCGAGATGGATAAGATTCTTCCCCCGGCACGCGAGAAGGTAAATGCCGAGCTGGGCGATCGCTTTGCCAAGCTTTGCCAGGAGCACGAGTTCTTCTATATTCTGGGCAGCGGTCCCAACTTTAGCCAGACCTACGGTTTCGCTATCTGCTCTCTTATGGAGATGCAGTGGCAGCACTGCAGCTACATCCACTCTGCCGAGTACTTCCATGGCCCCTTCGAGGCTACTCAGGATGGCGTTTTTTACTTCCTGCAGATGGGCTCCAGCGAGTGCCGTGCTATGGACGAGCGCGCCCTGGCGTTCCTTAAGACGCATACCGATACGCTGATGGTGCTCGATGCCAAGGAGTACGGTATGGAAGCCGTGCCGGCGAGCGTCCGTGCCTATCTGGACCCGGTGCTGTTCTACGCCATGAACTGCGAGCTGCGTGCCGCACGCGGCAAGGTGTTTGATCACGATCCCGATTTCCGTCGCTATATGGGTGTTGTCGAGTACTAGAAGGGACAAAGGCCATGGCATTTAACGTTAACGCGCTCGGATTTGGCGACAACGTCGTCGATCGCTACGAGCATATCCACACCATGTATCCTGGCGGCAACGCGGTTAACTTCGCCGTTTATGCCAAGAAATGCGGTGCCGCACGTTCTGCATACATGGGCATTTTTGGCAATGACGCCGCTGCCGAGCATGTCATTGCAAGCCTCGAGGATGAGGGTATCGAGCTTGACAAGTGCGAGCAGATGATTGGCGAGAACGGAGCGGCTCGCGTGACCGTCGTTGACGGTGACCGTGTCTTCCTCGGCTCCAACGAGGGCGGTATCCGTGGCGATGCGCGCTATGTCCTCGATCGCTTTGACCTTTCGTACATGAAGCAGTTCGATGTGGTTCATTCGGGAAACTATTGCTTTACCGAGCGCGAGCTGCCCAAGTTGAAGGCTGCGGGCGTCACGGTCTCTTTTGACTTTTCGGACGACTCTACCGACGAGTACTACGAGCAGATTGCGCCCTACGTCGATTTCGCTTTCTTTAGTGCGGCGGATGCCGCGAGTGAGGACGAGATTCGCGAGCGTCTGGCATGGGTGAA
Source organism: uncultured Collinsella sp. (assembly GCA_902470365.1). Lineage (GTDB taxonomy): Bacteria > Actinomycetota > Coriobacteriia > Coriobacteriales > Coriobacteriaceae > Collinsella. The sequence continues at coordinate 59,055 of CABRFZ010000005.1, read as the reverse complement.
GGGCCTGGGTCCGCGTTTTGTGTCGGCTACGGCGGGCGCCGAGGGCTGCATTGCTTACGACGGCGAGCGTTATTACCGCCAGCTGGCTAAACCGGTAACGGACATGAAGGACACCATGGGGGCGGGCGACTCGTTCCTCACCTCGTTTTTGATGTGCTATCTCGATTCCGCCAAGCGCGGTGAGGATGGCGCCGAGGCCATCGAGCGCGCGCTCGACTTTGCTGCCGGGTTTGCCTCGACCGTGTGCGGCATGGAAGGTTCTTGGGGCCACGGAGCACCAATCGTCGAATAGCCGAGCTGTCCCGGGGAGCTGTATTGGTGCCTTCCCGTGACTCGGTGGTCAAAAAAAGCCAAATATGAGTACTGTGACTAATTTAGTCGCAGCAAAATCGACCCCTTCAGACGTGATTTGAGCGTTTGGAGGGGTTTAAGATTGCGAAAATGCAGGATGAGTGACTGTAAAAGTGTTAGTTAATGGACAATCGTAGATTATTCTGGTGGTCGGAAAGCTCAGAGTAATGTATCCATTTCGCTAGCAGTACTCATATTTGACGTTTTTTGACCACAGGGGTTAGCGGAGGCTAAAAACAGAGCGTGCATTCGCTAAAACCGCCGACTCAATATGCTTTGCGTCGCATTTTTTGAGCGAGGCGACGTGTTCTGAGGCGCTTTCGAGCGATCTGATGAGTGACTGTGCGCTTATTTCTGCGTTTGCCTCCGCTGGTGCATCGGTCTCGAGCAGTAAACGATCGAGTGGAATTTGTCGTACGTATTCGCGTCCTCGTTTAGATGCGAGCATGCGTTCGTTGACGGAAAAATAACAGCCCGCATTACGCGCGCGGACGAGTTCGTCCGAAGTACCGCTAAACCAGTGGAAGATGATAACGGGGGAGTCGGGGTTTGGGATGAGTAGTCCATGCGATTCGAGGACGTCCAGTACGGCTCCTGCCGAACGAACGGCGTGAATTGATATCACGCGCCCGGTAAGAGGATGCTGCACGAGCGCATCGCAGAGCCGGTTAAGTGCCTGTATTTGTAGCGGCTCACTTCCAGCAAAGCGCGCGGAAAAGTCGAGTCCGACTTCGCCGATGTAGCGTTCTTGGGCAGCAACTTCGCAAAGCAGATTGACTTCGACAAAACCGCAGTGGCCATCGGCGAGCCACCAGGGGTGAAGCCCAACGCCGGCGATGATGCCTGGTTGGCGACAGGCGCGCTCGTTTGCGGCCGAAAAGTCGCGCGGATTGACGCCGCAGTCAAATAGACCCAAGCCCAGCGCCGTCGCCTCATCGGCAACGGCGTCCGGGTGAGCCATTAAATCAAGATGGCAGTGTGCATCAAATAGCCGGGGCTCCATCTCGGTGCGCTCCGCTAGTCCAGACGTTGGCCATCGGAGCGTACGCGCTCAGTGCCGCGGCCGCTGATCTGGCGGATAACCTCGCCGGCAATCATCTGGCCCATGATGGGCGGCATAAAGCTGGCGGTTCCCAGCTCGGTGCGCTCGTGGATGTTGGAAGGGTCGCGGGGCTGTGTCTTAACCGATTCCTCGCAGCTAAACAGTACATGCAGGCTCTTGATTCCGCGCTTCTTGCATTCTTTGCGCATGATGCGGCTCATGGGGTCACGTACCGTATCGAAAATGTCGGCAAAGCGGAGGCACTCGGGATGGAGCTTGTTGGCCCCGCCCATGGAGCTGACCAAACGAATGTCGTGGTCCTGAGCATATTTGGCAATGGTGAGCTTGGCCGAGATGGTGTCGATGGCGTCGACGACGTAGTCGAGCTTGCCGTCCGTCTGCTCCAAAACGCTCGCGAAGAAATCATCGATGTTGTCGCTCAGCAGGTATTCGGTGCGCTTGATGACGGTAGCGGTAGGGTTGATGTCGTGAATCATAGCCTCCATGACGTCGACTTTGCGCTTGCCGACGGTGCTGTGAAAGGCGATGGCCTGGCGATTGATATTGCTGGGCGCGATGATGTCCTTATCCAGAATGACGAAATGACCGATGCCGCCGCGGGCGAGTGCCTCGCAGCAGTTGGAGCCCACGCCTCCGCAGCCGAGCACTAGCACCGTAGCATCGGCGAGCTTATCGAGTGCCTCGCGGCCCATGATAATCTCGAGCTTGGTGTCGCGTGTCTCGATGGCGGCTGCGGCAGCGGTTTCGGTCATAAATATCCTCCGATGGGGAAGCAGGTCGTGTTTTAGCTATCGCCATTATAGGTAATCGCCCATAGGTTGCGATGGCGTTTGCTTTGATGTGGTTTGAAGCATTGCGATTAGATAGTTAGACAAACATCTAAATATCGAGTATAGTGTGCACGTCATGAGAGATGATGAGAGGAGGTCTTATGCCGGGAGAGGGCTTTAAGGCGCTTGCCGATCCAACGCGACGGCGCATTTTGGAGTTGCTGCGCGAGGGCAATTGCACGGCGGGGGAGCTTGCCGAGCATTTCGATATCAGTAAGCCGTCGCTGAGCCATCACTTGGCGACGCTCAAAAACGCCGGGTTGGTGACCGACGAGCGCCATGGCCAAAACATCGTATACAGCTTAAACACCACCGTCATGCAGGATTTAATTGGCTGGTTTATGGGCTTTACAAACACGGAAGGTGATAAGGATGAATAACGAAAACAAGGGCATTCACGCCACGGGGGTATCGTCGCGCGTGTGGGCCATGCTTGTTGTGGTCTGCGCTATTAATGTTGTAGCGCACCTCATGGTGATGCCGAGCCTGCCTGCACAGATTCCCACGCACTGGGGCGCGAACGGCGCCGTCGACGGTTGGGGTCCTAGCTGGATGGCCTCCGCGCTCGGCGTGCTGCCTCTGGCGCTTCTCGCAATGTTCCGCATGGTGCCGTGCATCGACCCCAAAGGTGAGGCATATCGAACCTCGGGCAAGTTCTACCAGGGCTTCGTAATCGCCTTCACCTTGTTCATGTGCGCCATAAGCTGGCTGGGAGAGCTTACGGTCTGGGGCGTGGTGCCGTCGGTCGGTTCGGTTAACGTGCTGATTTCCGGTGTTGTCGGTTTGCTGTTCATCGGCGTAGGCAACTACTTGCCGCGTGTGAAGCAGAACTATACGCTCGGTATCAAGACACCCTGGGCGCTTGCCGATCCCGAGAACTGGCGCCGTACGCAGCGTTTTGGCGGCGCCTGCTTTATGGTGCTGGGTATTGGCCTGATTGTGATGGGCGTGGCGGGCAGCGTGCTTTCGAGTGAAGTCGTCGCCGCGGTGATTGCGGTTCTGGCGTTTGGTTCGGTTGGAGCCGTCTACGTCTACTCGTATCTGTTGTGGCGCAAATCGCAGCGAGCCGCTCGTTAAGGTTGCGGAAAACTAGCGTACGCAGTTCATAGTATGTTCCGGGGGACTTTTCCCAGGTAGTATTAGGGGGTGTGGGCAACCATGCCCCTTTTTCGTTACGTTTCAGAGCTGGTTCCCTCATTTCGTTTCCACTAAAGCGAATCAAGAATAGGGAAACAGCAGGTAGAAAGGATAGAACAGACATATGGCGGAGTTTATCTACCAGATGTATCAGGCTCGCAAGGCCCATGGCGACAAGGTAATCCTTGACGACGTGACCCTGAGCTTCTACCCCGGTGCCAAGATCGGCGTCGTGGGTCCCAACGGCATGGGTAAGTCGACCCTGCTCAAGATTATGGCCGGCATCGAGGAGGTCTCCAACGGCGATGCCAGGCTCACCCCCGGCTACACTGTGGGTATCCTGCAGCAGGAGCCGCCGCTCGACGACGACAAGACCGTCATCGAGAACGTGCGCATGGCGTTTGGCGAAATGATCGCCAAGGTCGATCGCTTCAATAAGATCGGCGAGGAGATGTGCGACCCGGATTGCGACATGGACGCCCTCATGGCCGAGATGGGCAAGCTCCAGGACGAGATCGACGCCGCCGACGGCTGGGATATCGATTCCAAGCTCGGCCAGGCCATGGACGCCCTGCAGCTGCCCGATTCCGACATGCCGGTCAACGTACTTTCCGGCGGCGAGCGCCGTCGCGTGGCCCTGTGCAAGCTGCTGCTCGAGGCTCCCGACCTGCTGCTGCTCGACGAGCCCACGAACCACCTGGACGCCGAGTCGATCCTGTGGCTCGAGCACTTCCTGCACAACTACCAGGGCGCGGTGCTTGCCGTCACGCACGACCGCTACTTCCTGGATAACGTTGCCGAGTGGATCTGCGAGGTCGACCGCGGCCACCTCTATCCCTACAAGGGCAACTACTCCACGTATTTGGAGACAAAGGCCGCCCGTATCGAGGCGCAGGGCAACCGCGACGCCAAGCTCGCCAAGCGCATGGAGGCCGAGCTCGAGTGGGTACGCAGCTCGCCCAAGGCTCGCCAGGCCAAGAACAAGGCCCGTCTGGCTCGCTATGAGGAGATGGAGGCCGAGGCCCGCGCAAGCCAGAAACTCGACTGGACCGACATCCGCATCCCTGTGGGCCCGCGTCTGGGCAACAAGGTGCTCGAGGCCCATCACCTGCACAAGGAGTTCGATGGCCGTGTGCTCATCGACGACCTTTCGTTCACCTTGCCACGCAACGGCATCGTGGGCGTCATCGGCCCCAACGGTGTCGGTAAGACCACGCTGTTCAAGACGATTGTGGGTCTGGAGCCGCTTACTTCGGGCGAGCTCGAGGTGGGCGAGACCGTCAAGATTTCTTACGTCGACCAGAACCGTTCCGGCATCGACCCCGATAAGAACCTGTGGGAGGTCGTCTCGGATGGCCTGGACCACATGATGGTGGGCGAGACCGAGGTCCCCAGCCGCGCTTATGTGGCGAGCTTTGGCTTTAAGGGCCAGGACCAGCAGAAGCGCGCTGGCGTACTCTCCGGTGGCGAGCGTAACCGTCTGAACCTGGCGCTCACGCTCAAGCAGGGCGGCAACCTGCTGCTCCTTGACGAGCCCACGAACGACCTCGACGTCGAGACGCTGTCCTCGCTCGAGGCGGCGCTGCTCGAGTTCCCGGGCTGTTCGGTGGTCATTAGCCACGACCGTATGTTCCTGGACCGCGTCGCCACGCACATCCTGGCGTGGGAAGGCACCGACGAGAACCCGGGCAACTGGTATTGGTTTGAGGGCAACTTTGAGGCCTATCAGGTCAACCGTATCGAGCGCCTTGGCGAGGACGCAGCCCAGCCGCATCGTATTCACCGTAAGCTGACGCGCGACTAGATCGTTACGCGGTTTTCCAAACCGCGTAACTGCTCGACGCTGCGCGGGCCGCAAGCACCCCATCTTGCCGTTCAAGCCGTCGCTCGCGTACCGAAGTACGCGTCGCTCCTCTTTCACGGCAACCTGGGGCACTTGCGGCCCGCTCGCTGTTGGTTACGCAACATCAACAAATAAAAACGGCTCAAATCCTGATTTGGATTTGAGCCGTTTGTCGTTACTGCTCGGGTTCTTCGACTTTATCGATGGCCCAGGTGGATCCGAGGCCACCGGTGGTGTTGCGGCGAATGCGCACGGTGACTTCGTGGCGCTCGCCGGCCTGCGTATAGTGCAGGGGGAAGCTTGCGCGGTTTCGCGCGGCCTCGATGGTGCCGCGCTCGCGGGCGATCCAGTAGTACTCGCCGATGATGCCGAGCGTGTCGGCGCCGTAGGGGAGATAGGTCGACAGCTGGTGTAACAACGGGCCGGGGCAGAAGACCTCGGTTGCGAAATCGATGGGGAAGTCCTCGGGGATGGTCGGTGCTGCGGGTGCGGGGGCCGGTGCCATCGCCGGTGCGGAGGCCTGCTCATTGACGGGCGTCACCTCGATGACGGGCGCGGGTTCGGTGCCGAGTACTGATTCGGTGTCCGCTTTCGGCATCGCCGCGGAATCTGCGGGCTCGACGATGGCGGGTGCGTCTGCGGTCGCGGTGTCGAGCTCGACTTGCGGAGCGCTCTGATTCTCGACGCTCGACTTTACCTCGATGGGCGTGGATGCCATGGTGGTGATGCCGGCGTTGGCGTTCTCGGGGTCATAGACGACCGTGAGCGAGATGGCGGGCTGCGGCGTCTCGGGCTCCGGCGCCGACTCGGTAGCGTCTTGATCTGCGGGCTCGTCGGACTGATCGTCTTCGGCCTCGTTGCCAAAGACATCGCTGTTTTGGAACGCAGGCGTCTCGGTTTGGTCAGCAGCTTCTTCGGTTGTCGACTTGGGAGCCTCGTTTAGCTCCACAGTGGCTTCCTGCTTGGATATGACTTTGGGATCGGTCATGGCGGCGATTTCGGTTTCGGCTTCTGCCGTTACCTCAATAGCGACTTCGATCTCTGTCTCGGGCTCGGATTCCGGCACGGCTTCAACCATGGCTTCGGGCTTGGGACGCTTAACGTGCTTGGGACGCACGGCCTTGAGGTCCTTCTCACCGCGCTTTTTCTTTTTGTAGGACTGCTTAGCGCCCTTGGCTGCCTTGGGCTTGTCCTCGCCCTTGGCAAGGGCGGCATCCCAAGCCTCGTTGGCGATGACGGTGGCGTACAGGCGGCCGCCCTTAAAGACAGTCAGTTTAATGCAGTCGTCGAGTTCCTCGAGCAACTCGCGCGTGGACTCAAAGCCCAGGTCATAAGCGGTCATGTCGCCTGCGGCGAGCGCCTCCTCGACCTGTGTCATAAACGTTTGCTTGCCGCACCCAATCGCGTCGCGCAGCAGGCGATACAGATAGATGTGGTTGCCCAGCGAAAGCGTGGGCCTAACTATTGTCTTGCTCATGGCAAATCTCCTCTTTACACATGTAAAGCATCTTACCATCGCATGGCGTTCGCCATGGCGGCGCCCAAGGCAAACGGGCGCGAACCGCTTTCGATTCGCGCCCGTTGTACAGGTCGGTTATCTATGAGAGACAAATGTGCTTAGTTGCCCGATGCCGTGCCTTGGCTCGAGTTGTCAGATGCCGTGCCGGACGCGGTTCCGCTCGAGCTGTTGGTGTTGCTACTGTCTGCTGAGCCCGTTCCCGACGTGGTGTCGCTCGTCTGGCCGCCCGTGCTTGGCTGTGAACCGTCAGTCGTTTGGCTTGAGTCGGTCGTGCCGGACGGCGTGCCACTGTTGGCCGTAGAGGAATCGGTGCCCTGCGATTGGTTTTGGGTGTTCGAGGACGAATCGGTAGAGGTAGAACTGTCTTGCGTGCCGTCCGCCTGTGCCTGCTGATCCTGCGGCTGAGTGTTGCCATTTGCATCGCTCTCGGTCGTGCGCGACGACAGGATTGGCTCGGGACGCTCGCCCAGACCCTCACCGGCAGTGGTGATAAGGATGGCGCCGGCGCAGGCGATGACCGCGACGATGGCGATGGCGATCGAGAAGACGATGACCTTCTTTTGTGTCTGGCTGCGCTCTGCCGCCGCCTTGGCGCGCAGACTGTTGGGGGCGACGCGCGCCGTGGTCGCGCGTCCCGCAACCTGGCGCATCTCCTGCGTGGTCGCGGCGCCACCTAGGTGCTCCTCGACATCGGGCTCAACGGGCTCGTAGGCGCCGGCAGGGTAGTCGACAGCGGCATGCGTGCCCTTGATTGCTTCGGCGCTGGCGGAGATAAAGTGGCGATAGACCTGCGAGGACACAACAGTGATGACTGAGCTCACAGCGGCACCAATCACCGAGCCGGCAATGCCGATCTTTGAAGCAAGCGCCACGCTCGTGGCGGCAGCTGCGGCGCCGGCGATGATCTGGGGAATGGAAATGTCGTCGAACAGGCCCTTTTTGGGCGCGATGGCCATGGTCTGTCCAATGGAATGGTTCTCGTGTACGCCGTTGTTGAGCGATGCCGGCGTCATGACGCGCGTGCGCGGCGCGTCGGTGTACTTGGTTGTCATACGGGGTCCTCCCGGTGTAAATCTGCTTCGTTTCGTGTAGCCATCAGGGTACCCACCAGATGTGAATCGTACGTGACATTTAACAGATACCATCAACTCATCAATTGCTCACCAAGTTGGTGGGATGCGGTTCTACCCGGCGGTTGAACTACAATAGGACTTGCTAATTGTTGTGAATGGCGTCTACGCACGGGAGCATTCTTATGAATCTTCACCTTTCTCAGTCTGATGGCTTTTTGCGTGTGGCGGCGGCGTCGCCGCAGATTCGCGTGGCCGATGTCGAGGGCAATGCCGAGGTTGCGCTGGCGGCTGTTCGCGATGCTGCCGGGCGTGGCGTTCGCGCGTTGGTGTTGCCCGAGCTTAATCTGACTGGCTATACCGCGGCCGATCTGTTCCATAATCGCACACTGCTGCATGCCTGCGAGGCTGCTCTGGTGCATATCCTCGATGAAACCCGTGAGCTGCCGATCGTCTTTACCATCGGTCTTCCCGTTGCGGTTGCCGAGAATATCTACAACTGTGCCGCCGTGTGCTGCGCGGGCGAGCTTTTGGGCCTCACGGCCAAGAAGTATCTGCCCAACTATGGCGAGTTCTATGAGCGTCGCTGGTTTGCTCCGTCGCCTGCGGATCCCGTGTGGGTTGAATTTGCCGGTCAGGGTCCGGTTCCGCTGGGTTCGGGGCTTGTCTACCGCTGCTGTGATGAGGGTGCCGAGGATATGGTGCTGGGCGTTGAAGTCTGCGAGGACCTGTGGGTGCCGGCGCCCCCTTCGACCGAGATGGCGCTTGCCGGTGCGACGGTGATTCTCAACCCGTCGGCCTCGGACGAGATTATCGGTAAGGCAGATTACCGCCGCAGCCTTATCTCCAATCAGAGCGCGCGCCTGTACTGCGCCTATGCCTACGCGGACGCGAGCGAGGGCGAGTCCACGACCGACATGGTCTTTGCGGGTGAGAACCTCGTCTACGAAAACGGCTCCAAGCTCGCCGCGACCAAACTGCTTACCTGTGATATGGCCATCGCCGACGTTGACCTTGACCGCCTGGTTGCCGAGCGCCGTCGCTCGACGACGTGGACGCGCACCGACGATGCGCCGGAATCCGCGACCGTTGAGTTTTCGTTTGAGGGCGTGCTGGCCGAAGAACCTGTCCTGCGCGATGCCTGCGATATCGACCGCGTTTTCCCGCGCGCGCCCTTTGTGCCGGCCGACCACGGCGACTTGGCCGAGCGCTGCGAGACGATCCTCGATCTGCAGACTGCGGGCCTCAAGACCCGCCTTGCCCACACGGGTACCAAGGCTGCGGTTATCGGCCTTTCGGGCGGCTTGGACTCCACGCTAGCGCTGCTTGTGACCGTGCGTGCCTTCGATGCACTGGGGCTGCCGCGCACTGGTATCACAGCCGTGTCCATGCCCGGCTTCGGCACGACGCATCGCACCAAGTCGAATGCCGAGTCGCTCGCTCGCGACCTGGGTGTGAGCTTCCGCGAGGTTTCGATCCATGCGGCTGTGGAGCAGCACTTCAAGGACATTGAGCATGATCCGGCCGTGCAGGACGTGACCTACGAGAACAGCCAGGCGCGCGAGCGTACGCAGATTCTGATGGATCTGGCCAACCAGGCTGGCGGTTTTGTCATTGGCACGGGCGACCTGTCGGAGCTGGCGCTCGGCTGGGCTACCTATAACGGCGACCACATGAGCATGTACGCCGTCAACGCGAGCGTGCCCAAGACGCTTGTGCGCCATCTGGTACGCTATGCCGCCGATGTCTTTGGCGGGCGCATTGCCGAGGTCTTGCTCGATATCCTCGATACGCCGGTGTCCCCCGAGCTTCTGCCGCCCACGGGCGACGGCGAGATTGCGCAGAAGACCGAGGATTTGGTGGGCCCGTACGAGTTGCACGACTACTTCCTCTACTACCTGCTGCGTTTTGGCTTTGAGCCGGGCAAGATCTACCGCATGGCGCTCAAGAGCTTCGAGGGCGTCTACGACGCCAAGACCGTCCACACGTGGCTACGTACGTTCTACCGTCGCTTCTTTGCCCAGCAGTTTAAGCGCAGCTGCCTGCCCGATGGTCCCAAGGTGGGCTCGGTGACGCTCAGCCCGCGCGGCGATTGGCGTATGCCGAGTGACGCTAGCTCGCGTCTGTGGCTTGCGCAGATCGACGCGCTCAATCCAGTTGACTAAGGTTGGCTAAATTGAACCAATACGGGGGTTGCAAGCGTTACACTTTTGCAATCTGATGGCCCGTATCGCGCGGCGCTCTTGTCGGAGCGCCGCGTTTTTCATATCGAAAGGTGGCACCATGCAGGCATCGCAGCGTCTCGACCGCTTTGGCGCGGAGGTCTTCGCCTCGCTCAACAACAAGCTTCTCGCGCTGAAGGCTCAGGGCAAGACCATTTACAACATGAGCGTGGGCACGCCCGATTTTAAGCCGTACGACCATGTGGTCGAGGCGCTCACGCAGGCAGCCCAAGATCCCGAGATGTGGAAGTATGCCCTGCGCGACCTGCCCGAACTCAAGCAAGCCGTGTGCGATTACTATGAGCGCCGCTTTGGCGTTTCGGGCATTACGCCGTCTATGGTGCAGTCGTGCAACGGCACGCAGGAGGGCGTGGGCCATTTGGGCCTGGCCCTGCTCGATCCGGGTGACACCATTCTGGTTCCCGATCCGTGCTACCCGGTCTTTGAGGCGGGTGCCAAGATCGCCGATGCCAAGCTTGAATACTATCCGCTGGTTGCCGAGCATAATTACCTGCCCTATGTGGCGGGTATCGATCCCGAGGTGGCCGACCGTGCCAAGTATATGATCGTGTCGCTGCCCGCGAACCCGGTCGGCTCGGTGGGTACGCCCGAGGTCTACGAGGAGATTATCGCTTTCGCCCGCGAGCACGACCTGCTCATCGTCCATGACAACGCGTACTCCGACATCGTGTTTGACGGCGAGCCGGGCGGAAGCTTTTTGCAGTATCCCGGCGCGCTCGAGGTGGGCGTGGAGTTCTTCTCGCTCTCCAAGTCGTTTAACGTCACCGGTGCCCGCATCGGCTTTTTGGTCGGTCGCGAGGATGTGGTCTCGGCCTTTGCCAAGCTGCGCGGCCAGATCGACTTTGGCATGTTCTTCCCGATCCAGAAGGCCGCCATCGCCTGCCTGAACGGTCCGCGCGATGAGGTCGAGGCGCAGCGTCTGAAGTACCAGGAGCGCCGCGATGCCCTGTGCGACGGTCTTGAGGGCCTGGGCTGGGAGCGCCCCAACGCGCATGGCTCTATGTTTGTGTGGGCCAAGCTTCCCGGTGGTCGCACCGATTCCATGGCGTTTTGCGAGGAGCTCATGGAGAAGGCCGGCGTTGTGGTGACGCCGGGCGCGAGTTTTGGTCCTTCGGGCGAGGGACACGTGCGCATGGCGCTGGTCCTGCCGCCCGATCAGATCGCTTTGGCTGTCGAGGCCATTCGCGAGGCGGGCCTGTATTAGAAACCTATTTCGACTCGTCAATAGCTCGAAACCGATTTCGCGCAGTTATTTTACGAATACTGCAAACAATTTCGGTAAACGGTCGATTTTTGGCTGCGAATAGGGGCATAATCAAAGTCCCGATTGGATGTATTGGGATTACGACAAGCCGCTCGGGTCGTTCCCGGGCGGCTTGTTTGTGGAGAGAGATGGGAGTTTCTAATGGTTAACGAGAAGAAGGTCGCTATTGTCGGCTGCGGTTTCGTCGGTTCGTCTTCGGCGTTCGCACTGATGCAGAGTGGTCTGTTCTCCGAGATGGTCCTCATCGACGTGGACAAGAACCGTGCCGAGGGTGAGGCCCTGGATATCGCGCACGGCATGACGTTTGCCGAGCCGATGAAGATCTACGCCGGCGATTATTCCGATGTCGCCGACGCCGCCATGATCGTCGTCACTGCTGGCGCTGCCCAGAAGCCCGGTGAGACCCGCCTGGACCTGGTCAACAAGAACGTCAGCATCTTCAAGTCCATTATTCCCGAGATTAAGAAGTCCGGCTTCGACGGCATTCTGCTAATCGTCTCCAACCCGGTCGATGTTCTGACCTACGCCGCCATCAAGATGTCCGGCCTGCCCGAGGGCCACGTCATCGGTTCCGGCACCGTGCTCGACACCGGCCGCCTGCAGCAGATGCTTGGTGCCCACGTCGAGGTTGACCCGCGCGATGTCCAGGCCTATGTCATGGGCGAGCACGGTGACTCCGAGTTTGTCGCTTGGTCCAGCGCTCAGGTTGCCGGCGTTCCGCTGAACACCTTCTGCGAGCTTCACGGCCATCTGGAGCATGAGGCTGCCGAGAAGCGCATCGCCGAGGACGTCAAGAACTCCGCCTACACCATCATCGAGAAGAAGCACGCCACCTACTATGGCGTCGCCATGGCCGTCAAGCGCATCTGCACCGCCGTTATGCGCGATGAGCAGACCGTTTTGCCTGTCTCCTCGCTCATGGTGGGCGAGTATGGCCTGTCCGATCTTGCCATCTCCATGCCGACCGTCGTTGGCCGCGACGGCGTTGTCTGCCGCGTCCCCGTGCCGCTGAACGACGACGAGCAGCATGAGCTCACCGTCTCCGCCAAGGCCCTCAAGGACATCATCGACAGCGTCGATTTTTCCTGCTAAATCAAGCTCGCTAGAGCGAAAAGCTACAATGAAGGCGTCCGGGCCCACACGGTCCGGGCGCCTTTTTGGTGCAAAGTAACCTGACCCCAATGCACCATAGTTGATGGGAGGGCCATGCCGGATTCGCCTAATTTTTTGACCTATGCCCAGACGGCGTTTGATCCGTTTGAGGAGCGGCCGTTCTGCGCGGTGGATAGCCTCGTCTTTGCGTGGTTGTCCTATTTGCGTTTGCCGGGTGATATGTCGGAGCTGACGAACTGGCAGGGCCTAGACGTACGCGAGCTGCTGCGTGCCGAGTGCTACCGGGACATGATTGACGACTTGTGGGACCCGGAGGGGAGCAGGGCCTTGTTGGAGGCCGTGGCAGCAAGTCCTCGCTACCGTGGCGTGCACGTTTGCGGCTATCGTGCTGTGAGCGATATGGTGGCGACGGAGCAGTTTGCAGCCATGGCGTTCCGGTTTCCGGCGGGGTTTAGTTATCTTTCCTTCCGGGGGACCGATAGTACGATTGTGGGCTGGAAAGAAGACTTTAACATGGCGTTCCGGTGTCCTGTGCCGGCCCAGGAATCCGCGGCACGTTATGTGGACGAGGCGGCGGATGCGATTGGCGGGCCGCTTTTGTGCGGGGGTCATTCCAAGGGTGGAAACCTTGCGGTGTACGGTGCAGCGATGTGCTCCGATGTTGCCCGTGAACGAATCGAACGGGCGTATTCCCATGATGGCCCGGGCTTCGTCGAGGAGTTTCTGAACGGCGACGCCTTTGCCGATCTTTCCGGTCGAATCGACAAGACGCTACCTCGGTCGTCGATCTTTGGCATGATGTTCGAGACACAGGAGGACTATGCCATCGTTGAGAGCACCGAGTTCAGCCTGCTGCAGCACAATCCCTTTAGCTGGGTGGTTGATGGTCACGACTTCGTGTACTGTGAGCGCCTGTCTGCCGGTGCTCGATACGTTGATGGTTCCATTCGTGAGATGCTGCTTGCAGTGTCGCCTAGCGAACGCGAGCGTTTTGTAGATGCGTTGTTCTCCGTGTTTGAGGCTACGGGTGCTGAGCGGTTTGCGGATATCGCTGGGAATCTGCGCGAGAGCCTGCCCGTGATGCTCCAGGCTGCGCAAGGCTTTGACGAGGATACACGACGCTTTGTCTCGCAGACCATCGTTGCGATTCTTAAGTGTGCGCTGCTGCCCAAACGACCCCAGATCGACGTGCCCGCTGCCGGCAAGAGTTTGGCAGAACAGCTCGAGGCTTGGCAGTCCGAGCTCCTGCGCTAACCATTGGTGCAAGCAACCTGTCCCCGATGCACCAATCTTCGAAGCGCCTGGGGCGGGCTCGACCGCTATACTGATTCGTGCTGAAATCGATCTAGAACGGAATGCCGTATATGAAAATCAATCACGCGATTCTGCATATCCTGGACTTTGACTCTGCCGTCAACGTCATGAGCCAGCGCGAGCTCGATATCGAGAGCCGTACCGTCCGCAACTTCGTGACCACACATCTGCGTCGCGCGCGCACTTCGGCCGATAACAAGCGTGCCACGTTTGCCGAGAACTCCGCATTCGGCGGCGAGCTCAAGAGCTATTTCTTTGGTGAGCGTGAGTTCGTGGACCTGTCGCAGCAGATTGCGGAGTTCATCTCTTCCGAACTCACCAAGGCCGAGAAAGCTGAGTCCACCGACGTGCTCGTGGCTGATTTTGACGACGATGAGGATGCCCGCTGGTTTGCCGTGATGCTGCTGGGCTCCAAGCAGGCCTTTATGCACGAAGTGGGCCGCGAGGAAGGGGAGGTGCGCAACGACATCGCGCGCCACTACGCCATTCTGCCGAACCCCTCGCAAAAGGTGCCGAGCTATGCCATCGTGCGCGCGAGCACCATGGAGATCGGCTATGTGGACAAGAAACGCAAGATCGCCGGCGAGGACCGTATGCTTATCCCCGATGGCCTGCTGCAGTGCGACACGGGCGTATCGGGCAAGGAGGTCATCGACACCGTGACGCGTGTGGTCGAGGAAGTCGCCGGGGAGCACGGTGCCAACACGGCCGTGGCGCTCGCAAAGGTTAAGGCCGCTGTGGCCGAGAAGGTCGAGGATGACGAGGAGCTGCCGCCTTGGGATATCGTCGACGAGGTCTTTGAGGACGAGCCGGTCATCAAGGAGAGCGTGCGCGCGGCACTGACCGAGGAGAAGGTGCCTGAGCGTGTGCCCGTGGAGCGCAAGCAGGTCGAACGCGCGGCGGTGCGCAATCATAAGATCCGTACCGACACGGGTATCGAGATCAGCTTCCCGGCCGAGATGGGTTCCAACTCCGAGTACATTGAGTTCGTCAATGAGCCTAACGGCCTCATCTCCATCGAGCTCAAAAATATCGGTAGCATCGAGAATCGATAAGTTGCGTTGCGCCTACAGCGAGAAAGCAAAGGCCGAGGCCCTTCGGGACTTCGGCCTTTTTTGTTTTCGGCTTGGTTGCTGACATTGCGCCGCAGGTTGGGCATACGTCAACGAAAACGCCCCAGAGCGAGCAAGGTGACGTGAAAGAGGAGGGCATTGACCTTTTGGTCATGCCCGACGATTGAACGTCAGATTGCCGCTCTGGGGCGTTTGCAGCGTCGACTAGTTACGCGGTTTGGTGAAAACCGCGTAACCCTACAGCTGGCGCAGGCCTTCCTCGAGACCGGTCTTGCTGTCGGTCTTCTCGTCGCGCATCTTGATGACGCGGGCGGGGACACCGGCCACGACGGCGCCGGCGGGGACATCCTCGACGCACACGGCGCCGGCGGCAACGACAGCGCCCTTGCCTACGTGCACGCCCTCCAGGACCACGGCGTTGGCGCCGATCATGACATCGTCCTCGATGATGACGGGCGTGGCGCTGGCGGGCTCCACAACGCCTGCCAGCACGGTGCCGGCGCCGATGTGGCAGTTCTTGCCCACGGTGGCGCGGCCGCCCAGCACGGCGCCCATATCAATCATGGAGCCTTCGCCAATGACGGAGCCGATGTTGATGATGGCGCCCATCATGATGACGGCGCGATCGCCGATCTCGACGCGGTCACGGATGATCGCGCCCGGCTCGATGCGGGCGTTGATGCCCTTAAGGTCGAGCATGGGCACGGCAGAGTTGCGGCAGTCATTCTCGACATCGTAGTAGTCGATGGAGTCGGCATTGGCATCGAGGATGGCCTTGAGCTCATCCCAGTCGCCAAAGACGGTCTTGCCGCGACGGCCGCCGTAGACATGTGCGTCGCCCCAGGCAACCTTCATGCCGGGCTTCTCGCGCACGTATAGCTTGACAGGTGTCTTTTTGGGCGCGGTGGCGATGTAGTTGATAATCTCCTGGGCATTCATCTCGGCTGCGTTGCTCATTTGCTATCTCTCCTTTGGGTGGATTCGGTTGATACCTGGTTAGGCAAACATGACCTGGTCGAACGTATAGAAGCCGGGTTCGCGGGTGACGAGCTTCTGGGCGGCGGCCAGGGCGCCGTTGACGAAGATCTGACGGCTCGTGGCGCGGTGGGTGAGCGTGACCTCCTCGTCCTGGCCAAAGAAACTCACTTCGTGGACGCCGGCGACAGTGCCACCGCGCAGCGAGTGCATGCCGATCTCCTTGGGATCGCGCGCGCCGCACATGCCCTCGCGTCCGTAGACGGGGTGGTAGCCTGTCTCGGGCTCGGCCTCGACTACGGCGTCGAGCAGCAGCTTGGCGGTACCGCTGGGGGCGTCGACCTTTTGGTTATGGTGCGTCTCGACGATTTCGCAGTCAAAGCCGGGCAACTCGCGCGTGGCCTGGGCCACTAGATGACGCAGGGCTGCGATGCCGATGGAGTAATTGCCCGAGTGCATAACGCGGGTGTTCTGGCCCAGCTCGCGCAGACGGTCCATCTGCTCGGGGGTGTAGCCTGTGGTGCCCGAGACCAACGCCGCGCCCGTGCGCTCGACATAGGCGACGACGGCATCGAAGGTCACGACGTTCGAGAAGTCGATGATGACGTCGGCTGCCGGGGCGCTCTCGAGCTCGGACAGATCAAAACCGATCTGGGAGACGATGTCGAAAACGGGCTGTCCGGCGGCGTCGACAATGCCTTCGGCGGTAGTGCGGATGAGCGAGCCCATGCGGCCCGTTCCCATAATGACGGTCTTAATCAAGCAGACCAGCTCCCTTCAGGGCATCGGTAAGTGCAGAGCGCGTGTCGTCTGCCATGGGGCACAGCGGCATGCGGTAGTTTGCCTCGATCATACCCATTTGAGCGAGCGCCTCTTTGACGGGGATGGGGTTGACCTCACTAAAGAGGGCATTGATGAGCGGCTGGCCGGCAATCTGTATATCGCTGGCGCGCTCCACGTCGCCGTCCAGATAGGCGCGGCACATATCGTGCACGAGCTGCGGCTGAACATCGGCCCACACGCTGATGGTGCCTGAGGCGCCCAGGCTCATGAGCGGCACAGTGAGCGCATCCTCACCCGAGTACATGCGGAAGTCGTCGGACAGCAGGTGGGCGATCTTGGCCGCGTAAGCGACGTTGCCCGAGGCTTCCTTAATACCCATGATGTTGGGATGTGCGGCCAGGCGCTCTACGTTGCGCTCGCTGATGCCGCAGCCGCAGCGGCCGGGGATGTTGTACAGGATGCAGGGGATGTCCACGGCATCGGCCACGGTCTTAAAGTGCTGGTAGATACCCTCTTCGTTGGACTTGTTGTAGTAGGGGGTGATGAGCAGCAGACCGTCGGCGCCCAGGCCCTGGTAAGTGAGTGACTTGGTGAGCATGGTCTGCGTGGAGTTAGAGCCCGAGCCGGCGATGACGGGGACGCGTCCTGCAACATGCTTGACCACGGCGGCGACGACGGAGTTGTCTTCGTCATCGGTCATCGTGGCACTCTCACCGGTGGTGCCCAGGGTGAGGATGGCGTCGGTGCCATTTTGCAAGTGGAAATCGATAAGGCGCTCGAGCGCGTCAAAGTCGACGCTGCCGTCCTTTTTAAACGGCGTGACGAGGGCGACGATCGAGCCCTCGAGGTTGCGGATATCCATGTTCTTCTCCTTCGCTTCCGCGATCTGGATGCGTTTGTTCCATTGGGCGGCGACGGCCAGGCTCTCGTCCTGAGCGCGACGACGAGCGCTTTCGGCACGCGATTTGGCCAGCAGCTCACGGCCGCACGGCAGCACGTCGAGCGTGGCAAAATAATCGCCCGGGCGCTCGGCGCGGCGGATAAGGTCGGCCGAGCCGTCGGGGCGCAGCAGCACCTCGGCGGAGCGCAGGCGGCCGTTGTAGTTGTAGCCCATGGAGTAGCCATGCGCGCCGGTATCATGGATCACGAGCACATCACCCATGTCGATCTGCGGTAGCTCGCGGTCGATGGCGAACTTGTCGTTGTTCTCGCACAGATTGCCCGTAATGTCGTACGTGTTTGTGACAGGCGCCGCGGTCTTGTCGGCGCCACCCGGCTGACCCATTACCGTAATGTGGTGGTAGGCGCCATACATGGCGGGGCGGATCAGATCGACGGCGCTTGCGTCGACACCGATATAGTCCTTGTAGATCTGCTTTTCGTGGATGGCTTTGGTGACCAGGCAGCCGTAGGGGCCCATCATAAAGCGGCCCATCTCGGTGCAGATGGCCACGTCGCCCATGCCAGCGGGAACCAGAATTTCGTCGTAGGCCGCATGCACTCCTTCGCCGATGGCATGGATATCGTTGGCCTGCTGCTCGGGCAGGTAGGGGATGCCGACGCCGCCGGATAGATTGATGAAGGCGACGTGTGTGCCGGTCTCGCGCTCCAGGCGCACGGCAAGCTCAAAGAGGATGCGCGCAAGCTTGGGGTAATAGTCGTTGGTGACGGTGTTGCTGGCAAGGAATGCGTGGATGCCAAAGTCCTCGGCACCCTTGGCCTTGAGCGTGCGGAAGGCCTCGAAGAGTTGCTCGGTGGTCATGCCGTACTTGGAGTCGCCGGGGTTATCCATGATGCCGTTGGAGAGTTGGAACAGGCCGCCTGGATTAAAGCGGCAGCTGACCGTTTTGGGGATGGGCCCCGCAACACGCTCAAAGAACTCGATGTGGCTGATGTCGTCAAAGTTGACGATGGCACCCAGCTTGTTGGCGAGCTCAAAGTCGGCAGCCGGCGTGTCGTTGGACGAGAACATGATGTCGTGTCCCGTGATGCCCAGCGAGCGGGCGATCATGAGCTCGGTATAGCTCGAGCAATCGCAGCCGCAGCCGTATTCGTTGAGAATGGAGATGAGCGCCGGGTTGGGGTTGGCCTTGACGGCAAAGTATTCCTTAAAGCCCGGGTTCCATGCAAAGGCGTCGCGCACTTCTTGCATGTTGCGGCGGATGCCCGCCTCGTCGTATAGATGAAACGGCGTGGGGAACTGCTCGACGATATGCTCGAGTGTCTCCTTGTCCACAAACGGCTGCTTGGCCGCATATGCCTCGTTGGGGGTCAATGCCATGTCCCGTAAACCTCGCTATCCAGACGGCGCCATCTGCGCATCGAATCCGCATAGCGTGGACCCAATGTCCGGATAGCGCTCCCGCATTGCTGCAGACAGTCCTGTGGGTGTTTCCCACAGGCCCACCAGGTTGTTCGTGCCCGAAAAACCCAGTTCGGCGGGTTTCGCCTCCCCACGGGGTCAAAGCCTGCCGGCTCGCCCGCGGCTCTTCGTGCCCGCGCCTCTATCAAGTGGTAAAGACCCTATCACGTTGCACTTTACCAAACAAGAGTATTCGTATATAACGTTTAAAAAATGCAGCAATATGCTGGAAACATGTGTGCCACAATCCTGTATCACAATAAGTTGCAACAGATGTGCCTCACGAAGGGATTCTCTATGACCGAGCTCCAAGAACTCCGTCGCTATCGCCGCGATCTCCATCGCATTCCGGAGCTCGATTTCGATCTTCCGCAGACTATCGCCTATATCGAGGGCGTGTTGGCGCCGCTCGCTTGCGAGGTGACCCATCCGTGTCCCAGCTGCGTCTGCGCTTTCTTCGACGCTGGCGTTGGTGCCGCGCGTGCCACGGCGATTCGCGCCGATATGGATGCGCTGCCCATCGCGGAGGCGACGGGAGCGGCCTTTGCCTCGATCCATCCCGGCAAGATGCACGCTTGCGGACATGACGGACACATGGCCATGGCACTTGCCGCCGCGACGTATGTCGACCGTACGATTCGCGAGCAGCCGGGCGCCATTAGGCGCAACGTTCTCTTTGTGTTCCAGCCGGCCGAGGAAACGACCGGTGGTGCCAAGACGGTATGCGAGAGCGGTGTGTTCGAGCGCTATGGGGCTGACCGCATTTTTGGCTTCCATGTGTGGCCCGATCTGCCTGCCGGCACGTTGGCGAGTTGTTCCGGTCCGCTGCTGGCGCGTTCGAGTGAGACACACATTCATATTCACGGGACGAGCATCCATATCGCTAAGACCTATGGCGTTCCGGTCGAGGAATCGCACGATGCGGCGCTGGCGGCTGCCAAGTTCTTGGTTGCCGAGCGCGAACTGATGGACGAGCTGGGCACCGACGAACCCTGTATCGGCAAGTTTGGCCTGCTGCAGGCTGGCACCGTTTGCAACGCGGTGGCGGGGGAGGCCCATGTGGCCGGAAGCCTGCGTGTGTTTACGGACGACATGTTCGACCGGGCGCGCGAAGGCGTGCGCCGCGTGCTGGACGATGCCTGTGCCGCAACGGGCTGCACGTATGATCTCGACTTTGCCGAGGGCTATCCGCCGGTCGACAACGACCCCGAGCTATTTGCCAATGTCGCGCCTGCCTTGCCCGAGCTACAGCTCGTGGATGAGCCGCTGCTGATCGCCGAGGATTTCGCGTTCTATCAACGCTATCTGCCGGGCGTGTTTTTCCTGCTGGGCACGGGTATGCCAGAGGACCAAGACAACCCGAGTGATTCGGATGGCTGCCCCGCCTATGCCACAAGCGCTCTGCATACCGATAGCATGCTCTTTGACGAGGAAATCCTACTCAAAGGCCTCGATGTCTATAAACGATTGCTTGTGATGGAGTGACGATGGAACGACGCCGACAGTCTGCCGTATATAGTCCGGGTGGATGCGGGTGCGGTTTGCTGCTGCTTCCGGTTATTGCTGTGAGCATTGGCGTGATGTTTGCGCTTGCCGGGCTTGCCGCGGCGGCGCTCGTGCTGTTTATCACTGCCATCGGCGTGACGATTTGGCTCTGCCGCAATCGCGAGCAACGCCGTGCCGACGGTAAAACCAATGTCGGCTGGGTCGTCTTTCTGATCATTGCGTACCTGCTGAGTGCCAGCTACCTTGTTTTCTTTGTCCTGTTGATGATCAGTGCCTTTACCGGGGAATCCGTCACGGTGGGTTGATGCACTGCCAGCAGACGGTCGCGCGCAGTGCGTTTGCTCGGCGTTTGGATAACTGCATTGGTCGTTTACCGCAGCCTTAGCTCTCAGCTAATGAATTCAAGTTCAATCCTTCCTACGATGTGCTGTGTACCGGCACGGTAGCCGGATCGTAGGAAGGATGAATAATGGCAAAAGAGGGAAAGAAGCCGATCGGCAAGATTGTCCTAGGCGTCATCGTGGTGCTGGTTATTGTCGGTGCCGTGGGCTCTATGGGTGGCAATTCAACCGATTCGTCTGCGAGCGATTCGGCAAAGCCTGCCGAGGCGACACAGCAGGCTGAGGAGCAAAAAGAACCGCAAGAACCGTATACCATTGCTGACGAGGCTGAAGACACCTCCAATCAGTTTGCCTATAAGATCACGGGCACGCTGACCAATAACACGGACAAGGAAAAGAGCTACATTCAGATCGAATATGTTCTGTATGATGCCGATGGCAACCAGGTTGGAACGGCTCTTGCAAACACCAATCATCTGAAGGCGGGCGGCTCTTGGAAGTTCGAGGCGCTGGGTACGGTGTCTCCCGACCAGGTTGCTAGCTGGGAGCGTTCGGACGTAAGCGGTTTCTAGCATGTTGTATGCACTGGGGGAGGTGAAGTCGTATGCCCGATAAAAAGCTGACCGAGGAGTTGCTCAATGAGCTTCTCGACGCGCCGAACATCGATGGCTATATCAAAGAGCACGACTTTGCCGCCCCGTCGCTTTCGGACTACCTGAAGCAGCTACTACAGGAAAAGGGCTTGGAGCGCTCGCGCGTGGTTCGTATGGCCGATCTCAATGAGACCTTTGGCTATCAGATCTTTACCGGTGCGCGGCATCCGAGCCGCAATAAGGTGCTGCAGATTGCCTTTGCGATGGCGCTGACGCTCAAAGAGACCAACCGTGCGCTGACGGCTGCCGGGGTAAGCGTCCTTAACTGCAAGGACCGCCGCGATGCGATTATCATCTTTTGCATCGATCGCGGGTGCAGCCTCCAAAAGGTCAACGAGGAGCTGTATCGCTTTGGCGAGGAGACGGTGGGTTAGCGGCTGATATCTGAGCCGGCGGAGCTGCCGAACAACGATGCAAACGAACGGGGCGCAGATGCCATGGGGTGTCTGCGCCCTGCGCTATGATGGAGGCTATGGATACTCAGAGCCCAACATATTCCGATGACGAGCTGACCGCAGCGCTTGCCGAGCACCTGGCGTCGCTCGATTGCGACGACAGCTATCGCGTGGAGCGTGTACTTAAGCGCTCGTCCGTTGAAACAACCGAGCTCGTGTACTTTGAAGGAACCGGCGGTGGTTCGCTCGGTCCCTTTGTTCGTAAACGCATCGATGCTTCGGCTCAAATCGGCGGGGCATACGAGCGTCTGTTTGCCGCTCAGCGGGCAGGCAGGCGTTTTGAGCACCTGCCCAGAATCGTCGATTGTCGTCGTGTGGGCGACGAGCTCAACGTGGTTATGGAATACATCGAAGGGGAGACACTCGGGGCGCTGGTGGACCGTCTGGGAGCCACCCCCGATTATGCGCGTGAATTGTATCCTGCCCTATGCGATGCCGTGGGCGAGCTCCATGCCGGTTTTGCAATGGTGGGGGAGACGTCGGCGCCGGTGATCCATCGCGACCTCAAGCCGTCGAATATCATCGTGACAGGTGCCAACTATACGCCTGATGACGGCCTGACATTTTCATCGCTGGTGATTATCGACCTGGGGATCGCGCGCGTATGGCGCGATGGCGCCGGTGCTGACACCGTCAAGTTTGGCACGCGACCCTATGCGCCGCCCGAGCAGTATGGGTTTGGGCAGACGAGCGTGCGCAGCGATGTCTACGCACTTGGGGCCCTGTTGTTCTTTTGCTTGACGGGAGTCGACCCTAAACCAGGGCTCGACATGCGCGAGCAATGTGAGGCATGCGGCATTCCCACTCCACTTGCCGATGCCGTCTGCATGTCGATGGCGCTCGACCCGGCCAAGCGTTTTGCGAGCGCGGAAGCGTTGGGACGGGCGACGCGCGCGGCATACGATCTAAGTCGCCCCGTGCGGCCTCCTGCGCCTGTGCTTGTCCGTACTCCGGCCTCGGAGACGGTGTTGACGCCCCAAGGGCTCCAGAACCCCACAGGGCTTCCTAGGCCTGCCGCCTCCACTGCATGCGGTCTGCTCTCTCGCGTTCCGGAGTCTCTGGGGCGCATTTGGAATACGCTCGTCTTCTTCTCGCTGCTTGTGTTCTTTGCCGGAAGTCACTTTGCCGTCTTTCACCCCACGGGAGCAAACCAAAGCTACCCGACGTGGCTTCTCATAATCGAGTATTTTTTCTTTGTCGATGGCCTTATGGTGCTTATGCATTTTGCGCTGTTCGACAAGCGTCGTCTTCGTCGGCGATTCGCGCTGCTCGACAGCTATCGCGGCAAGAAACTCGCGAAACTCTGGCTCAAGGCATTGGGTGTGCTGCTCCTATGCATGATCGTCATAGTCGCGGTTGCCAATGCGACCGGCGTCGTCGATACCTCCGCTACCTAAAAGAAAAGGGCCCCATTGGGGCCCTTTGCAGTTGCACTTAGATGCGGTTCATCTGAGCGGCGACTTTGTTGTACCAGTCCTGCCACGTGGGCGGGCAGTACTTTTTGGCTGCTGCCGGGGTAAGGGTGGAGCCGTAGTTGGCGCCCAGATAGGCAACGTGAGCGAAGATGCCCTCGCTCCAGCTGCCAAAGCTGCGCCAACCGCCGCCACGGGCACTCCAGCCCCAGGCGTTGTAAGAATTGGCGCAATAAGCGCCCTTGGTGCTCTCGATGCAGGCGATGGCGGGGGACCAACGGGGGTCGACACCGGTATTCCAAGCGGCGACGGCAAAGTTATAGCCCTGGCCTGCCATGGGGGAGCCGGCGAGATAATTGTCGATGCGGCTCGTCCACTCATTAATGAACGAATCGTAATCGGAGCTACCGGTATTGGCGTTGTTCACCGTGGTGACGATGGTGGTGTTGGTGTTGGTGGCCTGGCTGCTGGAATTGCTGCCGCTTACGCCCTCGCCCGAGAGCTTCTCGGCGGCAGCGGCCTTATCGGCCTCAAGCTTGGCAAGCTCGGCGGCATTTTCCTGCTCGGCTTTTGCCTGTGCCTCGCTGCGGAGCTGCTGGGCCTGTGCCAGCGCATCCTCGGCGTTTTTCTGCTCTGCCTCAAGCTGAGACTTGGCCTGCTGGAGCTCAGCCTTGTTCTGCTCGAGTTCGGTTTGCATGTTATTGAGCTGTTCGATCTCGTCGACGCTCGAGCTCGTGATCTGGTTGGTGTATTTGCAGGTCGTGATGAACTCACCCAGGCTCTGTGCGTTGACCAGGAAGCTCACGATGGGATTGGTGCCCTTCTGATACTTGTACAGATCGCGCATGGCGGAGCTTGCCTTGGCCTGCTGCTCGGGAAGCTTGGCCTCGATTTCCTCGATGCTTGCCTCATTGGAGTCAATCTGCTTTTGCAGGTCATCGAGTTTGGTGCGGGCGTCGTTGTAGGCGCTCGTGGCGGCTTCGATCTTCTGCTGGGCTGCGGAAAGCTGGTCCTGCGTTGCCTGCGAGGCGGCATACGCCGCAACGGGGGAGAGCATCGGCGTGGCCGTCAGCGCAACGGCGAGCACGGCGCTCGTGATGATACGAGCCGGCTTCGACGCAATGAGCGCTGCGGTGCGATGATTCGAATGCTGCATCCAGTCCCTCTGCAATCAATCGTAGGTTATGGTTCGAACGGTATTCTACTACTGCTTTCGACCTCAACTTGAACCTTAAAGGTTCCAAAGGGTCAAGTTGAACTTGAGGCTTTGGCTTTGACCTGCAGTTATGACGAATTGTTGAGAAACCATAGAGTTCAACTTTAACGTTACAGAGCCCTGTTTGAGAGGAGTTTTGGGCTGTAAAAGCCATCTCAACGTGGGGTTTTATAACTACAGCGTGCCCTTCTGGCGAGCCTGCTTAATCTCTTCGAGGGCTTCGGCGGGGGTGAACGAACAGGTGCCGTCGCCGAGTTTGATTACCTGGATATCGTCGCCGGCGTAGACCTCTCCGCCCTTTAGTACCACGCCAAAAACGCCCTCGTGGGGAAAGATGCAGTCGCCGGCGAGATAGTAGATGGCACAGCGTGTGTGGCAGACCTTGCCGATTTGGCTGATTTCGACCAGGACATCGTTGCCAATCTTGAGCTGCGTTCCCAGGGGGAGCGAGAGCAGGTTGATGCCCTGGGTTGTGAAGTTCTCGCCAAAGTCGCCCTCGTGCACATCGAGCCCGCGCGTCTGCGCCGTCTGGATGGACTCTGCGGCCAAAAAGGAAACCTGACGGTGCCAATGCCCGGCGTGCGCATCGGAGGCGAGGCCAAACTGCTCGATGACGGTGTCGTGCCCGTCGGCGACGGGTGACTTACGCGTGCCTTTGTGCTCCGACGTGTTGATTGAGACGATACGGGCAGGCCCGTTGTAGGCGTCGTTTGCCGTGCACAGGGGAGCGGTCGCTTTCGCACGTTCCGCCAGCTCGCGCCTCGCGGCATTGAGGATGGGATTATCGGTCGGATGGTCTTGGGGCACGTGTGCGCCTTTCGCTCGAAGATGTCAATACGCTGAATCCTACAACAACGGTAGGTTCATTGCCCATTGTCATACAACGGTGAGCGCCGTCTTCGTGCTGGCCTTCGTGCTGGACGATTGCGTCGATTGCCATAGATACGGTGGAGCTTTGGGCGCCGGCGGCTTGGCACGCTAGAATAAATCAGTTGCGCAAAGACCGCCCGTTGTGTGGGCAGTTCATGATAGGAAGTTTCCATGGCATTGCAATTTACAGAGCGCGAGTTCATTCCCGTGCTGCTCGGTGGCGACATCAACGCCTATTCGGTGGCGCGCGCCTTCTACGAGGAGTACCAGGTCAAGAGTCTGGTCTTTGGCAAGTATCAGACGGGTCCCGCGTACCGCAGCCAGATTATCGACTACACGCCCAACGTGGATATCGATACCATGCCCGTGATGCTCAAAACCGTCAACGGCATTGCCCAAGCGCATACCGATAAGACGATTGTCCTTGTGGGCTGTGGCGACAACTATGTCGCTCTCGTGGCTCAAGCCAAGGATGCTCATGAGCTGGCGGATAACATCGTCGCTCCCTATGCGCCCTACAGCATGCTCGAGCAGTGCCAGAAGAAGGAGATCTTCTACGAGCTGTGCGAGAAGCATGGTGTGCCCTATCCGCATACCTTTACTTTCACCATGGCGATGCTGAACGCCCAAGGCGAGGCACCTGCCGAAGTGCTCGACCAGATCGATTTTCCTTACCCGATGATTCTGAAGCCTTCTGACGGCATCATGTGGTGGCAGCATGAGTTCGAGGGCCAGAAGAAGGCTTATGAGATTGCCGACCGCGCCGAGCTGGAACAGGTCATTCGCGATTCGTATGCCAGCGGCTACACCGACGACCTGATCTTGCAGGATCGCGTGCCCGGCAACGACGAGTACATGCGCGTGCTCACCAGCTATTCCGACCGCAACGGTAAGGTCCGCATGATGTGCCTGGGCCATGTGCTGCTCGAGGAGCATCAGCCCCACGGTGTCGGCAACCATGCCTGTATCATTACCGAGCCCAACGACGAGCTCATGGGCGGCGTGCGCAAGTTGCTCGAGGACCTTCACTTTGTGGGCTATTCCAACTTTGACGTAAAGTACGACGAGCGCGACGGCTCGTTTAAGTTCTTCGATTTCAACACGCGCCAGGGCCGCAGCAACTACTACGTTACCAACAGCGGCTTTAACGTTGCCAAGTATGTGGTGGACGAGTATGTGTTCAACCGTCCGTTTGAGCCGGAGTTTGTGACGGCTCAGGACGAGGCCCTGTGGATGGTCGTCCCCATGGGCGTCGTCGACAAGTACGTCAAGGATCCCGAGCTGCGCGCTAAGGTGCATCGCCTGGACAAGGAAGGCAAGGGCGCCGACCCTTCGTTTATGAAGGGCGACTTTGTCTTTAACCGCTGGCTGCGCATGTGGCACACCAAGCTGCGCCACTTTAAGCTGTTCAAGACGTATTACAAGTAGATGAGCGCGGCGCCCGTCCGGTTTGCATCGGGCGGGCGCGGGTATGATACGCGCAATTGCGCAAGCGTCACCAAGGAGGCGGCGATGGAAAAGCTGGGAGTTATCGGCGGCATGGGCGCCGAGGCCACGTCGTATTACTACGACCAAGTGGTGCGTCATACGGCTGCTGCCTGCGATCAGGAACATATCGACATGGTGGTGCTCTCCAAGTCGACCATGCCCGACCGCACGTTGGCCATTAAGACCGGCGAGCATGCCAAGCTGCTGGCGACCATGAAAGAGTGTGCCCAGGCACTCGAGTCGCTGGGCTGTGCGCACATTGCCATTCCCTGCAACACGTCGCACTACTTCTACGACCAGATCCAGTCGTTTACGAAGGTGCCGATTATCCACATGCCGCGTGAGTCGGTGCGCTATGCTCTGGCCGGTGCGGTGATGGGGGAGTGCGAGTTCGACCCCAACCTGAGTATGCCGGCCGAGCCGGTGCACAAGATTGGCATTATGGGCACCGATGGCACCGTGGGCGCGGGCGTCTACGGCCGCGAATGTAAGGCTGCGGGTGTTGAGGTCGTCTATCCCAGCGAGAAACGTCAGAACGATGTGATGTCGCTTATCTACGATGATGTGAAGGCCGGACGTGAGCCCGATATGGATAAGTTCGACCGCGTGATGTGGGAGTTCGCCCGTAGCGGCTGCGACCGCGTCATTCTGGCCTGCACCGAGCTATCGGTGCTGCAAAAGTACCGAGAGATGCCCGAGATCACCCTCGACGCCATGGACGTCCTGGTGCGTGAATCCATCATCCGCAGCGGCGCTCCCTACCGCCTCTAGCTTCCGACCCGCCAAAAAGGGACAGGTTAATTTTGGTAGGTTTTATCTGGTGAAACAGTAAAGGCCTCGGCTCGTTTGGTGCGAGCCGAGGCCTTTTGCGTTGGGCGGTTGCTGTCGGTGGTGAACTAGAACAGGAAGCCGATGGCGATGAGGGCGATGCTGACGATGAGCACGGCGGTGTCTAGGCCCTTGATGGGGTAGCGCTTGTACGAGCTGGCGCGCGTACGAAGATAGAAGCCGCGCTGTTCTGCCGCCAAGGCTGTGGCATCGGTCTTGCCCACGCTCGAGATGAGCAGCGGCACGCACAGTGGCAGCATGAGCTCAAGCTTCTTGATGGGGTTCTTGGTGTCGTACTCGACGCCGCGTGCGGTCTGCGCCTCCATGATGGCGTTCATCTCCTGACCAAACACCGGCACAAAGCGCAGCGCCGTGGTAAAGGTGAAGGCATAGCGATACGGTACGTGCAGCACCTCGACGCAGGCGTTGGCAAGGTCGTTGAGCTTGGTCACCATGAGCATGAGGATGAGTGGTAACGCCACACCCAGCAGGCGCAGGCAGGCCTTCGATCCTGTGATGAGGCCCGTGTCGGTGATAAAGCCCCACACCACGTTGCCATCGCGCATAAAGGCCAGCTGGAGCACCAGCATGATAAGCGCGAGCGGAATCAGCAACTTGAGCAGCGAGAACAGACGGTCGACGACGCCGGCATAGGCACCCAGCGCAAGGGTGAGTGCCAAAAAGCCCAGCAGCGCCACGTAGGCGTCGGACAAGAAGATGCCGACGATGATGGCGGCGGCGAGGCCCAGTTTGACGACGGGGTTCAGGCGATGCAGCAGCGTGTCACCCGGCATGTAGTCGATGACGTTAACCACGGTGGACCATCTCCTTGGTAATTCGAACGACATCGGAGACCTCGCTCACCTGCGCAAAAGCGGGCGAGACGGAAGATGCCAGACGGCGCGAGAGTTCAATAACCTGGGGAGGCTCCACGTAGGCACGCCGCATGAGATCGATGTTCGAGAATAGCTCGTGCGTGCGGCCGCGGTCGAGGATGCGACCGTCGGCCATTACCACAATGCGCTCGGCAAAATCCGAGACGACTTCCATATCGTGGCAGACCATGATAACGGCGCAACCGCGCTCGGCCATGGTGCGCACCGTTTCCATGACGGTCATGCACTCGCGGTAATCAAGGCCGCTCGTGGGCTCGTCGAGCACGACGATCTTGGGCTCAACCACTACGACGGAGGCAAGCGCCACCATTTGTCGCTGACCGCGCGAGAGCGAGAAGGGCGCCTCGTCGGCCGGCAAGCCAAAGCGGTCGATGACGAGCTGGGCGCGACGCAGCGCCTCGGCACGGTCGATGCCGGTAAGCTCCAGGCCAAAGGCGACCTCGTCGAGCACGGTGTCCTTGCAGATCTGGCGGTCGGGGTTTTGGAAGAGGGTCGCGACCTCGCGAGCGATGCGGCTCGTGGGAACGGTTGCGGTATCCAGTCCCGTGACGCGCACGCTGCCCGAGGCGGGCTTAAGCAGGCCTGTGAGCAGCTTGGTGAGCGTGGTCTTGCCGGCGCCGTTTTGGCCGACGATGCCCACGAGCTCGCCGGGATAGAGGGTCAGGTTGAGGTCGTGGACGGCGGCGCCGCCATTGGGATAGGCAAACTCAACATGGTCGAAGGTGAGTACGGGTTCGGCGTCCTTGGCATGAGGACGCAACGACGGTGCATGCGGGGAACCGGTGGGCGCCTGGGCTTCGATGGCCGCGTGTGCGGGGTCGACGATGCCCGAAATCAGGCGCTCAGCCTCATCGACATCCAAGCAGGGGGTACCGCTTACCAGGCCATCGGCCTCGAGGCTATTGAAGATACGCGTGACGCGAGGGCAGTCGACGCCGATGGCACGAAGCTCGTCGGTATGCGCGAAGACCTCGTGTGGCTCGCCCTGCAGCGCGATTTCGCCAAGGTTGAGCACGAGCACGCGGTTGCAGTACTCCGAGAGCAGGGCGACCTTTTGCTCAACGACGACGATGGTGATTCCAAGTGCGCGGTTTGCCTCACGCAGCGTCTCGAAGACCAACGTGGAGCTGGCGGGGTCGAGTGCCGCGGTGGGCTCGTCGAGAACCAAGACGCGCGGACGCATGGCGAGGATGGCGGCGATGGCTACCTTTTGCTTCTGTCCGCCCGAGAGGGTTGCGATCTCGCGGTCGCGCAGGTCGCTGATGCCGACGGTCTCGAGCGTTTCGCTCACGCGCTGCTCGATCAGGTCGTGGGGAACGCCAAAGTTCTCGAGGCCAAAGAGCATCTCGTCCTCGACGACCGAGGCGACCATCTGCGTGTCGATATCCTGCAGCACGCTGCCGACGATCTGTGACACGTCGGTGAGCGAGGCCTCGCAGGTGTCATGGCCGTCAACCATGACGGACCCAAAGAACGTGCCGGTGTAGTGGTGGGGCACGGCACCTGACAGACAGGCGGCAAGCGTGGACTTGCCGGCGCCCGAGGGCCCGATGATGCCGATGAAATCTCCCTTGTTCACGCTGAGCGAGATGTGGCTGAGCGCCTGCTCGGTCTGCGTGCCATAGGAGAACGAGACATCGTCGACGTTGATGATCGTTTCCATGGATACCTTTCATAGTCATCGGAGTTTCTTGAATGACGAACCGTATAAGAACGTCCATGAGCTCGTTGTTTGGGACAGTCTTTGGTGGTGAAGTACGGAGACGGCTTTACGAGGTGCCCCAGGTTGGCGCGAAAGAGGAACGAAGCGTACTTGGGTACGCGAGCGACGAATGAACGCCAAGATGGGGTGGCTCGTAAAGCCGAGCAGGTTAGTTGAGCTTAAGGGCCTTCTGGATGGGCATGTAGAGGGCGCCGACCAGAATGGCGTTAAAGACGGCGGTCATGGCGACGACGGGCAGCATGGCGGCGGCGAGCTCGCCGACCACGCCGAGCATGGCCATCTTGATGATCATGAAGATGACGCCGGAGACAAATGTGGTCAGGAAGGTTGCGACAATGGCGATGGCGGGCTTGACCTGACCGTTCTTGCCGGCGGCGTTGACGATGCCGGCCATGAGCATGGCGGCGATGCCCTCGGCGGCAAAATCGACGAACGGCGAGGTGGTGGTGATCTGGATCACGGCAGCCGAGATGAGGCCAATGACGAGCGCCTGGCCGATGTTGGGACGAACGACCAGGATGGTGAGGCAGAAGGCCGAGATGATGAACTCGGGGCTGATCATGCCGCCCGAGATGCCCGAGATTGCCTTGCCGACGGTGAAGTTGAGGATGAAGCCGGCGGCGAGCAGGATGGCGAGCAGGACGAGGGCGCGGACATCGAGTTTGCCACGGTCGGCGGTCTGGACGGTGCGGGGCTGGGTGGCGGCGGTGTTCTGAGACATGGTGAAAATCCTTTCGGAATGGGAGTGCAAGAGAAAAGCGGAGGCGCGTGATGCGAATGCGATCGGGCTCGAGATAGAAAAAGGCCCCCGGTCGAAACCGGAGGCCTTCCAATCACCTAGAGAGCAAAAACAGGCGTGAGGGACTCACTGTCGACCGATCGTATTCGCATCACGCCACCACCAGTTGTTGAGAGACTTCATCGTGTTCTTCATGTCGGTGGCTCCTTTCGTGATGCCGTGGCGCGGTCGCACCTAGTTGCTGTTGCGCTGCACTATAGCACAGCAAAGTGTGTGCGGGGAAATCTTTTTTGAAAAGATTTCAGGCGGGTTTCCCGTCGGTCAAAAAGGCGGGTTAAGCGGGCGAGGCTGCCATTGCTGCCTCGCCCGCTCAGCTAAGACGTTACTCCTTATTGCGACGGTAGAGGAAGTAACCGCCCGCGGAGATGACGGCAACGCCAGCGATGGCGAATGCAGCCACCACGCGGCCATCAAAACGATCACCGGTGGTGGGCAGGCCGCCCTTGGTGTTCGTCTTGTTGGTGGTTACCGTGGTCGCGGTGTCCGACTTGCCAGGCTTCTCGGGCTTGGTGGTGGGCTGTTCGGGCTTAGCGGGCTGCTCGGGGGTACCGGGCTGTTCAGGAGTACCAGGCTGCTCGGGAGTGCCAGGCTGATCTGGGGTTACCGGGTCGGTGGCAAGAGCGTCCTTGGCGTAGGTGATGGACACCTTGAGGCCGTTGGTCTCGGTGTTCAGGTCGCTCGGGGTGAAGGGCTGGTCGAAGTTCTCAGCCTTCAGATAGGCGCGCATCTCCTGGAGCAAGGCCTTGCACTTGACGTAGGTGTTCTCGGTGGCAGCATTGCCGGCCTTGTTGGCCAGGGCAGTGCGGCCCTCGGTGGTCGTCTCGGCCAGCATGGCGGCGTCAACTTCCTTGTTCTGCTCGATGAGCTCGTTCTGGAGTGCATCGAGGTAGGCGCGGACGCTGACACCAAGGGTGTCAGGGTTCTCGAAGCAGAGCGAGCTGATGTCCATGAGGACGTAGTTGATTGAGTTCTCGGGCTCCTCGTTGTACACGACGTCAGTCTGGTTGCAGTGATCGAAGGAGACGGTCTGATCGCTGAAGTACGGGCTGACCTCAGTTATCAGAGCGGAGTACAACGGGATGGCGACGGAGTACGCGGCGCGGGAGAGCATTTCCCACTGGATGGTAGCGACTTCGGGGTCATACCCGCGACGAATCTGGAAGAGGTTGATCTCGGTGTTGCGCTCGCTGCCGATGCAATAAACACCATCAGTGTTCGCGTTGAGGCCAGGGACGTTCTCGCCGCGGTTGCCAAAGGCACGAATCAGCTCAAAGGTGCTCCAGCCAGACTTGCCAGGCCTGAAGAACAGGGGCTGGATTTCGCTGACCATGGCTCCCTTTTGGTCAGGTTTTCCATCCTTCTTTACTGTGATAATGTCGTAATCTGTGCCTTCGGTCAGCTGACTACCAAAATAATCGCGGCCTTGCACATAGCGGGACCACTGGTTTACGCCGGAATCGGCGAGGCTTTCGCCATACGTTTGGGCGACATCGAATTTGCCGTCAGCGGAGTATTTGGCGAAGCCCTTCTCCACGGGCATGGACTCGATGCCCTCGGAGTGTAGGCAGTTCTCGGGGTCATCAAGGTCGACATCGTAGTTGAGGCTCCCGATATTAGGGTTGAGCGACGCGACGTCGTCAGCGAGCTTCATGGCGATCCACTGATGGGCGGAAAGTGTGGCGAACAGCCAGGTCTCGTTGTTGTCGGCGATGATGATCTGGTCGTTGGTGCAGACGCCTTGATCATCGATCAGTCTGCCGAGAAGCTCGACGCCCTCGCGGGCCGTGGCGCTCTCGCCCAGGATGATGCTGCCGTAACTGTACTCGCCCAGACCCACTTCCTCATCGATGAGGTCTGCTGCAGCGGCCTCCTCGTTATAGGAGGTGCTTAGCGTGGCGGAGCAGGAGACGCCCTTCTCGTTGATGCCGGCCTCGGAGTAGGCGTCGGTGCGACCCATCCAGTTGGAGGGGTGGTCGCGTACATAGCTGTAGCGATAGGTAGGCTTGTTCGAAGTGTATTCAAAAGCAGATTCAATCGAGCTGTACTTAAAGCCAGGTTCGTGGGCAGGTTCGATGCCGTAGTGCTTAAGATAGCGCTTGCCAAAGTCCTCGGCGCGGCCGTAGTACGTGTTGCCGTCCGCCGTGAGCTTGCCGCCCATGTAGATCTGCGTGCAGGCGAGCGCAGACGTCGGCATGGACATGATGGTTGCAGCTCCAAAGGCGAGGCCTATGCCAAGCTTTTTGAGCGCGTTGACGGGGTGAGTTTTCCTCATTTTCCCTCCCAGCGTGCGAAAGCCCTCCGTTGCCAGAGGGCTTCAGCCAATAAAGACACCCCATTAGCGTAACGAACTGGAAACAATATTCATCTATGAAAGAAACTTACTCGATAAGCGTAATGAAATATGCGATGAGTGGTTAATTATACTCGGTTTGTAGCTTTACTTTAATAAAGACGTCCTGCAATTACATTACCTGAATAAAGCGCCTTGCACGGGGCGCAAAGAAAATCCCCCGCTGTTTGGCAAATGCATAAACAGCAGGGGAGACGATAATTGGATGAATATCATACCAATGTGGAATTACTTCTTCCGGCGGTGGATCACGTTGATCGCATAGCCGACGAGCATGGCCAAAACGATGATGATAAAGCCGAGCAGGGGATTGTCGTTCATAGGGTCCTCCTATTTTCCGAGCGGGGAGAATTCGTCGACGATGAGGTCGAGGCATTGCGGAAGCGCGCGGGCTCCAAAGACGCCCGAATTGCTGGAGATAATCTCGCCATCGAACTGCATGCCCAGCGACGGGGTGCAGGTGATCTTGGCTTCCTTGGTCTGGATGATCTTGAACTGCGGGCGGCCGAGTACCTTGCCGGCGGGGTCGAGTGCGGCGGTGATCACAGTCGGTAGAAGCTGCACAGTTTTTACGGGTTCGATGACCGCAATGTCGACCATGCCATCGTTCATACGGCAGTCGGGGAACAGGTTGATGTCGTTTTGGATGACCGAGGTGTTGCCGGCCATGCAGCAGATGCCGTCGAGCTCCTCGACAATGCCGTCATGCTCAATCGTAAAGTGCGCCACCGTGGGATTGGGCGTGGCGAGCGCGGAGAGGAAGTAAGCGATCTCGCCGATGTCGTTTTTGGTGGGGGCGGCCTTCATCATGATCTCGGCGTCGAAGCCCGAGCCGGCGATGATGATGAAGCCGTGGCGCTTCTCGTTGCCGTTCTCGTCGAGCCAAAAGAGCTCGCCCATGTCGACTTTGACCGTGCGACCGGCACGGCAGGCCTTGGCGAGCGCCGCCGCCTCGGGGGCATTGCCGATGTTGTTGAAGAACAGGCAGGCCGTACCGGAGGGGAAGACGAGCGTGGGGACACCGCATCCGCGCATCTGGTCGAGCACGTTGGAGACAGTGCCGTCGCCGCCCGAAACGACCACGCGGTCAAACTCGCGCACGTCTGCCACGGCGTCCTCGGGTTCCATGCCATCGCCGATAAAGCGCATCACGACCTCGTCGCCGCCCTGTGCAAGGGCGTGCGTGAATGCGAAGATTTCATCTGAGCTGGGGCCCGATGCCGGGTTGTGGATGATAAGGCAGCGCATACTTACGTTCCCGTTCTGTGACTAACCGAGTATAGTTGTAAGGCAATGCCGATATCCTACCCGTGTTTTTCGGGCCTAACCTTATTCGATGGGTTGATATGTACATTTCCACACATCAGGCTCTACTCGACTTTTGCCAGCGCGCCCGTGAGTTCGACGCGATTGCCGTCGATACCGAGTTTTTGCGCGAGCGCACGTTCCATCCGCGTCTATGTTTGGTTCAGATTGCCACCCCTGCTGAGAGCGTCGCGGTCGATCCCCTGGTAATCGACGACCTATCGCCGCTGGCCGAGCTTATGGCCGACGAGAGCGTGACCAAGGTCTTCCACGCGTGCTCGCAGGATATGGAGGTCATGCTCCATACCGTGGGCGTGCTGCCACGACCGATTTTCGATACGCAGGTCGCCGCCGCCTTTTTGGGCGAGCGCCAGCAGATTTCGTATGGCGCGCTTGTTCAGACGTTCTGCGGCGTATCGCTGCCCAAGACCGAGTCACTGACCGACTGGTCGCGCCGCCCGCTGACCGATAAGCAGATTGAGTATGCGATCGATGACGTCAAGTACCTGATCGTCGCCTATACCGAGATGATGAGCCGCCTGCGCGAGCTGGGCCGTGTGGACTGGGTGCTCGACGAGCTGCGCCCGCTGGCTGACGAGTCGCACTATCGCGCCGATCGCCACGAGGCGTTCCGCAAGGTCAAGCGCATCAATTCGTGCAGCCGTCATCAGCTGGGTATCGCGCGCGAGCTCGCCGCCTGGCGTGAGGACCGCGCCGAGCGGCGCAACATCCCACGCAAGTGGGTCATGTCCGACGACACGCTGCTAGCGCTCGTTAAGCGCAATCCCGTGCGCGTTGAGGAGTTCCGTAGCATTCGCGGTACCGATCAATTGGGGGAGCGCGACGTGGACGGTGCGCTCATGGCCATCAAGCGCGGTGCGAGCTGTCCGCACGATCGCCTGCCGCTCTTGGTGCGCGGACATCGTCAGATTTCGCCGGAGCTGGAGAGCGTGACGGACCTTATGTATGCGCTTATCCGCCTGGTTGCCGAGCGCTCAGGCGTTGCGACCTCGGTCATTGCCTCGCGCGATGACCTGGCCGACTACATTGAGCATCCCGAGCAGAGCCGCCTGCGCGAAGGTTGGCGCTTTGAGCTTGTGGGCTCGCGCCTGGACGATCTGCTTTCCGGCAATATGGGGTTGACGGTGAAGGACGGCAAAATCGAGCTCCTGTAGGGAAGCCTAGCCGGTTGAGTGGGTAAAATGCCTCCAACGTGTAACTCGACTCGGAGGAATTCGCATGCCTTATTACTATGGATACGGCTTTGGCATCGACCCGCTGTACCTGCTGGTTGTTCTTGTCTGCACGGTGCTTGGCCTTGCCGCACAGAACTATATCAACTCGACGTACAAAACCTGGTCCAAGGTTCGCTCGGACGGCGATACGGGTGCCACAGTCGCTCGCCGCATGCTCGATGCCAACGGTTGTAGCGCCGTGGGTATCAAGGGTGTCGCTGGCGAGCTCACCGACCATTACAACCCGCAGGACAACAACCTGTATCTGTCGGATGTCAACCGTTCGGGCGGTTCGGTCGCAAGCGTTGCCGTCGCCTGCCACGAGGCGGGCCATGCCGCCCAGCGTCAAAGCGGCTATGCCATGATGAAAGTGCGTACCGCCCTCGTGCCGGTCGTCAACTTTACCCAGAACACCTGGACCATCGTGTTACTCTTGGGCCTGTTTATGAACATTGCCGGGCTCACGACCCTCGCGTTGATCTTCTTCTCGTTTAGTGTGCTGTTCCAACTCGTTACGTTGCCTGTCGAGATTGACGCCAGCCGACGTGCTGTGGCGTACATCGAGCAGTCGGGCATGAGCTCCAAGCAGGTCAACGGCGCCAAGAAGGTACTGACGGCAGCCGCGCTTACCTATGTGGCTGCAGCGCTCACTTCGATCATTCAGTTGCTCTACCTTATGGCTCGCTACAACAGAAACTCCAACCGATAACAAATGGGACAGGCAGGCGCCGCGGGGATTCGTGTCCTCGCGGCGCTGTACTATGTGTTGGACTTAATTTCGCACGGGGCCGGAGCCTCTGTGCTCGATAACGAAAGGAGGCTGCGTGGCAGGCTGGAACCTAACCGGTAATGCCGTTTCCGCCGAGTTCGACGGTTCGGACGAGCAAGAGCGCAAGGAGCTCAGCGTGAGCCAGGCGGTGGAGATCGCCGCCGGTGCGCTCGATGCCATTCCGCAGCTGAGCGTCTTGGGCGAGGTCACGGGTTTTCGTGGTCCTAACGCCCGAAGCGGCCACTGCTATTTCCAGATCAAGGACGATTCGGCCGCCGTTGACTGCATCATTTGGAAGGGTGCCTATCTCAAGCGCACGTTCGATCTGCGCGACGGTATGCAGGTGAGCTTTAAGGGCAGCTTCAATCTCTATAAGGCTACGGGCCGCATGAGCTTTGTCGCTCGCTCGTTTTCGCTGGCGGGGGAGGGTCTGCTGCGTCAACAAGTAGCGCAACTGGCCGAAAAGCTCCGCCGCGAGGGCCTGATGGACGAAGCGCGCAAACGTCGCATCCCAGTGTTTTGCTCACGCGTGGCGGTCGTCACCTCGCTTTCCGGTGCGGTAATCGACGACGTCAAGCGTACGCTGCGCCGACGCAACCCGCTCGTCGAGCTCGTCTGCGTGGGCGCAAAGGTCCAGGGCGAGGGTGCGCCGGCAGAGCTTATTGAAGGCTTGCGCCGCGCCGCTGCCATTACGCCGGCGCCGGATTGCATTTTGCTGGTGCGCGGCGGCGGCTCCTTCGAGGACCTCATGACCTTTAATGACGAGGAGCTTGTCCGCGCGGTGGCGGCTTGTCCCGTGCCCGTGGTGACCGGCATTGGCCATGAGCCCGATACCTCGATTTGCGACATGGTGAGCGACCGTCGCGCCTCCACGCCCACGGCGGCGGCCGAATCGGTGGCGCCGGCTATGACGGAGTTGGCCGATGTGCTCGAGGCGCGCTATCAGCGTCTGGGTGCCGCGATGGCATCGATGATTGGGTCGGCCCAGGTCGACCTGGAGATGCTTGATCAGCGCGGTCGCCGTGCCTGGAATACCTATACGGCTCGCTTGGGCGATGCGCTCGATGCGGCTGCGTGCCGCCCGTGCCTCAACGATCCAACGTTTATGGTCGAGCGTCGCGAGTCTGAGCTTGCCTTGACGGCCGATCGTCTGTCCGGCGCCATAACGCGTTCGGTCGGGGCCTTCCGTTCCAACTTCGAGCGTCTGCCCGAGCGCTTGATCGCAAGCACCTCGGGGCTCGATGGCAAGCGCCATGCGCTCACGCTTGCGAGTTCCCGCCTGGAGCATCAGGGGCGCACGATGCTCAACAAGCCCGCGTCCGACCTGGGCCGTGCGGCAGCCTCACTCGATGCCCTGTCACCGCTCAAGGTGCTTGCTCGCGGCTATTCCATCGCGTACAGCGATGATGGTGTGGCCACGAGCGCCAAGACCTTTAAGCCCGGCGACGCCATCCGCGTGCGCATGGCAGACGGCAACGTGGCTGCAACGGTCGATACGGTCGAGTAGGCCGCGTTTCATAGCGATAAACCTTTAGGAAAGGAAACAGATATGGCAGAGAAGACCCCGGTCGAGCAGCTTACGTACAAGCAGGCCTCGCAGGAGCTGGAACTCATCATCCGCAGCTTGGAGTCGGGCGATATGGAGCTTGAGGAGTCGCTCGAGAGCTATACCCGCGGCGTCGAGCTCCTCAAGAGCCTGCGCACCCGTCTCTCCGATGCCGAGCAGAAGGTCTCGGTACTCCTTAAGGACGTCGACGGCAACGACGTGCTCGCCGACGGCGAAGCTGCCAACACGGACGACAACCTCTCGTTCTAGCCATCCCGACCAAATATAATTACCTTGGTCTGCGAGAAAGGAACCAACCATGTGTGATTGCATCTTCTGCAAAATTGCCAACCACGAGATCCCCTCGACCGTCGTTTACGAGGACAACCAAGTCATCGCCTTCGACGACCTCAATCCCCAGGCGCCGGTCCACACGCTCGTGATCCCCAAGAAGCACTACAGCGATATCGCCGATAACGTGCCGGCCGAGACCATGGGCGCCATGGCTCACGCCATCCAGGAGGTCGCTAAGGCCAAGGGCTTGGAGGACGGTTTCCGCGTCATCTCCAACAAGGGCGTCAACGCCGGCCAGACCGTCATGCACTTCCACATGCACGTTCTCGGCGGCAAGAACCTGGGCGAGAACCTCATCTGAGGACGCACGGCCCGTCGACTTGGCTGCCTTTGGAGTAATCTATGCAGCTTTCTCAACTCGAATACCTTCAAGCTGTAGCGAACTATGGCGGCGTGCGCAAAGCGGCTCGCGCCGTTCACGTGAGTCCGCAGGCCGTTTCGTCGGCAATAAAAAAGTTGGAATCTGAGTATCAGATTGTTTTGCTCGACCGATCGGCGGGGGAGGCTGTTTTGTCTCCGGCGGGCAGAGAATT
The DNA here is from genome assembly GCA_902470365.1 of uncultured Collinsella sp. Taxonomy (GTDB): domain Bacteria; phylum Actinomycetota; class Coriobacteriia; order Coriobacteriales; family Coriobacteriaceae; genus Collinsella. Next base: position 19,836 of record CABRFZ010000005.1, on the reverse strand, counting down.
TGCGCGTCGTGCACGCGTGATCCTGGCACAAGTCGACGATCTCAAAAAGTACACCCAATCGGGGAACGGCGGCGTTTCGCCCGACGGTCACTTTCGTCTTTACGCCCCCTGTCTTCACGGGCGGGGGCGTCTTTTTTCCGAAAACTGGTACGACTCGTTTGAAAGCTCGCACCCTCAGATTCACCTTGATGTTTGGCATCAGCCAACGGCCACATGCTTTGAATCACTTGTGCTTGGCATTTCGGATGCGGCCATCTCATTTGAGGAACCAAGGGACAGTGTCCTTTCTTCGAAATACTTGGGTGAAAAGGAGCTCAAGGTTCTTTCGTGCCCAGCGGGTCATCAATCTGTGGATGCTATGACCGTTCGTGAGTTACTAGGCGGCAGGCTCGCTGTTCCAATTAATTTGTCACCCTGTCTCAATGCAATCAATCAATGCCCCGAAGCCCAGCTGGTTAATTTCCGCTTTCGCGATGTCGAATACGGAAACAGGGCGCAGACTGAGTTTCTTCAAGCCGGAGGATTGATATTGAGCTTTTCTGGCTCTTCTCTCGCATCAGATGGACTGGAAGTGAGCGAGTGTTCCATTGAAGGCTCGCATGACGTAGCCTTGCCCATCTACTTTTGCTATCGACAAAATGCCTGGACCGATCGACACCAGACGGTATTTCTTCACCTATTGCGTCACCTTGCTTCGTGAGGCCATTTGGCCTCGTGGCGTCAAGTGAATGTTGACGCCTTGTAACACATGACTGACGGCTCTGCCCTCATGCTTTTCCAAGATTCCGATTTAGATTGTTGACTCTTGGAGGGCGGAGCATGAAAAACCGTACGGTTTTGCTTTATATGACGTTTGTTTTTCTGTCGAACTTCAGCACCATTTTGTATTTTCTGACGGTTTACCTTGAATTCGTCGGATTCTCGATGGTGGCGATTTCTAGCATGATGATTGCATTTCAAGTGAGCAAGTTCATCCTTGAAGTTCCCACTGGCTATATTGCCGATAGGTTTGGACGAAAGACAAGTGGTCTCGTTGGCGTCGTGGGGATGCTTGGATACTACGCCGCCCTGCTTCTCGTCCGTTCTCCTCTGCTTTTAATCGGCGCGTTTGCTCTCAAAGGTTTTGCCGCTGCATGTATGAGCGGGTCCATCGAAGCGATTTACATTGACAGCGTCTCTCTGGACCAGCTCGTAAGGCTTAATGTCGTTGAGCGATTTGTTTTCTATGCCTCTTATGCCCTCTCCGCTTGTGTGGGCGGTTTCATTTCGTCCGCTGGCGCGTATCTCATTGGTCTTTTGGCAGATATCATCGCAATGGTGTTGACGTTGGTTGTCGTTGTCTGCATTCCTGAGATGCGAAGAGGGGACACTACAGCGACACCTAAGCGTGGAATTAGCCCGAAGATGATCGGTGCCGCTATTGCGCGTAACGGCATTCTTCGTTCAGCGTTCATCATGGACTGCTCTCAGGCATTTGCTTTTGTCGCCCTGGAAGACTTTTTCTCACTGTTGCTTGCGGGTCGCGGAATGAATGCCGTCGCTTCGGGTGTGATCATTGCGGTCCAGCTTCTTGCTTCGGCCTCCATGGGGCTTATTGTGCCCAGTGTGATTGCTCATGTCGACAAGGGCCCTTTTGCGCGTATTTGCGGCATCGTGCGCCTTTCCCTGGCTGCTCTGTTTTTGATTCCCTTTACTCCGGTCTATTTGCTGCCCGTGTTCTATGTACTGCAGACGGTCGCGTACTCGTTATTTGCTCCAATTAAATACTCAATTTTTCAAAATGCTGTCGATTCTTCGATGCGCTGTTCACTGATTTCGGTCCAAAGCCAGATGGTGGCGGTGGGTGCCATCCTTTTCTATCTGTTCAATGCTGCGTTGAGCAGCATCGCGGGCATTCGAGTCGTATTGCTTGTTGCGCTCGGGATTTCTTCCCTGGTGTATATCCCCGCGCTATTTCGTCTTACAAGTCAAAGGCCATGAGTATTTAGGCACCGATAACTTATATATCAACGCAATAAACCCGAGCGCGAGGGCGTTTGGGTTTATTATTGAAGCGTATGTAACCTGGCGGCGCCACACCGCCTGTTAGTAGGGAGACACATGAACGTTCTGGTCGTCAACGCGGGATCTTCGACCCTTAAGTATCAGGTCATCGACACCAAGTCCCATAAGGTGTCCGCAAAGGGCTCCTGCGAGCGCGTCTGCTTTACCGGCGGTACCTTCACCCACGCTGCCAACGGTTCCAAGAAGGTGACCGAGAACATCGAGTTCCCCGACCACAAGGTCGCCATCGAGGTCGTCCTGAAGGACCTCGAGGCCAACGGCGTCAAGATCGAGGGCATCGGCCACCGTATCGTTCAGGGCGGTTGGTACTTCGGCGATTCCTCCCTCGTCGACGAGGACGTCCTCGCCAAGATCCGCGAGGTCGCTCCGCTCGCCCCGCTGCACAACAACCCCGAGGCCAACGTTATCGAGTACTGCCTGGAGCAGTATCCCGACCTGCCCAACGTCACGGTCTACGACACCGCTTTCCACTTCAACATGCCCGAGGTCGCCAAGACTTACGCCCTGCCCAAGGACGTCTGCGACAAGCTGCACATCCGTAAGTACGGCGCCCACGGCACCAGCTACCGTTACATCTCCAAGAAGGTCGCCGAGATGACCAACGGCGAGGCTCGCAAGGTCGTCGTGTGCCATATCGGCTCCGGCGCTTCCCTGTGCGCCATCGAGGACGGCAAGTGCATGGACACCACCATGGGCCTCACCCCGCTCGACGGCGTCATGATGGGCACCCGCTGCGGCTCCATCGACCCGGCTACCGTGTGCTACCTGCAGCGCGAAGGCGGCTACACCTTCGACGAGGTCGATGAGATGATGAACAAGAAGTCCGGCCTTTTGGCTGTGACCGGCGGCAAGACCAACGACTGCCGCAACGTCGAGGAGCTCGCCGCTGCCGGTGACCCCGAGGCTCAGCTCGCCTTCGATATGTTCGTCTACAAGATTGCCGCCAAGGCTGCCGAGATGGCCACTTCCATGTGCGGCATGGACACCCTGGTCTTTACCGCCGGCATCGGCGAGCACGCTCCGGCTGTTCGCGCCGGCGTTGCCGACCGTCTGGCCTTTATGGGCGTCAAGATGGATCATGCGCGCAACGCCCTGCGTGGTGACGGCGCTTGGTGCCTGTCTGCCAAGGATTCCAAGGTCAAGATTTTCGTCATTCCCACGGACGAGGAGTTCATGATCGCTTCCGACGTCGAGCGCATCGTCAACGGCAAGTAATTGCAAGAGGGGAGGGGCTGGACGACCGAGTGCCGTTCGGCCCTTCTTTTGTGCTCGTTGGGCGATATGCCTGATAGCTATTTATTAAGTTATGATAACTTCTTATTAACATGCGGCCGCCTTAAGGGGTCTGCGTCGACCGTATTGCACTGCAAAGGAGTCTCATGAACGTACTTGTTGTCAACGCCGGCAGCTCAAGCCTTAAATATCAGCTTTTGGATACCGATACCCGAGAGGTTTTCGCCAAGGGCAACTGCGAACGTATCGGTTCGGACATGGGCATCTTTGGCCACTCCGAGAACGGTGGCGCCAAGCAGACCGAGGAGGTCCCTTTCCCCGATCATCGCTCTGCTATCGCTCGCGTGCTCGAGGAGCTCGAGAAGACCGACTTTACGATTGATGGCATTGGCCATCGTATCGTTCAGGGCGGCTGGCACTTCGATGATTCCGCGGTCGTCGACGATGAGGTCATGGCTAAGATCCTTGAGGTGGCCCCGCTCGCTCCGCTGCACAATTACGGCGAGGCCGCGGCAATCGAGTATTGCCGTGAGAAGTATCCGGAGCTGCCCAACGTGGCGGTCTTCGATACCTCGTTCCACATGACCATGCCCGAGGTCGCCTATACCTATGCGCTGCCCAAGGACGTGTGCGACAAGTACCACGTGCGCAAGTACGGCGCCCACGGCACGAGCCACCGCTATGAGTGGATGATGGCCAAGGAGATCCTGGGCTCGCGCTGCCACCGTCTGCTTTCGTGCCATCTGGGCAACGGTGCTTCGCTCGCCGCCATCGAGGACGGCGTGTGCCGCGATACCACGATGGGCCTCACGCCGCTCGACGGCCTGATGATGGGCACCCGTTGTGGTTCCATTGACCCGGCCACCGTGTGCTACCTTCAGCGCGAGGGCGGATACAGTTACCAGGAAGTCGACGACTTGATGAACAAGCAGTCTGGTCTGCTTGCCATTTCGGGCATCTCCAACGACGCTCGCGACATCCGTACACGCGCCTCCGAGGGCGACGAGCGCTGCCTGCTCGCCTTCGATATGTTCGCCTATAAGGCCATGCAGCAGGCCGGCTCCATGATCGCTTCTATGGCGGGCGTGGACACCATCACCTTTACCGCCGGCATCGGCGAGAACGACTGGTCGATCCGCAAGGCCTTCTGTGACTGCTTTGAGTGGCTGGGCGTGCGCATCGACAATAACAAGAACCGCGAGGCCGTGGGCAACGGCCCGCAGGTCATCAGTGCCGCCGGTTCCGCCGTCACGGTCATGGTCATCCCCACCGACGAGGAATACATGATCGCCCACGACGTCGAGCGTCTGACCAAGAACAACTAACGCGCGCATTTGCAAGTAAACGAAAGGCCTCCAGAGCAGCAGCTCCGGAGGCCTTTTTACTAGTAGGCGGAAATTCCAGTCCCAAAGTGATCACCGCCAGCAACGCCTGCGCTCCCAGCAACGGCACCCATCCATTCAGATTTTCAGCCCCAGCTCGTAGCCAAGCCGCCGTCCACTCCAGATGCCCTGAATGCCATGTGACGGCAGGGACCCTACAGGGTAAAGCTCTGAAAATATTCCGCAGGACGCATGAAACCCCCGCCGCACGAAGTGCGCAGCGGGGGTTTCATGCATGTCCGAGGACGTTTTCAGAGCTTTACCCTGTAGGGTCCCGAGGGGATATGTCCGCTACTCAGCCATCTGAGCCTGGACGGCGGTGATGGCTACGACACCCACGATGTCGTCGGCAGAGCAGCCGCGCGAAAGGTCGTTAACCGGCTTGGCGATGCCCTGCAGGATGGGGCCGTAGGCGTCAGCACCGGCGAAGCGCTGGACCAGCTTGTAGCCGATGTTGCCGGCCTCGAGGTCGGGGAACACCAGCACGTTAGCCTTACCGGCGACGGAGGAGCCGGGAGCCTTGAGCTGGGCGACAGTGGGGACGATAGCGGCATCGAGCTGCAGGTCGCCGTCGATGGCGAGCTCGGGAGCCTTCTCCTTGCAGAACTTTACGGCCTCTTGGACCTTCTTGGCGACCTCGCCGCCGGCGGAGCCCATGGTGGAGTAGGAGAGCATGGCCACGTGCGGCTCAACGTTGCCCATGAAGGTGGACCAGGAGTGAGCGGAGGCGATGGCGATCTCGGAGAGCTCGTCGGAGGACGGGTTGATGTTGAGGCCGCAGTCGGCGAAGATCAGCGTGCCGTCGGTGCCGAACTGCGGGGTGTCGGTGCACATCACGAAGAAGGCCGAGACCAGCTTGGTGCCCGGGGCGGTCTTGAGGATCTGAAGTGCAGGGCGCAGGGTGTCCGCGGTGGAGTGGCAGGCGCCGGAGACCAGGCCGTCGGCGTCGCCCATCTTGACCATCATGGTGCCAAAGTAGGTGGCGTCCATCACCTGGGCGCGAGCCTGCTCGATGGTAACGCCCTTCTTGGCGCGGAGCTCAGCAAACTTCTGCGCATACTCCTCGTGCTTCTCGGCATTGCGCGGGTCGATGACGGTAGCGCCGGGAACGTTGATCTCGTCGGGGTTGCCCAGGATGACGATCTTTGCCAGGCCCTCCTCGATGATTTTGGTGGCCGCGACGATAGTGCGCGGATCCTCGCCCTCGGGCAGGACGATCGTCTTAAGGTCGGCCTTGGCGGCAGACTTCATACGGTTTAGGAAATCGCTCATGTTACTCCTTACAAGCGTTTCGCTAAGCTCCAGGCACCCGGCTGTTCACGAATAAACCCGCTGCTAGCGGGTTTACCTTTCAATTATGTACGCCGCGGTGCTTGAGCTTTCCTTGTGTGGCAAGCTCATTATAGGACGCATTAGCGCTATAATCGCTCTGATAAATATGTCTCGAAGAATGTTCGAGAAAAGCCCAGCTAACGAGCCCGTGGCTTTTGACAAGGAGTATCGATGCAGATTACCTCAGGCCTGCCTGAAGGCTTTAACGCCGGCGCGTACGACATGATTGTCGTCGGTGCTGGATATGCCGGTGCCGTTTGCGCCCGCCGTCTTGCCGAAACCATCGGCTATCGTGTTGCCGTTTTGGAGCGCCGTAGCCACATTGCGGGCAATGCCTTCGACTGCACTGACGAGGCGGGAATCCTGGTCCACGAGTATGGTCCGCACATCTATCATACCTTTAACGAGCGCGTCCACAATTTCCTGTCGCGCTTTACCAAGTGGACGGACTACCAGCACAAGGTGCTCGCCAACATCAACGGTACCCTTATGCCCGTGCCCTTTAACCATGCGAGCCTCAAGCTCGCCTTTGGCGATGAGCGCGGCGAGGAACTGTACCAAAAGCTCGTGGAGACCTTTGGCAAGGACGTCAAGGTGCCCATTATGGAGCTGCGCAAGAAGAACGACCCGGATCTTGCCGAGGTCGCCGATTATGTCTATGAGAACGTCTTTTTGCATTACACCATGAAGCAGTGGGGCCAGACGCCCGACCAGATCGACCCCTCGATCACCGGCCGCGTCCCCGTCTTTGTGGGCGATGACGATCGCTACTTCCCGCAGGCTCCTTTCCAGGGCATGCCGCAGGACGGCTATACCGCGCTGTTCGAGCATATGCTCGATCACGATCTGATCGACGTATTCTGTGGCGTAGACGCCCGTGACCTCTTCGAGATCGACGAGACTACCGTCAAGATCGACGGCAAGGTCTATGGCGGCGAGATCGTCTACACCGGTCCGCTCGACGAGCTGTTCAACCTCGACCTGGGCGCGCTGCCGTACCGCACGCTCGACATGAAGTTCGAGACGCTCGATATGGATCAGTTCCAGCCCGTGGGCACCGTCAACTACACCACGAGCGAGGACTACACGCGTATCACCGAGTTCAAGAACATGACCGGTCAGGTCCTGCCCGGCAAGACCACCATCATGAAGGAGTACTCCAAGGCCTATACGCCCGGCTCGGGCGAGACGCCCTACTATGCCATTCTTGAGCCCGAGAACCGCGAGCTCTACGAGCGCTATCTTGAGCGCGTCCAGAACCTGACGAACTTCCACCCGGTGGGTCGTCTGGCCGAGTATCGTTACTACGATATGGACGCTGTGACCAATTCCGCCCTCGATCTTTCGGATGAGATTATCGCCTGCCATGCATAAAGTCATAACATTCGGTATTCCCTCGTATAACGCCGCCAAGGACATGGACCATTGCATCACCTCCATCTTGGAGGGGAGCAATTACGCCACCGATATCGAGATTATCGTAGTGGACGACGGCTCCAAGGACGAGACGGCCGCCAAGGCCGACGAGTGGGAGGCACGTTATCCCGGTATCATTCGCGCGGTGCACCAGGAGAACGGCGGCCACGGTATTGCCGTCCTTTCGGGTCTGCGCGAGGCACAGGGCACCTACTACAAGGTCGTCGACTCGGATGACTGGCTCGATGCTGCGGCTCTTTCGACTATGCTGTCGATTCTGCGTGGCTTTGAAGAGCGTGACCAGCGCGTTGACCTGTTTATCTCGAACTACGTGTACGAGAAGGTTTACGAGGGCACGCATACCGCTATTGGCTACAAATTTGCCCTGCCGCGCAAAAAGATCTTTTCCTGGGATCAGATCGGTCATTTCCGCCTGGACCAGAACCTACTCATGCACAGCCTGTGCTATCGCACGGATGTGCTTCGTGAGTCCAACCTTCCCATGCCGCCGCACACGTTCTATGTGGACAACATCTACGCCTACGTGCCGCTGCCGCGTTGCAAGACCATGTACTACGCCGACATCGACCTCTACCGTTACTTTATCGGTCGCGAAGGCCAGAGCGTCAACGAGGCAACGATGGTCAAGCGTCTGGACCAGCAGTTCCGTGTGACGCGCATCATGATGGAGTCGTACCACCTGTACAGCGATGTTGTGTCGTCGCGTCTGCGCTCGTACATGATGGGCTATTTCACCATGATGATGGCGATCTGCTCGGTGCTCACCAAGCTTTCCGAGGAAGATTGCGCCGACGAGCGCCTCAAGACGCTGTGGAATGATTTGAAGGCCTACGACGAGCGCATGTATCGTCGTGCCCGCTACGGCGTGGTCGGGTTCTTCACCAATCTGCGCGGACGGGCCGGAGACAAAACCACACTCGGCCTATACCGTCTTGCCTCAAAGATCTTCAAATTCAACTAGCTGCCGAGTAATCGCTGCTGATAGGTTGACTGGGCCCCTTGGCCTTTAGTTTGCTACTGCGAACAGTCCTGCTCGCACGGAAAGCACATTAAGTGCTTTCCGGCTCGTGCGGAACTTGTATCAAACTAAAGGCCAAGGGGCCTCTGCTATAAGAATCGATTGTCAGGTTATTTGAATTTGAAGATCTTCGACGCGCGGTACACAGGGGCCTGGGCTGAAAAAATATTAGTTGGTAGTCGGTCGGAGGCGGGCGGGCATTACGTTTGTCGCGAGTTCCGCATGCAAGACGAAGGCCACTTAATGTGGCCTTCGTCTTGCATAGGACTGTAGAGCAGCAAACGTAATGCCCGCCCGCCTCCGACCGACGGTCGAGTGGGGTTACTTCGCGGCGCCGGGGATGCCGTGGGAGGTTTTGGCGGTTTTGGCTCCGTTTGCGATGGCGGTTTGCAAAGTCCTTACGGCGAGCATGCCCAGCAGGTCTAGGGGAACGGCGGCACTTGCCTGGGCGCCCAGTTTGCCGCTGGCGAGGGTGTAGATGGTGTCGCCGTCGTTGGTGGTGTGCGTGGGACGGATGGCGTGTGCGTAGGCGTCTGCGGCCATCTGGGAGACCTTGGTGGCTTGTGCCTTAGTGAGTTCCACGTTGGTGACGATGCAGCTGATGGTGGTGTTGGTGCGGTCGAGCGGCATCTGCATGGATCCGGCGGCGGCAAAGGCTGCGAGTTCCATGTCGACGATCTGGTCGCTATCGGCTGCGGCGCGCATGCCGGCGACCCACTCGCCGGTGAAGGGGTCGACAACGTTGCCGCAGGCGTTGACTGAGACCACGGCGCCCACCTTGATGGGGCCGAGCGCCACGGCAGCAGCTCCAAGGCCGGCCTTCATGCAGGTGGCAGGCCCCATGAGCTTGCCTACAGTGGCGCCGGTGCCGGCGCCTACGTTGCCCTGTTCGAGCTTGGTGGGGGTGTGGTCGAGTGCTTCGCGCACGGCGGCGATGCCGGCCTCAATGTCGGGGCGCACGGTGGGGTCGCCAAAGGCAAGGTCGAAGATACAGCTGGAGCACACGATAGGCACCTGCGTGGGGCCGACGGGAAGGCCGATGCCGCGGCTCTCAAGCTCGCGAGCGACGCCGCTTGCGGCCTCGAGGCCAAAGGCCGATCCGCCCGAAAGGCAGACGGCGTGGACCTTGTCGACGGTGTTCTCGGGTCGTAGCAGGTCGGTCTCGCGCGAAGCGGGAGCACCGCCGCGAACATCAACGCCGCCGGTGGCGCCCTCGGGTGCCACGATTACGGTGCAACCGGTGCCGGCCTCCTCGTCCGTATAGTTGCCATAGCAAAAGCCATCGACATCGCAGACGTCAATGGCCTCGAGCAGTGTGTCCATGTTTAACTCCTATCGGTTTTCCGCCGCGCCTTGTGCCCGGTCGGGATCCGTACGGTACGCCAAAATTGTAGGCGCTGGGGAATACCCAGCGCCAGATGCAATTACGAGAGTTTTTGAATCGCGCGCGCGACGCGGGCGATGGGTAGGCCCACCACGTTATAGAAGTCGCCCGAAATATCGTGCACGAGCATGCGTCCGCCTGTGCCCTGAATGCCGTAGGCGCCGGCCTTGTCCATGGGCTCACCCGAGGCGACGTAGCGCTCGATCTGCTCGTCGGTGAGCTCGTAGAACGTCACGTCGGTCACATCGACAAAGGACAGGCTCTCGGCGGCATGCGGGGCGGCCGTATTGCCTGCCTTAACGATGCAGACGCCGGTTGCGACCTGGTGCGTGCGGCCCGAAAGCTCACGGAGCATGGTGCGCGCCTCGTCCTCGGTTGCCGGCTTGCCCAAAATCTTGCCGTCGAAGGTGACGATGGTGTCGGCCGCGACGGTCAACTCATTGGGCTCGGCATACTCGGCAGCAACGGCAGCCGCCTTGGCGCGTGCCAAGCGCTCGACAAGCGTGAGCGGGGGCTCGCCATCAAAGGGCGTTTCGTCGATATCCGCGGGAATCACGCGAATGTTGTAGCCTGCCTCGCGCATCAGCTCTATGCGGCGCGGCGATTGGGAAGCCAAAATCATAGTTGGATGCCCTCGGCGACCTTCTCGACGGCCTTGTCGCCGGCGAGCGTGCGCAGCAGCTCCAATGCAAAGGGGAGTGACTGTGCCATGCCGCTGGCAGTGATGATGTTGCCGTCTTGCGTGACCTTCTCGCCGGTATAGGCGCCTTCGGGGAAGCTTTTCTCAAAGCCAGGGAAGCACGTGGCGTGGCGCCCCTCGAGCAGGTCGAGCTCGCCCAGGATAAACGGGGCGGCGCAGATGGCGGCGACGTGCTTGGTCGCGGCGAACTCGCAGACCACGTCGCAGACACGCTGATCGGCGCGCAGGTTGGTGGCACCGGGCAGGCCGCCGGGCAGCACGACGCAGTCGTACTCGTCAAAGTTGATCTCATCAAAGAGTGCATCGCAGGTCACGGGGATCTGCAACGAGCTTACGACCTCGCGCGTGGGCATGATCGAGACGAGCGTGGCACGCACGCCGCCGCGACGCATGACATCGACCATGGTCAAGCATTCAATAGTTTCAAAGCCATCGGCGGCGAGAACGGCAACGCTGGGCATGAGGGTTCCTTTCATAGGCGGCATACAATTAGCCGTCTTATACCCCGAAGACCTCCGCTTGCCACGCTCGATTTCCCAATGATTTTTCTGAGCAATGATTAAGTAGCTAGTTGCGCCTAAGGTGGACGACGGTCTCGCAGTGGAAGGTTTGTGGGAACAGGTCGACTGGCGTGATCTTTACGGGGGAGAAGGTGCCTTCTTCGACAAAGCGTTTGAGATCGCGCGCCAGGGTGGCCGGGTCGCAGCTCACGTAGGCGACATCGCGGGCACTCGTGCTGGCGATAAGGTCGATCGCTTCGGGGGCGAGGCCTGCGCGCGGCGGGTCGACCACCAAGACGTCGGCATCCTGGTCGGGGAACTCGCGCACCGCGTCTCCGCCAATGACGTCGACGTTATCGAGCTTGTTGATCTCAAGGTTGCGGCGCAGGTCGCGCACGGCCGGGCCGTAGGCCTCGACGGCGGCGACAAAGTCGCAGCGGCGGGCGAGCGGCAGGGTAAAGGTACCGGCACCGCAGTACAGGTCCACGGCAAGCTCGTCTTCCTGCGGGTCGAGCGCTTCCATGACAAGCTCGATCAAAATCTCGGCACCCTTGGTGTTGACCTGGAAGAACGACGGGGCCGAAAGACGCATTTGGCCGTCGGCGATGTTCTCGGTCCAGGAACCCTCGCCGGCGAGCATTTCGACCTTGGAGACACGGCGGGCCTTCTTTTCGCCCTTGCTCATCACGCGCACGACACTTGTGGGGTGCGCGGCGTCTGCCAACACGCGCGAGACTTGCGAGCGCGGGAAAGAGCCCGTAGGCGTCCAGAGCGCCACCTCGAGTGCCTTGGTGCGACGCGAGGCGCGAATGCCCACGCGCTCAAGGCCCAGGTCGTGGCTGCCGCTCAGATAATTGAGCGCGCCGACGACCGATTTGAGTGCCTTGGGGAAGCGTTTGTCGAACAACGGGCACGAATCGATGGTCACGATCTTGCGAGGATCGACACCGTGCATGCCAAGACGCACGCGGCCGTTTACAACGGTCGGCTCGAGTTCGATTTTATTGCGGTAGCCCCAATCATCCTTGGTGTGGCGGATGGGTTGCACCAGTTTATCGACTTGATCGGGGCTGAACTTGCCGATACGCTCGAGCGTGGAGCGCAGATTTTGCTCCTTGGCGGCGAGCTGTGCCGTGCGTGAGAGATTGCCCCACGAGCAGCCGCCGCAGATGCCCACGAAGGGGCAGGGAGGCTGAATGCGATCGGGGCTTGGCTCCAGAATCTCGGTGGTGCGGGCACGCATGAACGACTTGCCGTCCTGTACGACCTCGGCCTCGACGGTGTCGCCTGCCACGGCGCCCTGCACAAAGACGGCCTTGCCGTTGTCGGCGTGCGCCAGCCCGTCGGCGCCGTAGGTCATCGATTCTATAGTGAGCTTCATATTCCTGCCTGTCATTCGCGTTGTTGTTCGCACCATGGTAGCAGGGAAAAGCGCCCCGCATCCGAGGCTTTCCTCAAATGCGGGGCGCTTCTACAAACTGCTTCTACAAACGACTATTTCGTCTTGCCTGTAATGAGCGTCTTAAGACCCAGGCCGATCAGACCCAGGCCCATGCGCACGCGGCCGGGGCGATGGCGCTCGATGGCCTTGGTCTTGCCGGCGGGCTTATCGCGACGGGCGCTCGTCTCGGGTGCGGGCTTGATGACCTGCGGATCGGGCTGAGGTGCAGGTGCAGGCTCGGGCTCAATGACGGTCGCCTGGACCTCTTGGACCTTGGGTGCTACTGGCTGCGGCTCGGCCTCGGGGGCAGGTTCCGCCTCAATGACGGGCTCGGGCGCGGCCTCGGCGTTGCGATAGGCACGCTCCAGCAGGGCTTCCTGCGAGTTGAAGGGTTTCTCACCCTCTGCACGCTCCACGGGGACCCAGGTGCCGTCGCTCGTGAGGCTGCGGGCCTTCACGTTGTCCCGCAGCTGCATGCCCATGTACTCGTGTACCAGGGCGCGGCAGGTGGGGTCGAGCACAGGGAAGGCGATTTCCACGCGGTGCTCGGTGTTGCGTGTCATCATGTCTGCCGAGCTCAGGTAAATCATGTCCGAGTCCACGCCGAAAGCATAGACGCGCGCGTGCTCCAAAAAGCGTCCGACGATGGAGCGGACATGCACGTTCTCGGTCTTGCCAGGAACACCGGGCTTGAGGCACGAGATGCCGCGGATGATCATGTCTACGCGCACGCCGGCACACGATGCCTCGGCGATTTTGTCGATGACCTCGCGGTCGGTGAGCGAGTTGAGCTTAAAGAACACACGGGCGGGCTCGCCAGCGAGGGCGCGCTGGATCTCGCGATCCAGGCCGCGCATGATGAGCGGCTTCAGGCCCACGGGTGCCACGCCCAGGAAGCGGTAATCGCCGCGCAGATTGCCCAGCGACAGGTTGCGGAAGAACAGGTTGGCGTCCTCACCGATGCCGGGATGGGCGGTCATGAGCATAAAGTCGCTGTAGAGCTTGGCCGTCTTCTCGTTAAAGTTGCCGGTGCCCAAGAGCGTCAGGCGTGTAAGCGCCATACCCTCGCGATAAGTGAGCTGGCAGATCTTTGAGTGGCACTTAAAGCCCTCGGAGCCGTAGATGACGGTGCAGCCCGCTTCTTCCAGACGCTCGGCCCACTCGATGTTGTTCTGCTCGTCAAAGCGCGCGCGGAGCTCCATGAGCACCGTGACCTCTTTGCCGTTCTCGGCAGCATCGATCAACGACTCGCACAGACGGCTCTGCTTTGCCACGCGGTAGAGCGTGATGCGCAGCGAGATGCACTCGGGGTCGTAGGCGGCCTCGTGCACCAGATCCAGGAAGGGGTTCATGGCCTCGTAGGGATAAAAGAGCAGCTTGTCGCCCTGCAGTACCTGTTCGCGGATGGAGCGGGTCATATCGATGGTGGGGTTGGGCTGCGGCTTAAACGGCGTAAAGAGCAGCTCGTTGCGCAGGTGCTCGGGAATCTTGCCCTCAATGCCAAAGACGTAGCCCAGGTCGAGCGGGATATCGCAGGTAAAGACCGAGCGACGCGAGAGCTCGAGCGCCTTGCGGATAGTCTTGAGCGTTGCTTTTTCGAGCGACCCCGAGACCGCGAGCACTACCGGCTGCAGACGCAGGCGCTTCTTGAGGATGCGCTTCATGTGCTGGCGGTAGTCCTCTTCCTCTTCGACGCCCTCGCCGTCCGGATCGATGTCGGCGTTGCGGGTGACGCGGATCAGCGCACGATCCAGCGGCTTATAGGAGCCAAAGCAGCTGTCCAGGCAGGCGAGGATGACGTCCTCGAGCAAGATGTAGGAGTAGGTGCCGGTGGGCGAGGGGATCTCGACCACGCGGTTCATCGAGGCGGGAATCTCGATAAGGCCCAGCAGGCTCTCCTCGTCGGTGGCGCCGTCCAGACCACAGGCCAGATAGAGCGCGCCATTGCGTAGGTTGGGGAAGGGGTGGCGAGGATCGATGACCAGCGGCGAGATGACCGGCGACACGTAGGCCTGGAAGTAGCGGGTTACAAAGGTGCGCTCCTCGGGCGTAAGCGAATCGATGCGGGCACGGTGAACGCCCAAGGTGTCGAGCTTGCCCTCGATGCTCTTAAAGATGGACTCCCAACGGGTAAGGAGCCCGGGCATTTCGGCCATGACAGCATCGACCTGTTCGGAGGCGGTCATATTGCTCTTGTTGTCGACAGGTTGCTTTTTGAGCTCTGCCAGATCGGACAGGCCGCCCACGCGCACCATAAGGAACTCGTCGAGGTTGGACTCGAAGATCGAGACGAACTTTAGTCGCTCGAATAACGGAACGGTTTCGTCGAAGGCTTCGTCGAGCACGCGGTTGTCAAAGCGTAGCCAGCTGAGCTCACGGTTTTGCGTGTACGAGAAGTCGCGCGGCGATTTGCGCAGCTTTGCGGCGGCTTGCTTCTTTTCGATTTTGCTCGGCATATGCATCTGTCCGTTCAGTCCCCACAAGGGACGGTAGCCTAACACTAATCACTATTGTCTCAATTTAGTCGACCTGTGGCACGGACGCATCGCGCGAACGGTATCTTTACCTACTTCTTACGCTGCCAAGGCATGCAACTAACTGCCCAACTCGTTTGGAAACAATCTATATCCATACTCAACTGGTGAGGATGTATGAATAAGAATGATTGCGAGCTGAATATAATCGAATCCAAATTGATTCATGGACAAACGACATATATATGCAGAAAACCGTTTTAGCTATGCAATTCCTAAACATGAAAATATTTGTGCAATCTAGCTTAATTCCTTAGAAATAAGAACATTTACCTTTGAAAACCTGCTTTAGAGAACCGAAGTGCATCATGGGGGAATCATATGCGATATACCGTTCATCGCACATTGCTGACCGTTCGGGGGCGAGGTGGAATTGCAGGTGGTTTTTGGATATAACTAGAGCTGTCAGCAAGCAGCGTCCCATACGGAGGGGCGCTGATACATTCGGCCAGTAAGGCCCGAAAGAAAGGTAGGAGGCCATGACGAAAGGTCTGCACGTGCCTTCCGAGATCGGCAAGCTCAGGAAGGTCTGCCTGCACCGTCCCGGCGACGAGCTCCTCAACCTGCCGCCCGACGAGCTCGAGCGACTCCTGTTCGACGACGTCCCGTTCCTGGAGGTCGCGCAGCAGGAGCACGACACCTTCGCCCAGATCCTGAGGGACCAGGGCGTGGAGGTCCTCTATCTCGAGAACCTCGTCGCCGAGGTGTTCGACCAGGTCCCCGGCGCCCGCGCCGAGTTCACCGACCAGTACATCGCCGAGGCCGGCATCCGCGGCCAGCACATGCCGCAGATCGTCCGCGAGAAGCTGGACTCCATCGAGGACAACCTCGAGTTCGTCAAGAAGACCATGGCCGGCATGACCAAGTCCGAGATCGACATGCCCCTCACGGCGTCCACGACCCTCGACTCCCTGGTCAACTCCGAGTCCGAGTCCGACCTGATCATCGACCCGATGCCCAACCTCTACTTCACCCGCGACCCGTTCGCGGTCATCGGCGAGGGCGTCAACCTCAACCGCATGTACTCGGTCACCCGCAACCGCGAGACCCTGTACGGCAAGTACATCTTCAAGTACCACCCCGACTACAAGGACGTCTCGCTGTACTTCCGCCGCGACTGCCAGTTCCACACCGAGGGCGGCGACGTGCTGAACATCAACGAGAAGACCCTCGCCGTCGGCATCTCCCAGCGCACCCAGGCCGCCGCGATCGACGTCATGGCCCAGAACATCTTCTGGAACTCCGACTCCAAGGTCGAGCGCATCCTGGCCTTCGACATCCCGGTCTCGCGCGCCTTCATGCACCTCGACACGGTCTTCACCCAGATCGACGTCGATAAGTTCACGATCCACCCCGCCATCATGGGCACCCTGCGCGTCTACGAGCTGACCGCCGGCAAGAACCCGGGCGACGTGAACATCCGCCTGATCGAGGACACCCTCGAGCACGTCCTGGAGGACGCCACCGGCGTCGACCAGGTCAAGCTGATCCCCTGCGGCGGCGGCGACCCGATCGCGGCCTCCCGCGAGCAGTGGAACGACGGCTCCAACACCCTGTGCGTCGAGCCCGGCAAGATCTGCGTCTACGCCCGCAACACCGTCACCAACGACGTGCTGTACAAGGAGGGCCTGGACCTTCTCGTCGTGCCCTCCGCCGAGCTCTCCCGCGGCCGCGGCGGCCCGCGCTGCATGAGCATGCCCTTCTGGCGCGAGGACCTCTAAGGTCTTCAAGGACCCGTACAGGTCATAATACATACATCTAGCTGCCATTAGATGTCTCCCATTGGGGCGGTGCGGGTTTTCGCACCGCCCCAATCTTGTATGAGGAACGTCAACACGATTGGATGACTGCTTTTGTAAGGAGCTTGGCCATGGACATCAAGACGATTGGCGTTGAGGAATGGCTCAACGTTTGGGAGAAGAGCGCCACGTGGGACATCGCCCAGTCGACGATCTCGTCGCTCACCATGGGCGAGCTGCGCGCGCTCGATGAACAGGACGGCGCCACGTTCTACGAGCGCCTGGACCGCGAGAAGATGAACTACGGCTGGATCGAGGGCTCGCCGGAGTTTAAGGCCGAGGTTGCCAAGCTGTATCGTCGGGAGGTCAATCCCGATCACATTCTGCAGACCAATGGCTGCACGGGCGCTAACCTCAACGCCATCATGGCTGTGGTCGAGCCCGGCGACCATGTTATCGCCGAGTGGCCCACCTACGCGCCGCTCTACGAGATTCCGCGCACGCTGGGCGCCGAGGTCGAGTATTGGGAGCTTCGCGAGGAACTCGGCTGGAAGCCCGATATCGAGGAACTCAAGCGCTTGGTGCGTCCCAACACCAAGCTTATCTGCATAAACAACGCATCTAACCCCATCGGTACGGTGCTCGATGCCGATATGCTCGGCCAGATTGCCGAGATCGCCCGCTCGGTGGGCGCCTACGTGCTGTGCGACGAGGTATATCTGCCGCTCGAAAACACTGAGTCCTTTATGTCGATGGTCGACGTGTACGAGAGGGCCATTGTCACCAACTCGTTGTCGAAGACCTATTCGACACCTGCGGCCCGCGTGGGCTGGGTCCTGGCCGACAAAGAGGTGTCCAACCGCATCCGTACCTATCGCGATTACACCATGATCTGCGGCGGCGTGTTCAACGATGCTCTGGCGACCTATGTGCTTGAGCACAAGGATAAGATTCTCGAGCGCAATCGCAAGATCGTGTTTGGCAACCGCGATATCGCGCAGGCTTGGATCGATACGCAGCATCGCGTTTCCTGGACGGCCCCGCAGGGCGTGTCCACCTCGTTTATCCAGCTGGATATTCCCGAGGATGACGAGGAGTTCTGCAGGCGCCTGCTGTCCGAGAGGGGAGTGCTGCTGGTCCCCGGTAGCCGTTTTGAGCTTCCCTGCGGCGCACGCCTGGGCTACTGCGCGAGCGAGGACGTTCTGCGCGAGGGCCTGAGGCTTTTGGGCGAGGCGCTGGCGGAGTTCGATCGCTAGGATTCCGATGGTCTTCGGGGGCCTTATCCAAATTAGCCGAAGATAATCGAAAACGGACCCGTTTCCCTAGGGGAAGCGGGTCCGTTTTTCTATACCGAGAAGTCAAGTTGTTACAAATGGGGCCGTAAAGCGAGGCGGTATCCGCTGGGCCTTATACTGAGTTTCCGGTGAACGGTATCAAGCGTCTGGTAAACGGTAATTTATTTATCAGAAATGAATAGGACAAACTTTTTTCTGAATAAAAATGAAAATGGCTGAGACGCGGTGTGAACCGCTAATTCTATTCATAGCTTTATTGGAAATATGCAATTTGAGGATGGTTTAACAAAGTTTAGTTCCATTTGATTTTAGGATTAAAACGCGTTTAAGCACGTAAATACGCTTTATTAAGATGAAGTGTGCCATGCGTGAAGTATATGTGTATGCCGTTCACCCCCTATAAAAAACCGTTCGGGGGCAAGGTGGAAGTATGAGCTGATTTTGGATATAAATATGTCGTCAGCAATAACGCCTCACACGGAGGGGCGCTAACGAATCGGCCCTGACAAGGGCCCGAAAGAAAGGTAGGAGGCCATGACGAAAGGTCTGCACGTGCCTTCCGAGATCGGCAAGCTCAGGAAGGTCTGCCTGCACCGTCCCGGCGACGAGCTCCTCAACCTGCCGCCCGACGAGCTCGAGCGACTCCTGTTCGACGACGTCCCGTTCCTGGAGGTCGCGCAGCAGGAGCACGACACCTTCGCCCAGATCCTGAGGGACCAGGGCGTGGAGGTCCTCTATCTCGAGAACCTCGTCGCCGAGGTGTTCGACCAGGTCCCCGGCGCCCGCGCCGAGTTCACCGACCAGTACATCGCCGAGGCCGGCATCCGCGGCCAGCACATGCCGCAGATCGTCCGCGAGAAGCTGGACTCCATCGAGGACAACCTCGAGTTCGTCAAGAAGACCATGGCCGGCATGACCAAGTCCGAGATCGACATGCCCCTCACGGCGTCCACGACCCTCGACTCCCTGGTCAACTCCGAGTCCGAGTCCGACCTGATCATCGACCCGATGCCCAACCTCTACTTCACCCGCGACCCGTTCGCGGTCATCGGCGAGGGCGTCAACCTCAACCGCATGTACTCGGTCACCCGCAACCGCGAGACCCTGTACGGCAAGTACATCTTCAAGTACCACCCCGACTACAAGGACGTCTCGCTGTACTTCCGCCGCGACTGCCAGTTCCACACCGAGGGCGGCGACGTGCTGAACATCAACGAGAAGACCCTCGCCGTCGGCATCTCCCAGCGCACCCAGGCCGCCGCGATCGACGTCATGGCCCAGAACATCTTCTGGAACTCCGACTCCAAGGTCGAGCGCATCCTGGCCTTCGACATCCCGGTCTCGCGCGCCTTCATGCACCTCGACACGGTCTTCACCCAGATCGACGTCGATAAGTTCACGATCCACCCCGCCATCATGGGCACCCTGCGCGTCTACGAGCTGACCGCCGGCAAGAACCCGGGCGACGTGAACATCCGCCTGATCGAGGACACCCTCGAGCACGTCCTGGAGGACGCCACCGGCGTCGACCAGGTCAAGCTGATCCCCTGCGGCGGCGGCGACCCGATCGCGGCCTCCCGCGAGCAGTGGAACGACGGCTCCAACACCCTGTGCGTCGAGCCCGGCAAGATCTGCGTCTACGCCCGCAACACCGTCACCAACGACGTGCTGTACAAGGAGGGCCTGGACCTTCTCGTCGTGCCCTCCGCCGAGCTCTCCCGCGGCCGCGGCGGCCCGCGCTGCATGAGCATGCCCTTCTGGCGCGAGGACCTCTAAG